>NZ_JAGFBV010000019.1 GCF_017948595.1 Flavobacterium geliluteum | reverse complement strand
GTCAAATCAAAAACAGTTATAAAACGAAAAACGCTTATAGCGGATTTTTTAAAGTCCTGTTATAAGCGTTTTTTTATTGTCTAAAAAATAAACCTGATCAAAATAAGGGATGTTTTTCAGTGCCCTCGATATTCTCGCAGTCTTTTTTTTGCCTTGTATTCTTCAAGTTGGCACTAAATTTAGTATTCAAAAGGGAAATAATTTGAGGTTAATCAATAATAAAAAAACCTTCCAATTCGGAAGGTTTTATAGTATTTTATTTCGGTTTATGTAGTATAAAATCTCGCAATCTTATTGTTTTTTAACCGGAGGATATTGTGCCAAAATTTTGCTTACAAATTCGGCTACTCTTTCGTCTTTTTTGTCTGCGTTTTTAGTCAAAGTACCAATTCCTTCACCTTGCCAGATCATTTCTTTCTTTTTAGCGTCAATAAAATCAATAAATAAAGTTCCTTCAGTAGAAGTAGAAACTGTAGTTTGTCCTCCGTACATCATAAAAGGATTCCATCCAAAGCCCCAACCATAACCCCAACCGGCATTAAATTGGTTAACATCAACTTGTTCTCTTGATTTGGTAAAAATATTTATTAAAAGATCAGGATTTTCACTTTTTGTAAAACCTTTGGCTTGCATTTGGTCATCGATTGCGCGCAGGATGCGTCTTTTATCCAGATCAGAAATTTCGACTTTGTCAATTCCTGATTTAAAAAAAGCATACGTTTTATAAGGCGCAAAATCTACCTTTTTATCGTAATCGGAATAAACACTAACTGTGCTGCATGACGTTAGTATTAAAAGTAAAAAAAACGGTACTAATTTTAAGGTTTTCATATTTTTAAAGATTTAATGTTCTGATTTTTAATTACCTTTGATTTAAAATAAACTTTCGTCTACCATATTCGGCAGTGTTACTTTTAGCAAAGGCTCCATTTGCATCGCTCTTTTGATAGCAAAAACAGCTTCTTGATTTCGAGCCCAGCTTCTCCTTGAAATTCCGTTATTCACATCCCAAAAAAGCATTGATGCTAAGCGTTTTGATGCTTCTTTAGAACCATCAAGAACCATACCAAAGCCACCGTTTATTACTTCGCCCCAACCAACGCCGCCGCCGTTATGGATAGATACCCATGTAGCACCTCTAAAGCTGTCGCCAATTACATTTTGTATGGCCATATCGGCCGTAAAACGCGAACCATCGTAAATATTTGAAGTTTCTCTGTAGGGAGAATCGGTACCCGAAACATCATGATGATCGCGTCCCAAAACCACAGTTCCAATTTCTCCTCTGGCAATAGCCTGATTAAATGCTTCTGCGATTTTTATGCGGCCTTCTGCATCCGCATACAATATTCTCGCTTGAGAGCCTACAACCAGTTTGTTTTCCTGCGCACCTTTAATCCATTTGATGTTGTCCTGCATTTGCTGCTGAATTTCATCCGGAGCCGTTTTTGCCATTTCTTCTAAAACCTGACTGGCGATAGTATCTGTTTTTTGCAAATCTTGGGGTTTTCCAGAAGCACAAACCCATCTAAAAGGGCCAAACCCATAGTCAAAACACATAGGTCCCATAATATCCTGCACGTAACTAGGGTATTTAAAATCAATTTTATTTTCTGCCATAACGTCTGCACCAGCTCGCGAAGATTCAAGTAAAAAGGCGTTTCCGTAATCAAAGAAATACGTTCCTTTTGCAGTATGTTTGTTTATGGCCGCTGCGTGTCTGCGCAAGGTTTCCTGTACTTTTTCTTTGAATAATTCAGGATTATTGGCCATCATTTCATTGGCTTCTTCAAATGAAATTCCAACAGGATAATAACCGCCCGCCCAAGGATTATGGAGAGAAGTTTGGTCTGAACCTAAATCAATTTGAATGTTTTCTTTGTCAAAACATTCCCAAACGTCTACAGCATTGCCAAAATAAGCAATCGAAACGACTTCTTTATTGGCTTTCGCCGAATTGACTCTTTTAACTAATTCTTCTGTAGAAGTTACGACTTCGTTAATCCATCCTTGTTCATGACGAATTTTGGTAATTTTAGGATTTACTTCGGCGCAGACTGTGATACAACCTGCAATATTTCCTGCTTTTGGTTGTGCGCCCGACATTCCGCCAAGCCCAGAAGTTACAAATAAATTGCCTTCAGGACTTTTCTTTATTTTTCTAAAGCCGTTTAGAACCGTAATCGTAGTTCCGTGCACAATTCCTTGTGGACCGATGTACATATAACTTCCAGCCGTCATTTGTCCGTATTGTGAAACGCCCAAAGCATTCATTTTTTCCCAATCATCAGGTTTGGAGTAATTCGGAATCACCATTCCGTTGGTAACTACGACTCTCGGTGCTTCTTTGTGCGAAGGAAACAATCCCATCGGGTGTCCGGAATACATGGTCAGGGTTTGCTCGTCTGTCATTTCAGACAAATATTGCATGGTCAATAAATATTGTGCCCAATTCTGAAAAACTGCACCGTTGCCACCATACGTGATCAACTCGTGCGGATGCTGGGCTACGGCATAATCCAAATTATTCTGAATCATGTGCATAATGGCTTTTGCCTGCAATGATTTTCCTGGATATTCGTCAATTGGTCGCGCATACATTTTGTAATCAGGGCGAAAACGGTACATATAAATGCGTCCGTAAGTTTCCAGTTCTGAGGAGAATTCCGGAAGTAATTCGGCGTGATGTTTGGCATCAAAATAGCGCAAGGCATTTTTTAAAGCTAATTTTTTTTCTTCTGCCGAAAGAATTTCTTTTCGTTTTGGCGCATGATTAATAGCCAAATCGTATGCTGCCTTCGGAGGCAATATTGTTGGAATTCCTTGTTGTATTTGTTCTTTGAAAGTCATTTTTTTAAGGTTATAAGTTGCTAAGATTCTAAGGTTTTCTTCTTTAATGAAAATCCTTTTCTTATTATTTTCTGTTAAAAAAATGAACTAGGGATAACGGATATCCGACCTGTGATAAGACTTGTGGATTTTAATCCTGAATTTTCTTGATTGGATATCCATTTATAATTTTAGATTGCTGATTTTAGATTTGTAAATGATCAAATTGACTCATTATCAAATTATTTTATTTTCTTCATTTCACCTGTTCGTTTGTCAAACCCGTAAGGACAATGGCGGCAACCACTTTTACAGCAGTAACCTCGTTTTAGGTGATGTTTTTCGGTAAAGCATTTATAACCTTCGGGCGTATAGTAAAAATCTTCACCTTCGATTAATTTATTTTCATTACTTTGCTCTTTCATAATCCTTTTGGGGTGCAATGTCTATTTTTGTATTAAAAAATAAATAACAGGTAGATTGTTATTTTAGTGAAATAAAACAATTTTGCTTCTACAAATTTATAAATTTTACAGCTAATGTTTCTGATTGTTGCTAAATATTTAATTCCGAAAGGATATCGAGGCTTGACACTATTTCCGTTTGTGCTGGTAAAATATGATTTAGATGCCACAAATAAAACGCTCTTGAACCACGAGAAAATTCATTTGAGACAACAACTCGAAATGTTTGTTTTTCCTTTTTTTATCTGGTATTTTTTAGAATATCTAATCCGTTTCATTCAATACAAAAAAGCGGATTTGGCCTATCGTAACATTAGTTTTGAAAGAGAAGCTTACGCTAATGAAAACAATCTTTCTTATCTCAAAAACCGTTCTTTTTTTCGGTTTTTAAATTATCTAACATCAAAACAAAAATAATTTTGAACCAGCAGCTTCCTGTTATTTTTCCCAACAATATTTCGGTTACGATAAAGCGCGAAGATTTGATTCATCCGTTTGTTTCCGGAAATAAATTTAGAAAACTAAAATACAATTTAATTCAGGCGAAAGCCGAAGATAAAAAAGTTTTATTGACTTTTGGAGGTGCATTTTCGAACCATATTGCGGCGGTAGCTTTTGCGGGCAAAGAACACGGTTTTAAAACTATCGGAATCATTCGAGGTGAGGAAATTTTGAGTAAAATTGAAGAAAACCCAACGTTGAAATTTGCTCAGGAAAACGGAATGGAGTTTGAATTTATTTCCAGAGAAAAGTATCGGCAAAAAAGCGAAAAAGCTTTTTTAGAAAAACTAAAAGAGAAATTTGGCGATTTTTATTTGATTCCCGAAGGCGGCACAAATGAGTTGGCGGTAAAAGGCTGTCAGGAGATTTTGACGCCCGAAGATGCGGTTTTTGACTACGTTTGTTGTGCAGTAGGGACCGGCGGAACCATTGCCGGATTGATAAACAGCGCGTTGCCAAAGCAGAAAATTTTAGGATTTCCGGCATTAAAAGGTGATTTTTTACAAGATGAAATTCGTATTTTTGCTGAGAATGAGAACTGGAATTTGATTACAGATTATCATTTTTGCGGTTACGGCAAGGTAAATTTAGAATTAATTGAATTTATCAATACTTTTTTTGAAGAAAACAAAGTGCCTTTAGACCCTATTTATACTGGAAAGATGGTTTTTGGCGTTATGGATTTAATAGACAAAAAATACTTTCCTGAAGATTCAAAAATTTTAATCATCCATACAGGCGGTTTGCAAGGGATTGAAGGGATGAACATAAAATTAAAGAATAAGAAATTACCAATACTCAAAAGCAATGTTTAAAAAAATAATAGCACTCTTTACAATCATCATTTTGGTAAGTTGTTCTGCGAGTAAAACCACCGCAATAACAACCAGAAAGACGGCTCCCGTTCAGCAGCCAAAAGTAGTGCGTACCACCAAAAAACCGGTTTATACCAAACCTACTGCAAAAGTTACGAGAACTTCTACCCTAAATAATACGACAGAGGTAATAGAATCAACTTCAAAAACAGTTGTGACAGTCGATTTGATTACGGATTACGTGACTCAATATAAGGATATTGCAATGGGGAATATGAAAAAATACGGCATCCCGGCGAGTGTTATTTTGGCACAAGGTATTTTAGAATCGGGGGCAGGAAGAGGTGATTTGGCGGTTGCAGCCAACAATCATTTTGGTATAAAATGTCACAAAGATTGGCTAGGAGAAAGTGTTCGCCATGATGATGATGAAGCGCAGGAATGTTTTAGAAAGTATCCAGAAGCCTCAGAATCGTATCGTGATCATGCTTTGTTTTTGGCTGGAAAAAACAGATATGCCACTTTGTTTACCTATGAAAAAGACGATTATAAAGCATGGGCAAAAGGTTTGCGAGCAGCAGGTTATGCTACAGATCCCAAATATCCTGATAAATTGATAAGTTATATTGAGCGATACAATTTGCATCAATATGATTGTCAGGTTACAGGAAAAGAGTACAAGCCTTTTGAAAAGTCAATGTCAGCAGTAGCAAGTCCAAAATCTAATAGTAATGATCCGTCTTTGTATCAGGTAGAAAAAGGAGATACTTTGTATTCGATTTCTAAAAAATTCAATCTGTTGGTAGATGATTTGAAGCAGAAAAACAACCTTTCGGACAATACACTTTCGGTTGGACAGAAGCTGATTGTCAAGTAATTTTTAATTTTAAATTAGTTTTTAATTTTTAAAATTTCGAGTTAAATATCATTCATGAAAAAGAAAATTTCAATTGTAATATTTACTTTTACAGCGGTTTTAGCTGGTAGGTTATTTTGTGGAGTTTATGTTCATGATGAATTTTTAGAAAGAAATCTTTTTATCAAACATCGGCCAATTTGGAAATGGAAGTTTTATTCGCCAATAGGCCAGAGTAATACGAATATCGAAAGACTATCAAAAGAAAAACAAATCGAACAAAAATATTTTAATGAGTTTATAAAAGATCAAGGTTTAAGTAGATAATTTAAGTCTAAAATCAGAGCTCAAAAATCTAATATAAAAATGATATATAAAAGAAGTAGCCAGCTTTTTGCTGAAGCAGAAAAAGTCATTCCGGGAGGAGTAAATTCTCCAGTAAGAGCATTTAAAGCGGTAGGAGGAACTCCAATCTTTGTAAAAAGTGCAAAAGGAGCTTATCTTTTGGATGAGGATGGGAATAAATTAATCGATTATATCAACTCATGGGGGCCAATGGTTTTGGGTCATGCCTATCAGCCTGTTGTGGATGCTGTGATTGAAAAAGCAAAACTCGGAACTTCGTTTGGTATGCCCACAGAACTGGAGACAGAGATTGCAGCTTTGGCGGTTTCTATGGTGCCTAATATTGATAAAATTAGATTTGTAAATTCGGGTACAGAAGCTTGTATGAGTGCCATTCGTTTGGCGCGTGGATTTACGAAAAGAGACAAAATCATCAAATTTGCAGGTTGTTACCACGGACATTCTGATTCATTTTTGATCCAGGCAGGAAGCGGTGCTGTTACTTTTGGTTCGCCAAACAGCCCCGGAGTTACTGAGGGAACCGCAAAAGATACTTTGTTGGCGAAATACAACGATTTGGATAATGTTGCGACTTTAATTGAAGCCAACAAAAACGAAATAGCTGCAATTATTATCGAGCCTGTTGCAGGTAATATGGGATGTATTCCGCCCGCAGAAGGATTTTTGCAAGGTTTGCGCGATTTGTGTACCTCAAACGGAATTTTATTGATTTTTGATGAGGTAATGACCGGTTTTCGTTTGGCTCGTGGCGGAGTTCAGGAATTATTTAATGTCAATGCAGATATTGTAACCTTTGGAAAAGTGATTGGTGGAGGCTTGCCAGTGGGTGCTTTTGCTGCTCGCGAAGAGATTATGAATTATTTGGCACCACTTGGCCCCGTTTATCAGGCAGGAACATTATCTGGAAATCCGTTGGCTATGGCGGCAGGTTTGGCGATGTTGAAAGCGCTAAATAACGAACCCGCAATTTTTGACCGTTTAGAAGAAAAAACAGCCTATCTGGCAGCAGGAATCGACAGGGTTTTGAAAGCCAATAACGTAATTTTTACGATTAATCGCGTCGGCTCAATGATTTCGGTACATTTTGATGAAAATCCGGTAGTTGATTTTCAGACTGCTGCAAAAGGCGATAACGAGACCTTCAAAAAATTCTTTCATGGATTATTGAAAGAGGGTATTTACATAGCGCCATCGGCTTATGAAACTTGGTTTATCACAGATGCTTTGACTTACGAAGACTTAGATTATACCATTAACGCAATTGATAAAGTTTCTAAAACGTTTTAAAAAACATAAAAAATAAGTTGAATCTGCGATGAAAATTATCTTTAGATACTTTTCATCGCAGATTTTTTTAGGTTAATGCCTTTGCAAATTTCACGGCAAATGCAGAAAAAATTATTTGTATCTAAACTGTAAGTAATTTATTATTTTTGTTAAAATCGGAGATTTTAATCACTTTAACAAAATTTTAATTACATTTGTTATGAGTAATAAAATAGCTTCGTAACGTGTTTATTATTAAATAGTTCTGATGTTGTTAGTGTTGTTTTGTTTAACATAAATTATTTACAGTATGAAATTTTTTATATTTTTAATTACACTGTTAATAGTAACTGTATCTCCTGCTCAAGTTGGTATAAGCACGACCGACCCCAAGGTCACTCTTGATGTTACTGGTGAACCTAATGTACCTACAAAATTAGATGGCATTTTGCCCCCAAGATTAACGGGTGACGAGCTAAAAGCCAAGAGCTACGGCGCTTCGCAAAACGGAACCATTGTATACGTAACACAACCGTCTTTTTCGCCTTCAGGTCAGGTAATTGATGTGACAGCAAGCGGTTTGTATGTTTTTAATTTTAATATCAATAAATGGATAGCACTAGTCTCTAACTTTTCAGGGCAAAATGTTTTTTGTAATAATGATAATCCCAATAGTGCGACTATTTTTGATGATGAACTACCAGCAGTTACCAATGATAGTGCACTGACTCAAAATACACAATACATTTATTTTGGTCTTGACGCCTCCATCTGGATATGGAATGGTACCTCTTACGTAAGTTTTGTTAAAAGTACGAACTTAAACGTGGGCCAAAGGGTGAGCGTTTATAAAACAATGGCCAATACGGTTCCAAACGCAACTGACTTGCCTGCAACAGGCTTAATAGAACTAGATGGCCTTATAAGAGTAGGACTCAATAAGGTTGATGTTAATTATTACAAACCTTATATCTTTAATTTATCAGCTAATCCTATAAAAGTTACTTTTACTTCTGCTTGTAAAGGGGCAACTATAGAGAATAGATATGCTGTGCAAGCTACAATTGCTGCAAATGCCAATCAAGGTGTCGATTTTAATGATATTACGTATTGGACCACGACCCTTACTGAAACCCTTACTGTGAATGTTATTCTTCCAAATGGTAAGTGGTATGAAATAGAATGGTATGCGTATGAAGTTAGTGCCGTAAAACAGATTTTTATGAGTGCTTTGCGTAAGTTTTAAAAACCTTTTTATAATATTTTTTTGTTTGATAGGAAATAGTTCTGAAGGTTCTAAAAAATAAACAGGTTATTGGTTAACACATAAATTTAAAAAAAATCTTCAAGTAGATCCAACGTTAAACTTTACTAAGAAATTGCCTCTTTTTTGTAATTGCCGTTTTTTTATTCGTTAATTTAAAGTTAAAAAAAAGTTCAGTTTGGTAGAGAATAGGCATCAAAAATTATTTTTGCTTATCAATTAACTACTAAAATACCACTGAATGAAGAAATTTTTCATTTGTACTGTAATAACAACATGTTTGCTATTGCCTGCTACTCAATTTGCCCAATCCAAAAAGAAAAAATCCAAAAAAGATGAAGCTGTAACCCAAGCAGCTCCTGAAAAAAAGCCGGAAGGCACGATCAAAGAATATAGTAAAGTAATTACAAAAGATGCCATTTCTGATGATGGACTTTTTACGGTGCATAAAGTCGATAAAAAGTACTATTTTGAGATTCCAAATAAGTTATTAAACAAAGACATGCTGCTCGTTAGCCGATTGTCTAAATTACCATCAAATTTAGGAGGTGGCTACGTAAATGCGGGTTCCGAAACCAATGAGCAATTAATCGTTTGGCAACGTTTTCAGGACAAAATTCTCATCAAATCAAAATCATACAATGCTGTTGCAAATGATACATTGCCAATCAGTATTTCGGTAAAAGCCAATAATTATGAGCCTACATTATTTGCTTTTGATATAGTTGCTTTTAGTAAAGATTCTGCCAATACGGTGATCGATGTGACTAAATTTTACAGTTCAGATGTAAAGGCCATCAGTGGAATATCGGCAGAAATGCGCGAATTATACAAAGTAAAAGGTCTGGATGATTCAAGAAGTTTTATCAACGGAATCAAAAGTTTTCCGATGAATATTGAGGTCATTCAGGATATGACATACAATGCTTCAAAACCATCAATGTTAGAAGAAAGTGAGTCAATTAGCATTCAAATGAACCAATCGATGGTTGTGTTGCCAGAAAAAATGATGCAGCCTCGATTAGCAGACCCTCGAGTGGGATGGTTTACGGTAAGTCAATACGATTATGGAAGCAACGAATTAAAATCAGATCTTAAAACATACATTCGCCGTTGGAGATTAGAGCCAAAAGATCCTGAGGCTTATGCAAGAGGAGAATTGGTAGAACCGATAAAACCAATTGTGTACTATTTAGACCCTGCAACACCTGAAAAACTTAGAAAATACATAAAATTAGGAATTGAAGAATGGCAAAAACCATTTGAAGCTGCCGGTTTTAAAAACGCTATTCTTGCCAAAGACGCCCCAACCAAGGAGGAAGATCCTGATTTTAGTCCGGAGGATATTCGATACTCAGTAATACGTTACGTGGCCAGTACGACCAGAAATGCTGTTGGTCCTAGCGTTTCAGACCCTAGAACGGGCGAAATTATAGAAAGTGATGTTATTTGGTATCACAATCATTTGCGTTCCTATAGAAACAGATATTTGCTAGAAACGGGAGCTGCAAATCCATCGGCCAGAACTTTAAAAACGAGTGATGAAGAAATGGGCGATATGATGCGCATGGTAATTGCTCACGAAGTAGGGCATGCGCTTGGTTTTCCTCATAACATGGGTGCTAGCTGCGCTTATGATGTAGAAAGTTATAGAAATGGAGACTTTACCCAGCAAAATGGTATTTCGGCCAGTATAATGGATTATGCACGTTTTAATTATATTGCACAACCTGGGGATAAAAATATTCGTTTTATTCGAAAAATGGGTGCTTATGATAAATACGCAGTCAATTGGGGATACAGGGTGATTCCAAATGCAAAATCTGCACAGGATGAGAAGCCAATTTTAGACAAGTGGATTTTGGATAATGCTGCAAATCCGATGTATAAATTCGGAAAACAAAGCAGTGCTTTCGATCCTTCTTCACAGACAGAAGATATTAGCAACAACTCGATGAAAGCAAGTTCGTATGGACTTAAAAACTTAGAGTATGTCGCAGGTCATTTACCGGAATGGACAAGTGATGTGACAAATGACTATGGAGATTTACAGGAATTATACGGAGAATTATTAGAGGTTTGGAGTAGGTATATAGGGCATGTAGTGACCAATGTTGGGGGAGTTTATGAAAATATTAAAAACCCAAATCAAGCAGGAACGGTGTATGATGTAGTGCCAAAAGCCAAACAAATCGAAGCGATGAATTGGTTACAAACCAATGCTTTTGCCTCTCCAACTTGGATCGTAAATACCAAAACGCTACGAAATACAGATTTTTCAGGTTACACAGAAAAATTCAGAAGTTTACAAGTTAGACATTTGAATAGCTTATTGAGTTTTGGGCGCATCGGCAGGTTAATGGATGCCGAAATACTAGGTGCCGACAATTATAAAGCCTTAGATTTATTAAAAGATACCCGCAAAGGAATCTGGAAAGAAGCCGGTATTCCTTCTAATGTAACGATTTACAGAAGAAATTTGCAAAGAGCTTATATAGACAGAATGGCTTTTTTAATGACCGAGGAAATTAAGCCTGCAGATCGTTCTACAATATATTATAATGTGGCGCAGTCGGATATTAGGGCATTGGTTCGTGGCGAACTGACGGCTTTAAAAGCAACACTTGCTATTGCCAAGACTAGGGCTGTAAATGCCGAAACAAAATACCATTATGAGGATGCCATTAAAAGAATAGATTTGATTCTTAATCCGAAATAAGAAATGAATAAAAGCAAAAAAGAGGTCCATTGGACCTCTTTTTTATTAGAATGAATTACATTTTTTCTTTTCTGTGTTCTTTAATTCTTTCTCTCATTTTGTCCTTGTTCTCGTCCTGATTGGCTTTCCATTTGGTGTATTGGTCTGCTGTTAGAATTGCTTTCATTTTAGCGTCATTTGCCTCTTTTTCGGCTACCATTTCATCTTTTAAAGCTCTCTTTTGGTCAGTAGTAAGTTTGGTACCCGCTTCTTTCTGGTCTTTTCTCACTTCCTTGAATTTTTCTGCTTTTGCACTTTTTTCAGCAAGTAATTGTTTTACTTGTTCCTGTTGTTTGGCATCTAGACTCAATTCTGAAGTTAGCTTTTTAAGATGTTTTTCGTTGCGCTCTTCCGGCGTCAGTCTTTCTCTTGGTTCGCGATTTGATTTTTGATCCATATCAGTATCTTGTGCAAAATTTGCAATTCCAACAAAAAGTAAAGCTGCAATAAATAATTTTTTCATGATTTGTTTTTTAAAGATTATACCAGTTAGATGTTATAAAAATCATTTGGTTTAATGGACATATCAGAATTGTATTTTTTTTAACAAATTGACTGCGAATCTGGTAAGTTTTTATTAGAATGGTGTTGTTTAAATAAATTACTTTAACTTTAATGGATTATGAAAACCCACAAAACACTATTATGAGCGCACTATCAAGTTCTAATAAAATTGCTTTTTTTTCAACGCAACCCTATGACAAAACTTTTTTCAATCAATATAATGATGATTTTGGTTTTGAACTGGAGTTTTTTGAAACCCAATTGAACTCTCAAACGGTTATTTTAATCGAAAAAGTAACCATCGTATGTGTTTTTGTAAACGATATTGTCAATGAAGCAGTTATAAAGCAATTGGCAGAAAAGGGAGTAAAGATAATTGCTTTACGCTGTGCAGGTTTTAATAATGTCGATCTGGAAGCGGCAAAAAAGTACCAGCTAAAAGTTTGTCGTGTACCGGCTTATTCGCCTCAGGCTGTTGCCGAACATGCAATGGCGATGATTTTGACATTAAATAGAAAAACCCATAAAGCCTACAACAGAGTTCGTGAACAAAATTTTTCCCTAAACGGATTATTAGGTTTTGACTTATTCGGAAAAACCATCGGAATCATTGGGACCGGAAATATTGGTAAAGCATTTGCTAAAATTGCCCTTGGTTTTGGGTGTAAAGTGTTAGCGTATGATGTTGTTGCCAATCCCGAAATGGAGCAATTAGGAGTGACTTTTGTGAGTTTAGAAGAGGTTTTTTAAAACATCAGATATCATTTCGCTACATTGCCCTTTAAACGAGCAAACCAAGCACATTATCAACAAAAAAACGATTGATTTGATGAAAGAAAACGTCATGATCATCAATACAAGTAGAGGGGCATTAATAGAAACCAATTCTGTAATTGAAGGCTTAAAAGAGGAGAAAATCGGTTATTTAGGCATTGATGTTTATGAACAAGAGGAGAAATTGTTTTTTAAAGATTTGTCCGATGATATTATTCAGGACGATGCTATTCAGCGTCTCATGAGTTTTCCGAATGTTCTGGTGACGGCGCATCAGGCCTTTTTTACCAACGAAGCGCTAACGCAAATTGCTTTGGTGACTTTTGCTAATATAAAATCTTTATTGGTAGGTAATGATATTGAGAATAAAGCGGCTTTGTTGGTGTAAATAGTTATGTTTTATTTTCTAAAATTTCAGAAAGTGTCTTAGGATTTTGGCGATTATCCCAAAATGCCATAATAATTAATTCAGTTGAGGTTGTCTTATAGAAAATGTTATAATCCCCCAATGTTGAGGCTCGGATATCAGAAAAATTTGTTTTAATATAAACATGAGGATTGTTAGATAGAAAATGAACTCGTTGTGCGATTTCAATAACCATTTTTTTGGAATATGTGGCTGATTTATTTCTGTTAGCCTAATAACTTAGTATTTTTCTTCTTTGAAGAGCTGCAGTTTTGGTCCAAATTATTTTGACAGCCATTCTAAATCTTCTTTATCTAAATCTTCCTGAGAAATGACTCTGCCATATTTTATATCTTCTTCACTTTCTTTTAGCATATCCAATTCGTATTGTTCAAATTGATATACATCCGAAGTTTCTGCATTTTTTAATAAATCTATAATTCTCTCGAGTTAACTTAAATCTTCAATGTTTTTGAGCTTATCGAATATTTCTAATTTAATTTCTAAAGTGCTCATAATAATATGATTTTGTATGATCAAATTTATGTAAATTAAATGAAAAACCCGCCAAATTTTTTAAAATTTGGCGGGTTCTAAATAGTATAAAAGAGCAATAATTTACCCCAAAAGTTCAACCATTTTAAAATCACCTTCAACAGCCACTTTAGTCAAACCATGTTTAGATAAATTTTTCATGGACGCATCCCATTTTTTACCACTTAAATTAGCCGTAATTTTTAATTGCTGAAGATCCATTTTATTTTCATTTCCTTTCAATAAATCTACGATAAATTTTTCTTCATCAGAAAGTTCAATCGACGCTTGTTTTTTCTCCGGACGCATTTGCGGGAACAATAAAACTTCCTGAATAGAGGCATTGTTAGTAAGATACATGATCAAACGATCCATACCAATTCCCATACCGGATGTTGGTGGCATTCCGTATTCTAAAGCTCTCAAGAAGTCTTCATCGATAACGCCATTTGCTTCATCATCACCTTTTTCAGACAAACGCATTTGGTCTTCAAAACGCTCACGCTGATCAATTGGGTCGTTTAATTCAGAATAAGCATTTGCTATTTCTTTACCACAAACCATCAGTTCAAAACGCTCTGTAAGCTCAGGATTGTCGCGGTGTTCTTTACATAAAGGCGACATTTCTTTAGGATAATCGGTAATAAAAGTTGGCTGAATATAATTTCCTTCACATTTTGCTCCAAAAATTTCATCAATCAATTTTCCTTTACCCATTGTTTTATCAACGTCAATCCCCATTCCTCTGGCAGCTTCAAACAATTCGTCTTCGCTTTTTCCAGAAATATCAAACCCAGTAAAATGTTTGATAGAATCGGTCATCGTCACGCGAGCGTAAGGCGCTTTAAAATTAATTTTATGTTCACCAAATGTCGCTTCACTCGTTCCATTTACGGCAATCGCACATTGTTCCAGCAAGTCTTCGGCAAATTCCATCATCCAGTTGTAGTCTTTGTAGGCTACATATATTTCCATAGCAGTAAATTCAGGATTATGGGTTCTGTCCATTCCTTCATTTCTAAAGTTTTTAGAGAACTCATAAACACCTTCAAAACCACCAACAATAAGTCTTTTTAAATACAATTCGTTTGCAATACGCATGTAAAGCGGAATATCAAGCGAATTATGATGCGTAATAAAAGGGCGCGCTGCAGCTCCACCCGGAATAGGTTGCAAAACTGGAGTTTCTACCTCAAGATAACCTCTGTCGTTAAAGAATTTACGCATTGCAGTAAACAATTTTGTTCTCTTGATAAAGGTCTCTTTTACGTGCTCATTCACCGTCAAATCTACATAACGCATTCTGTAACGCAATTCAGAGTCATTAAAAGCATCATGCACCTTGCCGTCCTCATCCACTTTTGGCAAAGGCAGCGGACGCAAAGATTTGCTTAAAAAAGTAAATTGGTCTACGCGAAGACATTGTGCCCCAACTTTGGTAGTAAACAATTCTCCTTCAATACCAATAAAGTCACCCAAATCAGTTAACTTTTTAAAAACTGTGTTGTACAAAGTTTTATCATCACCTTCGCATAAAACATCGCGATTCACATACAATTGAATACGTCCTTCGCTATCCTGCAGCTCAGCAAAACAAGCTTTTCCCTGATCTCTCACACTCATCAAACGTCCGGCAACAACTACCTTTTTACCCTCTTCAAAAGACTCCTTAATTTGCTTTGAAGTATGATTTACTGGAAAAAGATTAGCAGGATAAGGATTGATTCCTAAGTTGCGTAAGTTTTGAAGTTTTTCTCTTCGGATGATTTCTTGTTCTGATAATGCCATTTTGTGCTCTTTTTTAAGAGTGCAAAGATAAAGAAAAGAATGTAGATTTTAGAATGCAGATTTTAGATTTTTTGTAGCAGTAATTTTCGTGTTTTCAATTGCCTTTAGTCCCGCTATTCACTTGTATCTTTTTTGCAGAAAAAGCAAAAAAGGATACCGCTGCTATCGAGGCTAGAGTAGAGATTTTATTTTTTATTAGACTTTTTGATCGAAGTGTGTTTTGTCTTTGCGAGGAACGAAGCAATCTCAATTGCTGTATCCGCAAAGTGTCTTTTATATTAGTGAGATTGCTTCGTTCCTCGCAAAGACAGCACTTGAAGAAAATGTAGAATCAAAACAAAAACCTCCATATCTTAGCAACTCACAACTTCAAAACCTTCAAAAGAATGAAATTCATAACATCCTTTATAATTCTAATACTCCTCGCAAGTTGCCAGATCACCGAGACGATACATATTAATCCAGATGTAACCGGAAACATAGAGATTACAGAGCTTCGGGATGAAAATAGTTATATGCAATTGGCAGGTGAAAATTATTCAAAAGAAGAAGAATTTAAGGATACTACCTTTGTTTTTAAAGAGTACATGATAAAGTACAAGGAAAATTTTTCTAAATATTTGCCAGCGGAGCAAGAGCTGTTTCAAAAATATGCCGATGCAAAAGTGCATATAAAAAAGAGTTCTTTCGAGAAAGAATTTAGAAAAACAGTTACTTTAAAATTTAATAAAGTCACTGATATTCCAGATTTATATAAAACAGAAAACTACGCTGATGACATTAAATTTAATTATGCTTTAACAGCCGAAAAAGAGTACTGGAAAGTAGTCTATGATTTTGATGGATTAGTTTTTATGCGAACAGTTTTGATTACAAGTCAGGAGCTGCTTCAAAAAAGCAAAGACGAATTTAACGATATGGATCCAAAGTATAAATCTTTAAAATTGGTTCAAAAATATGTCTTAAATTATCATTTTCCACGAAAAATAAAAGTAGTTTCAAATCATAAAGCTGTCATAAGTGTGGATAAAAAGTCATTACAACTGGAGTTTCAACTTTCGGAGTGCATGCAAAATCCTGAAATCACTAATTTAGAAGTGGTTTTAGAATAGTTTTTTAAAAAGCATTAATCGATTAAACAAATCAACGATTGAACAATTAGAAATAGAGTTCGTATATTTGTGTAAAAATTAGATAAACTATGAAATTATATAAAATACTAGGTTTTTTATTGGTAATTGTATCGCTAACAAGTTGCACGTTTACCGAAAATATTTATGTAAACAAAGACGGAACAGGTAAATTATCGGTTGATATGGATGGTTCTTCTCTAATGGCAATGGCAGGCGATCAGTTGGGCGATCAAATGGGAGCAGATGCCAAGAAAAATATTGACTCAACGTTTACTTTTAAACAAATATTCGAAGAAAAAAAAGACAGCATTGCCAAACTCTCTCCGGAAGCTCAAGCCGAACTTAAAAAATTGGAGAATTTTGTAGTCAATACCAAAATGAATGCAGAAAAAAAGGAGTTTTTAATGACGCTTTCAACCGATTTTAAAAATGTAAACGAATTGCAAGATGTGCTCCAGGCTTTGAATGCCATGCAAAGACTCGAAAAAGGAGGTAGTGCAGCAATGCCTTTTGGCGGAAATTTAGGAAATAATGCTAGTAAATTAAGTTATAGTTACAACGGAAAGAAGTTTACACGAAAAGCGGTTATCGATACGCAGAAAAAAGTAGAAAAACCTGCCGATAGCACTGCCGATATGTCTAAAATGATCTTTGCTTCTTCAAGTTATACCCTAAAATACCATTTTCCGAAAGCGGTCAAAAAAATCTCGCATCCAAACGCTTTATTTAGCGAAGATAGAAAAATAATTACCATACAATATCCTTTTACAGAGTACATGGATACGCCGGATAAACTTAACTTGGAAGTAGAGTTTGAAAAATAATTAAAATGAATAAAAAAATTCAACTTCAGGACTTAGGCCAAAAAGACTACAAAGCTACTTGGGAATATCAGGAAGAACTTTTTAAAAACATAGTCGATTTAAAAATAAAAAACAGAAGAGAAGAACTCGATTTACCAACCCCAAATCATCTACTATTTGTCGAGCATCCTCACGTCTATACGTTAGGGAAAAGTGGTGATCTGGAGAATTTATTGCTAAACGAAAAGCAACTTGAAGCCAAAGGTGCAACTTTCTATAAAATCAATCGTGGTGGCGATATTACCTATCATGGTCCTGGGCAGATTGTGGGGTATCCGATTCTGGATTTAGAAAATTTCTTTACCGATATTCATAAATATTTACGTTTTCTCGAAGAATCTATTATCCTTACATTAGCAGAATACGGCCTCGATTGTGGGCGCAGTGATGGTGAAACGGGTGTTTGGTTAGGTGTAGGAACCCCTTTTGCCAGAAAGATTTGTGCGCTTGGTGTGCGAGCTTCGCGTTGGGTAACCATGCACGGATTTGCACTAAATGTGAATGTAGATTTAGGGTATTTTGATAATATCATTCCGTGTGGTATTCGCGGTAAAGCGGTGACTTCTTTACAAGTAGAATTAGGCTTAGAAAGAGTAGATGAAGAGGAAGTAAAAGCTAAGATTGTCAGGCATTTGACGAATTTGTTTGAAGCAGAATTTGTTTAAAAAGTATGCTAAGCGAGGCAGAAAATAATAATTATAGAATGGCTGTTCCCTCAGAATTTGGAGCTGTTTTTTCGCATTTTTATTATGCCGAAAATAAAACGCTTTCTTCAATAACAAAAACATTATTGCCAAGTTTTCAGACGATTTTGGTATTTAGTTTTGGAACAAAAGTAGTGATACAATCGCAACAAAAGACAATTCTCGAAATCGAGAAATGTATGGTTTTAGGACCCATAAAGCAGGCATTTGATTATACTTTGCCGCCAGATTCTCAAATTTTGGTAGTCAATTTTAAAGAAGATGCTTTTTATAGATTCTTTGGTAATGCGCTTTTAACACATTCACTGCCCATTCATCCCGATGTGTTAATTCCCGAAAATTGTTTCACCATTTTATGGGGAGAACTCAAAAAAATATCTGAAACAAAGGATAGGGTAGATTTTTTATTAGACTTTTGCAAACCTTATTTACGAGATCAAAATCGGTTAACACAACTTCTGACGAATTTTAAGGACGATGCTTTAGATCCTATTAAAGCAATTGCGGCTTCAACTCAGCAGAGTGAGAGGAATATTCAGCTTCATCAAAAGAAGTATTTTGGCTACAGTATTAAAGAGCATAATCGGTACGAACGCTTTTTGAAAGTAACGGAACAAATCCAAAAAAATATCATAAACGGTTCTAAAACAGATTGGTTGGCCATTGTCAATCAGTGTGGTTTTTATGATCAAAGTCAGCTCATTCATGATTTTAAATATTACATGAATATTTCACCAACGAAGTTTTTAAAATTTCAAAAGGATATTTGTGTTGCTAAAGGTTTCTAATGCCCCGAATTTTGTAATTTATAGTTTTTACTCGCTTTATCGAATGATTAGAGGTTTTGTATTCAAGAAATTTAAATGTTTAATTCAATTTAGTTATCACACTGTCAGTAAGATATACTTATCAAAATGACGTCATTAGATTTTTACTATTTTTTACGAAAGGCATTTTCGTTTTCTTACAATTTTGCCTAAATGATGTGATATACATTTGTCATGTTGAATCTTTAAAAAATAGAAAACATGAAAAATTTAGTTATTTACGCACACCCAAATTCAAATAGTTTAAATCATTTCTTCAAACAAATTGTTGTTGAAAATTTGCAGGAATTAGGACAAGAAGTGATCGTTAGAGATTTATATGAGATCAATTTTGATCCTATTCTATCTTTAGCCGATATGAATGGTCAGCGAATAGGGCAGGTGAGCAATGATGTAAAGATCGAGCAGGATTTTATAAGTTGGGCAGATCAGATTATTTTTATTTACCCAATTTGGTGGACAGGAATGCCTGCCATTATGAAAGGATATATTGACCGTGTCATGAGTTACGGCTTTGCTTATCGATACGATCAAGGGGTTCAAAAAGGTTTGTTAGCTGGCAAACAAACCATCATTATTAATTCGCACGGCAAATCAAAGGCTGAATGTGAAACCTTGGAAATGGATAAAGCTTTGATTCTAACTTCGGATATTGGAATTTTTAAGTACTGCGGTTTACAGATCAATCAACATTTTTATTTTGATAGAGCAGACAGACCTTCTCAAGAAAGTATTTCGGATTGGGAAGAAAAAATTAAATTTCTCTTCAAAAAAGAAAATGTAGAAAATTAAAAATCTAACTTTAATTGTTCTGGTAAAAGTCTAAAACTCATTCGATGGTATTTGGTTGTGCCATATAGCCGAATGGCTTCGCGATGCTCTTTTGTTGGATAGCCTTTGTTTTTTTTCCAATTGTACATCGGGAATTCTTCATGGATTTTATTCATATATTCATCGCGATAGGTTTTGGCCAGGACAGAAGCCGCAGCAATGCTTAGGAATTTCGCATCTCCTTTTATTATACTCTGATTAGGGATAGATTTTAATAATTCTATTTCTGTTACAGAAAATTGTTTCCCAAAAGTGTTTTTAAGCCCTAATTTGGCATTTAAAGATCTATTTCCGTCTACAATAATAAATTCAGGGACTTGACTCAGTTTTAAAATACATTCTTGCATCCCTTTCATCGAAGCGTTGAGGATGTTTATTTCATCGATTTCGTTAGGGTGCAAATGCGTAACGGCGAAACAAATAGCATTTTCTTCTATAAGAGGTTTCAAAAGTTCTCTGGTTTTTTCAGAAAGTTGTTTGCTGTCATTGAGTATTGTATTTTCAAAATCTTCAGGCAAAATTATGGCAGCTGCAGTCACAGGCCCTGCAAGGCAGCCACGACCTGCTTCGTCTGTACCGCTTTCTAAAAGGCATCCCGAAAATTTTTTTTGTAGCACTTTTTTTGTTTTTGCAGACAAAGATTATAAAATTTTCTAATTTTTTTATTTTGTTTTTAATAAACTTTAAGAATTATCATAAAAATAAAATAGATATGGTTTTTTTATCTTCTTAGTAATTAGAAGGTTATTTTTTATGAAGTTCATTATTATTTTTGTTAAATGTTAAAAAAGGGTAATTAAAAAAAACAAAATAAATGAGTATTTGTCTTTTTTAACAAGTAAAACTACTTTAAAATGAAAAATAACACCATCTTTCTATTAATATGCTAAAAGAATCCATTTAAGTTTATTAAAAATTAAGTTAAAAATGTTTGTTAATTTAAGAAATAATTAAGATGTTTGCGGAATACTAATTCAAAATAACTTAAAATGAAATTAAAATTACAATGGATTTTTACGCTGCTGGTAGCGTTGTCTATGCAGTTTTCTTTTGCTCAAGAACGAACTATTTCAGGGTTTGTTTCTGATGGCACGGGAGTTGTTCCAGGTGTTAACGTTGTGGTAAAAGGAACAAAGGTCAGTACTTACACAGACTTTGATGGTAGTTACTCTATAAAAGCAAAAACAGGAGATGTTTTGGTTTTTACTTATGTAGGTATGAGTGACAAACAACTAACAGTTGGTACATCAAATACAGTTAGTTTAACAATGGAATCAGCAGCCCAAATTATGAACGAGGTTGTTGTTGTAGGTTATGGTGTACAAAAGAGAAAAGAGGTTACGGGGTCTATTTCTAAAATTTCAGGAAAAGATATCTCTAATTTAGTAACTCCAAGTTTTGAGGGTGTTTTGGCAGGAAGAGCTACTGGGGTACAAGTATTAACGAATACAGGTCTTCTTGGAGCTGCTCCAAGAATTAGAATTAGAGGTATTGGGTCTATTTCTGGTAGTACTGAGCCATTAATAGTTGTAGATGGTATACCTATTTATTCAGGTGATGTAGGTGGTGTGTCAGCTACAAATGGTTTGGCAGATATCAATCCAGAGGATATTGAGTCTTTTGATGTTTTAAAAGATGGTGCTGCGACGGCTATTTATGGTTCTAGAGCTGCAAATGGTGTAATCTTAATTACTACTAAAAGTGGAAAAAGAGGAACTTTAAAAGTGAGTTATTCAAGTGTTTTTGGTGTAGCTAGTGCTGCTAAAAAATATGATCTTTTAGAGACTCCTGATTTCTTGACTATTTCTAATGAGAAAAGAACTAACAGAAATCAAGCAGCATGGGCTGTTGGAAATACATTTAATACAGATTGGCAAGATGCTGTTTTGAGAAATGCTTCTCAAACTACTCATAATCTTAATTTTAGTGGTGGTTCTGAGAAAACAAAATATTATTTATCTTTAGGTATTTCTGATTTTGATGGGATCAACTTAGCAAATAGTATGAAAAAATATTCTATTAGAGCTAATATTGATCAAGATATCAATAAATGGTTGAGTATTGGTACGAATATCAATGTTAATAGAACAGAGTATGATGGATTGAATAGTAATGCAAGTGGTTTATCAGGTAATATTTTTAACACGATTAGACAATTGCCGAATACACCAATTTATGATCCAGCTGATCCAACAGGTTATAACCTTTCACCAAATAATGCAAACGTTGGTCAATGGGATAATTTAGCTCCAGTAGGAGATAATATTACAAATATTATTTATGCTCTTGATAATAATAAATACAAATCAACGACAACAAGAATCATTGCAAGTGCCTTTGCAAATGCAAAAATTACTTCTGACTTGAGTTATAAATTACAAGTAAGTGCCGATAATGCTATGACAGATGGTTTCCAATATTGGAATCCTGTACATGGAGATGGTCGTGGTTCAAACGGAATTTTATATCAAGAGAACAGAAATCTTTTAAGATGGAACTGGCAAAATATCTTGAATTACAAGCATACTTTTGCTGAAGATCATAATATTGGTTTAACAGGAGTTGCTGAATATCAAAAATCAAGAGATAAATTGTTATGGGGTCAGGGAAGTGATATTATTAGTGATTTCTTCGATCAGAATTTAGTTACTAATAGTTATAATACTAAAGACACAGGTGGTGGAATTACTGAAAAAGGTATTATTTCTTATTTAGGTCGTTTTACATATAATTTCAGAGAGAAATATTTTATTCAAGGATCTCTTAGACGTGACGGAATTTCACAATTTGAATCAGATGTTAGATACTATAATTTTCCAGGAGTTTCTGCAGGTTGGACAGTATCTAAAGAAAGCTTTATGCAAGGAATCAGTAACACTGTTTCTGATTTGAAATTCAGAGCTTCTTATTCTGAGGTTGGTAATGTTGATGTATTAAATCAAGCAGCTTATCCTTCAAAAGATCTTACAATTGGTTCTCCATACGGCCCTTCAAACGGTATTGGTTATTTTCAATTTGGAAATCCTTTATTGCAATGGGAAACGTCTACTAAAGTGGATCTTGGTGTAGATTTAGGATTGTTTAACAACCGTTTGACTGTTGCTTTTGATTATTTTCAAAATGATATTGATGATTTAGTTTTGGCTGCGCCAACTCCTCCATCTATTGGTATTCCTAACAATACAATCAACCAAAACGTTGGTAAAATGTACAACAAGGGGTATGAGTTTGCTGTAAGTTTTAAAGCGATCAATACTCCAAACTTTACATGGGATCTGTCTTCTAACTTGACACTTACTAAAAACGAAGTTACTGCTTTGTATCAAGGACAGCCTATCGTAGGAGGTTCTTCTACAGACACCAATATTGCCCCTAATATCATTATACAACAAGGAGAGTCAATTAACTCTTTATACGGATTCGAATATTGGGGAACTAACCCTGCAAACGGTAACCCGGTTTATTATAAAGCGAATGGTAGTTTAGTACAAGGTAATCTTAATACACAAACTTATTTTACATTCGATCCAAATAATCCTGCGGCTGCTATGAATACTGCAAGTGCCTCTTCTTTAGTGACTGCTGACAAGAAAATATTAGGAAATACTTTGCCAACTTATTTTGGTTCTGTATCATCTAATATGAAATACAAAAGTTTTGATTTTGGTTTCATGTTTAGATTTAGTGGAGGAAATAAAATTTTCAACGCTACTAGAAGAGAGTTAATGAATCAAAACTTTAATAACAATGGAACAGAGATTTTAGGAAGATGGCAAAGTGTTGACAATCCTGGAGATGGATGGACACCAAGATTGTATGCAAGTACTAATACATTTACAAATCTTACTGGAAGTGCAAGTACTCGTTTTGTTGAGAAAGGTGATTTTATCTCACTTGATAACATAAGTATAGGTTATACATTGCCTAAAATGTTGATGGATAAAATTGGAGTAGATAACTTTAGAATTTTTGCTCAAGGACAAAATATCTGGTTGATTTCTGACTATAAAGGTATAAATCCTGAAATGGAAACGTCTGGAGTAGATATTAATGGAACACCACGTGCTAAAGTGATATCAATTGGATTAAATGTAAGTTTATAAAAAGAACATATGAAAAATATAATAAAAACAATTCTACTTTCTGTAGTTGTACTCGGGATGAGTTCATGTACAGAAGAAAAAATATTGGATTTAAAACCAGTAAACAATATTCTAAGTCCGGATGCTTTTACAACTCCTACGTTGATTGCTACATACATGAATGGTGTTTATAATGCTGCAGCGATTGGACAATACAATGCAGCGCCGAATAGTCCAAATGGTGGTAGAGGTTACGTTTGGGGAGCTGCCTTTGTACAACAAGGGGAGACTAGAGGAGAAGATGTTGTTAATATGGCTACTTTTTATGAGTTGACATATACTGCAACTTATGATCCAACAACAGCTAATAATGTTTATTATTGGGTTGATGGTTACAGATTGATCAACAGATGTAATATCATGATAGAGGGAACGACAGAGGCTGTTGCTAAAGGAGTTATTACTAAAGCTGTTGGTGATAATTATATCGGGCAAGCCAAGTTTTTAAGAGCAATTACGCATTTAGAATTGCTTACTTATTTTGCTAGGCCATATAATTTTACACCTGGTGCTACTCATTCAGGAATTCCTTACAGAGAAGTTGGTGTTAATACAAGTGCAGAAATTACATCTGAGTCACTTAAACCAAGAAACACTGTTGCTGAGGTTTATGATAAAGTTTTGGCCGATTTAAATGATGCAGAAACTTTAATAACGACAGGGAATTCAACTACATTTTCATCAAGGGTTGTTGGAAGAGCTTCTAAGTGGGCTGCAATTGCTTTCAAAACAAGACTTTATCTTCAAAAAAGAGATTGGGCAAATGTAATTGTTGAAGGTAATAAGTTATCCGGAGCTTTCGCTTTAACAGCTGACCCTTACGCTCCGTTTCAGGGAAGTAGTGCTGTTGCAACTAGTAATTCAGAGTCTATTTTTTCTATTCAACATTCTGCTACAGCTAATCCTACTGTGAATGGAGCTTTGCCAAGTATGCTAAGAGATAGAGCTTTAGTTTGTATCAGTCCAATTCTTTGGAGAGATACAACATGGTGGTTAGCTGATGATAAAAGAAGAGAAGATGGAAAATTCATCTACACTGCTTCAGGTATTAAATATACTAATAAGTATACAGATGTTACTAACAGGACAGATGCTGCTCCGGTTATTAGATATGCTGAAGTGGTTTTGAATATGGCAGAAGCTCACGCGCGTTTGTCAAATTTATCTACTGCATTGAATTTATTGAATTCTGTAAGAAATAGATCTTTGGCTAATCCAGCGACTCAGGCTTATACAGCTGCTTCTTTCACTACAGATGCTACTATGGTGGCGGCTATACTAAAAGAAAGAAGAATCGAGTTTTTACAAGAAGGTCGTAGGTGGACAGATATTCATAGATTACAAGGAGACCCAATTGCATCTGTTGCTATAGACGGAATTCCTGCAAAATATGCTAGTGGTGCTACTCCTGCAGCGGCTGCCTTTGTATTAGGAAATAGTTTTGTTGTCACAACTCCGGTTGCGGCTATTCCAGGTACTGATTATAAGTTTTTATGGCCAATACCACAAATTGAATTAAATACAAACCCAGGTCTAGGACAAAATCCTAACTGGTAATACAAAATAAATATTATATTATTTTTTAGAGTCCCAATTGCTTTAGCAATTGGGACTTTTTTGTACTAACATTTTGTTTTTTTTCGTTTATACGTTTTTATAATTTACCTTTGCCTCATCAATTTTATTAAAATTAATATCTATACATAAAGCTGTCAAATGAGAATTCTTTTTCTTCTATATCTATTAGCCGTTCCTACTATATTATTCTCTCAGGAAAAAAAAACTTCTAAAAATAATTTAGATATGAAAACGCAGTATTCGAGTATAACCGATACTGTTAAGAAGAAAAAAAGTTTAGTGGCAAAAATTGAGCAGTATCAGATTATCACATTAGATCATGATACTACTTATGTAGATACTTCTTTGACAATAAAAAGTGCTTACAGACAAAACTATCTCAGAAAGGATAATTTTGGATTAATGCCTTTTTCAAATGTTGGACAGACCTATACTATCTTACAATACAGTTTGACTGATTTTTCGCCGTATCCTGAAATTGGTTTCAAAGGCAAGCACTTTAATTTTCTCGAAGCCAATCAAATTAATTATTACTCGGCGGCGACACCTTTAACAGAATTGTTTTTTAATACATCAGTAGGAAAAGGACAAAATTTAGATTCGTTTATTACCTTAAATACATCCAAAAATCTCAACTTTTCAATGGCTTATAGAGGCTTGCGTTCTGAAGGAAAGTATATCAATCAATTAGCAAGTACCGGAAATTTTAGATTTACTACCAGTTATTTTACTACCGATTTGCGTTATGTTTTGAATGCACATTATACGTATCAGGATATTTTGAATGAAGAAAACGGAGGAATTACGACTCCTGAAGATTTTGAAAGCGGAAATGCAGATTTTAATAATCGTCAACGATTACAAGTATATCTTACCGATGCTCAGTCTTTTCTTAAAGGAAAACGGTTGTTTTTTGACCATGCCTTTCGAGTAAATCCAAAGCAAGGAAACAATAATTTGTATGTGACGCATCAATTTAATTATGAAAATAAATTTTTTGAATACAATCAACCTACAGTACTTTCAACTGTTGATGCAAGATTGGTACAACGATTTGGAGAATCTTACGTAGCGAGTGCAATCAATGATCAGACTAAATTTGAAAAATTGTACAACAAAGCTGGACTGACTTATGAAAATTCACTTTTAGGAAAATTTAATTTTTTTATTGATGATTACAGGTCAAATTATAAGTACGATCGAATTATTATAAACGAAGATGGTACATCGGTTTCAGACAATTTGTTTCAGCAAATTAATAATGTTGGCGGGCAATACGAATATCAAAAAAACAAATGGATTGGGCGTTTTTTATACACCAGATCCATTACAAATCAGTCACTTTCTGACTTAGATGCTAAATTAAAGTATAATTTGACTGAAAAAATAAAATTTGATTTCAGATATAGAAACATCAACAAATTACCCAATAATAACTATAATCTATACCAAAGTAGTTATGTTTCTTATAATTGGTCGAATAATTTTAAGAACGAAAAAATAAATACGCTTAGTGCCAATTTTTTTACGCCTTGGTTAAATGCAGAGGTGCAATATTCGGTGCTAAAGGATCATTTGTATTTTGCAGATGTTTCTACAGCGGCTGACGATTTAGCAAAAACACAAATTATTGCGCCAGCTCAGTACGCAAATGCAATTAATTATTTGTCTATAAAAGCGAGCAGAGAATTTAAAATGGGTCGCTTTGCATTAGACAATACAGTGTTGTATCAAAAAGTAGATCAGTCTGAATTGATTCTAAATCTGCCCGATTTGGTGACCAGAAATACACTTTATTATTCTAATTATTTCTTTAATAAAGCACTTTATTTACAAACTGGAATCATCTTTAATTATTTTACTAAATATTATGCTAACGATTATAATCCTGTTGTAGGCGAAGCTTTCGTTCAGAATAGAAAAGAAATTGGTGGTTATCCAACCTTTGATTTCTTTGTTAATGGAAGAATTCGTCAGACCAGAATTTATTTAAAAGCAGAACATTTTAATGCTATTTTTTCTCAGGATGACTATTATTCTGCTCCAAACAATCCATATCGTGATTTTACAATTCAATTTGGTTTGGTTTGGAATTTCTTCCAATAAATATTCAAAAGTTAATTTTTCAAATTCAAAAAAATGAAGTTTTCAAAAAACATATTAGAAACAATTGGTAACACACCATTAGTAAAACTCAACAAAATTGTCGAGGGAATCGATGCTTTGGTATTAGCAAAAGTGGAGACTTTTAATCCCGGAAATTCTGTAAAAGATAGAATGGCCGTAAAAATGATCGAAGATGCTGAGGCAGACGGACGTTTGCAGCCGGGCGGAACCATTATAGAAGGCACTTCTGGAAATACAGGAATGGGATTGGCACTTGTTGCGATCATAAAAGGATACAAATTAATTTGTGTAATCTCTGACAAACAATCCAAGGAAAAAATGGATATTTTGCGCGCTGTAGGAGCAAAAGTTGTTGTTTGTCCAACCGATGTTGAGCCAACAGATCCACGTTCTTATTATTCGGTTTCAAAGCGTCTGGCTTCAGAAACTCCTAATTCGTGGTATGTAAATCAATACGATAATATGTCAAATTCTTTGGCGCATTATGAGCAAACCGGACCGGAAATTTGGGAACAAACAGATGGAAAAATCACTCATTTTGTGGTTGGAGTAGGGACAGGAGGAACGATTTCTGGAGTAGGCAGATATTTAAAAGAAAAAAATCCAAATATTAAAATCTGGGGGATCGATACTTACGGTTCTGTTTTTAAAAAATACCATGAAACCGGAATTTTTGATGAAAACGAAATTTACTCTTATATTACAGAAGGCATTGGGGAAGATATTTTACCCAAAAATGTTGATTTTTCTCTAATTGACGGATTTACAAAAGTTACCGATAAAGACGCAGCGGTTTATACCAGAAAAATTGCTCTAGAAGAAGCCATTTTTGTAGGTAATTCTGCTGGTGCGTGTATCAAAGGATTGCATCAGTTGAAAGAACATTTTAAGCCGGAAGATGTCGTTGTTGTTTTGTTTCATGATTCTGGAAGTCGTTATGTAGGTAAAATGTTTAATGACGATTGGATGCGTGAGCGTGGTTTCTTGGACGAAAATATTACCAAAGCCGAGGATGTTATTAAAGACCATATCGACAAACAATTAATTGTTGTTCGTACAGAAGAGCTGGTTTCGCACGCGATTGAGCGCATGCGTAAATATAAAATTTCGCAAATTCCTGTTGTAGATATTAACGGTTTTGTAGGATCTGTAGATGAAACAGATTTATTCAGAAGTTATGTAGCCGACAAAAATGTAGCCGAAAAACCGATAAAAGAGGTGATGGGAAAACCTTTTCCAATTGTAAAATTGGCTACGCCTATCGAAGAAGTTTCTAAATTATTTACCAAAGAAAACGATGCCGTTTTGGTAGACTTAGAAAACGGAAATCACCATATTATTACCAAATATGATATTATTGGATCGATAAAATAAAATCATAATTTGTAACTTTAAAATCCATAAATCTGATATATAAGTTGGGTTTATGGATTTTTATTTTTAAAGGAAAAAGATGAATTTTACCGCCATAGATTTTGAAACCGCAACGGCATATCATCCGTGTTCTGTTGGTATTGTTACCGTAGAAAACGGAATTATAGTTGATGAATTTGTTTCCTTAATTAAACCGCCCAATAATATTTATTCGCCATTTACGATTCAAGTTCATGGTATTTACCCGAGTCATACGGTAAACGCAAAATCATTTTTGCAGGTATATCCGGAAATTGAAAAAAGATTAAAAAATAGAATCGTAGTGGCACATAACGAAAGTTTTGATCGGAATGTTTTGAGTAAATCAATGGCACTTTATGGTTTGCAGTATGAAGATTTGAATATTCCTACGCGTTGGGAATGTACCAAAAATATATAAGGCTAAAGGTTTAAAACCCACAAAATTGAGCGATTGCTGTCGCGAAATGAACATACAATTGAATCATCACGAGGCTTTATCAGATGCTAGGGCTTGTGCAAAATTATACATGTTGAAATAATTTTGTAAGATTAAATTTACTATATTTATGTTTTATAAACGGATATAAAACATAATATGAAAGAAGATTTTCTTCATTATCTCTGGAGATTCAAGAAGTTTGATACTTTAAATTTAAGAACTACTCAAGATGAGCAGGTAACTATTATTAAAACAGGGGACTACTTAGAACTCGCCGGACCAGACTTTTTTAATGCTCAAATAAAAATTGGTAATCAGAAATGGGCTGGAAATATTGAAATTCATATAAAATCTTCCGATTGGTATTTGCATCATCATGAACGAGACACCGCTTATGAAAGCGTAATTTTACATGTTGTTTGGGAGCACGATACTGAAATTTTTAGGCAAAATAATACTGAAATTCCAGTTTTGGTTTTAAAAAATTATGTTGCTCCAGAAATTATTTCAAATTATCAGGCTTTAATGGCTCCAAAGTCTTGGATATTTTGCGAAAAACAAATTAGTCAAATTGATGAATTTGTGTTTAAAAGTTGGTTGGAACGTTTGTTTTTTGAGCGATTAGAGCGAAAATCAAAACCTATTTATGATTTGTTGAATGAAACAAATCAGGATTGGGAAGCTGTTTTGTTTAGCTTGCTGGCGAAGAATTTTGGTTTGAATACCAATGGAAATTCTTTTTTTCAGATTGCAAAAGCCCTTCCGTTTTCTATCATCCGAAAAGAAAGTTTCGAACTGGTTAATCTCGAATCATTGCTCTTTGGAGTCTCAGGTTTGTTAGATTCAGAGAAAGAAGATGTCTATTTTAAAGATTTAAAATTTAGCTATTTTTATCTAATTCACAAATACCAATTAGAAAAAGTATATGTAGAACCAGTCCAGTTTTTTAAGCATCGTCCAGACAATTTTCCAACCATTCGCCTTTCGCAATTAGTAAATTTGTATCATAAACAGCAAAATTTATTTTCGAAAATTACAGCTTTAAAGTCTTTAAAAGAAATTTATAATGTCTTTGAAGTTTCGGCCGGATCGTACTGGCAAAATCATTTTCAGTTTGATAAACAAAGTCCTAAAAAAGCTAAATTTCTTTCAAAGTCATTTATAGATTTATTGGTTATCAATACTATTATTCCTGTTCAATTTACTTTTGCAAAAGTAATGGGCGACTCAATTTCTGAGGATTTGATCATGCTTTTGGATGAAGTGGCACCCGAAAAAAATTCAATTATAGAAAAATTTAATTCATTTGGAATAAAGTCTAAAAATGCTTTTGAAACGCAGTCATTATTACAGCTCAAAAACGAATATTGTAATAAAAGTGCGTGCTTAAAGTGTGTGGTAGGAATGGAGCTTTTAAAAAATAATAAGTAAATAAAGTATCAGATAATTTTGTATTTTTGTATTTATTACAAATTATAAAAATGTCTGCAATTCTTCGGCTTAAATTTTTTTTCGAAAAATATGGTTTTCACGTATCGTCTCGTTTGGCAGACAAGTTGGGTATGAGGGTTACCAGCGTACGACTGTTTTTTATTTATATTTCGTTTGTAACGGTAGGTCTAGGTTTTGGTGTCTACCTGACATTAGCCTTTTGGATTCGCCTAAAGGATTTAATTCGGGCAAAACGAACTTCAGTTTTTGATCTATAAAAAAACTCCAAATGTGTATTTGGAGTTTTTTATGATATCTTTAGAAACTATTCTTCAGTTTCGGTTTTATTAAGTCTTGATCTCTTTTTGCTATATCCAAAATATACAATTACACCAATTAGCAACCAACCAAGTGATAGTAATTGGGCATCTTTACTCAAATTGATCATCAGATAAGTATTGATAGAAATACCACAAACTGCAATTATTGGTAGTGCAGGCACTTTAAATGTACGAGTTAATTGAGGTTGTTTTACTCTTAAAATCCACACGGCAATACAAACCATTGTAAAAGCAAACAGGGTTCCAAAACTTGTCATATCTGCTAATTTGTTGATCGGCGTAAAGGCTGCCACTACGGCAATAATAAAGCCCAAGATCATTAAATTGGTTTTTGGTGTTCCTGAAATTGGATTTACTTTAGAAAAAACAGCAGGAATTAAACCGTCTTTAGACATACCAAGGAAAATTCTTGACTGTCCCATAATCATTACCATTAATACCGAAACCAAACCAATAGTTGCAGCAATAGTGATTATAAAACCAGCCCAGTTTTGTCCAGCAATATCAAAGGCGTATGCAACCGGAGCTTTTATAGCTTCAGGATATTTTCCTAGTGGGTTAAAATCTTTGTAATTCATCATTCCCGTTAGTACTAAAGAAACAAGGATATACAGTACAGTACAGATTAGTAAAGAAGCAATGATTGCAAACGGAACGTCTTTTTTAGGATTAATAGCTTCTCCAGCTTGCGTAGAAACGGCATCAAACCCTACGTAAGCAAAGAAAATAGCTGCTGCTCCTGATACAATTCCGGCTATCCCGTATGCATTGTGTGTAGTTTCTTTTTCGACAATTTGAGTAGCTTCTGGAATAAATGGATGCCAGTTTGCTGTATTAATGAAGAAAAGACCTGCAATAATTACAAATATAACGGCAGAAACTTTAAGAATCACGATCATATTATTAGCTTTCGCAGCGCTTTTTGTTCCTTTTATAAGTAATGAAATAACTAAAAGAACGATACAAAAAGCAGGTAGATTCATAGAAAAACCTTCTCCTGTATAACTAGCAGGATCAGTGGTAAGATATTCTGGGAGGTGAATGTGAAACATTTTAAGCAATTTATTAAAATATCCGGACCAGGATACTGCTACGGTCATCGATCCCATCGCATATTCTAGGATAAGGCCCCATCCGATAATCCAAGCAAAAATTTCACCAATTGTACCATAGGCGTATGCATAAGCAGAACCTTCAACAGGTAAAATCGATGCAAACTCAGAATAACAAAGAGCTGCAAATACACAGGCAATACCTGCAATAATGAAAGAAAGTGCTAATGCCGGACCTGCATGATAATATGCACCTGTACCAGTAAGAACAAAAATTCCTCCACCAATAATTGCGCCAACTCCAATGGCAGTAAGGCTCCATTTTCCTAAAACCCTTTTTAAATCACTTTTCTTCATATCGGCTTCAAAAGCAGATATTGGTTTAACTCGCATTATTGACATACTATTATAGTGGTTTATTGTTATTAAGCTCCAAATGTATCGTTTTTTGTAAAAAATAAAAACAATTATTTCGTTTTAAGTGATAAAAAGTTCAAATTTTAATGAATAAGGATAGAGAATATTCTTTAAGTACTGTAATTCATTAAATTAATTTCACTTTAAAGGTAGAATAAATAATTATGATAAAGTGAATTTTTTTACTAATTTTCTTAATAAATCAATATTTTTTCTCTTAATTTATATTTTTAAATAAATTATAATAGAGTAGTTTAAGATGAATTTCAGATCGTTAGTACAGTATTTTAGGTTTACAAATCAGCAACGTACAGGAGTATTTTTATTTTTGGTAGTTATCGTTTCTCTACAGTTGGTTTATTTTTTTGTTGATTTTAATGAGAAAGAAAAAATCACACCAGAAGAGCAAAAATGGATGACTTTGCAACCCCAGATTGATGTTTTAAAGAGCTTGAAATACAATCAAAAGCCAAAAGTATTTCCTTTTAATCCTAATTTTATCTCTGATTATAAAGGATACAAACTCGGAATGTCAGTTCAGGAAATTGACAGACTATTATCCTTTAGAAAAGAAAATAAATATGTTAATTCTGCCAAAGAGTTTCAAGAAGTGACCAAAGTTTCAGATTCTTTACTTCTTGCAATTTCTCCTTATTTTAAATTTCCTGATTGGGTAACTAAAGGAAATGCAGCAAAAAAGTTTAAAAAGGATTCAAATCAGAAGATTTTTTTCAAAAAAGAAAAAATAGTAACTTTAGATATTAATCAGGCGACACAGGAAGATTTGATGAAAATTTATGGAATAGGAGAAGCATTATCTATTCGTATTTTAAAACAAAAAGAAAGCTTTGGAGGTTTTGTTTCGATGGAACAGATGAATGACATTTGGGGGCTTTCTCCAGAAGTACTAGTTGAATTAAATCTACATTTTAAAGTTTCAGCTATTCCAAAATTTAAAAAAATAGCTATAAATGATGCTTCTTTAAAGGAATTGTCTCAGTTTCCTTATTTTAGATATGCTTTGGCAAAACAAATAGTAACGTATCGAAGTATGAACGGAAAAATCATAAATATTGAGGATTTGGTAAAAATTAAAGCTTTTCCTGTTGAAAAAGCAAAAATAATTAGTTTATATTTGGAGTTCTAAAAAAAAACATCTGAAAAATGAATTTTGACTACAACGAAACGCAATCAATGATTGCTGAATCAATAAAAGATTTTGCTGAGAAAAATATAAGACCTAATATAATGGAGTGGGATGAAGCTCAAATTTTCCCGATTCCTTTATTTAAAAAATTAGGAGAGATGGGATTTATGGGAGTTCTTGTTCCTGAGGAATATGGAGGTTCTGGGTTGGGATATCACGAATATATAACAATTATTGAAGAGATTTCTAAGGTAGATCCGTCTATCGGATTGTCTGTAGCGGCCCATAATTCTTTATGCACCAATCATATTTTGACTTTTGGAAATGAAGATCAAAAGAAAAAATGGATTCCGAAATTAGCAACAGCTGAGCATATTGGTGCTTGGGGTTTAACCGAACATAATACGGGTTCTGATGCAGGCGGAATGAATACGACTGCGGTACGAGATGGCGATTCGTGGATTGTAAACGGAGCTAAAAATTTTATTACACATGCTATTTCGGGTGATATTGCAGTGGTAATTGTGCGAACTGGCGAAAAAGGAGATTCAAAAGGTATGACGGCTTTTGTTTTCGAAAAAGGGATGCCGGGATTTTCATCAGGAAAAAAAGAAAATAAATTAGGAATGCGTGCCAGTGAAACAGCCGAATTGGTTTTTGATGGTTGTCGCGTGCCAGATGCCAACAGGTTGGGCGAAGTGGGACAAGGTTTTATTCAGGCCATGAAAATATTAGATGGAGGCAGAATTTCTATCGGTGCATTATCATTAGGAATTGCAAAAGGAGCGTATGAAGCGGCGTTGAAATATTCTAAAGAAAGATACCAATTCGGGCAACCAATCAGTAATTTTCAGGGGATTTCTTTTAAATTGGCAGACATGGCCACTGAAATTGAAGCTTCGGAGTTGTTGTTGCACAAAGCAGCGTTTTTAAAGCAGCAACATAAACCAGTTACAACATTGGGTGCAATGGCCAAAATGTATGCGTCAGAAGTATGTGTAAAGGTGGCTAACGAAGCTGTTCAGATACATGGAGGTTATGGTTATACCAAAGACTTTCCGGTTGAGAAGTTTTACAGAGATGCAAAATTGTGTACGATAGGCGAAGGAACTACTGAAATTCAAAAATTAGTAATTTCTAGAAATTTGTTAAAATAATTTTTTTTGTAAGTTTTTACTTTGTAATTATTTTTTATGGTTTATATTTGAAAAATTATAAATCTTTAAAATTTGAATTATGAAAAAAAGCCTATGTCTTTTTGTGTTATCAATTTTCTTGTCCTGTAGTAAGGAAATTAATGAAAATAAGAATGTTGATGGAAATCTAGACTTTTCATTGATGGATAAAAACATCAAACAAAGAGTAGATGAGTTTGATGGAAAATTTAGTAATGAAGAAGAGGTGAAAAGTTTCGTTGATAAGTATGTTGTTGTGGTAGGGAGTAGCAAACTTTATAATAAGAATTTTGAAAGCAATCCTGAAATAAAGATTCCAAATAATCCTTTTTATAATAATATTGAAAATGCTTTTTTATTAACCTTTTATAATGAATTAGCAAATTCTGATAATTATATGATTTTAGAATTAATAAAAAATAAAAAACAAGAACTTGATTTGAGTAATTTTTCTAGTGGTTTTAAATATCAAACTAATTTTGTTTTATCTTCAGTTGAAAAAACTGTAAATAAGTTATTTTCCTTTTATAGTATTGAAAACAGCTATAGTAATAAAACATTAAAGACTGGTGATTATACAGATTACTTAAAATGTATTGGTAGATATGGAAAAGATATTGGTAGGGCTATAGTGACAGGTGTTGTTGTTGGTGGAATCGCTGGGGTTAAAGTTGGTCTTGCAGGAGGAACTGTCGCTTTACCTGGCGTTGGAACTATAACAGGAGGAGTTGGAGGAGCTGTTTTCGGTGCAGCGTCGGGAGCTGTTGGAGGAGCTGCGACAACTATTATTTGGGCTGCAGTTGATTGTATGCATCATCTTACAATAACTAAATTTGAAGAAGTGTTATACGTAAAAGAAGATTTTTTTGTAGATGAAATGCCTGGGTTAAAATTATCAAAGGAAGATATAGAGCTTTTTAATCAAATGTTGAATGTACCACAAGAAAGTGAATTAATATTAACTGAATAAAAAAATGGATATTAAAAATAAAAAAAATATTTTTGATGTTTTTTGGGATATGATTTTTCCTTTTTTTGTGATAGTCATTTTCTTTTGGATTGTTTTATGGGATAGAGTAGCTTTAACATGGAATTTTAGAATGTATATGGCTTTATTATTGTCTGTTTTTTTTAATTTTTTTTTGAATAAATTTTTGATTAAATCCATGAAAGGGTTTAATAATAGCTCTATTCTGTATGTTTTTTTATGGGAAATAACTATCCCAATTTTAGCAATTTTTATGACTTTTTTATCAATTTTTAAAGAGTATAAATTTTATGATTGGAATATTTTGACTGAGAAGAAAAACTTTGGAATGGTTTGTATTTTTGTCTTTTTAGTTGTTGCTTTTGTATTTTTTTTATTCAGAGGTTTTGATTTTTTTAAAAAAAACAAAAAAAACGTCTCATGATTCATAATTAATAGTTACTTTTGCACCCTTAACGAGAGGAGGTGTCAATATTATGTTAATTATACCAATTAAAGACGGAGAAAATATCGATAGAGCATTAAAGCGCTATAAAAGAAAATTTGATAAAACAGGAACTGTTCGTCAATTAAGAGCACGTACTGCTTTTATTAAGCCTTCTGTAATCAAAAGAGCTCAAATTCAAAAAGCGGCTTACATTCAAAACATGAGAGATGGTTTAGAAAGTTAATACTAGCTTTTCAAAATAATTACCGTTAGTCATCATAAAGTTATAACTTTGATGCTAACGGTTTTTTTATGTCTTTTTTTTTAATTTAATGAATGATAATTTAGATGTAAAGAGATGCTTTGTTAAAAAAATCCTGTCTTTTGATGAAAACAAATAAAGAAGCTTTTCGTGATTATCTTCAATTAGAAAAAAAATATTCCGACCATACCGTAAATGGTTATTTGGCGGATGTTCTGGCTTTTGAGGAGTTTAATAAGGTTTGTTTTGAGCAGGAAAACATCGAAAAAGTAAATTATAGCCAAATAAGAAGCTGGATTGTTTCGCTTGTTGATGCTGAAATTTCGAATGTTTCGGTAAATAGAAAAATGGCTTCTTTAAAGTCTTTTTATAAATTTCTTTTGAAAACAAAACAAATAGAAGTGAGTCCGATGCTGAAACATAAATCGCTAAAAACTCCCAAGACAATTCAAATTCCGTTTTCAGAAAAGGAGCTTGCGGATTTAATGCAAACGATAAATAATCCTTCTGGTTTTGAAGAAGTGCGTGATAAACTAATAATAGATTTGTTGTACACAACAGGAATAAGACGAGCAGAACTCATTCAGCTTCAGGTGCAGAATGTTGATTTGTCTTCAAGTGTAATTAAAGTTTTAGGAAAAAGAAGTAAAGAGCGAATTATTCCTATTTTGCCAATTATAGTGCAGCAGATTAATGTGTATTTAGGAGAACGGTTGAACATGGAAAATATAATCGACGACGAATATTTTTTTATTTCTCAAAAAGGGTTAAAATTGAGTGAATCTTTTGTGTATCGATTAATAAATTCTTACTTTAGTAGGGTCTCTGAAAAAGTAAAGAAGAGTCCGCATGTGCTTCGGCATACTTTTGCGACTCATCTATTAAATAACGGAGCAGATTTAAATTCAGTGAAAGAATTATTAGGACATTCGAGTTTGGCTTCGACACAGGTTTATACTCATAATAGTTTAGCAGAGCTTAAAAAAGTGTATGCGAATGCTCATCCTCGAAATAAATAGTAATTCTGAAATGTTTAACCCTAAAATTAGTATTATGAAGGTAAATGTTCATGCAGTTAACTTTAATGTTGACAGAAAGTTAGTCGATTTCGTTCAGGAAAGAATGGATAAATTAGAAAAATATTATGACCGAGTTGTTTCGTCAGATGTGTATTTAAAGGTTGAGAAGACGAGTGACAAGGAGAATAAATTTGTAGAGATAAAGATTAATGTTCCTGGGGATGATTTTTTAGTTAAAAAACAATGTAAAACATTTGAAGAAGCTGTAGAGCTTTCGGCGGAATCGTTAGAACGTTTACTAGTAAAAAGGAAAGAAAAAATAAGAGCGCATATATAATTGAAATTTTTTTTAAAAAATGTTTTGATTCAAGGATAAAATAACTACATTTGCAGTCCGTTAGAAATAGCGGACTTTTTTTATCAAATAATGCCAGCGTAGCTCAGTTGGCTAGAGCAGCTGATTTGTAATCAGCAGGTCGTGGGTTCGAGTCCCTCCGCCGGCTCAAGAGGCATAGAGTTTTAATAAAAAAAGTAGGGGAGATACTCAAGCGGCCAACGAGGGCAGACTGTAAATCTGCTGTGTGAACTTCGCAGGTTCGAATCCTGCTCTCCCCACAAAAAGAAGAAGTTGAGATTTCGGATTGTAGGTTTTGGGTTTTAAAAAAAAATCTGAAATCTAAATTCAAAAAATCTAAAATCAGAACTCTCTGCCGGTGTAGCTCAGGGGTAGAGTGCTTCCTTGGTAAGGAAGAGGTCTCGGGTTCAATTCCCGACATTGGCTCAAGTAAGTAGGAAATTGAATTAATATATAACTAAGATTAAAAATTAAGTAAAATGGCAAAGGAGAATTTTAATCGTTCCAAACCGCACTTAAACATAGGTACAATTGGACACGTGGATCACGGAAAAACTACATTAACTGCAGCAATTACAAAAGTATTGTCTGATGCTGGTTACTGTCAAGCAAAATCGTTTGATCAAATCGATAACGCTCCAGAGGAGAAAGAAAGAGGTATTACTATTAATACATCGCACGTAGAGTATGAAACAGCTAACCGTCACTACGCTCACGTTGACTGTCCAGGTCACGCGGATTACGTAAAAAACATGGTTACTGGTGCTGCTCAAATGGATGGTGCTATCTTGGTAGTTGCTGCTACAGATGGTCCAATGCCACAAACTCGTGAGCACATCCTTTTAGGTCGCCAGGTTGGTATTCCTAGAATGGTTGTTTTCATGAACAAAGTAGATATGGTTGACGACGCTGAGTTGTTAGAGCTTGTTGAAATGGAAATTAGAGATTTATTGTCTTTCTATGAATATGATGGAGATAATGGTCCTGTTGTTCAAGGTTCTGCTTTAGGAGGATTGAATAATGATCCTGCTTGGGTTCCTAAAATCATTGAATTAATGGAAGCTGTAGATTCTTGGATCGAAGAGCCAATCCGTGATACTGCAAAACCATTCTTGATGCCAGTTGAGGATGTATTTACAATTACTGGTCGTGGAACTGTTGCTACAGGTCGTATCGAAACTGGTATTGCTAATACAGGAGATGCTGTTGAAATCATTGGTATGGGAGCTGATAAATTAACTTCTACTATTACAGGAGTTGAGATGTTCCGTAAAATCCTTGACAGAGGAGAAGCTGGAGATAACGTAGGTTTATTGTTAAGAGGTGTTGATAAAGAATCTATCAAAAGAGGAATGGTTATCATTAAGCCAGGATCAGTAAAACCACACGCTACTTTCAAAGCTGAAGTTTATATCTTGAAAAAAGAAGAAGGTGGACGTCATACTCCATTCCATAATAACTACCGTCCACAGTTCTACGTTCGTACAACTGACGTGACAGGAGTTATTACTTTACCAGAAGGTGTAGAGATGGTAATGCCAGGAGATAACTTGACTATCAATGTTTCTTTATTAAGCCCAATCGCAATGAGCGTAGGTTTACGTTTTGCTATCCGTGAAGGTGGTAGAACAGTAGGAGCTGGTCAGGTGACTGAAATCGTAGGTTAATCCTATAAAATTATAAAAAGCCAGTTGATTTTCTTAACTGAAATCACTGGCTTTTAATTACGGGCGTAGTTCAAGGGTAGAATAGCGGTCTCCAAAACCGTTGATGGGGGTTCGAATCCCTCCGCCCGTGCAATAAAAAATATATCAAATGACAAAAGTTACTAATTATTTATCAGAGGCTTTCGAAGAGTTAAAGTCAAATGTTACTTGGCCTGAATGGGCTGAGGTTCAAAAATTGACAATTGTTGTGGCTGTGTTTTCAATCTTATTCGCTTTGGCGACTTGGGGAGTAGACGAATTTTTTGCAAAAGCTTTGGCTGGATTTTTTAACTGGTTAAAAGGATAATTTTTTTGTGATGGCAGATAATAATGTAAAAAAATGGTACGTAGTTAGAGCTGTAAGCGGACAGGAAAACAAAGTCAAAGCTTACATCGAAACTGAGATTGCCAGATTAGGTATGGGCGATTATGTTTCCCAAGTTTTAGTGCCTACAGAAAAAGTAGTTACTGTAAAAGAGGGAAAGAAAATGTCTAAGGATAAAGTTTATTTTCCTGGATATGTTATGATCGAAGCTAACTTAGTTGGTGAGATACCTCATATTATCAAGTCTATTACTAGTGTAATTGGTTTTTTAGGTGAGATCAAAGGTGGAGAACCTGTTCCTTTGAGACTTTCTGAAGTAAATAGAATGTTAGGTAAAGTGGATGAGTTGGCTGTAAATACAGATACTCGCGCTATTCCTTTCAACTTAGGTGAAACTGTAAAAGTGATCGATGGTCCTTTTAATGGATTTAACGGAACGGTTGAAAAAATCAATGAAGAAAAGCGTAAACTTGAAGTAATGGTGAAGATTTTCGGAAGAAAAACGCCATTAGAATTGAGTTTTATGCAGGTTGAAAAAGTATAATTTTTGTTACATCTATAATAACCACTATAATTGCTTCCAATAATTATAGTGTTAAATTTTTTAAAAAATGGCTAAAGAAATTAGTAAGGTAGTTAAACTACAAGTTAAGGGAGGTGCTGCGAATCCATCGCCACCGGTTGGACCTGCTTTAGGAGCTGCTGGAGTTAATATCATGGAGTTCTGTAAGCAGTTTAATGCTAGAACACAAGATAAACCCGGCAAAATATGCCCAGTACAAATTACTGTGTATAAAGACAAATCATTTGATTTTGTTGTAAAAACTCCTCCAGCCGCTGTCCAATTATTGGAAGCTGCAAAGCTAAAGTCTGGATCAGGTGAACCAAATCGTAAAAAAGTAGCTAGTGTTACTTGGGACGTTATCAAAGCAATTGCTGAAGATAAAATGGTAGATTTAAATGCATTTACAATCGAATCTGCTATGAGCATGATCGCTGGAACTGCTAGATCTATGGGTATAACTGTATCAGGAGATGCTCCTTTTTAATTAAGAGAAAGAAATGGCAAAATTAACAAAAAAGCAAAAAGAGGCTGCTTCAAAAATTGAAAAGAACAAACTATACTCTTTAAAAGATGCAGCTGCATTAATTAAAGTTATAGCTTCTGCAAAATTTGATGAGTCAGTTGATATCGCAGTTCGTTTGGGTGTAGATCCAAGAAAAGCGAATCAAATGGTTAGAGGTGTGGTTACATTACCTCACGGAACAGGTAAAGACGTTAAAGTATTAGCATTGGTTACTCCAGATAAAGAAGCGGAAGCTAAAGAAGCTGGAGCTGATTATGTAGGTCTTGACGATTATTTACAAAAAATTAAAGATGGTTGGACAGATGTTGATGTAATTATCACGATGCCAGCTGTTATGGGTAAATTAGGTCCATTAGGTCGTATTTTAGGACCTAGAGGTTTAATGCCAAACCCTAAAACAGGTACTGTAACTATGGATGTTGCAAAAGCTGTTGCAGAGGTTAAAGCTGGTAAAATTGACTTTAAAGTTGATAAAACTGGTATCGTACATGCAGGAATTGGTAAAGTTTCTTTTGGAGCGGAGCAAATTTATGACAATGCACACGAAATTATTCAAACATTAATCAAACTTAAACCAACTGCTGCTAAAGGTACCTATATTAAAGGTATTCACCTTACAAGCACTATGAGTCCTGCAATCGCATTGGACCCTAAAGCAGTATAATTGGTAGTTAATAATTTTTAGTATGACTAGAGAAGAAAAATCAATCGCGATTGAAGATTTAACTGCACAGTTAGCTGGTACAAATATTATTTATGTATCTGATATTTCTGGATTAAACGCAGAAACAACTTCAAGCTTAAGAAGAGCTTGCTTTAAAGCAGGTATTAAATTAGAGGTTGTAAAAAATACTTTGCTTGCAAAAGCAATGGAAGCTTCTGCTAATGACTATGGTGATTTACCTTCAGTATTGACTGGTAATAGTGCTATATTTATTTCAGATGTGGCAAATGCACCTGGAAAAATAATTAAAGATTTCAGAAAAAAATCAGCTAAACCTTTATTAAAAGGAGCTTATATTAATTCTGAAATTTATATTGGTGATGATCAATTAGATGCGTTAGCAACTATTAAATCTAAAGAAGAACTTCTTGGAGAACTTATTGGATTGTTACAATCACCAGCTCAAAGAATTATCTCTGCTTTACAAAATAAATTCGCAGGTAGCGAAGAAGAAACTGAAGCATAATAATTATTGTAAGGAATTTATTTTCCTTGCAGCTTAAATAGCGCACAATAAACAAAATATAATTTTACAAATCATTTTAAACGATAGAAAAAATGGCAGATTTGAAACAATTCGCAGAACAATTAGTTAACTTAACAGTTAAAGAAGTTAACGAATTAGCAACAATATTAAAAGATGAGTATGGTATCGAGCCTGCTGCTGCAGCTGTAGTAGTTGCTGCTGGTGGTGGAGAAGGTGCTGCTGAAGAAGCACAAACTGAATTTACAGTAGTATTGAAAGAAGCTGGAGCTTCTAAATTAGCTGTTGTAAAATTAGTTAAAGAACTTACAGGTTTAGGTCTTAAAGAAGCTAAAGATGTAGTTGACGGTGCTCCAAGTAACGTTAAAGAAGGTGTTTCTAAAGAAGAGGCTGAAGGTCTTAAAAAATCATTAGAAGAAGCTGGAGCTGTAGTTGAACTTAAATAAGTTTACTCGGTTTTAAGAACTAGGTTTAGGTCTTGAGTGAACGCTCAATGACCTAAACCATTTTTCGTATAATAAAATATTACAAGTTTTATTATCACATAGTTTAAAATACGAAAAAGTTTTTGATCAATACGAAGAAAAAAATTGAACCGGTTTTTACAGATTCATTTTTAAAGATGTGTTGATTTTAAAAAGAAGGTATCTATTAAACATTGTGTTTTTACACAAAAAATTACTTTTTTTTAATCAAAATTTTGTCCATTGATGATAACAAATCAGACTGAAAGATTGAATTTTGCCTCTACAAAAAATATTCCTGACTATCCAGATTTTCTAGATGTTCAGGTTAAATCTTTTAAAGATTTCTTTCAATTAGAAACGAAATCTGACGAAAGAGGCAACGAAGGGTTATACAATACCTTCATGGAAAACTTTCCAATTACAGATACAAGAAATAACTTTGTATTGGAGTTCCTAGATTATTTTGTTGATCCACCACGTTATACAATTCAAGAATGTATAGAGAGAGGTCTTACCTATAGTGTGCCTTTAAAAGCCAGGTTGAAACTATATTGTACTGACCCAGAACACGAAGATTTTGAAACTATTGTACAAGATGTTTATCTTGGAACAATACCTTATATGACGCCAAGCGGTACTTTTGTTATCAACGGTGCTGAGCGTGTAGTAGTATCTCAACTACACCGTTCTCCTGGAGTTTTCTTTGGACAATCATTCCATGCAAATGGAACAAAACTTTATTCTGCCAGAGTAATTCCTTTTAAAGGTTCTTGGATAGAATTTTCTACGGATATCAATAGCGTAATGTATGCTTATATCGATAGAAAGAAAAAATTACCTGTTACTACTTTATTCCGTGCAATCGGGTTTGAGAGAGACAAGGATATCCTTGAAATTTTTGACCTTGCTGAAGAAATTAAAGTTTCTAAAACGGGAATTAAAAAATATATTGGAAGAAGACTTGCTGCACGTGTATTAAACACTTGGCACGAGGATTTCGTAGATGAAGATACCGGAGAGGTAGTTTCTATCGAACGTAACGAAATTATCCTTGATAGAGATACTATTATCGACAAAGATAATGTTGAAGAAATCATTGATTCTAACGTAAAATCTATTTTGTTGCACAAAGAGGATAATAATCAAGCAGATTATGCTATTATCCACAACACATTACAAAAGGATCCAACAAACTCTGAAAAAGAAGCTGTAGAGCACATTTACCGTCAGTTGCGTAACGCTGAACCGCCTGATGAGGAAACTGCTCGTGGTATTATAGATAAATTGTTCTTCTCTGATCAACGTTATAATTTAGGTGAAGTTGGTCGTTACAGAATGAACAAAAAACTTGGTTTGGATATCCCAATGGAGAAGCAAGTGCTTACCAAAGAAGATATTATTACCATTGTAAAATATTTGATCGAGTTGATCAACTCTAAAGCAGAGATTGATGATATCGATCACTTATCAAACCGTCGTGTTAGAACAGTTGGAGAACAATTGTCTCAACAATTCGGTGTTGGTTTGGCACGTATGGCGAGAACTATTCGTGAGAGAATGAACGTTAGAGATAACGAGGTGTTTACACCAATCGATTTGATTAATGCTAAAACATTATCATCGGTTATCAACTCTTTCTTTGGTACAAACCAGTTGTCTCAATTTATGGATCAAACGAATCCATTAGCTGAAATTACACACAAAAGAAGATTATCTGCACTTGGACCTGGTGGACTTTCGAGAGAGAGAGCTGGATTTGAGGTTCGTGACGTTCACTATACACACTATGGTCGTTTATGTCCGATTGAAACTCCAGAGGGACCAAACATTGGTTTGATTTCTTCTCTTGGTGTTTATGCTAAAGTGAACGGAATGGGTTTCATCGAAACACCTTACCGTAAAGTTACAAATGGTGTAGTTGATTTAGAAAGTACTCCTATATATTTAAGTGCAGAGGAAGAAGAAGGAAAAATGATTGCTCAGGCAAACATTGAAATGGATGCAACAGGTAAAATTACAGCAAGCAATGTTATTGCTCGTGAGGAAGGTGACTTCCCAGTTGTTGAGCCTTCTGCAGTACATTATACAGACGTTGCACCGAACCAGATCGCTTCGATTTCGGCTTCATTGATTCCTTTCTTGGAGCATGATGATGCGAACCGTGCGTTGATGGGATCTAACATGATGCGTCAGGCGGTTCCTTTGATCCGTCCGGAAGCACCAATTGTTGGTACAGGTTTAGAGCGTCAGGTGGCTTCAGATTCCAGAGTATTGATTAATGCTGAAGGAGATGGAACTGTAGAATATGTGGATGCCAATATTATCACTATCAAATACGACCGTACTGAGGAAGAAAGAATGGTAAGTTTTGATGCTGATGAGAAAACATATAACTTAATTAAATTTAGAAAAACCAATCAAGGTACAAGTATCAACTTAAAACCAATCGTAAGAAAGGGAGACAGAGTAGTTCTTGGTCAAGTATTATCAGAAGGATATGCGACTCAAAATGGTGAATTGGCTTTAGGTAGAAACCTAAAAGTTGCGTTCATGCCATGGAAAGGGTATAACTTTGAGGATGCGATTGTAATTTCTGAGAAAGTAGTTCGTGATGATATTTTTACTTCTATCCACGTTGATGATTATTCATTAGAGGTTAGAGATACTAAGTTAGGAAATGAAGAGTTAACAAACGATATTCCTAACGTTTCTGAAGAAGCTACCAAAGATTTAGATGAAAACGGTATGATCAGAATTGGAGCAGAGGTTAAACCTGGCGACATTTTGATCGGAAAAATTACACCAAAAGGAGAATCAGATCCTACTCCTGAAGAGAAATTGCTTCGTGCAATCTTTGGGGATAAAGCAGGTGATGTAAAAGATGCTTCATTAAAAGCTTCTCCATCTTTACACGGTGTAGTTCTTGACAAAAAATTATTTGCAAGAGCCGTAAAAGATAAACGTAAACGTACTCAGGATAAAGATGCTTTAGGCGCTTTAGAAATGGAGTTTGAAACTAAATTTGTTGAATTAAAAGACAGATTGGTTGAAAAATTATTCCTGATTGTTAACGGAAAAACATCTCAAGGTGTAATGAATGATTTGGGTGAAGAAGTTTTACCAAAAGGTAAAAAATATACTCAGAAAATGCTTTACGCAGTAGAAGATTTTGCTCACTTAAGCAAAGGTCAATGGGTTGCTGATGACGCTACAAATAAAATGGTGAATGATTTAATTCATAACTATAAAATTAAGCTGAACGACTTACAAGGATCTTTAAGAAGAGAGAAATTCACTATTACAGTTGGAGATGAATTACCATCTGGAATCTTGAAATTAGCGAAAATTTACATCGCTAAAAAACGTAAACTGAAAGTAGGGGATAAAATGGCAGGACGTCACGGTAACAAAGGTATTGTTGCAAGAATCGTTCGTCATGAAGATATGCCTTTCCTTGAAGACGGAACACCGGTAGATATCGTATTGAATCCACTTGGGGTACCTTCACGTATGAACATTGGTCAGATTTATGAAACGGTACTTGGATGGGCTGGACAAAATTTAGGTAGAAAATTTGCTACTCCAATTTTTGATGGTGCTTCTTTAGACCAAATTAATGAATTAACTGATGAAGCTGGAGTGCCACGTTTTGGACATACATACCTTTATGATGGTGGTACTGGAGAGCGTTTCCATCAAGCAGCAACCGTGGGTGTAATTTACATGCTTAAATTAGGACACATGGTTGATGATAAGATGCACGCACGTTCTATCGGACCATACTCGTTGATTACACAACAGCCACTTGGAGGTAAAGCTCAATTTGGAGGTCAGCGTTTTGGAGAGATGGAGGTTTGGGCACTTGAGGCTTATGGAGCATCAAGTACGCTACGTGAAATCTTAACAGTTAAGTCGGATGACGTTATTGGTAGAGCAAAAACTTACGAAGCTATCGTTAAGGGTGAGTCTATGCCAGAACCGGGATTACCTGAATCATTCAATGTATTGATGCATGAATTGAAAGGTCTTGGACTTGACATTCGTTTAGAAGAATAGTATTTTAGTATTCAGTGTTCAGTATTTAGTAATCAGTGATAAACTGAACACTAAATTCTGAATACTGAACACTTTTTTAAAAGAGTTTTTAGGATTTATACCCGTAAACCGTTCCGATTTTTTATAAAAACTACATGTTTTATAATTAGCACTTCAAAATAATAAAGGTTTGAAGTTTAGAGAAGTAACCCGAGGTTGTGTTTTGAAAGCTGTATGTCTTAAGCTTTAAGCCGCAGGCACGTGCCTAAAGCATATAGCGTAATGCGTAAAGCTTCAAAAAGAATCAATTTTTTAATTGCAAATAAATCAATAGTAAAAACTATGATGAATAATAGAAATAATAATAAGGATAAAAATCCGGTAAAAAGATTTAACAAAATCTCTATTGGATTAGCTTCGCCTGAGTCTATTTTAAAAGAATCAAGAGGAGAGGTTTTAAAACCAGAAACAATCAACTACAGAACGCACAAACCTGAGCGTGATGGACTTTTCTGCGAAAGAATCTTCGGACCTGTTAAAGATTTTGAGTGTGCTTGTGGTAAATATAAAAGAATTCGTTACAAGGGAATCATTTGTGACCGTTGTGGTGTTGAAGTTACAGAGAAAAAAGTACGTCGTGATAGAGTAGGACACATCAATCTGGTTGTGCCAATTGCTCATATCTGGTATTTCCGTTCTCTTCCAAACAAAATTGGTTATATCCTTGGTCTTCCGTCTAAGAAATTAGATATGATTATTTACTACGAAAGATATGTAGTAATTCAGGCTGGTATAGCTAAAAATGCAGATGGAGAATCATTACAAAGACTAGATTTCTTAACTGAAGAAGAATATTTGAATATTTTAGATACTCTTCCACAGGAAAACCAATATTTAGATGATTTTGATCCTAATAAATTTGTTGCCAAAATGGGAGCAGAGTGTATTATGGATTTATTGGCGCGTATTGACTTAGATGAGTTATCTTACCAACTAAGACACAGTGCTAACAATGAAACATCTAAACAACGTAAAACTGAGGCTTTAAAAAGATTACAAGTTGTAGAGTCTTTCCGTGAGTCTAATTTAAACCGCGAAAATCGTCCTGAATGGATGATTATGAAAGTGGTTCCTGTTATTCCACCAGAATTACGTCCACTTGTACCGCTTGATGGAGGTCGTTTTGCAACTTCAGATTTAAATGACTTATACCGTCGTGTGATCATCCGTAATAACCGTTTGAAAAGATTAATGGAGATTAAAGCTCCTGAAGTAATCTTGAGAAACGAAAAACGTATGTTGCAGGAATCTGTAGATTCATTGTTTGATAACACACGTAAAGCTTCTGCTGTTAAAACAGAATCTAACAGACCATTAAAATCATTATCTGATTCCTTAAAAGGTAAGCAAGGACGTTTCCGTCAAAACTTACTTGGAAAACGTGTGGATTATTCTGCTCGTTCGGTAATTGTTGTTGGTCCTGAATTGAAATTATTCGAATGCGGATTGCCAAAAGATATGGCATCTGAGTTATACAAACCTTTCGTTATCCGTAAATTGATTGAAAGAGGTATTGTAAAAACAGTAAAATCTGCTAAGAAAATTATAGACAAAAAAGAGCCCGTAGTTTGGGATATTCTTGAAAACGTAATTAAAGGACACCCAGTATTACTTAACCGTGCTCCTACGTTACACAGATTGGGTATTCAGGCTTTCCAGCCAAAATTAATTGAAGGAAAAGCGATCCAATTGCACCCATTAGTATGTACGGCTTTCAACGCCGATTTTGATGGGGATCAGATGGCAGTTCACTTGCCGTTAGGACCAGAGGCTATTTTAGAGGCACAATTATTAATGTTGGCTTCTCATAACATTCTGAATCCTGCAAATGGTGCTCCAATTACAGTACCTTCTCAGGATATGGTTTTGGGTCTATATTATATGACCAAAGAACGTATCTCGACACCAGAACATGTAATTTTAGGTCAAGACTTAACTTTCTATTCTGCTGAAGAAGTTAATATTGCATTAAACGAAGGAAAATTAGAATTGAATGCTCGTGTAAAAATTAGAGCAAAAGATTTTAATGAAGCTGGAGAATTGGTGTATAAAATTATCCAAACTACTGCAGGACGTGTATTATTTAACGAAGTAGTACCTGAAGCAGCTGGATACATCAATGATGTATTGACTAAGAAAAACCTTAGAGATATTATTGGACACATTTTAAGTGTGACAAACGTACCTACTACTGCAGCTTTCTTGGATAATATGAAAGATATGGGTTATAAATTTGCCTTTAGAGGAGGTTTGTCATTCTCTCTTGGTGATATTAGAATTCCAGAACAAAAAACTAAATTAATTGCAGATGCTAGAGAGCAAGTTGACGGTATTTCTGTAAATTATAACATGGGTCTTATTACCAATAACGAACGTTACAACCAAGTTATTGATGTTTGGACTTCTGCAAATGCTCAGTTGACAGAATTAGCAATGAAAAATATTAGAGAAGACCAACAAGGTTTCAACTCAGTATATATGATGCTTGACTCTGGGGCGAGGGGTTCTAAAGAACAAATTCGTCAGTTAACCGGTATGCGTGGTTTGATGGCTAAGCCTAAAAAATCTACTGCTGGTGGTGGAGAAATTATTGAAAACCCGATTCTTTCTAACTTTAAGGAAGGTCTTTCGATTCTTGAGTATTTCATTTCTACTCACGGTGCTCGTAAAGGACTTGCGGATACGGCTCTTAAAACTGCCGATGCTGGGTACTTAACAAGAAGACTTCATGACGTTTCACAAGATGTTATTGTAAACATCGAAGATTGTGGAACTTTAAGAGGTGTTGAAGTTTCTGCTTTGAAGAAAAATGAGGAAATTGTTGAATCTTTAGGAGAAAGAATTTTAGGACGTGTTGCATTGCAAGATGTTATAAATCCTCTTACGAATGAAGTATTAGTTCAGTCTGGTCACCAAATTACTGAAGCAATAATGAGAGTTATCGAAGCTTCACCTATTGAAAAAGTAGAAGTAAGATCGCCATTAACTTGTGAGGCTTTAAAAGGTATTTGTGCTAAATGTTATGGTAGAAATTTAGCTACCGGAAAAATGACACAAAGAGGTGAAGCAGTAGGAGTTATTGCAGCTCAGTCTATTGGAGAGCCAGGTACACAGTTAACACTTCGTACGTTCCACGTTGGAGGGGTTGCTGGAGGTATCTCTGAAGAATCTAGTATTGTTACAAGATTTAACGGTAGACTTGAGATTGAAGATTTAAAAACCGTTAAGGGTGAAGACAGCGAAGGTAATGCGGTAGATATCGTAGTATCGCGTTCAACTGAATTAAAATTGGTTGACGAGAAAACTGGAATCGTCTTAAATACACACAATATTCCTTACGGATCTAGTATCTTTGTTAAGGATGGTGAAGTAGTTACTAAAGGATCTGTGATCTGTAAATGGGATCCATATAATGGTGTAATTGTTTCTGAGTTTACTGGTAAGATTGCTTACGAGGATTTAGAGCAAGGACAATCATTCATGGTCGAAATTGATGAGCAAACAGGTTTCCAGGAAAAAGTAATTTCTGAAGCTAGAAACAAAAAATTAATTCCAACTTTATTGGTTTATGGTAAAGAAGGCGAATTGATTCGTTCGTATAACTTACCGGTAGGGGCACACCTTATGGTTGAGAATGGTGAGAAAATTAAAGCAGGTAAAGTATTAGTAAAAATCCCACGTCGTTCTTCTAAAGCAGGAGATATTACAGGAGGTTTACCAAGAATTACGGAGTTGCTTGAGGCTCGTAACCCTTCAAACCCAGCTGTCGTTTCTGAAATTGACGGTGTTGTATCTTTTGGAAAAATCAAAAGAGGTAACCGTGAAATTGTTATCGAATCTAAATTTGGTGAGATTAAAAAGTATTTAGTTAAACTTTCAAGCCAAATTCTAGTACAAGAAAATGACTTCGTAAGAGCGGGAGTACCATTGTCTGACGGTGCAATTACACCAGATGATATTTTAAGAATTCAAGGTCCGGCTGCTGTTCAACAGTATTTGGTAAACGAAATTCAAGAGGTATACCGTCTACAAGGGGTAAAAATTAATGACAAGCACTTTGAGGTAGTTATTCGTCAAATGATGCGTAAGGTTAGAGTTCAAGATCCAGGAGATACATTATTCTTAGAAGATCAATTAATTCATACTAAAGACTTTATTGTTCAAAACGATAAATTATATGGTATGAAAGTAGTTGAAGATGCTGGAGATTCTGCTGTATTAAAACCAGGTCAGATTATTACACCTCGTGACTTACGTGATGAAAATTCATTACTAAAACGTAACGATAAAAATCTGGTAGTAGCAAGAGATGTAATTACTGCAACGGCAACGCCAGTTTTACAAGGTATCACAAGAGCTTCGCTACAAACTAAATCATTTATTTCTGCTGCTTCTTTCCAAGAAACAACAAAAGTACTTAACGAAGCTGCAGTAGCTGGAAAAGTTGATGATCTAGAAGGATTGAAGGAAAATGTAATTGTTGGACATAGAATTCCTGCGGGAACTGGTATGAGAGAATACGATAATACTATTGTAGGATCTAAAGACGATTACAACGAAATGATGGCTAATAAAGAAGAATATATCTATTAATTCTTATCTAAATCCCTCTTTTCTTTAAGAGAAGAGGGAATTTAGAATAAAAATAAAATTATGAGTAATCCGAAACAACAACAAGAGCAAATAAATATCGAGTTAGACGAGACTATTGCAGAAGGAATTTATTCTAACCTTGCAATTATAAATCATTCATCTTCTGAATTTGTTTTAGATTTTGTGAATATAATGCCCGGAACTCCTAAAGCCAAAGTGAAATCGAGAATTGTCTTGACGCCACAACATGCTAAAAGATTATTAAGAGCAATTGGTGAAAATATTCATAGATTTGAAGCCACCCATGGTGAAATCAAAGAAACGGAACAGGCGCCAATACCGCTTAATTTTGGTCCGGCAGGACAAGCATAAAATATAAAAGCTCCAGAAATGGGGCTTTTTTTATGTCTATAAAATGATGAGTTTTTACTTTCTAATTAAATGCGGGTACTATTCTTTTTAATTGATAATAGCTTTATAAAGCATCCAAAGGAGAATTAATAGAGATATTATGTACTTAGTCCGATTTTAATTCATTTTATCGAATAAATTTTAATAGACAAGCATTTGGAGCTACTTTAGACAAACCTAAAAAAGATTGATTTTTGAAATATGATGACTTAGTAAGGTTTATTGATTCAAATTAAAAAAAAGCGCTAATTTTTAAAATTAGCGCTTTTTTTATTTGCTTTTAAAATAGATTTATTCAAATTCTGAAGTAAAAAATAACTTAACCGTTGGATATTTACTTTGCGTCATTTGAATAGTAAAATCAGAATCAGCAAGAAAGACTAACTGACCGTATTTATCATGCGCCAAGAATTTTTGTTTGATACGTTTAAACTCTTTAAACTCATTATTTTTGGCATCGTCTGGCTTTACCCAGCATGCTTTATGAACAGGGAAGTTTTCATAGGTACATTTGGCACCATATTCATGTTCTAATCGATATTGAATCACCTCGTATTGTAGAGCACCAACTGTACCAATAATTTTACGATTATTCATTTCTAAGGTAAACAACTGTGCAACACCTTCATCCATTAACTGATCGACACCTTTGTCCAATTGTTTGGCTTTCATAGGGTCTGCATTGTTAATGTATCTAAAATGTTCTGGTGAGAAACTCGGAATTCCTTTAAAACTCATAATTTCTCCTTCAGTTAAGGTATCACCAATTTTAAAGTTTCCAGTATCGTGTAACCCAACAATGTCGCCGGGATATGAAATGTCAACTATTTCTTTTTTCTCAGCAAAAAAAGCATTTGGACTTGAGAATTTTAAGTTTTTCTTCTGGCGTACATGATAATAAGGCTTATTTCTTTCAAAAGTACCAGAGACGATCTTGATAAAAGCCAAACGGTCTCGGTGTTTTGGATCCATGTTAGCATGAATTTTAAAAACAAATCCAGACATTTTTTCTTCAGCAGGATCTACAAGACGAGTTTCAGAATCTTTCGGTCTCGGAGACGGAGCAATCGTTACAAAGCAGTCTAATAATTCTCTAACCCCAAAATTATTCAAAGCAGAACCAAAAAACACAGGTTGAAGTTTCCCGTCTAAATAATCCTGACGATCAAATTTTGGATAAACTTCATCAATTAATTCTAATTCTTCTCGTAATTTGTCCGCTGGTTTTTGACCAATAATTTTTTCCAGTTCAGGACTTTGAACATCAGAAAAAGCAATTGTTTCCTCAATGTTTTTGCGGCTGTCACCACTAAAAAGATTGATGTTTTGTTCCCACAAATTGTAAATTCCCTGAAAATCATACCCCATTCCGATTGGGAAACTCAAAGGAGTTACCGTAAGACCCAGTTTTTGTTCAACCTCGTCCATAAGGTCAAAAGCATCTTTTCCTTCACGGTCCAATTTATTGATGAAAACGATAATAGGAATATTACGCATTCTGCAAACTGCAACCAATTTTTCAGTTTGTTCCTCTACCCCTTTTGCAACGTCAATCACTACAATAACACTGTCTACAGCGGTTAAAGTTCTAAAAGTATCTTCGGCAAAATCCTTGTGTCCTGGTGTATCAAGAATGTTGATTTTTTTTTCTTTATAATTAAAAGCAAGTACAGAAGTAGAAACAGAAATACCTCTTTGGCGTTCGATTTCCATAAAGTCACTTGTTGCTCCTTTTTTAATTTTATTGTTTTTTACGGCACCTGCTTCCTGAATCGCTCCTCCAAAAAGCAACAATTTTTCAGTTAATGTTGTTTTACCTGCATCTGGATGCGATATAATTCCGAAGGTTCTTCTGCGTTGTATTTCTTTTAAAAAGCTCATATTTTGTATCAATAGGTTGCAAAAGTACTATTAATTACGGGCTAATAAAAATATTCACTTCTTAAATTTAAAGGTCCCTGTTTTATACAAATGATCCTTTATGCTAAAAAAATAAGGCTGTCTTTTGAGGACAGCCTTAGATTATGTTTTTTTTAAATTATTGATTGATTGACCAAACCGAATATCCTCTCGGTGGACATTGAATTTTGACCCATTTGTCTCCCTGAGTTGTAGGGTACCAAGTTGAATTTCCTGTAAAATCTTTAATTTGAGTATTGGCCCAGTTAGTCTGAATCCATCTTTCTTGCCAAGTGTCAGAATTATTTAGGTACACTACCAGTCCCGGATTTCCGTTATAACCATTTCTTCTTGCGATATACTCATCATTATCCGTATACAAAATAGAGGTATTTCCTGTTGCTTTGTTGTTGTGAATCCAGATTAAGTTATTTAGTTTTGATTTATTCAGCCATTCTTCATAATCTCTGTAGAAAATAGTCGGATAACCTTCATGAGTCAAAATATAGGCATAGGCCAACATCTTACCTGAGATTTCATCAGTATCGTGGTTCGAAACAAAAGTTACAGCTTTGTAAGGATTTCTTTTCCACATCATGTCATCATTCAATACATTTAAATTGTTACCATCAAAGGCATCATTCATTTTATAGTAACAGGCAAAATCAAATACCGAACTATTGGCGTTATTAGCCCACCATTCAAGTGTGTTTACATTGGCATCCCAATATTCTCCCACAGAAAATCCGCCTACATTTGCGTTCCAGGCATTTACAACCCACGGCCCAAAACCTTTTACGTAATCAAATCTCCAGCCATCAAATTTCATGGTATTTTTATAATATTTCCCCACTCCGTCCGCTCTTAACCATAACCAGTCCTTTACATAAGGATCGGCGTGACATAAATCTGGGAATCCCCCAAAAGAGCCTTCATCATTGTTTCCGAAACTGTTTTTATAAAAATTAGCAGCAGAACGTTTGAATTTGCCTGAAGAGATACCCGTAAAATTTGTCCAGGTATTGGTTCCTGTAAAAGGATTCGCTTCAGATTGTCCGCCACTGTTGTGGTTGATTACAATATCTGCATAAACCTGCATGTTTTCAGCGTGTGCTTTTGTAATTAAGCTCACCAACTCTGTTTTAGAACCAAAACGGGTTTCTGTTGTTCCGTTTTGATTATAATCTCCAAAATCAAAATAATCGGTAGGATCGTAACCCATAGAAAAGGGACCGTTTTGCGCTTTAGAGACAGGCGGCAACCATACAGATCCGATTCCGGCATTTGACCAGTCTGTTAGTTTGGTATTTACGGTATTCCACCAATTTCCTCCTGCGGGAACATCCCAATAAAAGGCCTGCATCATAACGCCGCCACCAGGATTGGCTACATATTTGCCTGTTGATGACGATTTTTTTCCGGTGCTAAATGGTTGACCATCATGTGTGGTAACATTGATAACTTCAAATTGTTCGCTTTGAGCTTTGGTGTCAATATCTGTACTTTCATTGGTTTCGCACGAATAGAAAAATGCAAGAGCTGCGCCGAATACAAAAAATCTAAAATTTGGTTTTTTCATAATAATGTTTGGTTAAGTTAGTAAAGGTATTAATGGCTGAATTATGATTTTGATAATTATCGTTTCTTAAAAATGATGAATAATCATTATTTTGATATATAAATCACAAATCAAAAACTAAAGTAGTTAATTTTTTAATTTGTATTAATTGTAAGAAAATATTTTCGTTACGAAAACGTTGTAGTGTTGAAAAGTTTTTTATTTTTAATGAAAAGCCAATAGATTATCAAATAGAGATTATTTGATTTTATGAAAGAGATAAATGATAATTTATTTTGCAGAAAATAAGATAGATTTTAGATAAATTCCCGAAGTTTTTACAATTAAAGCCTTTGCAGATTGTTGAATTTGCTTACTTCTATATAATTTTTTGTTAATACTATTCTGGATTGTTGTATTATGTGTTTGAATTGTTATTTTTGTTCGCAATAAGTCAAAAAAAAGAAGTTTGTTTACATTCATAAAATAAAAATCAATTTGGCTCATCATAAGGACTTTACATTCAAATTAAATTTAAAATAATGTTATCAAAAAAACTACAGCTAAAAACTATTGATTACAAGTTTGTACTAACAATATGTTTTTTACTTTTTTTCAACTCAATTATTTCTGCTCAGGAGATCATCAAAGATTCTGTTGTGGCTCAAGTACCTGTTGAAATTCCTTCAGGGCAAAGGCAAAAAATTGACGGTATTATTGCTACAGTTGGAGATTATATTGTTTTGGATTCTGATATTGACAAAGGATTTTTAGAAATCAGTTCTCAGGGAGGTTCTGTAAAAGATATTACAAGATGCCAGATGCTAGGCAAGTTATTGGAAGATAAATTGTATGCGCATCAGGCTATTCAGGATAGTATCGTAGTGAGTGATGCCGAGATTAGAGGTATGATGGACGAAAGGCTGAATTATATGATGCAGCAAGCGGGTGGAGACATCAATAAAATTGTAGCATTTTACAAAAAAAATTCGGTAGAAGAATTTAAAACGTATTTTTCAGATATTTTAAAAGAACAAAAATTAGCTTCAGAAATGAGGGACAAAATCATTGGTGCAGTAGAAATTACACCTGAGGAAGTTCGTAATTTCTTTAAAAGTATTCCAAAAGAAGAATTGCCAACATTTGGTGCCGAAATGGAAGTAGCTCAGATTGTGGTTGAGCCAAAAGTATCTAAAGAGGATAAGCAGAAAGTTATTGACAAACTGAATGCTATGCGAAAGGATGTTTTAGATGGAGCGAGTTTTGCTACCAAAGCGGTTTTGTATTCACAAGATAAAGCTTCTCTCCCAAATGGAGGTTTTTATAAAATGAACCGTAAAACTCCTTTTGTAAAAGAATTTAAAGATGTTGCTTTTAGTCTGGCGGAAGGTGAGATTTCGGAACCATTTGAAACCATTTTCGGATATCATATTATTGTAGTAGAAAAGATAAAAGGACAAGAGGTAGAATTGCGCCACATTTTAATTTCTCCCAAAGTAAATGAGGAAGCGTTGAAAGAAGCAAAAGAAAGAATTACCAACATCAGATCAAAAATAGAAAGCAAACAAATTACTTTTGCTGACGCTGCCAGAACAGAATCTGACGAAAAAGAAACAAGAGCCAACGGAGGAACATTAATCAACCCAAATACACAAGATACACGTTTTGAGTTGACCAAAATGGATCCTACATTGTACAATCAAATTTCAAATTTAAAAGATGATGAGATTTCTCAACCAATTTTAGATACAGATGAAAAAGAAAAAAAAACATATAAACTGATTACCGTTACTAATAGAATAGATCAACATACAGCTGATTATGCTAAAGATTATACTAAAATTAAAGAGTTGGCCTTAAAAGAAAAGCAAATTAAAGCCATTGGAAAATGGTTTGATGATAAAATTAAAGATACTTATATCAAAATCATCGCCGAATATAAAACCTGTAATTTTACAAACAATTGGTTGAAAAAATAATTTTTATAAAATAAATAAAAAGAGTTAGTTTTATGATTTCATAGCGCTAACTCTTTTTTAATTTTAAAACATACTTAAATGTCTGACGTAGCAGCAATTCATAATTTAGTACAAAAGCGAAACGAATTAAAAACTGAAATAGCTAAAATTATTGTAGGCCAGGACGCAGTGGTAGATCAAATTCTACTATGTATCTTTTCCGGAGGACACGCTCTTTTGATAGGAGTGCCGGGCTTGGCCAAAACTTTAATGATAAACACCTTGTCTCAGGCTTTGGGATTAGATTTTAAAAGAATTCAGTTTACGCCGGATTTAATGCCTTCGGATATTTTAGGAAGTGAAATTTTAGATGAAAATCGCCAGTTTAAATTCATAAAAGGACCTATTTTTTCGAATATCATCCTAGCCGATGAAATCAATAGAACGCCTCCTAAAACGCAGGCAGCTTTACTTGAAGCGATGCAGGAACGTTCGGTGACAATTGCGGGAGAAAATCATAAACTTGATTTGCCGTATTTTGTTTTGGCAACTCAAAACCCAATTGAGCAAGAAGGAACTTATCCTTTGCCGGAAGCTCAATTAGACCGTTTTATGTTTGCTGTAAAATTAGAATATCCTACTTTTCAGGAAGAAGTTCAGGTCGTAAAACAAACTACTTCGGATATAAAAATGACGATCAATCCGTTGTTTACAGCGCAGGAAATTATCGATTTTCAACACTTAATCCGCAGAATTCCTGTGGCAGATAATGTTATTGAATATGCGGTGACTTTAGTTAGCAAAACACGTCCTGATAATGCATTATCAAATGAATTTGTAAAAAACTACCTTGATTGGGGAGCAGGGCCAAGAGCTTCTCAAAACTTGATTTTAGCAGCAAAAGCACATGCAGCGTTTAATGGTAAGTTCTCGCCGGATATTGAAGATGTAAAAGCAGTAGCAACCGGAATTTTGCGTCACAGAATTATTAAGAACTACAAAGCAGATGCCGAAGGAATTACGGAAGAAATTATTATTCAGAAGTTGCTGTAAAATAACTTATCAATAATTGTAAAAGAACCTAACAGATTTTAAATTTTTGTTAGGTTTTTTTTATGTACAAACAGTTTTGTTTATTTTAAGTAAAAAGCAAAAAAGAGTCGATTTTGGAGTAACTATAACGTTGTAAATTATTATTTAGAAAGGTTCTTTGTGTAAATAGGGGTAAATTCTTACTTCAGTAGAAACTTGTAATTCCGACTTTATTAATTAAAAGATTTTAAATTAGTAATAATTCATTTTTTTAATACAAATTTGAGGTTTTGGTAATATTGCGCAGTCAAATTCATTTTTTTATAATAATAATTTTTGAAAAGCTCGGTTCTGTTATATTCTTTTTAATTGTCGGGTTTAATTCCTAAATTTGCGAACAAAAAAATAAAAACACCTATTTACTATGGCTTTTGATACTATTTACAAAGATTATATTAAAGAAATTGAAGAGCGAAAAGAACAAGGACTTAACCCGAAACCAATTGATGGTGCCGAATTGTTAAGTGTAATTATTGCTCAAATTAAAGATGTGAATAATGAATACAGAGAAGATTCTCTTCAGTTTTTTATTTATAACACGATACCAGGAACGACAAGTGCTGCTGGTGAAAAAGCTAAATTTTTAAAGGAAATTATTCTTGGCGAATCGGTAGTAAAAGAAATTACTCCTGCTTTTGCGTTTGAATTATTATCGCACATGAAAGGTGGTCCTTCTATAGAGGTATTGCTTGATCTAGCTTTAGGCAATGATATCGCTATTGCGAAAGAAGCGGCAAAAGTGCTAAAAACACAAGTTTATCTTTATGATGCAGATACAGATCGCCTTAAAGAAGCATTTGAAAGTGGTAATGCAATCGCCAGAGAAATTATTGAAAGTTATGCACAAGCTGAGTTCTTTACCAAATTACCGGATGTAGCAGAAGAAATTAAGGTAGTTACATTTATTGCAGGTGTGGGAGATATTTCTACAGATTTACTGTCTCCGGGTAATCAGGCTCACTCAAGATCAGATCGTGAACTGCATGGCAAATGTATGATTACACCTGAAGCTCAAGACGAAATTAAAGCACTTCAAGCACAACATCCTGATAAAAGTGTGATGTTAATTGCAGAGAGAGGCACCATGGGTGTTGGATCATCAAGAATGTCAGGAGTAAACAACGTGGCGCTTTGGACAGGTAAAAAAGCAAGTCCTTATATTCCGTTTGTAAATATTGCGCCAATTGTTGGGGGCACAAACGGTATTTCTCCAATCTTCCTTACCACTGTTGATGTTACGGGTGGAATAGGTATTGACCTTAAAAATTGGGTTAAAAAATTAGATGCAGAAGGAAATCCTATTCGTAATGAAAGTGGTGATCCTATTCTAGAAGAAACCTATTCTGTTACAACAGGAACTGTTCTTATAATCAATACCAAAAAGAAAAAACTTTATAATGGCGATCAGGAGCTAATAGATATTTCTAAGGCATTCACGCCTCAGAAAATGGAATTTATCAAGGCTGGTGGTTCTTATGCGATTGTTTTTGGTAAAAAAATACAAACATTTGCATGTAAACTTCTAGGTATCGATACTCCTACCGTATTTGCTCCATCAAAAGAGGTTTCTATCGAAGGACAAGGTCTGACAGCAGTAGAAAAAATCTTCAACAAAAATGCTGTGGGTATTACGCAAGGTAAAGTGTTACACGCTGGATCTGATGTTCGTGTAGAAGTTAATATTGTAGGTTCACAAGATACTACAGGCCTTATGACTGCTCAGGAGTTAGAGTCTATGGCTGCTACAGTAATTTCGCCAATAGTTGATGGTGCCTACCAATCAGGTTGTCACACTGCTTCGGTTTGGGATAAAAAAGCGCAAGCAAATATTCCAAAATTGATGAAATTTATGAACGACTTCGGTTTAATTACCGCTCGTGACCCAAAAGGTGTTTATCACGCTATGACCGATGTAATTCACAAGGTACTTAACGATATTACAATAGACGAGTGGGCCATCATCATTGGTGGTGACTCTCATACCAGAATGTCTAAAGGTGTTGCTTTTGGTGCTGACTCAGGAACAGTGGCTCTTGCTCTTGCTACTGGAGAAGCTTCTATGCCGATTCCTGAATCTGTTAAGGTAACATTCAAAGGAGAAATGAAAAGTTACATGGACTTCCGTGATGTGGTTCATGCTACACAAGCTCAGATGCTTCATCAATTTGGAGGGGAGAATGTATTCCAAGGCCGCATTATTGAGGTTCACTTAGGAACTCTTACCGCCGACCAAGCCTTCACATTTACCGACTGGACGGCAGAAATGAAAGCAAAAGCTTCTATCTGTATTTCTGAAGATGATACTTTAGTGGAATCGTTAGAGATTGCAAAAGGTCGAATCAAGATCATGATTGATAAAGGTATGGACAATGATAAACATGTTCTACAAGGATTGATTAACAAAGCAGATAAGAGAATTGCAGAGATTAAATCAGGTGAGAAACCAGCCTTAACTCCAGATGCAAATGCTAAATATTTTGCCGAAGTTGTGGTAGATCTTGATCTAATTGCAGAGCCGATGATTGCAGATCCAGACGTAAATAACAATGATGTTTCTAAACGATACACACACGATACCATTAGACCGTTATCCTTTTATGGAGGAGACAAAAAAGTAGATCTTGGATTTATTGGTTCTTGTATGGTTCACAAAGGCGATATGAAAATTTTGGCTCAAATGCTTAAAAATATAGAAGCGCAACAAGGTAAAGTAGCGTTTAAAGCACCTCTTGTTGTGGCACCTCCTACTTATAATATTGTAGATGAGCTCAAAGCTGAAGGTGATTGGGAAGTTTTACAAAAATATTCTGGTTTCGAGTTTGATGATAGCTTGCCTAAAGGTGCAGCACGTACAGAATACGAAAACATGTTATACTTAGAGCGTCCGGGATGTAACCTTTGTATGGGTAATCAGGAAAAAGCAGCAAAAGGGGATACAGTAATGGCAACTTCAACACGTCTTTTCCAAGGAAGAGTTGTAGAAGATTCTGCAAGTAAAAAAGGAGAATCATTGCTTTCGTCTACACCGGTTGTTGTACTTTCTACAATATTGGGCAGAACACCTACAATTAACGAATATGTGGCTGCGGTAGAAGGTATTAACTTAACTAAGTTTGCACCTTCTCACAAGTTACTTGTAAAATAAGTACAGCATTAGTCAAATTATAATTCAAAAGCCCAAGTGATAAACTTGGGCTTTTTTTTAATAGCTTCTCTATTTTTTTGTATCTTGTGGTGATTAAAAAAAATAATAAAAAACAATTACATAAATCTTATGGCTTTTGATATAGAAATGATTAAAAAAGTGTATGCCAACATGCCTGGTCGTGTTGATAAAGCACGAGAGATAGTTGGTCGTCCACTTACTTTAACAGAGAAAATTTTGTACAATCACCTTTGGGATGGAAACCCAACACAGGCGTTTGGCCGAGGTATTGATTATGTTGATTTTGCACCGGATCGTGTAGCCTGTCAGGATGCAACGGCTCAAATGGCATTACTTCAATTTATGCACGCCGGAAAGAAAACAGTTGCAGTTCCAACAACAGTCCACTGTGATCACCTGATTCAGGCAAAAGTTGATGCTGCAACCGATTTGGCCAGAGCAAAAACACAAAGCAACGAGGTATTTGATTTTCTTTCTTCAGTTTCTAATAAATACGGAATTGGTTTCTGGAAACCAGGAGCTGGAATTATTCACCAAGTAGTACTTGAAAATTATGCTTTCCCAGGCGGAATGATGATTGGTACCGATTCTCACACTGTAAATGCAGGTGGTTTAGGAATGGTTGCTATTGGTGTTGGTGGAGCTGATGCAGTAGATGTTATGTCTGGTATGGCTTGGGAATTGAAATTCCCTAAATTAATTGGAGTAAAATTAACGGGTAAATTATCAGGTTGGACTGCTCCTAAAGATGTTATCCTTAAAGTAGCTGGTATCTTAACTGTAAAAGGCGGTACTGGCGCGATTGTCGAATATTTTGGCGAAGGCGCAACTGCGATGTCTTGTACGGGTAAAGGAACTATTTGTAATATGGGTGCCGAAATTGGAGCTACAACTTCAACTTTTGGTTACGATGATTCTATGAGTCGTTACCTACGTTCTACCAATAGAGCAGATGTTGCCGACGCTGCAGACAAAGTAGCCTCTTATTTAACAGGTGACCCTGAAGTATATGCGAATCCGGAACACTATTTTGATCAGGTTATCGAAATTAATTTATCCGAATTAGAGCCACACTTAAATGGTCCTTTCACACCAGATTTGGCTACTCCAATTTCTAAAATGAAAGAAGAAGCGATCAAAAATAACTGGCCATTACAAATTCAGGTTGGTCTAATAGGTTCATGTACCAACTCTTCTTACGAAGATATTGCTCGTGCAGCTTCATTAGCAAAACAAGTGACGGCTAAAAACTTAAAAATAAAATCGGAGTTTACGATTACTCCGGGCTCAGAAGTAGTACGTTCTACTATCGAGAGAGATGGTTTTATTGATACTTTTGATAAAATTGGTGCAACCGTTTTTGCAAATGCCTGCGGACCATGTATTGGTATGTGGGATAGAGAAGGTGCAGAAAAAGAAGAAAGAAATACAATTGTGCACTCTTTCAACCGTAACTTCTCAAAACGTGCAGACGGTAACCCAAATACTTTGGCGTTTGTAGGTTCTCCAGAATTGGTTACCGCTATGGCAATCGCAGGAGATTTAGGTTTCAATCCGTTGACAGATACCTTAATCAACGAAGATGGAGAAGAAGTAATGCTTGATGCTCCAACAGGTGACGAATTACCATCAAAAGGTTTTTACGCAGAAGACCCTGGTTTTCAAGCCCCGGCCGAAGATGGTTCAGGAGTTCAGGTTGCAGTAAGTCCAACATCTGAGCGTTTGCAATTATTGGCTCCGTTTGATGCTTGGGATGGCAAAAACATTACAGGTGCCAAATTATTAATCAAAGCTTTCGGAAAATGTACCACAGATCACATTTCTATGGCTGGACCATGGTTGCGTTTCCGCGGGCATTTAGATAATATTTCAAATAATATGCTGATTGGTGCTGTAAACGCATTCAACCAAAAAACAAATGCGGTAAAAAATCAATTAACAGGTTCTTACGATGCCGTTCCTGCGGTAGCTCGCGCGTACAAAGCGGCTGGAGTGCCATCTATTGTTGTGGGAGATCATAACTATGGTGAAGGTTCTTCTCGTGAGCACGCTGCAATGGAGCCTCGTTTCTTGGGCGTAAAAGCGGTATTGGTAAAATCTTTTGCTCGTATACACGAAACCAACCTTAAAAAACAAGGCCTTTTAGGACTGACTTTCGCTAACGAAACAGATTACGATAAAATTCAGGAAGATGACACGATCAACTTCATCGATTTAGTAGATTTTGCTCCCGGAAAACCGTTGTCGTTAGAATTTGTTCATGCAAATGGTACTAAAGACATTATTTTGGCCAACCATACTTACAACGCAGGTCAAATTGGCTGGTTCGTTGCAGGTTCAGCATTAAACCTAATAGCTGCTGGAAAAGCTTAATTTTTAAGATCCAATGATACTCAAAACGCTCTGTGAAAACAGGGCGTTTTGTATTAGAAGCTATTTCCAGCTATCATTCCAATCTTTTTTATTGTAGAAAAAACAATAAAAAAGGATTTTCCCTTCTATCTGGGCTAGGCTTTTGTTTTTCAGCAGACATCCGAGGCTATAAGATTTACAAAAAACGAACTGTACCCTTTTTTTAGGTTGAGTAGAGCAAGAAATCTTGTTATTTGTAAAAATACCCCTCTAAATTTAAGTCCGATAATTCCGATTACAGCAATTTTGGAACAAAAAGTTGTTAAAAAAATCGGTTTTTTTAGTTTAAAAAGTTAAATTCGCTTTACAAGTAATATAGTTACTCTTTTTGGAGTTTTAAAAAGGTGTAACAAAAATTAAAAGTAGAATAAAAAGTCCCCAAATAATGATTTTTAGGTTAGTCGTCACGTTGTTTCTTATCAGCTTTAGTATGTTTTCACAAGAAAATTTTACAAAGCATACTGTTTCAAAAGGTGAAAATATCACAATAATTGCAAAAAAATATGGTGTAAAACCAAAAGCAATTATTGAGGCAAATCCCAATAGCCCAAAAATTCTGAAATTACATTCGGTTTTACTAATTCCTACTACGCAACAAACTGTTTTGACTCCCACAAGAGAAAACGTTATTCCCGTAGTCAACCCATCTACACATGAGGTTTTAGCAAAAGAAACACTCTGGGGAATATCCAAAAAATACAAAGTAGCAGTTGATGATTTAAAAAAGGCAAATCCAATCATAGAAACAGAAGGTCTAAAACCGGGACAGCAAATCAACATTCCATCAAATGCGGTTGTAATTTCAGACAAACCAACAACGTATGCAGACGATTTAAAAACAAAAATACAGCCTCAGACAGAAGATGTTGAGGTTTCCAGAGAAGTGTTGCCAAAAGAAACAAAATACAAAATTGCCAAAGAATTTGGTATTACAGTTGCCGAATTAGAAAAGCAAAACCCTGAAATAAAGGCGAAATTGCCGGTAGGTTACATCTTAAAAATTAAAACTTCAAAAGAAAAAGCAGATGTTTTCAATGCTTCAAAACCTGCTGAAGAAATAAAAAACACTCTAAACAAACCAGTTGAAATCGCTCAGACTGCAGAAATAAATTCAGATTCTACAACCGTTTATAAATTTTCAAACAGCTCCGAATTAATAGAGCAATTGGTAGGTCAGGCAACCGATAATATTGGCGTTCGTTATCGTTCAGGTGGCACCTCAAAAGCGGGTTTTGATTGCTCTGGATTAATGTGCAGTACGTTTGGCAATTTTGATATCAAATTACCACGAACTTCTATAGAGCAGTCGCGAATAGGTTTAAAAATAGAACCGGAGCAAGCTCAAAAAGGCGATCTAATATTCTTTAAAACCAACGGAAGACGCCAAATTAACCACGTAGGTATGGTGATCGAAGTTCTGGAAGACGAAATAAAATTTGTACACGCATCCACTCACGGTGGCGTCATGATTTCGTCGACTAAAGAAGGGTATTACCAAAGAAACTTTTCGCAGGTAAACCGCGTATTGCAATAGCTTAAGATATTAAGCATTATTTTTCTTTAATTTCTAATGGAATGTTGTGTGAAAAACTATTAGATTGTTTTTAAAATTTAAATCGTGTCAAGCAATTCTTTAGGTAATAATTTTTCTAAAAAGGCTTTTTGTTTTTTCTCAATAACCAGAAATTTCCAGTCGGTTTGGCCATTTTTCGAGATAGTATAGACTTGTTTTTCGATCTGAATCTCAAAAAAACCAGTTGTATCATTGTATTTTACATTTCCTTCACCAAATTCTTCTTTTAGCGAAGTGGCAATTAAGCTGTTTTGTGCTTTTTTTTCTTCTTCCGACTGTTCTGCGCCCTCATTTACTTTCATATTCATTTGATGCGAATATGACAGCAGCGAATAATACTTATTTTCGATTTTCTTAGCATCGTTAATCTTTAGTATTTTAGGATCTCTAAGTTCGAATTTAATGGCAGGATTATTAAAGGTTTGCTCCATAACCGCTATCATTTGCCCTTTGGGATAAATGTCAAAAAACTCAGGTACCACAAAGTCCAATGATTTTTCAAATTCCTTATTTGCAATCGCGTTGAGGTATTCGGTAAAACTTTTTTCGATAGCTTTTTTGTATTCCTGAGCGGTTACCACTGCACTTGTTACCAAAATCAGTACTGTAAAGAGTGTTTTTTTCATGTTGATCATTTTAGAAAATTAAGTCTAGTACGATTTAAAAGCCGCACTACCCACCATTTCTTTTTCTTTATTTTTTTCAATTGCTTTGAATTCTTTCTCAAAGTTACCTTTAAAATTTTGTTTCAAATTAGATGCTCACAGATTTTGTAAATAATATAACTATTCAAAAAACCGAAGTATCTTTTTTTTATTATAACAAGTGAAAAACACCAAACATTTCAAGCAAAAAAGCCACAAGTAGTATGGCTTGTAGCTTTTGATTTTAAGTTTTTATATTATTTATGTTCGTTAAGAATTCATGTTAATAACACCCCTATAGAACTGAAGGCTACCAAACAAAATGGCTCCCCAGAATATTAAACCAATACCAGATACTGTTGCAATAGTGCCGCTTGCAAACCAGATAACGCCAAAAATCATATTCTTTCTTGCTCTTTCGTATTTGACTTCTCTGAGTTGGTTTTCTAGATTTTCTACAAGGATTCTTGCATTTTCGGGTCTTATCCCTTTGTCTACTAATGCTGCTTTGGCTTGATAAGCCGATTTGTTTTCGCGCACCATAAGTTGAGAGGCATACTGATGAAGCTGGTTTACGATTACTCGTGATTCTGTGTTGTAGGTTTCCATACTGAGGGGGGATTTGGAGGTTATTTGTTTTTGGGGTAATGTTTTTTTATAAGAATATGTTTTTAAGTTTTTGATTATCAAATATAAAGAGTTATGGGTGGAGATTTACAAGTGGTGAACTATTTTTTTTACTTTTATTTTAATTAAAATTTGAAAGCATAAAAACAACAACAATTATAAAAAGAAGCTATTTTTTTAATATTTAAGCAAAGAAAGGACTCTTAATGGCCTTAATTCTATTTTAGATCATGTTGCAATTCTTTAGCAATTACAACAAATTTGTAAAACAATACTTCTAAATCGTACTGCTGCTCTATGAAGAGTTATCGCATGAAGATAAAGAAGTGAGATGTGACGATAAAAAAGGGATCAGTATTTTTTAGAAAGTAACTTCAGAGGCAAACAAATCCAATTGCATCTGATGCGTGAGAGTCAAAAACTACAATATTTTCTAAAATTTCTAAAAAAAGTATATCTTTAACCAACCCAAAACCAGAAAAATGCAAGAAAACGACCAAGACAATTTTAAAAGAGAACTCGGATTACTAGACGGAACCATGCTTGTTGTTGGTTCTATGATTGGCTCAGGGATTTTTATCGTGAGTGCCGATATTGCCAGACAAGTAGGTTCGGCAGGATGGCTAACCCTTATTTGGTTGGTCTCAGGCCTTATAACCATTATTGCTGCCGTAAGTTATGGCGAGCTAAGCGCTATGTTTCCTAAAGCTGGCGGGCAATATGTGTACCTTAAAGAAGCGTACAATAAATTAATTGCCTTTTTGTACGGCTGGAGCTTTTTTGCCGTTATTCAAACTGGAACAATTGCCGCCGTGGGTGTCGCTTTCTCAAAGTTTGCGGCCTATATTTACGAACCTTTAAGTGACGAGAATGTACTATTTCAGCTAGGATCTTTCAAACTCAATGCCGCTCAGATTGTATCAATTTTTACGATTATTTTACTAACATACATCAACAGTCGCGGGGTCAAAAACGGAAAAATTTTGCAAACCGTGCTTACCATCATAAAAATTTTATCATTGTTAGGTCTTATTGTTTTTGGGCTAACACTTGCAGCAAAAGCAACTGTTTGGGATGCCAATTGGGCCAATGCCTGGACACCGCGCTCATACAATGTCGACAGCAGTTCATGGTTGCCCATTAGCGGAAAAGCGCTGATCACCGGAATTTCTGCCGCAATGGTAGGGTCTCTCTTTTCAAGCGATGCCTGGAATGGCGTGACTTTTATCGCAGGCGAAATCAAGAATCCAAAACGTAACGTAGGCTTCAGTTTGTTTCTGGGCACTTTTATCGTGACCATTATTTATGTATTGACCAATTTAATGTATTTGGCCGTGATTCCGCTGGACGAAATCGCTACTGCAAAATCAGATCGGGTAGCTGTCGTAGCCTCACAATATATTTTTGGAGATATCGGAACCCTAATCATTGCCTTAATGATCATGATTTCTACTTTTGCCTGCAACAACGGATTAATCATGGCGGGCGCAAGAGTATATTATACCATGGCAAACGATGGTTTATTTTTCAAAAAAGCAGCAGTACTCAACAAAGCAAGCGTACCAGAATGGGCACTTTGGGCTCAATGCATTTGGGCGTCAGCTTTGTGTCTAACGGGTAAATATGGCGATTTATTAGACTTTGTCATCATCATCGTACTTATTTTTTATATCCTCACCATCTACGGCATCTTCATTTTACGTAAAAAAATGCCCAACGCAGAACGACCTTACAAAGCCTTCGGATATCCCTTTTTGCCATTATTGTACATCATCGTCGCAACTGCTATCAGCATTTCGTTGCTCATCACCAAATTCTCGACCTGTGGTTGGGGAATTTTAATCATGCTCATCGGGATTCCGGTATATTATGTCACAAAACCCAAAGAAAATCAATAAATAATGTGTTCGGGTTCTTAGGCAGATTGTTCAGGAGCTATTTCCTGCTATCATTCCAATCTTTTTTATTGCAGAAAAAGCAATAAAAAAGGATTTTCCCTTCTATCAGGGCTATGATACTCGTTTTCATTACAATATTTTACAAAAAAAAGACACTACTAGATTTGCAAAGAGCAAAAAGGTAGTGTCTTTTTTTGTAGATCTTATGTAGAGAAAAACGAATAAATTAAATATTCACAGTCTCAGCAGAAGAAGGTATAGTCGAATTAATAATAGACAAAGTAAGCGGGTCTTCTTCACCAGAAAAAAACGCTTCCAGTATTTCTTTAAAGACCGGATTCGTATTGTCAACCAACGAAAAGAGCGTCATCGAAGAGCGTAACTTTCGTGCATCCAAATCGCCCAAAATACCATCAGCAGACTTTCTCTTAAAAGTCAAAAGTAACTCAGAAATCTCTATTAGGTGTTTACCCAATATAGGATGTTCTAAAAACTCCGAGGCTTCTTTCAGATCTGCGATCGCATAATAATTAGCATGGTCACTACTCCCCAAACCTTTTATCTGAGGAAAGATAAACCACATCCAATGGGTTTCTTTTTTACCTTTTTTAATTTCAGAAAAAGCAGTAAGATAAAGTTTATTTTGTGCATCTAAAAAACGCATTAAATCATTATTTGAGTACGTCATTGTGGTATTGTGTTTTTAAAAAAGGGTTGCAAAAGTAGTAAAAAAGATAAGGCCTACCTAATCAAAGCTTCATACTGTGAGTATTTTAACTTTTTGCAGAAGAAAAATTCTACTTTATCTTCAGACAAAAAGAAACAGCAGCAGAGATAATATTTTAAATCCAAAACAAGTAAAATTATTCTTTTCTGTCAACGTTTCTAAAAGTTAGATTGATTCTTGGCAAAACATTTCGTGCCGTTTTAGGCACCTGATGTTGCCAAAAACTATTGGTAGTTCCTGCCATCAGCAAAAAAGAGCCGTGGTGCAGAGGAATCTCGACTTGCGGAATTTCTTTGCGAAACTTGTGGCGCAACCGGAACATTCTGGTTTCTCCAAAAGTGACCGAGGCAATAATAGGGTTGGGGCCTGTGTTGTGCTCTTTATCGCTGTGCCAGGCCACACCATCTTTCCCGTTTCGGTACAAATTAAGCAAGACACTATTAAAATCAACTTGTGTTTCTTTTTCTACCCGACTTCTAATCGTGAGGAGCTCATACGTCCAATCAGGGCCATTTTGATCTGCTCCCGGATTGTCTTTATCCTCATACCAAGCAATCATTCTTGGCGCAGTAACGGTTTTATCAAAGATTTCCATTTCATATTCTCTCCATTTGGTTTTATGGAGCAACATTTCATAATAATGATCAGACTCTTCTTTGCTAAAGAAATTATCGATCAAAATTAGTTCGGTATCAGGAAGATCAAATGTTTTTTTGCCTCCTAATCCTGTCGCAAATAATTCGGTGTCGTTAAATAGTTTCATTATTCCCTTTATTTTTTGTCAATGGTTTGTTGAAAAAAACTTTACCCGGATATTTCTCCGCATAAGTGTAGATTAAATGCATGATGTATTGGTTACTTCTGTAGGGCGTAACGTAGTTTTTTACCTCCGATGGATCGGTAAGAGCAACATCGGTTGTAAAATAGCCCATACCATAAAAATGCCCTTTTTCTACCCAAATACAACTGCGTTCTTCTGCTGATCTGCCTTTGTCAATGATAGCAAAATCGGGTCTGTTGCTTACTAAAAAATCAATGACACTTTCGATTTTTCCGTTATGAAGTGTCGCATCTGGCAAATCGGTAAGAGTATTGTTTAAGATATTTTCCCCTTCTGTCGCTACACAATATTTGCAGAATCGATGATCAATTTCAAACTGCTGGGCTAAGTTGCGCAGTACATTGATCCCCTCGTACAAACTATTGAAAGATTCGATACATGTTTGAAATTTACTCAGTTTTCCAATACCCAAATATTTATACCCACTACGAGCTTCGTATTGATAAAGTCCGTACTTGGGCTCAAAGCGTTTTAATGCTCTGTTGTATGTTGGCCAGAGCTGTTTGATTTCTATACATTCTAGTAGTAGCGCCATTAACTCGGTAGCACAAATTTCAAAAGAGATTCCGTAAATGTCTCTTAAAAAATTTTGCCTTTGCGGATTGATTTTATGGCCGGTAAAATGAGAAGCTACGCGTTTTTTTAAGTTGATCGCTTTGCCGATATAAATTACTTTTTTGACTTCATTATAAAAATAATACACTCCTGGTTTCTCTGGCAATTGATCAAAATCGCTGGGTGGTAAATTTGGCGGCAAGCGTTGATCTTGTGCCGTTTTCTTGATCATTTTTTCGATTTCGCCTTCCTTATCCCATTCGAGTAATCGGGAAAATAACAGGGCAGTAGCATCTGCATCTCCGCCAGCGCGATGCCGATTTTCTAAAGGAATATCTAATGCTCCACAAAGGTTTCCTAAGCTGTAAGAAACCAAACCGGGTTTGATTTTTCTCGCTGCGCGTACAGTGCAAAGTTTTTTTGCTGTCCACTTAAATCCGGCTTGTTCAAGTTGATGTCGTACAAAAGAATAATCGAAGTTTACATTATGAGCAACGAAAATACGGTCGGTAAGCATTTCTAACACTTTGTCTGAAATAGCATCAAAGATGGGGGCATTAGATACCATTTTGTTATTAATGCCTGTTAATGCAAAAATAGACGCCGGAATCTCTTTCTCCGGATTGACAAGTGTCTCAAAACGATCGATGACACTTGTTCCGTCGTGAATGACAATGGCAATTTCTGTAATGCGGCTGCCACTAGCGTTACCACCGGTGGTTTCGATATCTACTATGGCATATTCTTGCTTTTTCATCTTATTTGTAGAATGTGAAATACATTATTTTTCTGATTAAGCCTTAACGGTAATAACATCTTTTAGTGAAGTAGAAAACTTGGGAGACAATCTATCCTGCTTCATTTTCCATTGACGTCCCAAAGACTGCACGCCGAATTTAATTTTATTGTTACCATAATTTTGGTTCATTTTATCAATCGCCCTCATTAATGGCTGATGTTTAGGATTTGAAGCTTCGAATAAACTAAGCTGTGTTTCGCTGTTTGGTGTCAAACCCATTACAATAACACCCGCTTTTTTATAACGATAGCCTTTTTTAAAAATAGCTTTAAATCCTTTTTGTGCGGCCTCATTAAGTTCTATTGTCGAATTGGTTGGAAAATCAGTAGTAATGGTAATACTTCTTGAATATTGTGAGTTTTCGTTTTTTAAAAAACTAGTCTGGATAAAAACAGTTACCATATTACAATGACAATCCTGGCGCCTTAATTTTTCAGCGCAAGAAGCTGTAAACGTGCTGATTCGTTCTGAAATTTCTTCATAACCAGTATACCTTTTTTCGAAAGATCTGGTAGTGGCAATCATTTTTCGGTCTTTGGCATCTTCTAATCCCAAAGTCGGTTTCCCTTCTAATTCATGTTTTAATCGAAGCCCAACGACAGACATTTCTTTCCTTACCCAGGCATCCGGAAATTGGGTAAATTCATAAGCGGTATTAATTTTTTTTAATTTCATCCGTTTGGCATGTTTTCTTCCAATTCCCCAAACATCTTCAATTTTAGTCCACTTTAATGCTTTAATTCTTTTTTCTTCAGAGTCAATACAATAAACACCCTGAGTACGATCTGCAAATTTTCGGGCAATTTTATTCGCTACTTTGGCCAAAGCTTTAGTAGGCGCAAAACCTATACTAACCGGAATGCCTGTTCCTTGTGTTACTTCTTTTCGCATTTTTAAACCCAACGTATTCAGATCAAATAAATCGTAACCTGAAAATTTCAAGAAAGCTTCATCAATACTGTAAATTTCGATTTCGGGAGTATATGTTTGAAGCAGGTTCATTACACGATTGCTCATGTCGCCGTACAGCGGATAATTGGAAGAAAAGACAAAAATATTTTTTTCTTTAAAAATAGCTTCATACTTAAAAGCAGGAATTGCCATCGGTATGCCCAAAGCCTTGGCTTCATCAGAGCGCGAGATCACACAGCCATCATTGTTAGAGAGAATAACGATAGGTTTTCCTCTTAAATGCGGCTCAAATACTCTTTGGCAAGAAGCATAAAAATTGTTACAATCGACTAAAGCAAACATTTCTAAACGTATTTTTTATTTCTATTTAAAAAGATTTAATACTATGAATCACAATTCCCCAAATCACAAAATTATTTTCGGGAGTCACTTTTATAGGCTGATAATCTTCATTTTCGGCAATAAGCCAGATGATATCTTTTTCTATTCTGATGCGTTTTACGGTAAATTCGCCATCAATTTGACAGACGGCAATCTTATTGTTTTGTGGTTCCAGACTTTTATCAATTATCAACAAATCACCATCATTGATACCAGCATTTTTCATAGAATGTCCTTTTACCCGGGCAAAATAAGTAGTGTATTTGTGTTTGATGAATTCTTTGTTGAGATCAATCGATAATTCGATAAAGTCATCTGCAGGCGAAGGAAATCCTGCGCTGATACCAACGTCAAAAAAAGGCAGTTTTACTTCCGAACTGACATCCGGAATGTATAATTTTATTGATGCTGTGGTATTTGTTCTTCTCAATTTCATAATCACTTCAAAAAAATGTTTTTTTAACATTACAAAATTAACACAGACGGTAACATTTTTTCGTATATTTGATGTTCCAAATTATAACAAATTAATTATGTCCTTATTTTCAGACAATATCAGAGCATTGAGGGTTAAGCATAAAATATCACAAGAGAAATTAGCTGGAAACCTGAAGATTACCCGAGGAAGATACGTAAAATACGAAGATGGAACTTCCGAAGCACCGTACGACATTTTAAAGCAAATCGCCTTATATTTTCACATGAGTATCGATTTATTATTGTCTGTTGATATACGCAAAATCAATATAGAAAACTTGATTAAACTAGAAGGCAACCGACTCATTCTGCCAATACAAGTGGATCAATTTGGAGAAAATTATATCGAAATTGTATCTCAAAAAGCAAAAGCAGGTTACCTCAACGGATATGCCGATCCAGAATATATTGAAAGTTTACAGCAAATTTCGTTGCCGTTTTTAGGGCCTGGTAAACACCGAGGATTTCCTGTAGAAGGCGATTCTATGCCACCACACGAAGATGGAAGTATTATTATCGGGCGTTATGTCGAAAGGTTAGGAGAGGTCATGGATGGTAAAACATATATCTTGATTACCAAAAATGAAGGAATGGTGTACAAACGCCTCAATAAAAACAAAAAAAATGCTTTGGTGTTAGAATCAGACAATCGGTTTTATCCTAATTATGAAGTGAAAGCTTCGGATATTTTAGAAATTTGGGAATACGAATGCAATATAGGGCGTAGCGATAAACGACACGAATTGACAGAATCGCAAAGTATGAAAGATTTGCTTTTGGAAGTAAAAAGAGAAGTGATGGAGATTAAGAATAATACTTCGGGGACGAATTGAGTTCTATTTTAGTCTTTCATTTATGAAAATCATCAATTTTTATTCTATTTTAAGTTGTTTCTATATAGGATTGCTGTTCAAAATTTAATTCATATAAAAATTGTTCAGAGGAATTAAAAAATAGTCTGAAAAGCTTTTGAAAAATTTATCTTTTTTGAGTCCCCAATTCGGGAGAGTAAATTTCTCTTATGGTCTTGTTATGTTGGTATTCAATCTTTTTAATACTCAAAAAAAGATTTATTTTTAGAAAAGTATACACCATTTACATTTTCAGTGCAAACCAAAAAGTACTTCCCAATCCTAAATTGCTTTCTACACCAATAGTTCCGTTTTGGGCTTCGATAAATTCTTTGCTGATCGCCAAACCTAATCCTGTTCCTGATTTTTGACTTCCCGGAATCTGAAAATATTTATCAAAAACTTTGTCTTTATAACGTGCGTCAATTCCTTTTCCGGTATCAATTACTTGAAATACAATCTGATTGTTTTCTTCTTTTAATCGGATGATAATTGTGCTTTTTTCAGATGAATAAGTAATGGCATTCGACAAATAATTAATCAAAACCCAGCCTGTTTTTTCGCTGTCTGCTTTTACTTGAGACAGGTGTTCAGGAGCATCAATGATGAGTTTTATTTGCTTTTGATCGGCTTGCACTTTTACCGCTTCGGTAGCATAATTGACAATGGCGTACGGATTACTTTTTTCGATATTCAACTGGATATTTCCTGTCTCTAATTGTGATAAATTCAGTAATTCGCCAGTAATTTTAAGCAATCTTTGGCTGTCATCTTTGATGCTTTCTACTAATTGTTTTTGGTCATCATTCATGTCGCCAGTTTTGGCATTTTCAAGCAATTGAAGGCTTAATTTGATAGAAGCGATTGGGGTTTTTAATTCGTGCGAAACCGTTGCAATAAAATTGGTTTTCGCAAAATCAAGTTCTTTAAATAAGGTAATATTTCGCAAAATAATCACGTCCCCAATGTTAATTTCATTTTCTTCGCCCGTGGGAGTTATCGTGATATTGAGTGTTTCTTTGTCAAAATAACTCTCTTTTTCATTGGCAAAAATCTTCATGGGTTGTTTTTTCTGAGTATCGCTTGCAAGTTCTTTCAAAATCAGAGAACGAATCAAATCATTTGATAAAGCCAGATGAGAAGCCGATTTTCCGATAACATCTTCCGATTTCAGGCCAATAATTTTTAGCGCTTCATCATTCACAAATAAAATCACACCTTCCTGATCGAGTCCAATAATAGGATCGTGCATATTATTGATAAGCGTTTCGAGGCGTTTTTTTTCAAAAAACAGTTTGTACAAATTGCTACTATTGTATTCTTCGAGTTTTTGTGCCATGGTATTAAACGATTTAGCTAGATCGCCATATTCGTTATGATTGGTAAAATGTACGCGCTCCGAATAATTTTTATTGGCAATTTCCTTGATGCTTAAAGTCAGTTCTTTAATCGGATTGGCAATGTTATGCGGTAAATTAATCAATAAATTAAAGGCGATCAAAAAGCATAAAGTACCTACAATAGCAATCCATAAATTGGCTGTTTCGGCAGTATGTTTGGCAATATCGCTCTTTTGCTTTATGGCATTCATATTGAGTTTCATAATCGCAAAAATATCTTGCCTAATTTGGGTTTTAGCAACTTCGCTCGACCTGTTTTTTTCTAAAAGAGCAAAATTTACCTTCACATTATCCGTTACTTTTTGCTCACCTGTTTCGGTTATGTTTTGCGTTTGTTTCTGGAGATTTTCTTTAAAAGTACGAATGGCAGTATCATTATCTGTGTTGGTTCTAATCTCGTCTAAAGACAAAAGCATATTTCTGGAATATTCCAGTGTATTGTAATTGGCTTTAAGAATATTCTCTGTGTCTTTTTTTATCGAAAAAATATAAAAAGCACTCACTAATGAAAGAATTATTATTAAAAGAAATAACAATCCAACGCCCAGATTCAATTTGGTCTTAATTCTCATGATATCATTGCGAGGAACGAAGCAACCTCATCCTCTAAATTTAATTATTATTAGTGTAAAATGTTATTTGTAAAATGTGAGATGGCTATTAAAAAATCTATATTACATCTCACATACGTCATTTTTCATTTCACGAAAGTATAACAAGATCAACATTTGATAACGAAAGACGATTTAATAAACGTCTAAAAATTGTTGTAGACAAAATTACTTTAAATAAGTTTAAATGCGGTTTTCCGATGCAAACAGTTGTAATTTGTTTTTCTTCTACGGTCATTAAAATAGCATCTGCAATGTTTTTGTTTTCTATTTTAATGACTTCTGCACCTAATTGCACTGCTAATTTAAAATTATTAATCAAATGACGTTGTTTGTCTAATGCTATTTTGGTACTGCTTTCCTGTGGCGTTTCAACATACAAAACATACCACATTCCGTTGTAATAACTCGCCAGACGCGCCGCTTTTCTGATGACTATTTTGGCTGTTTTATCATTGCTACTAATGCAAGCCAGAAGCTTTTCGTGCTTTAAGGCTTGGAGCTTAGGAACTTCATTTTCTACTTTTCGAACGACTTGGCTCGCTACTTCTTTCAACGCCAATTCTCGTAATTGTAAAATTTGTTCCGACTTAAAAAAATTAGTCAATGCGGTCTGAATTTTGTCTGCCGTATAAATTTTTCCTTCTTTTAAACGGGCAATCAAATCTTCAGAGGTCAAATCTATATTGACCACTTCATCCGCCAAGCGCAAAACATTATCCGGAATTCGCTCCTGAACATCAATGCCTGTAATGCGTTTTACGTCCTGGTTTAAACTCTCAATATGCTGAATATTTACCGCCGAAATCACGTTGATTCCTGCTTCCAGAATCTCTAAAACATCCTGCCAGCGTTTTTCATTTTTACTCCCTTCAATATTGGTATGCGCCAGTTCATCCACAATTACCACTTCAGGTCTCAGATTTATAATAGCTTGTACATCGAGTTCTTCCAATTCTTTGCCTTTATAAAAAATTGTCCTTCGCGGAATCACAGGCAAACCAAACAAGAGCTCGTGGGTTTCCTTGCGCATATGGGTTTCGATGTAACCAATTTTCACATCAATTCCGTTCTTAAGCAACGAATGTGCTTCTTGCAGCATACGAAAAGTCTTGCCCACACCAGCACTCATACCAATGTAAACTTTAAACTTTCCTTTTCTTGATTTCTGAATCAAATTGAGAAAGTGCTGTGCGTTATTTTTCTGTTCCATATTTTACGAGGTAAGATATTTTTTGTAAAATGTAAGATGTATTGAAGACATTTTACATTTTACAAAAAACATTTCACTATATTAAAATGAAATCGCCAACGAAGTCGTTACAAACGTATTACTATCCGTTGGAAGATTGTCTTTTGTGAAAATTTCATCTTTGCTCGAAAGATTTCTGGCTTCAATTCTAAACATAACATTATCAGTGATTAAGTAATCAAAATTAGCCGAAAAGCCGTAAGTTTTAAAACCGTTTGGTGTTTCAGTCGGGATAATCACACCTTTTTCATCACTGTAATATTCGCCACGCGCTGCCAACTGAATTTTATCTGTTGGTTTGTATTGCAGAATCAGAACTGGCGAAAACCAAGTATCATATTTGTTACTATTTTTAGCCGATTGTTGCGAGCCAACATCAACACCAGCTGTAACATTTGTTTTATCTGTTACCTTAAATTGTCCGTAAAAGTCATTAAAATAACGCCATTTTTTATCAATATCGGGCTGCTCATTTCCAACATAAGTGCTCCAGTTTAAAGCCACTCTGTCCGATGGTTTATAAGTAATCTGCGTTCCAAAAGCAGGCGTATGATTGCTTTCTACTTTCTGAATTCGTTGCCAGCCATTCAAATACATTCCAGCCAGGTACCATTTTCCGGATGCTGATGTGTAACCAATTTTCACTCCCGCTTCATAATAAGGCGAGTTTTCGGCCAGAATACTTCGGGTTAGAGTCTGGCAATCTTTGCCAATTGCGCTTTCAAAACCAATATGCGAAGGCATAATTCCGGCATCAATCCATAAATTATGGCGTTGCGAAATCTTCACGCCTACATTGGCTTCGTAAACGTTTTTCAGTAAACCTTGTTCAGCCGCCATGTTATATTCGGCATAAGTTCCTGCCATCAAAGCAAAATTTCCACGAACATTATCTTTTGAGTAATTCACTTTTGCCAGACCCAAATTTAGGTTGACTTCGTTGCTTTTATTATAATTGTAAAAAAATCCCGGACGCGCATGATTGTCTGGTTTTCCAAAATCATAACTGTAGTAAGTATCTACATATCCCGAAAAAGTAAGGACACTTTTTGATTCTTCTTGTGCCTGCAAATTGCTAAAACCAAAAGCGATTAAAGCTGTAAGTATTATTTTTTTCATTTTGTATGTCATTACGAGGAACGAAGTAATCTCATCCTCATTAGTTTTTATCAGTATGTTTTTTAGAAGCTATTTCCCGCTATTCGTTTCAATCTTTTACTTTTTAAAGAAAAAAGAAAAAGGATTTCCACTACTATCGGGGCTAGAAAACTCGGGGCAAAAGTACTTTTATTTTCCTAACAGGTTTCTAAAACCTGTTAGGTATTAATTTTAAAGTTTGATTTTTCGATTTCAATTTTTCAGTCTGCTTGTCATCCCGAGGAACGAGGGATGACAAAAATGGATATATGAAAAGCTCAAAATCTTAACCGACTTAGAATCTCAGTAACTTAAAAATTACTTCAACTGATCCAAAGCCACATTCAATTCCAGAACATTCACCGTCGGAGTTCCCATAATTTTTGGTGTATTAATCTTAGACTCCACCAAAGCTTTTACTTTAGCTTCAGCTAATTTTCTTTCTTTGGCCACACGTTTTACCTGAATCAAAGCGCCTTCTGGCGAAATATTCGGATCCAATCCGCTTCCCGAAGCGGTAACCATTTCTGCTGGAATCTCCGATTTTTTTAAGTAAGGATGTACAATTAAAAAAGTATCAATTCTTTTTTGAACCAAAGCAAGATACTCTTTATTACTAGCTCCTTTGTTACTTCCTCCACTTCCCGCAGCATTATAATCTACCGCCGAAGGTCGTCCCCAGAAATAATTCGATTGATCAAATTTTTGGCCAATTTTCTGGTATCCCACCACTTTTCCGTTAACCGAAATGGTTTCTCCTTTTCCTTGATTGGGAGCAAATTGAGCAATTCCATAAACTGCCAAAGGATAAATTACGGCAAATAAAACCACTATCAAAAGGGTGAATTTTACGATTGAAAATATATTTTTCATTTTTTTAAGTTTCTAAGTTACTGAGCTACTAAGGAACTAACTTTCTAAGAGACTAAGAAAAAACTTAGTAGCTTAGCGCCTCAGCACCTTAGTAACTTATTTACATAAATAGTGTTACAAGTAAATCAATTAATTTAATTCCGATAAAAGGAACAATCAAACCACCTAATCCATAAATCAATAGGTTTCTTTTTAGGATGGCACTTGCACCAATTGGTTTATAATCAACACCTCTCAACGCCAACGGAATCAATATCGGAATAATAATGGCATTAAAAATCACAGCAGATAGAATCGCACTTTCTGGACTGTGCAAACGCATGATATTCAAGCCTTCAAGCGCAGGAATTGCCGTAATGAAAAGCGCAGGAACAATAGCAAAATATTTGGCAACGTCATTGGCAATCGAGAAAGTAGTTAAAGTTCCTCGAGTCATCAACAACTGTTTTCCGATCTCAATAATCTCGATCAATTTTGTTGGGTCATTGTCAAGATCGACCATGTTTCCGGCTTCTTTTGCTGCTTGAGTTCCGCTGTTCATGGCAACACCCACATTGGCTTGCGCAAGGGCAGGAGCATCGTTGGTTCCGTCACCCATCATGGCAACAAGTTTGCCTAGATTTTGTTCGTTTTTGATGTAGTTCATTTTATCCTCCGGTTTTGCTTCGGCAATAAAGTCATCTACACCGGCAGCTTCTGCGATAAACTTTGCTGTTAGAGGATTATCTCCGGTAACCATTACCGTTTTTACCCCCATTTTGCGTAAGCGCTCAAAACGTTCTTTCATGCCTGTTTTGATAATATCCTGTAGTTCGATAACTCCTTGAACATGATTGTTTTTAATCACAACCAGTGGCGTTCCTCCTTTAGATGAAATAGCAATTACTTTTTCTGCGATATCTTCAGGGAAATTATTTCCTGCCTGCAATGCAATGTTTTTGGCTGCGTCCTGCGCACCTTTTCTAATATTGGTTCCGTCTTTTAAAACAACTCCTGAAGTTCGGGTTTCTGCGGTAAATTTTATAGTTTGTGAAATGTGATCTGTAAGATGTGAAATGCTTTCTTTTAGGGTACCTTTTACATCTAATATTTCACTTAATTCAAGTATGCTTTTTCCTTCCGGAGTGTCATCTGCCAATGAACTTAACACTGCAGACTTAATAAAATCTTCTTCAGAAACGCCTTTTGCAGGATAGAAATTCGTTGCTTTTCTGTTTCCAATAGTGATGGTTCCAGTTTTATCCAAAAGCAGTACATCAATATCCCCGGCAGTTTCAACTGCTTTTCCTGATTTTGTAATAACGTTGGCGCGCAACGCTCTGTCCATTCCTGCAATTCCAATTGCAGAAAGTAAACCACCAATTGTGGTCGGAATCAAACACACAAACAGCGCAATAAAAGCAGCGATTGTTATAGGTGCGTTGGCATAATCTGCAAATGGTTTTAGTGTAACGCACACAATTACGAAGATTAATGTAAAGGCGGCTAATAAAATAGTTAGCGCAATTTCGTTTGGTGTTTTCTGGCGACTTGCTCCTTCCACCAAAGCGATCATTTTGTCCAAAAAGCTTTCGCCAGGTTCTGAAGTTACAATTACTTTGATTTTGTCAGACAACACTTTTGTTCCGCCAGTGACAGATGATTTGTCACCACCTGCTTCGCGAATTACGGGAGCACTTTCTCCGGTAATGGCACTTTCGTCAATGGTGGCTAAACCTTCGATGATTTCGCCATCAGTAGCAATTAAATCACTGGCTTCGCAAACAAAAACATCTCCTTTTTTTAATTCTGAAGAACTGATATTTTTGATTTCTCCGTTAGGTAAAATTTGTCTGGCTGGCGTTTCTTCGCGCGTTTTTCTTAAACTATCAGCTTGTGCTTTTCCTCTGGCTTCGGCAATAGCTTCGGCAAAATTGGCAAACAAAAGCGTAGCGAGTAAAATCAAAAAAACAATAAAATTATAGGCAAAACTACCTTGATCTTGTGCTCCAAATAAAATGGCGGCACATACAACAAACATAATTGCAGTTCCTATTTCTACGGTAAACATTACCGGATTTTTGAACATTATTTTAGGGTTAAGCTTTACAAAAGATTGCACTAAGGCTTCTTTTACTTGCTTACTTTCAAACAATGAAGTAGATTTATTATTAGTCATTTTCTTTTATATTATTTTAAAGTAAAGTACTCAGCCAATGGTCCAAGCGCCAGTGCTGGAAAGAATGATAAGGCGGCAATAATGGCGATTACAGCAAAAACCATTACTCCAAAAATGGTAGTATCTGTTTTTAATGTTCCTGCGCTTTCTGGGATATATTTTTTATTAGCGAGTAATCCAGCTATCGCCAATGGTCCAATAATTGGAATGAAACGGCTCAATAACAATACAATTCCTGTTGTAATATTCCAAAACGGATTGTTATCGCCTAAACCTTCAAAACCAGAACCATTATTGGCAGCACTAGAAGTAAACTCATATAACATTTCTGAAAATCCATGATGTCCAGGATTATTCAACCAACCTGTTGCGTTTCCGCTAAACCAATACCCCATTGCCGTGTTATTTGCAGCAAAATAAGAAGCCAAAGCTGTTCCTGATAATATTAATAAGGGATGAAGAATAGCAATAAAAGCAGCAATTTTTACTTCTCGAGCTTCGATTTTTTTACCTAAAAATTCAGGTGTTCGACCCACCATTAATCCAGAAATAAATACTGCCAGAATAATAAAAATATAAAAGTTTAAGAAACCAACACCGCAACCGCCATAAAAGGCATTGACCATCATGGCAAGCAATTCCATAGTGCCAGAAACGGGCATCGAACTGTCGTGCATACTGTTTACAGAACCAGTAGAAATTACCGTGGTGGCAATACTCCAAAAGCCTGAAATGGCAGGGCCAAACCGAACTTCTTTGCCCTCCATAGATCCAGTTGTTTGAGCAATTCCCATTTTTTCTATGGCGGGATTACCGTTAATTTCGCTTATCACCGTTGGGATGACCAGAAGTAAAAAGCCAACCGTCATTACACCAAAAACAACGTAAGCAAATTTTGTTTTCTTTAGATAAAAACCTAAAGCAAAAATCATAGCAAACGGAATAATTAATTGCGCCCACAATTCGACAGCATTCGTAAAATAAGTAGGATTTTCTAATGGATGTGCAGAGTTAACTCCAAAAAAACCTCCACCGTTTGTACCAATATGTTTAATAGCAATAAAGGCAGCAGCAGGGCCTCGGGAAACTTCGACCTGATCACCTTGCAAGGTTGTTATAGCATCTTTTCCTTCAAAAGTCATGGGTGTACCGCTAAACAATAGCACTACAGCCACAACAGCCGAAAGCGGCAATAAAATACGTGTACAACTTTTGATGAAATAATTGTAGAAATTACCCAATTTGTCGGTTGTTCTTTCTTTCATTGCTGTAAAAACCATTGCAGCGGCAGCCATTCCGACACCAGCAGAAACGAACTGCAGGAACATCAAGAATATTTGTGATAAATAAGAAAGACCTGTTTCGCCAGAATAGTGCTGTAAATTGCAATTGACAAGAAACGAAATAGCGGTATTAAATGCCAAATCTGGACTCATTGATGGGTTGTTATCAGGATTTAAAAACAAAGAGCCCTGAAACAATAAAATAAAGAAACAAAGAAAGAACCAAACCATATTGACACTCAAAAGTGTTTTTAAGTGTTGTTTCCAGTTCATTTCTTCAGTAGAATTGATTCCACTAATTTTAAAAATAAATTTTTCAATTGGATTGAAAATCGGGTCAAAAAATGTTTTATCACCCAAATAAACTTTAGCAATATATTTTCCTAAAGGAATAGCTAAAACTATCGTAACGATAAAAATACTAATGATGCCAAATAATTCTGTGTTCATGTTATGAGATTTGTTAATTGTAAAATGTGAGAGGTAAAATGAGACCGATATGTAACATTCAACATCTCACTTATAACTTTTTACAAGATTTAAAATTTTTCGGGTTTGATTAATACGTAAACCAAATAAGCGAAAACAGCGATAGAAACAATAAATAGTGCGATCATGGTTTAGATTTTTTCAAAAAATTCAACTGATTTAAAACAAATGGCAAAAAGCACTATAGCCAATGCGAGTAAAAGAATAGTAATTAACATAGATTTTTATTTTAATAAAATGTGAAATGTGACATGTGAGAGGCGAAATGTAATTTGTAAAAGGAAACAACATTTAACATATCACAGAAAACATCTTACTAATTAGACGCCCGAAGTATTAACTTGTTTGATATATTCCGCTTTAAGCGTTTGAGGAAAAAGATGTGAAATATTGCAGTGACGCATTTCCATAAAAGAAGAAACTGAAAAAACATACACATTCGAAATGGCATTTTTAGTTTCGATACTTCCTGTAATAAATAGACGTTCAGCAAGAGCCAGACATTTTTTTGCGCGAACGATATTACCAGAGATTATAGATTTTTTTGTAATGTCAGCAAAACGTTCCGCTTGTTTGTAGATAGAGGTAACTTGATTTTTCATGAGAATGAATTTTTATGTTCTTCCCACTTATGCCAAAAGTCAGACCTAAAAAAGGGAATAAGAGGTAAAGTGTTGCCAATAAAGGTGTTGCTGTTTCGTGCCAAAAATCAGGCATAAAAAAAGCCTATCAAAATGATAAGCTTTTATTGAAATGATAGGATTTGTCCGGATCAGTTCCGATTCCTGCAAGGTTTTCAAAACCTTGTAGGTTTAAATTTTAAATCAGCTGAATTCTTAAAGATTGGAGTGGATTAGAATACGTACAAGGTTTTGAAAACCTTGCAGGATCTGATGAAATTATAAATTATACTCTTCTAACTTTCGATACAATGTAGCAATTCCAATTTCAAGTAATCGAGCAGTTTCCGCTTTATTACCTTTGGTATAATTGAGAACCTTCTGTATATGGAGCTTTTCGATACTTTGCATAGAAAATGCAGACATCGATTTGGTTGCTTTTTCAGGCTGAAATTGCATTTCGTAGGGCAAAACATCAGCTGTCAAAACATCGCCATTGCATAGAATAACCGAGCGTTCTATCACATTTTTGAGTTCTCGAATATTACCCGGCCACGAATAATTTTCTAGTTTTTGAAGAAAATCACTCTCAACAGTTAAAGTTTTTTTATTCGTTTTTTCAGAAAATTGTTTTACAAAATAGTGTGTTATAGGAGCAATATCTTTGATTCTTTCGCGTAACGGAGGAAGTTTGATTTCGAAAATATTCAATCGGAAATATAAGTCTGAACGAAAACGATGTTCATCACTTTCTGTTTTTAAATCCCGATTTGTTGCGGCAATCAACCTAAAATTTGATTTTTTTGGAGTCGTATCACCAATCGGAATGTATTCGCTGGTTTCTAAAACACGTAATAATTTGGCTTGTAATTCTATCGGCATTTCGCCAATTTCGTCCAGAAATAAAGTACCACCATTTGCTTCTTCAATAAAACCTTTTTTGTCTTTTAAAGCTCCGGTAAAAGCGCCTTGTTTGTGTCCGAAAAGCTCGCTTTCCAGAATTTCTTTGCTAAATGTACTGCAATTGAGTGCGACAAAAGATTTACCGGAACGCGTACTATTTTCATGAATAGCCTGGGCAAAAACCTCTTTTCCGGTTCCAGTTTCGCCAGTGAGCAAAACGGTCGAGTCGGTTTTGGCGACTTTTTTGGCAAGATCGATCACTTGTTCAATTCCTTTTGATTTTCCGATAATGGTCGTAAAAGAATATTTATCACCAATGCGTTTTTCGAGTTGCTGTACCTTTTTTTGCAAATGTGCCTTTTCGACTGCTTTGTACAAAAGCGGAATGATTTTATCGTTGTCATCTCCTTTTACAATATAATCAAAAGCACCATTTTTCATCGCCTGAACACCATCAGCAATATTTCCAAAAGCCGTTAGCAAAATAACTTCGATAAGAGGAAAACTGTTTTTTATATTTTGAAGAAAATCAACGCCATTTCCGTCTGGTAATTTTACATCGCACAAGACGACATCAATATCTGTTTGTTCAAGTTTTTTAAAACCCGATTTCAAATCTTTGGCTTCTATCACTTCAAAACCTTCCGATTTTATAATGCGTGCCAGCAGACTTCTGAGTTTTTCTTCGTCGTCTATTATTAAAATTTTATGTATCATTTGAGGGAAAGGCTAAAATCGAATGTATCTTTCGAAGTACAAATTTAGGGTTAAAATCATTTCACTTTCTGATTGATTGGAAATTCTTCCGAAAATTTGATTTTTAGAATACTATTATTATAGTTTTCAGACAAAATGACTTCAAAACATTATAATTCTATTAACAGACCAAAAGAAAACGCTTCGATTTAAATGAATTAATTTTGTATCAAAGCAAAAACAGAACATGAAAGACCCAATTTCAATCTCTATATTAGAACTGGCTATTATCGCTCAGGATAGCAATGCAGCAGCAACTTTTCAAAAAACAAAAGAATTAGCTCAGCTCGCTGATGAACTAGGTTACAAGCGTTTTTGGTTGGCAGAGCATCATAATATGGCGCATGTTGCGAGTACGGCGACAGTAGTTTTGATTGGTTATATTGCTAGTCAAACACAAAAAATTAGGGTGGGTTCTGGGGGCATTATGTTGCCTAATCACTCACCGTTGATTGTTGCCGAGCAATTCGGAACACTAGAAACGCTCTATCCTGACCGTATTGATTTAGGTTTGGGAAGAGCGCCGGGAACCGATCAGCCCACAGCAGAAGCGATACGAAAGGACTTTTTTGAGCAAGCACAGCGATTTCCCCAAAATGTGACCAAACTTCAGGATTATTTTTCTGTTGAAAATGCCACTGCAAAAGTGCGCGCTTTTCCTGCTGAAGGTAGAAACGTTCCGATTTGGATTTTAGGTTCCAGTATGGAAAGTGCCGCACTTGCAGCCGCTTATGGATTGCCGTATGCTTTTGCAGGGCATTTTGCTCCACGCCAAATGATTCAGGCTTTTGAGTTTTATCGTGAAAATTTTCAGGCTTCTGACACTTTAGAAAAACCAAAAATAATGGCTTGCGTTAACATTGTTGCAGCAGATACTAATGAAGAAGCACAGTTTTTATCGACGAGTTTGTATCAAATGTTTTTGAATTTAATTCGAAACGATCGCAAAGGTTTACAGCCGCCTTTACCATCTTTAGACGATATTATGAGCGAAGAAGAGCGTTTTCACGTCGATCAGATGACCGCTTGCACTTTTACCGGAAGTCCAGAGCAATTGGCAAAAGATCTCAAAAAATTTATTGAATATGCAAAAATCGATGAACTTATGGTTACCAGTCCGATTTTTGATCATCATTTGAAACTTAAAAGTATTCAACTGACCAAAGAAGTGATTAATAGTTTGAATAATTCATTATAAAAATATTTCAAGTTCACGAATTTTCCGCACTTTTTACAGGATGAAAATTCGTGAATTTGTAGCTAAAATTTAAATGATAATCTCGTGTATTTTGTTAATTAATTCAAGTTGCTAGTTAATTGTTTTATTTAATTGTAATCCGAATACAAACAATGTAAGCTTTATTAGAAATCCTTCCAATGTAACAGCATGTATTGTTCTGGGGAATAATTTTTTAATATC
>NZ_JAGFBV010000018.1 GCF_017948595.1 Flavobacterium geliluteum | reverse complement strand
TATTAAAAAATTATTCCCCAGAACAATACATGCTGTTACATTGGAAGGATTTCTAATAAAGCTTACATTGTTTGTATTCGGATTACAATTAAATAAAACAATTAACTAGCAACTTGAATTAATTATTAATATGAAGGCCATGTTTCTTTACTATATTTAGCTTTAACTCTAGAAAGTAATTGTTTTCTTTATTTTGGATAAAATGCTTTTTAATGAAACTCATAAATATTTGTAACTTTGAATTCGGTAACCAAATCAATTTTAACAATATTAAATCAATTTTATGAACTACATTCTTTTTGACGGTCCCGTCCGGAATGCGTTATTGCCTTTTACATTTACCCGCCCGGTCGCCGATATTTTAATCGGAATTATGACTATTCGACAAAAATGGGAAATGCGTTTAGGGTCGACAACAACTACGATTACCGAAGAGTATTTGTCTGAGAAATTCCCAATGGTGGAGCTGGAAGAAAATATAATGATTAATGCTTCTTTTTTGCCTAATGATACGCTGGCCGAAATGGTTTCGGATCTAAAAGTTAATCAGGCAATTTTTAAAGGTGATGAAGTAATTGCTTTTTTTACGTACGAAAATCAGGAAGAAGTTGATTTTGATAGTTACGAAATCATTCAATATGACGGCGATTGTTTAACTGTTGAACATACTTGGGATATTTTTTCTAAAAATGATTTGGCGATTCGCGAAGATTTTAACTTTTTGACTGAAGATAGAAAATCACAAGCCATTCCTAAAAGTGTGAACGTAATAGCGCCAGAAAATATTTTTATAGAAGAAGGAGCAAAGTTGGAGTTTGTGACTCTTAATGCTTCGGCTGGTCCTATTTATATCGGAAAAAATGCCGAGATTATGGAGGGTACTGTAATTCGTGGGCCTTTTGCTTTGTGTGAGAATGCACAAGTAAAATTGAATGCAAAAATATATGGTGCAACCACTGTTGGACCTGGTTCTAGAATTGGAGGAGAAGTAAAAAATTCGGTTTTGTTTGCAAATTCAAATAAAGGTCATGATGGCTTTTTAGGAGATTCTGTTTTGGGCGAATGGTGTAATATTGGAGCAGACAGCAACAATTCAAACCTAAAAAATAACTATGAAGAAGTGAAATTATGGAGCTATGAGACGGAGGGTTTTGCTAAAACAGGACTTCAATTTTGTGGTTTAATGATGGGGGATCATAGTAAATGCGGTATCAATACAATGTTTAACACGGGTACTGTAGTTGGTGTAAGTGCGAATATTTTTGGTTCAGGCTTTCCGCGCAATTTTGTTCCGAGTTTTTCGTGGGGAGGAGCAGCAGGCTTTACAACTTACATCACCAAAAAAGCTTTTGAAACGGCTAAATTAGTAATGGGTAGAAGAAATATCGATTTTGATGCAACCGAAGCAGCTATTCTGGAATATGTTTTTGAAGAGACTAAAAAATGGAGAAAGGATTAATTAGATAATTGGTCAATTTGATAGTGAGATAATTTTTGCGAACCCGACAGGTTGTTAAAACTTGTCGGGTTTTGCTTTTTAGTAGGTTTAGAGAATTATCTAATTCGTAAATTCTCAAATTGACACATTTTCTAATTGCCTAATTATCTAATTAATCTATCTTTGCACCACAAAAAAATGGGTGATCAAAGTAACGATTAACCGATTAAACAAATTCATATAAAATAATGATTACAGTTAACGATATTTCGGTTCAGTTTGGCGGAACTACATTATTTAGCGATGTTTCTTTTGCTATCAATGAAAATGATAAAATTGCCCTTATGGGTAAAAATGGTGCGGGAAAATCGACGCTTTTAAAAATAATTGCAGGTCAAAGTAAGCCTTCTACCGGTAGTATTTCGACTCCAAAAGAGGCTGTTGTGGCCTATTTGCCACAGCATTTATTAACTCAGGATGGGTCAACTGTTATGGGAGAAGCATCCAAAGCGTTTGGTGAAATTTTTAAAATGAAAGCTGAAATGGATGAAATCAACGAGCAGTTGACGATCCGTACTGATTATGAAAGTGACGCTTACATGAAATTAATCGAAAGAGTTTCAGATTTAAGCGAAAAATTTTATGCGATTGAAGAAGTAAATTACGAAGCTGAAGTGGAGAAAATTTTGGTTGGTTTAGGTTTCGAACGTGAAGACTTTGGACGCCAGACTTCTGAATTTTCCGGAGGTTGGAGAATGCGTATCGAACTTGCAAAAATTTTATTGCAAAAACCAGATTTGATTTTACTCGATGAGCCAACCAATCACATGGATATCGAAAGTATTCAATGGTTGGAAGAGTTTTTAATAAATCAGGCAAAAGCAGTGGTAGTTATTTCGCACGATAGAGCTTTTGTAGATAACATTACCAATCGTACTATCGAAGTCACAATGGGAAGAATTTACGATTACAAAGCAAAATATTCTCATTATTTAGAACTTAGAAAAGATCGTCGCGTGCACCAGCAAAAAGCGTACGATGAGCAGCAAAAAATGATTGCTGATAACCGTGCTTTTATTGATCGTTTTAAAGGTACTTTCTCTAAAACAGATGCGGTACAGTCTCGTGTAAAGATGCTCGAAAAATTGGTTATCGTGCAAGTTGACGAAGTAGATAATTCGGCATTAAAATTAAAATTTCCACCTGCAGCGCGTTCAGGACAATATCCTGTTGTGGTAAAAGATTTGTCTAAATCGTATGGTGATCATGTGGTTTTTAAAGATGCAAATATTGTAATCGAAAGAGGTCAGAAAGTAGCTTTTGTGGGTAAAAATGGTGAAGGAAAATCGACTATGATCAAAGCTATTATGAAAGAAATTGGCATTGATGAAGGTAGTGTAGAAATTGGTCATAATTCACAAATTGGATATTTTGCTCAAAATCAAGCTTCCTTATTAGACGAAAATGCTACCATTTTTGAAACTATTGATAATATTGCAGTTGGAGATGTTCGAACTCAGATTAAGAATATTTTGGGCGCTTTTATGTTCCAGGGTGACGATATTACCAAAAAAGTAAAAGTGCTTTCAGGTGGTGAAAAAACCCGTTTGGCGATGATAAAATTGTTGTTGGAGCCAGTAAATTTACTGATTCTGGATGAGCCTTCAAATCACTTAGACATGAAAACTAAGGATATTATCAAAGACGCTTTGCGCGATTTTGATGGAACTTTAATTCTGGTTTCGCACGATCGTGATTTCCTTGACGGATTAGCGACTAAGGTTTTTGAGTTTGGTAATAAACGTGTAAAAGAGCACTTTGAGGATGTTGCCGGTTTCTTGGCACACAAAAAAATGGATTCGATGAGAGAAATCGAGAAGTAATCTTCGATTCGGTATAAAACCAAAAAAGCACAAGTTGAATCTTGTGCTTTTTTTATGAAATTACATGCGTATTCCTGGCGGGAGTAACTCTTTATAAATAGGGTTTTTTTTGATAAACTGTACAACTCTGGGGAAAATAGGCATCAATTTGAATTTTTTCTCGGTAATAATTTCCATGATGTTGGTTAGTACTTCATCAATAACGGCTTCGTCTTCAAATAGATCGGGTTTGTTGATTTTTGTTAGAAAAATTTTCTTTTCTTGAAATGAATATTCTACTGTCAGTAATCCTTCAGGGACTGTAATCTCAAATTGTCGTGCAAACGTATTGTCTTTGATTTCCATAGAGGCGAGAGGTTTCTTAATTATTGGGGATGATTGCAAAGATAATCATTTGATTTTCAATATTGAACTATTTAACAAAGTGGTAATTTTGACTTGTTTTACAACTGAATATAATTTTAAGACAATTAGGTATAAGATTTGCTATTGGTATTACTAAAAAAAGTAATTTTAGCTTTAAATTTTAAAAACATAATTCTAATTCCTTTTCAGAATAATGAGTAAGATTCCCGTTTATTTTATGCCAGGTTTAGCAGCAAGTTCGACTATTTTTGAAAGAATCAAATTGGATGAGTCTGTTTTTGAAATGTGTTTGCTGGAGTGGGAAATTCCGCTTGCAAAAGAATCGTTATCAGATTATGCGCTTCGAATTACTAAAAATATCAATCATGAAAACCCAGTTTTGATAGGGGTTTCTTTCGGTGGGATTTTAGTGCAGGAAATGTCAAAACATATTAAAATCAGAAAAATAATCATTATTTCGAGTGTAAGGAGCAATGTAGAGTTTCCGAGAAGAATGAAAATCGGAAAAACAACAAAAGCTTACAAATTGATTCCGATGAAATTATTACTGAATATAGAAAATCTGGCTAAATTTTCTTTTGGAGAAAAAATTAATAAACGAATTAAGCTCTACGAGAAGTTTTTGGCTGTTCGTGATTTGACTTATTTGCAATGGGCAGTAGAAGCAGTAATTTGTTGGGAAAGAAGTGAAATTGACGAAAAAGTTGTTCACATTCACGGAGATCAGGATGATGTTTTTCCTATAAAATATATCAAAAAATGTATTATTGTAAAAGGCGGAACGCACATAATGATCATCAATAAATACAAATGGCTGAATGAAAATTTGTCCTCGATTATTTTAGAGGATTAAAATTTTAAAAATTCCAATTTTTTGAAATTCCAAATTCCAATTGTTTTTTACGCAAACAAAGTCCTTGCGAGGAACGAAGCAATCTTACTTGCCAGATCAAACTTTGTATTTTATTATTAGTGAGATTGCTTCGTTCCTCGCAAAGACAAACTAAGGGTGAAATTTTTTAAACGTTGACAAAGGTTGCTGCGAAATCTTTACACAAAGTTATTTTGCACAATCTTGTCATTCCGAGGAGCGAGGAGTCTTAGCGAGAAACTAACACAAAGTTTGTTACTTTTTGAGCCGCTTATGGAGATTCATCGTTCTTCGGGATCACAAACTAGACGATAAATCTTCATGTGAAATGGGGTCTCCTAGCTCTGATAGCAGTGGTATCCTTTTTCTTGCTCCTTTAGCAAGGAAAAGATACAAGCGGATAGCAGGAAATAGCTCCTGATTGTTTTGATAATAGGTTTAGTGAGGTTGTTTCGTTGCTCACAATGATAAAAAAAATCCCAAACTCTTTAGAATTTGGGATTTTGAGATATTTTTGAAATTTTTAAAGAAGTTTAGATTTTCTTCATTTGATCTTTCATCATTGTGATTTGCTCTTTTAGCATGCCTTGTTTGTCTAATTTTTTTGCTTCGTTTAATAAATTAGTAGCTTCAAGTTTTCTACGTCTTGACATGGCAACTCCTGCAAGATTTAATTTAGCAACTGCCAAGTCCATATCCATAGAAAGTCCCAGTTCGATTGCTTTTTTAAAATGTTTCTCTGCTTGGTTGATATTGGTCTGCGATAACATGATTCCGTGCAAATAATTGAAGTATCCTTGTTGTTTTCGTACCAATGCAGTTTCAGGATTTTTGATGTATGCCAGCCATTTTTTTGCACCTTCGAAGTCTTGTTTTCTTAATTTAAGGAAGGCCAAAAGAATAAATTCGTTTTTGAAATAAAGAAAAATTGGAATCGCAGTCAATAAAATAAGGAAAATTCCATTCCCGATATTGCTCTCTGTAAATTGCCAAACGCCTGCGACTACAAGAAGTCCGGCTAAAATAAGTTTAATATTTTTGTGAAACATAATAGATGTATATTTGTGATTGCAAATATAGTAAAATGAATTAAAAATATTTTTATTAAAGTACTTGCCAGAAAAAAAAGTCTTTGTATATTTGCACTCGGTTTTAGAATAACGATATTCAAAAACAGAAAAGAGATATTAGATACCATTTTAAAGATACAAAGCAATGAGCAAAAGAACATTTCAACCATCGAAAAGAAAAAGAAGAAATAAGCACGGATTTATGGACAGAATGGCTTCTGCAAATGGAAGAAAAGTTCTAGCGCGCAGAAGAGCAAAAGGAAGACATAAATTGACTGTTTCTAGCGAACCTAGACACAAAAAATAATGTTTGTATAAACATAAATAAGGCGTTACTTTTTTAGTATCGCCTTTTTTTATACCTTGTTGGTAAAAAATTTGCAACGTTCTAGTTTAGAATACACTACGAATGTTTTTTAAAGTACTTTATATAACTACACAATACAAATAAAATGCCTAAAGACACATCAATAAAATCAGTTTTAATAATAGGGTCAGGACCTATTGTTATTGGTCAAGCTTGCGAATTTGATTATGCAGGTTCTCAATCTGCACGCTCTATTCGTGAAGAAGGAATTGAAGTTATCTTGATCAACTCAAATCCAGCGACAATTATGACCGACCCAACTATGGCCGATCATATTTATTTGAAGCCACTAACGACAAAATCGATTATTGAAATTCTAAAGGAACATCCGCAAATTGATGCTGTTTTACCAACAATGGGTGGTCAAACGGCTCTGAATTTATGTTTGGAGGCAGAAGAAAAAGGGATTTGGCAGGATTTTGGCGTAAAATTGATTGGTGTTGATGTAAACGCTATTAATATTACCGAAGACAGAGAGCAGTTTAAACAGCTTTTAGAAAGAATTAATGTGCCAACTGCACCAGCCAAAACAGCTACTTCTTATCTTGAAGGGAAAGAAATTGCTCAGGAATTTGGTTTCCCATTGGTAATTCGTCCTTCGTTTACCCTTGGAGGAACAGGAGCTGCGATTGTGTACAAAAAAGAAGATTTTGATGAGCTTTTAACTCGTGGTTTGGAAGCTTCTCCAATACATGAAGTTTTGATAGACAAAGCTTTGATGGGGTGGAAAGAATATGAGTTAGAACTTTTAAGAGATAAAAATGATAATGTTGTCATTATCTGTTCTATCGAAAATATGGACCCGATGGGAATTCATACTGGAGATTCTATTACGGTGGCACCAGCGATGACATTGTCGGATAAAACTTTTCAGAAATTACGTGATTATGCCATCTTGATGATGCGTAGTATCGGGAATTTTGCTGGAGGTTGTAACGTACAATTTGCGGTTTCTCCAGATGAAAAAGAAGATATTGTTGCCATAGAGATTAATCCTCGTGTGTCTCGTTCTTCTGCTTTAGCATCAAAAGCAACGGGGTACCCAATTGCTAAAATTGCTTCTAAACTAGCTTTGGGATATAACTTAGATGAATTGCAAAACCAGATTACAAAATCTACTTCGGCATTGTTTGAACCGACTTTAGATTATGTAATTGTAAAAATCCCTCGTTGGAATTTTGATAAATTTGAAGGTGCTGACAGAACGTTGGGACTTCAAATGAAATCGGTGGGTGAGGTAATGGGAATCGGACGCTCTTTTCAGGAAGCTTTACACAAAGCTACTCAATCTCTGGAAATTAAAAGAAACGGTTTAGGAGCAGACGGAAAAGGATATAAAAACTACGAACAAATTATCGAGAAGCTAACTTTTGCAAGTTGGGATCGTGTTTTTGTAATTTATGATGCTATTGCGATGGGAATTCCGTTGAGCCGTATTCATGAAATTACCAAAATCGATATGTGGTTCTTGAAACAATACGAGGAACTTTATACTTTAGAGAAAGAAATTTCGAACTATAAAGTAACCAATCTTCCTAAAGAATTATTGCTTGAAGCGAAACAAAAAGGTTTTGCCGACAGACAAATTGCTCACATGGTAAATTGTCTGGAAAGTGAGGTGCATACGTTGCGTATGGATCAGAAGATCAACCGTGTGTTTAAGTTGGTGGATACCTGTGCAGCTGAGTTTAAAGCTAAAACACCGTATTATTATTCGACTTTTGAAGCCGAAATCGAGAAAGCAAACGGCGAGCGTTATGTAGATAATGAAAGCATTGTTACAGACAAAAAGAAAATTATAGTGCTTGGTTCTGGACCTAACAGAATCGGTCAAGGAATTGAGTTTGATTATTCTTGTGTACACGGAGTTTTGGCTGCTAAAGAATGTGGTTACGAGACAATTATGATCAACTGTAATCCTGAAACGGTTTCGACTGATTTTGATACAGCCGATAAATTATACTTCGAGCCTGTTTTCTGGGAACACATTTATGACATTATTCAACACGAAAAACCAGAAGGTGTAATTGTGCAGTTAGGTGGACAAACAGCTTTGAAACTGGCTGAAAAATTATCTAAATACGGAGTAAAAATTATCGGAACTAGTTTTGATGCACTTGATTTAGCGGAAGACAGAGGACGTTTCTCAGATTTATTGAGAGAATTACACATTCCTTTCCCACAATTTGGAATTGCTGAAACGGCAGATGAAGCTTCTGCTCTCGCCGATACCTTAGACTTCCCATTATTGATTCGTCCTTCTTATGTATTAGGAGGTCAGGGAATGAAAATTGTAATTAATAAGAAAGAATTGGAAGAGCATGTTATCAATTTATTGAAAACGATTCCGGGGAACAAACTACTCCTAGATCATTATTTGGCAGGAGCGATCGAAGCCGAAGCAGATGCAATTTGTGATGCCGATGGTAATGTTTACATCATTGGGATTATGGAGCATATCGAGCCTTGTGGAGTACACTCTGGAGATAGTAACGCGACATTGCCTCCTTTTAACTTAGGCGAATTTGTGATGCAACAAATTAAAGATCATACTGTTAAAATCGCCAGAGCTTTAAAAACAGTTGGTTTGATCAATATTCAGTTTGCGATAAAAGATGATACGGTTTATATTATCGAGGCCAATCCTAGAGCTTCTAGAACGGTGCCATTTATTGCAAAAGCTTATGGAGAACCTTATGTAAATTATGCTACAAAAGTAATGTTAGGACATAATAAAGTAACCGACTTTGATTTTAATCCACAATTAAAAGGATACGCAATCAAGCAACCCGTTTTCTCTTTCAGTAAATTCCATAATGTAAACAAAGCATTAGGGCCAGAAATGAAATCGACAGGAGAAAGTATTTTGTTTATTGATGACCTAAAAGATGATCAATTTTACGAATTGTACTCAAGAAGAAAAATGTATTTGAGTAAGTAAAACTCGAAACTTGATAAAAAAAATGCTCCAATTTAGTTGGAGCATTTTTTATTTATTTAATTCATCAAAATTTTGATCCAATTGTTTTATTAATCTTATATATAATATTTTATATATATGCCAGATTGAAAATGAAACAATTGCTGAAAATAGAATTACTATGGTATAAAATATGACAATAATTAAGTTATTATGTGAATGATTTGAATTTATAAAATTTTTATAGTACAAATCATTGTTTAGATATAAATAAGCAAAAACAAGTGAGTTTAAATTGAAAATAATTAAACTGGAGTAAATGTAATTATATACTGATTTTCTTGTATTTAAAATATTTTTAGATAAATTATTTAAATTTGAATTTATATTGATTTTTTTAAAATTAATATAAAATTGTATTACAAAATACATGAAAACTATATAATAAATATAGTCTAAATAAATAATCACTTTGCTATTTTGAATTTGTATTATTTCTTTTGAAAGATATTGCTTACTTTTAAAGCAATATGGTAGTATAGATAGTAAAAATTCTATAAGACTTATTATAAGTATTTTTTTTACAACAGACTGCGAGTTTTGATGAATTATTTTTTTTAATTCAGTTTGCTCTATTATAGGGGTTTTTAAATCCAAACTTTCCCAAGTCTTTTTCAAAGCTTTTAAATCATTTGTATCTTTCATAACTAACTTTTAATAGTTAGACGTATTTTTTGGAATTAGTTACATTAATTTTTAAAAAAATATCCATATTACAATTGGTAATATGGATATTTACAATTTAATAATTTTGATTATTTTAATTGTTTAGATAGCCAATACATTGCGGCAAGAATAGCATTTGTCATAATATAAGTTTATTAGGTTATGAATAATATCAAAAGTCATTTTTACCTCTTGATTTAAACAAATGTACAATTTTTACTCAGAGTTTAAATAAAAATTATAGATAATTTCTTAAAAAAAAATGTTAAATATTGTTATTCTGAACATTGAAAAGAGTTCAAAACAGGTAAGTAAATATTTTAAAACTCGATAGTTTACGTTATTGATTCTTTTATTCAATTTTCTCAAACGACATATTATCTCTAGTGTTTTTCTGTACCGAAATAGCACCAAAAAGCGCTAATAAAAATGCAAAAGCATAAAAACCTTTTTCACTTGGTAAAATAGTCGCATTCCAAAGTCCGACAATCAGTAATACAATGGATAAAAGTGTTCCGAACCAGCAAATCCCATAATACATGTCTGTAACAGGTAATTTTTCTAGTCTGTCTCTAACGCTTTTTTGCAATGAAACTACAGCAAATAAACCGAACATTAAAACGGTAAAATAATATCCTTTTTCGTTCAATAGCATTTCTGCTCTTGCAAGTCCCACTATAAATCCGATTGTTCCTGCTCCAAGAGCTACCCAAGATGCCGCTATAAAGGCATTCGATGTTTTTTGTACCATGTTTACTTTATTTATATTTTGAAAAAATTCCTGAATCTGTCGCTGTCCATAAACAACATTTCTGACCGCTGCTTTTTAAGCCACTATTGGCCCAGGTGTTGCAGGTGCGTAATAAGCTGTAACTTCCGTTGGCTTCGTAAAAAGCATCGGTTTTACCATAATTGGCATCGGTTGTAATGAGTACAAAATTGCCTGAAGCATCTTTTTGAAAACTTTCGTTAATGTATTTTATCAAACGATTGTATTGCTCTTTACTGATCATTATTTTTTTGCAATCTTCACCTTCTTTTAGACTTTTATAGTACGTAGCATGTATGGCTGTGGTGCTTAAACCCGAAGCAGCTTTTAGCGCAACAGAAGCTTTTAGATCTGACCATTCTGGAGTTTCGAGGTAAAAACCTTTGTCACCCCAACCCATTGCTAAGTATTTATAAGTTGTGTCTGCCGACTTGGTGTTTTTAAATTTTATTTGTTTACTCCAATCTATCTGATCATTTTTTGCAGGCATCACAATATCAGTATGAACACCATTTGTCAGGATGTAGATAGGAACTTCTGATTTTGTATCGGATTCTCTTTCAATAGTTATTTTGGAAATTAAATAAGCAGATACAGCATATAAAAAGATAAATCCAACAAAGATTAGGATTGTTTTAAAAAGTACTTTTGCTATTTTTTTCAATTGAATGTATAGTTTTTATCGAAAGAATAAACTTATAAATAAATAATTGTAATTTGAATTATTTTCATCAAATTTAACTAAATATATTTCATATCAAAATAAAATTTAAACAATTACACAGAAAATTCTTTTTAAATATAAAGTATAAAAAAAGCTCCCGTAAAGGAGCTTTTAAGTACTAAAGTAAGATGATTTTATTATTTCATTAATTGCTGCAAAGGCTTCAATTGTTCCATGTCGATTTTTGATTCTTTCAGCACAGACAGTAAAGTCATGATGTTATTCGGATTCATGTCTTTTCCTAAGACACGAACCACTACAAATCCATTTTCTTTTCTGTTGGCAAAAACCACAAATTCTTCGATGTTTTCATCAGTGCCCACATAGCTTATAGATGCTCCGTCTTTACCCGAACCAACCTTTATTAATTGCTGGTATTTTGGATTTTTGATGATCGCATTGACTTTGATTCTTTCAGTCTCAAATTCGGCTTTGTTTTTATCAGTAACTTTAAAGGCAAGAATATTCATTTTATCAAAAGAATTTAAAGCTTCGGTTTGAGTCGCTGATAGTTTTGCCTTATCCAAATTTAAAATATTTGGCGAAACATCAAGGGCAATAAAATCTTTGTTCTCGCTATTTTCTACAAAATATTTTTGCAAAGAAGGTTCATAATTACAACTTATTAAAGTTAGTAAAACCAATAGGGCGGAGGTAAAAACACTTATTTTCATCTTATTTTTTGCCTTTAGAGGCTTTTTTTAAGTCTGCACCTCCAGGAAGTTGCATTTTGTCTGTTAGTACTGAAATTTCGTTTAGATCAAAGTTACCTGTTAGCGATAGTAAAACCGATTCCTGATTTTTTGCTCCGTCAATAAACATTAGTAATTCTTTTACTTGTGTGTCACTGGCACCTGATTTTACTAATATTTTTACGTTTCTTCCGCCATCGTTAATTCGCATTAATTCTTCCAAACCTGCTGTTTTGATATATTTGTCAGCTGTGGCTTTCATATCTGCTTCAACATGGGAACTTTTGGTGGTAAACACTTTTAAATAGTCTAATTTTTTGATTAGATTGATGTATTGTTTCATTTCTTTATCCGATGTGTCTACTTTTACTTTACTCATTAAGTCAAACATTTTTTTGTTGACAATTACTGAAGTTACGTCGTCCTGACCATCAAATTTGTCAAAGGCACTTTGGGCATAAAAAGCTGTTGTAAAAAGAGCAAAAACCAGGGTTATGATGAGATTTTTCATGATATATTTTATTTAATTATTGTTTAAAAATTTTGTTTTTTGATTGTTCGTATTCTTTAATGTATTGTACACTTTCAATACCTACATTTACATTGTTTGACAATAACGCCAAAGCTTTTTGAGTAGCCTCTAACGCTTCTTCGGGATTGTCATAGGTTCCTAATTCTGATTGCGCTACAACCGGTGTTGTGTTTTTTTCGCTCACATAAAAAAAGGTTCCTGCTGCCAGTAAAACAGCAACTGAAGCTGCAATTGATAACCACGCCACATTTCGTTTTTTAGTTTGTAGTGGAATCTCCTGCGTCGATTTTTGCTCTTTTACTTGAGAGAAATAACCAAACATTGGTTGGTATTGCTTTAAATGCTGCGCAACATTTGATGAAGAAAAATAGTCTTTTAATTGTTTTTCTTCTGCAATACTCGTTTCTCCCTGAAAGTATTTTTCTATTATGTTTTCTATATTATTTAATTCCATATTGATGTGTATTAAGCATTGATTCTCTAATTTTTTTTCTCGCTCTCGAAAGTGCTACCCGGATAGCAGTTTCATTCATGTTGACAATTTTCGCAATTTCATCAAATTCATATTGTTCAACATCGCGTAACTGAATTAATATTTGCAACTGTTCGGGTAACTGACTTATAATTTTTTCTACCCATTCTAAACTATTACTGTCTTCTAATTTTTTGTCTAATTGTGGCGCCCGATCGGTGTAATTATCGTGAACTATTTTAAGATTTCCGGCTCTTTTAGATTTTAACTGATCCAAACAATAATTTTTAGTCATCGTCATCGCTAGTGCTTCTACATTATTATAATGGTTTAAATCTTCTTTTTTGTTCCATAATTTTACTATTACTTCCTGAGTCGCATCTTCTGCTTCTTCGGTACTGGTGAGTAATCTTTTTGCCAGACGAAATACTTTGTCTTTAAAAGGATTTATTAATTCGATAAACACAATTTGATTCATAAATCAAAAATTATTCGTTAGCTTATATAGTCAAGACGAGGTACAATTATTTTTGTTACAGCAAGAATAATTTTTTTTTATAAAAAAGAGATATAAATTTCTAGTTGTTAAAACTAAAGGTAGTATTTTTACGTTAATACTATAATTGAAACCCTCTTTTATGAAACCAATATTAAAAACCCTACTATTACTATTTGTCGCTGTCTTTGCTTTGCAGTCTTGTGAAGATCAGGATGATGTTCGTGTTTCATCAGATTTACAAGTAAATGATTTCATCTGGAAAGGACTGAATCAATTCTATTTGTATCAGGCTGATATTCCTAATTTGGCAGACGATCGTTTTGCTAATCAGGATGCTTTAAATTCTTTTTTAAGCGGTTATGACGAACCAAAAACGTTATTTGATGCACTATTGTATAAATCGCAAGATCGTTTTAGCTGGATTGTAGATGATTATACGGTGCTTGAACAAGAGCTTCAGGGTACTTCAAAAAGTAATGGAGTAGATTTTAGACTGGCACGCATTAGTTCGGGTTCTGATAATTTGGTGGGTTTTGTACGCTATATTATTCCAAATTCTGATGCTTCGACAAAAGATATAAAACGCGGGGAACTTTTTACGGGTATAAATGGTACGCAACTTACGATTTCTAATTATCAAGCTTTGATAGCTGCCGATACTTATACTTTAAATTTTGCGACTTTAAGTGGATCAACGATTCAGTCTAACGGAAAAACGTTGTCTCTGACCAAAACAACTTTAGATGAAAATCCTATTCTTATCAATAAAGTGATTACTTCCGGAAGCCATAAAATTGGATATTTAATGTATAATGGTTTTTATGCCAATTACGATGCTCAGTTAAATGCTGCTTTTGGAGAATTAAAAGCACAAGGAATTACAGATTTAATTTTGGATTTGAGATACAATGGTGGTGGTTCTGTACTAACGGCAACTCGTCTGGCAAGTATGATTACAGGTCAGTTTACAGATAAAATATTTGCTAAAGAAAAATGGAATGCTAAAATTAATACTTATTTTGAAAGCGATGATCCCGAATCATTAAACAATAGATTTGTTGACAAAATAGATGGAACGGCTATTAATAGTCTGAATTTGACAAAAGTTTATGTCATTACAACAGATGCAACAGCATCTGCAAGTGAACTGGTTATAAATGGTTTGGTGCCTTATATTTCTGTCGTACAAGTAGGAGAGACAACAGTTGGTAAAAATGTGGGTTCTATTACGTTGTACGATTCTCCAACATTTGGAAAAGCAAACCGAAATCCGAATCATAAATATGCCATGCAGCCTTTGGTTCTTAAAATCATTAATGCTTCTGGTTTTGGTGAATATGCTGATGGGTTAACACCAACTTATGCCCAGAACGAACAAGTGGAGACTATGGGTGTTTTGGGAGATCCGTCAGAACCTTTATTAAGTACGACTATTTCAAAAATTACAGGTTCGGGTAAAAAAGCAATTGAAAATAAAAGTAAGCAATTTAGCGCTGTAGCGGATTCTAAAATATTAAGCGGAATACGCAATCAAATGTATATCGACGAAGCTCCGGAAGGGCTTTTAAGATCGCTAAAGTAGTAAACACAAAAAAAGCTCTCAGTTCTGAGAGCTTTTTTTTTAATAATAAAATTCCAAAAACATTTAATTATTAAAGTAAAAACCGTTTGGGGCTATACCAACCATTAATTCTTTTTCTAAAACTCCGTTGAAGTTGTAGATATAAGCTTTACTGTCTGATGTATAATTTCCACTATCTGCCATGTAAATGCGATTGTTGTTAACAGCAAATCCGTATAAATTAGCAACCGAAGCCGCTGTAACAATTGCCGTTGTAGAAGCAGTAGTGGCAGAACTGTTTATGGCGTACACAGAATTACTTACAGTATAATAAACTTTGTCATTATAAATGTCTAAATATCCGGCTCCGTCTAATGCTTCAGGAAATGTGATTTTAGAAGTTGTTTTGTCTGATAATTTTACTTTTACAATTTCACTTCTGTCGCTGCTAGGACTTCTTAAAATATATAAAACGCCATCTTTTACATCCATACAATCGGCACTAGTACCAATTGTCACTGGTGTTTCAAGTGTGTTTGTACTCGGATTAATTACTAACAATTTGTCGTTGTTGTATGGTTCTGTAATGTATAATTTCCCGTTTTCTAAAAGAATCCTGTTGGCAGTAGCATTTAATGCAATTTTGGTATCTACAGTGTTTGTAGCCAAATTGATCACTGCTACATAATCATCTGTATTTCCTGTTGTTGGGTTGATATAAGAGTAAGTATTTGCATTGGTTACATAGGCTTTTCCATCTTTTACAACACCGTATCTTGGGGTTGCTAATCCTGTCTCTATTTTTGCAATTAATTTAAAAGTATATCTGTTTACGACATTAATTACATTAGAACCACCAGCAATAATGTAAGCTCTGTCACCATCAAAAAAGATGTTTTGAGCATATTTTCCAAGCAAATCAGTTCCGTTGGCAGTAGTGTAAGCATCTTTTGTAAAGGCGTTGAAATCATCACTTGAGAACGAAACGGTACCTTGTCCTGAAGATCCTTCATTCAAAATAAAAAAACCATTATCATAGATTCCTTTTGGTTCATTAGATTCATCATCATTCGAACATGAAACAAATAACGAAACGCTAAGTGCTATTAAAAATAATTTGCTAAACTTCATTATATTAAAATTTTAAGGTTAAATACATATTAAAATTGCGACCCGGCATCGGTCTGTCTTCAAGACTCTCATACTCTTGATTAAAAAGATTCAAAACCTGAATACCAAGTTTGAAAGAGTCTAAAAATTTAAAATCATAATCAATTCCAATGTTGGAAATCAAATACGCATCTATAATTTCGTTAGGATCATTATCTGCCCTTGTGTATACAAAACCATTGTACAGGATTTGATAATTGGCCGAAATGTTGTTTCGGGAATAGGATATGGCTCCCGTGATTTTGTGAAATGGCACAAAGAAAAGTTGCTTTTTGGTGTCAATATTTTCAGAAATTGTGTAAGCGTAAGTCGCATTTGCTGCAAAATAATTTTTGTCAAACTGTTTTTTCCAACCTAATATTGTTTCGGTTCCGTAGCTTCTTACTTTGTTTGTGTTTTGGGGAGACCAAATACCGTTTTGGCCCGGAACCCATTGCAGTAAATCATTGATTTTAATGTAATAGAAGGTCTGAGTCAGCGATAAGTTTTTAAATGTAAAAACATTCCCGATTTCTGTTTGATAGGAATTTTCGGGTTTTAAATCTGGGTTGCCACCTTCTTCCCAATACAAATCATTGTAGGTTGGAATTCTGAAATTTCGGGAAAAATTAAATTTCAAATTATATAATTTACTAAACTGGTAAGAGGATCCTAGTGAGAATAAAATGGGTGATTTATAATTGTCTGTAAACTCTTTTCTAATACCAAATTCATTTTTCCAGTCTTTTGAAACATCTTGTTTGATCAATAAAGAAGCCGAGCTAATTTCTCTTACGTGACTGCCAAAACCAGAACCGTAACCTTTGGTTCTATTATAGTCTAAAATCCCGTTTATTTCTACCGATTTAAAAAGCCGATAACCCAAATCGACTTTGGTAATCAAACTTTCGGTTTTACCATACGTGAAATCTTTACGAGTATTATCAGCAAAATATTGATAATTTTCAAAAATATAGGCCGTTTTAAAATTGGTCGTTAATTTGCCAAAATCACCATTGTACTCAAGTAAATTTCGATTAAAACCATTGATGTATTTGCTCTTTGTTTCGTTTTCAGAAACCAACGAGGTATTTCGATCGGTGTTAGACGTTTGGCTGTATAGTTTTAAGCTGTTTTTAGTATCAAATTTATATCCTAAATTAGCGCTCATCGTAATTACATCATACTGCCCGTTTTGGTTCCAGCGCTGTTCGCCTCTCCAGGTATAACGGTTGAGATATTTATAATCATTGGTAGAGCTGTTTTTTGAAAAACCAATTTGCGTACTCCACTTTTCGTTAGAAATATTCGTTTTGTAATTGATTCCGATAGTGTTGAAGCTACCATAATCTAGTTTTAGATTGTTCTCAAAACGGTTGTAAAAACTCATATCATTGTTTAAATGAACGGTTCCTCCAACGGCACCACTTCCATAGATCACGCTTCCGCCGCCAGCTTTCACACTGACAGAATTGTAATCTGAACCCGAAATGGTGTTAAAATCAGTACTTCCATTCATTTGCGAATTGATGTTGATTCCGTTCCAGATTACGGCAGTCTGCGAAGACGTCGTTCCTCTAAACGATACTGTCGACAGCATTCCACGACCGTATTCTTTGAAATAAATTGAAGAATTAAAATTTAATAAATTGGTCAGTAATGCTGCATTTTTGTTAATAACCGAATCGCTAAGTTTTAATACCGATTGCGAATTGGAATATTTTTTGAGATTTTTATCAGCAACGATAACTTCTTTAAGATTGAGAATAGAGTCCTGCTGCGCCAAAAGTATCTGGCACAAAAATAGAAAGCAAAATGCAAAGCGTTTTTTTAAAGTCATAATTTCTACACTCTTTTTCCCGAGAGCTCGATAATTGTTTCAAAGGCAGGTCTCCTGGCTTGCGTCTTGTTGTTTACCTTCCCACTCGCGGCGGCGAGCAGTGGTTTGTAGCTAACAACAAGCATTCTTTTTACAGAACTAAGCTTACAGTTGCGGGTACAGCTCAAGATTTATAGTTGTCGAATTTTTGTCGATGACTAGTAACTTGATTCCCTTTTAATGTGTTTTGAAATTAAAACACAACCTTAATTGGATGCAAATATAAAGTTAAAATTATATAATTATCAAATTTCTTTGTTTTTAATTGTCAAATTTTAGGCAAAACAATATTTACAGAGCAATTTTTATGACTTGTCCAAAATCTACTTTATTTTGAAAAGCATCTTTTAGAGGTAAAGAAGTATGATGAGATAAGATGCTTCGAATGGCGCCTGCGTGTGTAACGATAACGAGAGGTTTGTTTGTTTTTTTTGAAAGTTGCTCTGATAGAAATTTGCCGATTCTTTGATGTAAATCTGTAAAAGATTCACCATTATAAGCAGGAATGTTTACAAAATCTTCCATCCACGGATTGAGTTGCTCTGGAGGGATTTCGTTCCAGTTTTTCAATTCCCAATTTCCAAAATTCATTTCCATTAATCGAAAATCTTCCTGATACGAAATAGTTTTTATGTTGCTTTGAATGTGTTTTGCTAAAATAGTACAACGTTGCAAAGGACTTGAAAACACAATTGCTTCTGAAGGTAATTGGGTAAGTATTGCATCAAAAGCAGGTTCGAAATTTTCAGCCAAAGCTACATCAGATTGTCCGTAACAAATTCCTTTTTCGCAAATTGTCTCGGTATGCCGAACTAGATAAATTTCCATAAAAAAAGAAGGCTTAGATAATATATAATTTCGCAAACTTGTTGTGTTGCGCCCAAACAATCTCCAGTGTAACCGCCAATCCATTTCTGGAAATAACGAGCCAAAAAATAGCGGATAATAAAAACTGGAATTAACGCAAGAAGTGTTTTGTAATGAAAGAAGGCAAGTGCAAGCAAAGGCAAAAGACCAAAGAAAAAAGCACCTAAAACCTCTTTCCAAGTGTAATTTTTAGCAATAGGTTTGCTTTTGCTGGTGGCGTCATTACGCGAATATTCATGTGTAAAAATAATCGTTATTGCCGCCAAACGACTCAAAGCATGAGCGGAAATGAAGAGCAGATAAACTTTAAAAATAGTATTTGTATCGGATGTTTGAAGCAATACAATCGAGTCTGAAAGCAATTTGTATTTTAGTAAAAAAAGCAAAACCACACCAATCGCTCCATACGCTCCAATCGCGCTATCTTTCATAATTAGCAAAATCTTTTCTTTAGTCCAGCCTCCGCCAAAACCATCACAAACATCTGCAAATCCGTCTTCATGAAACGCTCCTGTTGTAAGTACCGAGGCAATAATTGCCATAATGACAGCGATTTCTACAGATAGAAAAAGTGATGAAATATAGAAGATTGAAAACGAAATGGTTCCCACTATCCAACCAATCAAAGGAAAATAGCGGGTCGCTTTGTTGAGGTAATCCGGATGGTGATCGATGTTTTTTGGACAGGGAATGCGGGTATAAAACATCAGAGAGGTAAAGAAAATATGAAGTTCTTTTTTCATTAAAAAGAAGGTTTTTATTGGGGTTAAAATTATTTTTTAAATGACATCAGTTTATTTTTGACTCACGCCAGCACTTTCAAAACTAGCCATTTTATTCAAAAAAGATTCCGCTGATTTTAAAACAGGAAAAGCAATCGCACAGCCTGTACCTTCGCCCAAACGCAGATCGAGTTGCAAAATAGGTTTTACGTTTAAATAATCAAGTAGTTTTTGATGTGCTTTTTCGGCAGAACAATGGCAAAAAACAGTATTGTTTTTAATTGTGGGATTTATTTTGGATGCAATTAAAAAAGCGACAGTACAAATGAATCCATCTACCAAAATCAACATTTTGTTTTCGAAAGCCGTTAGCATTCCGCTTGCCATTTGTAGGATCTCAAAACCTCCAAAATAAGCCAGTTGCTCCATCAATTCGGCTTGACCGGAATAATTTTCAATTGCTTTTTTTAGTAAATTTTGCTTCACAATAAGTTTTTCGTCATCAACTCCAGTGCCTTTTCCAACACATTCCTCAATAGTGAAACCTGTTAAAACACTCATTAAAACAGCTGCTGTAGAAGTATTCCCGATGCCCATTTCTCCAAAACCGATGCAGTTGGAACAACTTTTGGTGATGTTTTCAACGATGGATTTTCCTTTTTCAAAACACAATTGTAATTCAGCTTCGCTCATCGCTGGAATATGCAGAAAAGACTGGGTTCCCTTGGCAATTTTAGCATTTATTAAATTGGTATTTGTTGGAAAATCATAATTCACGCCAGCATCTACAATCGATAACCGAATATCATTTTGCTGGCAAAACACATTTATTGCGGCACCACCGTCCAGAAAATTGGCAACCATTTGTCGCGTTACGTCCTGTGGATAGGCACTTACGCCATGATTGGCAATGCCGTGATCTGCCGCAAAAACCACTATATTAGGGTTCGTTATTTTAGGTTCTAAAGTTTGAAAAACTGTCGCCATCTGAAAAGCAAGTGTTTCTAAAACTCCCAAAGCACCGAGTGGCTTTGTTTTTGAGTCGATTTTGTCCTTTAAAAGCCGATCAAAATCAGCTGTTGTTTTAAAGGTTTTGGCAGATTGTAGAGGTAAATCTACAATACTACTTTCCATAATATTTTTTATTTCAGTACAATCCGGTGCTTCCGATTTTTGTTTCCAATGCAATTGTTGCAACATCGGCTGATTGTCATAGTTGGTGGCTGGTTTTCCGATGCAAAAATAGCCTAGTGGCTCTATTTCTTCAGGTAAATTTAGTATTTTCTTGAACTGATAATAATTTAAAATCGAAACCCAACCCATGCCGTAACCTTGTTCAGTAAGGGATAACCAAATGTTTTGCGCGGCACAAACCGAGCTAAATTTTACCGCTTCATTGCTTCCAACAGTGCCAATCGTAAATTGATTCAGAACCGAGCGATCATAAGCGATAATAAGTCCGATGGGCGCTTCTTCAATCGCTTCTAGTTTCAATGATTTATAATGTTCTTTTTGTTCTGGATTGTCAGTGAGCGCTTCTGCTTTTTTATTATAATCTAAAAACAAATTTTTAATGGCGCTTTTTACATCAGCAGACTTGATAATATAATATTTTGTGGCATCAGTCAAACCCACAGATGGCGCCCAATGTCCTGCCTGCAAAGCGTTCTGAATGACTTCATCAGGAACTTCATCAGCTGTAAAGTGGCGAGTATCGCGACGTGATTTTAATATATTATCTAAATAACTCATAAGTTTTAACAATCAAGTACCATTATTTATCCCTTTATTTTGACAGGAATTCCAGAAACCATTAAAACAACTTCATCAGCTTTTGAAGCTAGAAATTGGTTCATCCAGCCTTGCAATTCGGTAAATTTTCTGCCAATATGTGTCTCCGCATGTATGCCCATCCCGATTTCGTTTGTTACAATAATTAAAGTTGTATTTTCCTGGCCGGCCATCATGAGGAACTCTTTTTTGGCTTCTTCAAGACTAATATCTACATCGTTTTTTGTGTCAACAAAAAAGTTCGTTAACCAAAGTGTTACGCAATCAATCAAGGCTACTTTTCCTGAAAAATCAATTTCACTCAAGTGTTTTTCTTTTTCAATATTCGTCCAGCGTTCGTCACGTTCTGATTGGTGTCTGTCAATCCTGTTCTGAAAGTCTGTGTCCCATTTTCTAGCTGTTGCCACATACATTGGCGAATTAGAAAGTCTCAATGCCAAATTTTGAGCGTAACTGCTTTTTCCTGAACGTTCGCCTCCGGTAATCAAATAGATCATGGTTTAAATATTTTTTTTTAGTTTTAATTCGTCTTTAAAAGTATTTTTTCTAAACTAATATGGGCAATGTCTGCATTTGTTTCCACAGCAGGAACCTCTTTTTAAGTGAAACCAGGATTTAAATACGAACTTTTCGTCTTCCAGATAATAATCGATTCCTTCTATTAATTTTTCTGCCTTAGGCAAAGATAGGGCTTTATTTGTAAGTGCTTTTTGGGGTGTAATGGTTGCTACATAGTCATCTATTTTGTCGCTACAAGCCTTTTTGAAACAAGAAGGGCACAGACAATCTGCCGATTCTGAGAGCGTAAAAATAGGAGGAAAATCATTGCACCAGCATTTGTTTTCCTTAGAAATATCTCCGCAGCTAAAAGCCGTTTGACAATTGGAACAAACTTTTGTTTTTATGGCATTCATGATGTAAAGATATTATTTGTTTAATTTTTTACAATTAAAAATAAACACTAAATTTAGAAATAGCGCTACCTTTGTCACTATCCAAAACCTAAATCATGAATTTTTATTTGAAAAAAATAGTTTTTTTGGTACTTTTTTGTACCCTCATCGGATGTAAAAAAACGGAAACCGCAGAGGTTGCAAAAACCGCAATAGCCAAAAATAGTATAGAATATGCTTCTGGACTTTCGATTGTAAAACAAGAAGGATATTCTGTAGTTACGGTGACGAATCCTTGGCCAGAAGCCAATAAAAATTTTACTTATGTGCTAAAAGAAAAAGACGTAAACGTACCGGATAGTTTAAAAAGTTATACTACAATTCAGGTTCCTTTAAACTCGGTAGTAGTGACTTCTACAACAAATATTCCTTTTTTAGAAATGCTCGAAGTTGAAAGTAAACTTGTTGGTTTTCCGCACACCGATTATATTTCTTCAAAAAAAACAAGAGCTTTAATTGATAAAGGCGCCGTTAAAAACGTGGGGCAAAACGAAAAATTAAACATTGAACAATTAATTGCATTAGCGCCTGATCTGATTGTTACGTTTGGAGTAGATAATAATAATCCGACTTTGCATAATTTGAAAAAAAGTGGTTTAAATGTATTTATTCAGGGCGATTGGATGGAGCAATCTCCTTTAGGAAAAGCAGAATGGATCAAACTTTATGGCGCCTTATTTGGTAAAGAAGAAAAAGCCAAAGAATTGTTTGACAAAATAGTACTCAGCTATAATCAATCCAAAAAATTAGTAGCCAGTAAACAGGTTACTTCTAGCGTTTTGTATGGGTCAATGTATCAGGATTTGTGGTACGTAGCGAAGGGGAATAGTTGGGTGGCACAATTTATAAAAGATGCGCAAGCCAACTATTTATGGGAAAATTTAAAAGGAACCGGAAGCGAAGGTTTGTCTTTTGAGAAGGTTTTGGATAAAGCAAAAACGGCTGATTTCTGGATTGCGACAAGTTCTTTTAAATCTTTAGACGAATTAGGAAAAAGCAATCCGCATTATAGTGAGTTTGATTCTTTTAAAAAGAAAACAATTTATACTTTTGAAGCCAAAATGGGCGCTACTGGCGGAACGATTTATTACGAATTGTCACCAAGCCGGCCTGATTTGGTTTTAAAAGATTATATCAAGATTTTTCACCCTGATGCATTGCCAAGTTATGAGTTTACTTTCGCAACAAAATTGAATTAAATTGGCAAATAAAAAGCGAAATATATTTTTATTCCTGTTACTGGCTTTTGTGCTTGTAATCATGTTTTTTGTTAGTATCAGTTTAGGTTCTGTAACGATTCCTTTTAAGGAAGTTTGTACTAGTTTAACAGGTGGTCACGCCAGTAAATCTACATGGGAATATATTATAATCAATTATCGCTTACCCAAAGCAATTACGGCTGTTTTGGTAGGTACGGGATTATCAGTTAGTGGTTTGCTGATGCAAACTTTATTCAGAAACCCGCTGGCGGGACCTTATGTTTTAGGACTAAGTTCCGGCGCCAGTTTAGGGGTTGCTTTTGTGATTTTGGGAGCAGGGTTTTTGCCTTCTTTTTTAAGTGAAATTGCCTTATCGTCTTACGGGATCGTCCTCGCATCTACAGTTGGCAGTACCTTGGTTTTATTATTGGTTTTAGTAGTTTCGCAACAATTACGAGATACGATGGCCATCTTGATTGTAGGTTTGATGTTTGGAAGTTTTACCACCGCTATTGTCAGTGTTTTAACGTACTTTAGTACGGCAGAACAGCTTCAAAAATTTACTTTTTGGTCTATGGGAAATCTCGGAAGCCTGTCATGGAGTACGATTTTTATTTTGACTGTTTGTGTCGGTTTGGGTCTGACTTTAAGTGCGGGAAGTATCAAACCCTTAAATGCGTTGCTTTTGGGCGAGAATTATGCTAAAAGTATGGGTTTAAATTTTAAAAGAGCCCGTTTAGTCATTATTTTGGCTACTAGTATTTTAGCAGGAAGTATCACTGCTTTTGCGGGGCCAATTGCGTTTGTAGGTCTGGCTGTTCCTCATATTGCAAAGCTAACATTTCAAACTAGTAATCATACGATTTTGTTTTGGAGCACCTTGTTTTTGGGTGCCATAATAATGCTTTTTTGCGATGTGGTTTCACAAATGCCAGGTTTTGATGTCACCCTTCCTATCAACGCAATTACTTCTATAATCGGAGCTCCGGTCGTAATTTGGCTTTTGGTTCAAAAAAGAAATTTTCAGTAAAAAGGATTCATCTGGCAACGCAGTAAAGCAGTAAAAATGAAAAATATTTTAACCACTTCAAATTTAACTATTGGCTATAAGTCCAAAAATAATACGGTGACCATTGCAGAAAATCTAAATTTGAATTTCGCTTCCGGAAAACTCATCTCGCTAATCGGTGCAAACGGAATCGGAAAATCAACTTTGTTGCGCACTATTACTGGGATTCAGAAACCTTTGGCGGGACATGTTTTTCTCAAAGATAAAACCATCACGGCTTACTCACCCTTAGATTTGGCACAAAATTTAAGTTTGGTTTTAACCGAAAAACTGCCTTCAAGCAATCTGTCTGTTTTCGAGCTCGTAGCTTTAGGAAGGCAGCCCTATACCAACTGGATTGGGACTCTAACTTCAACCGATATCCAGAAAGTTCAGGAGGCGCTGGAACTCACCCAAATCTCGCATCTGGCCAAAAAAAAGCATTACGAAATTAGCGATGGACAATTGCAAAAAGTATTAATAGCAAGGGCTTTGGCACAAGATACGCCGCTCATTATTCTCGACGAACCCACCACACACCTCGATCTATTGCACAAAGTGTCGTTATTCAAATTACTAAAAAAACTCACGCACGAGACCAATAAATGCATTTTATTTTCTACTCACGACATCGATTTGGCGATACAATTAAGTGACGAAATGATTATTATGACGCCCAATTTAGTCGTGCAGGACGAACCGTGTAACTTAATTTCACAAGGAAATTTCGCAACATTATTCAAAGACGAACACATTGCTTTTGATGCAGAAAAAGGCAAATTTGTAATTACCTAATATTTTTCTCAGGAGCTCATCCTGCTGTCCGCTGTATCTTTTGTTTTTTAAAGAAAAAAACAAAAGGATGCCGCTCCCATAAGGGCTAGAGCAGTCGTATTCATAATTTAAAAAAAAAAACATATTAAAGTTTCAACCCAATTTGCCTTTTGGCTTCACCAAGTACAAAAGCCACAGAATTGGCAATATTAAAACTGCGTATCAATTTTGACATCGGGATTGTCAGATGATTTTCAAAAAGAGCCAACACTTCCTTGCTCAGTCCAACGCTTTCTTTGCCAAAAACCAACCAGTCTCCGTCACGAAATTCGGTTTCCAAATACGATTTCTCAGCATGCGAACTCATCAAAAAAACACGTGATCGATCCGGAATTTGCTGCATCCATTCTTCTATATTTTCATATTCAGTTACATCAAGGTGTACCCAATAATCCAAACCGGAGCGCTTTAGGTTTTTATCATTAATTACAAACCCAAACGGATGGATCAAATGTAATCTACTTTCGGTACCCACACATAATCGACCAATATTTCCCGTATTGTTTGGTATTTCAGGTTCTACAAGAACAACATTTAGCATTTTTTTATATTAAAAAGATTAAAAAATTAAAGCTTTTGAGTAGCATCATCGATGTTAAAATTAGAAACCTCTAAAACTTCCCCAGCTTTTAAGTTTTGCAAATATACATTTCCAATGCGTACACGAACCAATCGCAACGTTGGAAATCCTACTGCCGCAGTCATTTTTCGTACCTGACGAAATTTTCCTTCATTTACTGTTATAGAGGCCCATGTAGTTGGTCCATGGCGCTCATCTCTTATTTTTTTTGCTCTTGGCCCGAAATCAGGGACTTCAGTAACGATAAAAGCACGGCAGGGTTTTGTAATGTATTTGCCACCGTCAAATCCAATTTCGACCCCTTTTTGCAATTGCTCAATAGCTTCGGGAGTAATTACACCATCAACCTGAACATAATATTCTTTATCCACTTTTTTACTTCTTATTTGCTCACTTACTTTTCCGTCAGTGGTTAGCAAAAGCAATCCTTCCGAGTCTTCATCAAGACGACCAATGGCCATAGTGCCTTGAGGAAAATTATAAATTTCGCCTAAAAGTTTTTTCTTTCTTTTAAGTTCATAAATAAATTGACTTAAATAGCCATAAGGTTTAAAAAGTATAAAATGTTGATGCTGGGTATTTTCTAACATTGCGCTGTTTTGTAATGATGCTTTGGTGTACAAAAATAAGTAATTATCGAGCGACATAGGTTTTGTTTCGAAAACATTATACTCGTTTTCGTTTTATTATTCAAACCTAAAAACAGGATTTCTATAGTTGCTGTATTTGTTTTTATTGCAATTGACATAAATTACCTGTTAATTAAAATATCGTTCGCGCTAAGTTAGCCGTTAAGTGTTGTTTTTTGTAAGTTTTTGAATATAATTGTAGTACTTTTACAGTATTAAATTACTACAAATTAGAGATTAATTTACCAGGTAAAAAATAGTATCATGCGACTAAAATTTGAATATCGTAAAGCAATACATTACACGTTGTTGTGTTGCGTTATTATTTTGCAGATGGCGGTAATTTTTATTTGGTACCATCAAACATCAAACGAGGATAAGATTGCAAAAAAGTTTGATGAAATGGCTGTTTTGGATAAATTATCGGAGTTTACAATCAAGGTCAATAATTCTTTTATTATTTCTCAAGGATATTTTTATGATTATCTGAATACTAAAGACGAGAAGGCATTAAACAAATACACAAATTCATTAAAGCAAATGAGTTTTTTGATAGATAGTCTTGAGTCTATCACCAAGAATAACAATGCTTTGAAAGAAACATTATTAAAAAGAGATCAAACTCAGCTGGATATTTCTCTCCTAAAACATGCTATAGATTCTGTCTTGGATCACGGTCTAAAGTCAGGCAGTAATCAGCAATCGAGAATTGCGGATTTTACTAAATTTGAATCAGAAAAAATAATAGATAGTATAAAAGTACATTCGACTTTAAAAATAGACAGCATTGCAAAAAAAGGACTTCTTGCCCGTTTAGGAAGCGCCATAGCCGGAAAAACCGAGATACAAAAAGAGCAATTGAATATCGTGGTGACCATGAAATACAAAAATAAAGTGGTCTCAGGAAGTTTAGAGGAGCAAATAGCGAATCTTTTTGCAGAAACTAATGCATTTTATAAAACTGAATTTGATAAAATAAAAAGTACATTTTCTAATTTAAGAGAGAAAGATCAGGAGCTTATCGGCGTTAATAAAGATGTATTTAAGTTAAGCCAGAGCATTCTTCCTAGTTATATCAACACAATAAACGATTTGCAAAAAAAGAATAAAGAAAACATTCTAAATCAATATGAAGTCAACAAATCTGTACGAAGTTATCATATTGTGATATTGATTTTATTGATGTTGTTTATCACGATAATGCTTTTAAATTTTACCCGCATCTCGTTTGATTACGAAAAAAGACTAACTATTGCACAGCAAAAAATCAGTCAAAGTTTGAGTTTTAAAAATAGAATTATGGGAATGATTAGTCACGAAATCAGATCTCCGTTAAGTATTATTTCGATTTACAGTTCAATAATTGATTCGATGGTAAAAGAAAAAGAGGCGAAAGAAGTTTTTAAATCAATTGAGTTTACGACCAATTCATTATTGCTTCTGGCCAATCAAATTTTAGCTTATTCAAAAGATGAAAACCGCAAATTTGATCTGCAGCACAAGGAAATTATGCTGAAATCAGAACTGGATCAAATTATTAGTTCTTTGGCATATCTGGCCGAAAGTAAGGGTAATAAGGTAGAAATGCAATCGAATATAGATGCAAATTGTAAAGTTTACTCTGATGCAGGAAAAATTCACCAACTTTTTTATAATATTATAGGTAATGCCAACAAGTTTACTAAAAATGGACTAATTTTAGTGGTGCTTGATTTAGAAGACAAATCAAATTTGGAATATAATTTGAAAGTGTCAGTAAAAGATAACGGAATAGGTATTGCAGACCAGGATTTGAAAAATATTTTTGAATCGTATTATCAGGGTATGGTCTCAGAAAAAGTATATGATTTGGGTGTTGGTTTGGGACTGAATTTGTGCAGAGAAATAGTGACTTTGTTTGGAGGCGAAATCCATGTTGAAAGTCAGGAAGGAAAAGGAACCACAATCACATTCAGCTTGTTGTTAAATAAAATGTAAAAGAAATTTTAATCAAATAAAATAATTAGTCAAAAAAATAATGACACAACTATCAAAAAAAAATAATTTTTTATTATCAGATGATCATAGTGTTGTAAGGCAGGGCATTGCTTTGTTGATAAAATCTGAATTTCCCAGCGCAGAAATTTATCAGGCAGGAACTTTCAAAGATACTTTTAAAGTACTGAACGAAACTAAAATTGACATCATGATTTTAGATATCAATTTTCCTGACGGAAGTAGTTTAAACTTAATAAGCGATATTTTAAATATTCAGCCAGAGATCAAGATTTTGATGTTTTCTGCCTATGATGAAAATATTTATGCCATGCGATATCTGAACGCGGGTGCTTCAGGCTATCTTAATAAAGGGAGCACGATGGAGGATATGGCGGCAGCGATAAAAAGTATGGTACTCACAGGAAAATATTTGTCTGTTAATGTAAAGAACAAAATTTTGGATACTTATATCTCTAAAAAGTCAATAAATCCAATTGATCACTTGTCTAAAAGAGAGATAGAGGTTGCAAAACTGCTCATCAGGGGTTATGGAAATCTTGAAATTTCTGAATTACTTGACATTAAAAAAAACACGGTAAGTACCTTTAAAAACAGGATTTTTGAAAAACTGGACCTTGATAACGTTGCCGATTTGATTATGTTTTTTCAATTGTATTATGAAGAAAGTCAGTGATCAAATGGCTTTTTTCGGCAGTAATCCAAAAGAAATATTTTAACTGCCATTGTTGTGTTTTTTGTGCCTGCTTGCTGTTTGTTTCGTCCCAAGGCGGATAAACCCGAATTGCTCGCTTACCTTCTTTATTTGAAGTAGAAAAAACTCCTTCTTTAAGTAATATGTGTTTAGGAAAAATAAATTGCCCCAAATCGTTTTCCTTTCTAACACTAACAATTACGGCGTCTATAGGATCATCCGAATCAAAAGGCTCGATAATTTTATCTTTATTTCGTTTCCATAAAGTAACAAACTGCCCCGTTTTTGTAGGTGTGATTTTGGCTGTTCGATAACAAATTTTTATCGAATTAAGAGTAAATCTAAACGCATTATAATCCTGGCTTTCAGGTTCTGACAAAGGTACAGTGCACTCTAATTTATGCCTGTCGTAAATCAATTCTTTTGCAATAATTAAATCATTTGGTACGCTTTTTTCAATCCAATTATTGTGTGGTGTCATTTTAATAAGTATGGTAAATATGGGACTAAAAATACATCAATTTTTTTAGAACGAAACATTTAACCCAAAATTGAATGACCACTGAAACTGGTTGAAAGACTGATTATCCAACGGATTTACATAATAATTCATTCCAGGTTCTATAAAAACATTTGTTTTTTTGTACAAACGATATTGTAAAGTACTGCTTAACAATGAGCCATAGACAAAACTGTTCGCATTCTGGTTCTCGCCAATAGCGCTACCGTTTAGATACACATCATTCGAAATTAATTTTCCAACAAAACCTCCCGTATTCAGACTTACAGTCGTTTTATTTTTATTCAGAATAAAGTAGGAAACTTCAAAAGGCATTTCAAGATATTTCAAACGTTGGTCTACATCGCCACTTTCAAAACTAGCGGTATTCATGACTCCGTTATTTACATTATTAGTAACATTGTCATTGGTAGCAGAAGCTACAAAAACAAAATCAGTACTGTTTGAAATTCGGGTTGATGGTGAGCGATCGGCAGAGACTTCTTCTGGTTTCATAAAAGCAATGCTTTTTGTATCGATATACGAAACATTGGCGAGACTTTGCCCGAGTTCGTTAATTTTTAGCCCAGAACTTACTGCCCATTTTTTATTGAGTTTATAATTTGTTTTTACTCCGTAAGCATTACTTTGTTTAGGCGAGTTTACATTGCCCAAAGTTTTGTCGTTTTTATAGTTTTCAGAATTGGCGATACCTGCAAAAACTTCGACAGACCATTTTTCGGCTTTAGATATCAGACTTGCTTTTTCGTCTATTTCCTTCTCTTTTTTCGGGTTTTTTAGTGATTCTTCCAAGTTATGAAGTTCGGCTAATTGCAGAGAATCGGTTTTGGTCAATAAAACAGTTGCATCGGTATTTTTTCTTTCAGTAAAAGCAATCGCCTTCTGACTAGGTAAATTTTCGGTTACTATTCCAGATTGACTTCCGTTTGTTTTATTTTGAATGTTATTATTTGCAGTGATTGCCGTTTTATTTTCAGCATCGAATTTATCTTTTGCTATAAACTCTTTTGAAGCATTTTTATTTTGAATGTTATCATTTGCCGCGATTGCCATTTTGTTTTCAGCATCGAATTTGTCTTTTGCTACAGACTCTTTTGGAGCATTTTTATTTTGAATATTATCATTTGCAGCGATTGCCGTTTTATTTTCAGCATCGAATTTATCTTTTGCTACAGCTTCTTTTGGAGCATTTTTATTTTGAATATTATCATTTGCCGCGATTGCCGTTTTGTTTTCAGCATCGAATTTATCTTTTGCTACAGACTCTTTTGAAATATTTTTATTCTGAATATTATCATTTGCAGTGATTGCCGTTTTATTTTCAGCATCGAATTTGTCTTTTGCTACAGACTCTTTTGAAGTATTTTTATTTTGAATATTATCATTTGCCGCGATTGCTGCTTTATTTTCAGCATCGAGTTTATCTTTTGCTACAGCTTCTTTTGGAGCATTTTTATTTTGAATATTATCATTTGCCGCGATTGCCATTTTGTTTTCAGCATCGAATTTATCTTTTGCTACAGCTTCTTTTGAAATGTTTTTATTTTGAAGGGAAGTATTTAAAACTATGGCATTAGCATTTTCTACTCCTTTATTATCATTACTTTTAAAGGATGTATTTTGATTTGGAGAAAATCCATTTGGAAGTTTTTCTTCCGTCAATGTTGATTTTGCTGCTATAGTTTCAGATTTGACATTTTCTTTGGTTTTTTCGTGCGATGTTTCAGCATTCACTTTACTTGAAGAATTTGCTTCTACAACAACCAAATTGTTTTGATTGGCCGCATTCTGATTTGATTGTTCTGATTTGTTTTTGATGCTTGAAACTCTGATTGTTTTTTCAGTTTGAATATTTGTATTACTTTTTATTGTACTGTTTTTAGAATCTTGATCAGTATCTATTTCTTTATTTAAAAACACATTTTTATTTTCTATTGCTCCGGGAGAAATTGCTTTGTCAGATTTTGAATTAAAATAAAGCACAGACGGAATCGATAGACCCAACAGTAAACTTGCGGCGGCAGACCACCACAGAATAGCTCTTTTTTTCTTTTTGGGTTGGTCCAACTGCTCTTCTATTTTGTCCCACAATTCGGGTGGTGGAACGCTCGAAAAGTGTTCTATCGATGAAAAAATATCTTCTATATTTTGCTTTTTCATGCTGTCTTAAAATTTTTAATACTCAAAATTCTTTTTTGCAAAATTCGTTTGGCTCGGTTTAAATTTGATTTTGAAGTTCCTTCTGAAATTTTTAATAATTCGGCGATCTCTTTGTGTTTCATTTTTTCAAAAACATACAAATTAAAAACCATCCGGTATTGATCGGGTAAATCCCTTATGTATTCCAGTAATTTTTCTTGTTCTATTGGGAAAATTTCCAGCTCTTCTTCATCAGTAACATTGACATCGGGATCAAAAACATCCAGAAAAAAACTTTCTTTTCTTTTTTTATTCAATGTTTCAATCAGTTTATTGATAAAAATTCGTTTTAACCATCCTTCAAAACTTCCTTCAAATTTGTATTGATGTATTTTTTCAAAAACAATGATAAAAGCTTCTTGAAAAACGTCTTTGGCATCATCTTCGTTTTTCATGTATTTTAGACAAATACCATACAAAACAGGAGAGAACAACTGATAAATTTTCAGTTGTCCTCCTCTGTCATTTTGAACGCATTGCTTGATATATGTCTCTAAATCGTTTTTCAAAAAAGTATTAATTTGATTGTGCAAAAATAAGCTTTTCTATTGTATAGAATTATCTTTTATAAATAGACTTTGCTCCGTCTGTTGCGTTTATTACAATAGTTAGATGTTCATTATCAAGGTTTTCGATCACATACGTTGTGCCCTCAAAACTGATTAAATCGTGTTCTAAACTATCGATAGCACTAATGCCTTTTTTGAGCTCATACGTACTGTTTCTAATTTCTACATTGTTCTTAAAAGTAATAACTCTGCCATCGCTGGTAAAAGTAATTTTTTTGTTATACCCAATACTTTTTGGTGTTGAAACATAAGGATTGTTTGCACTGCCAATAGATTTTTCCCAAACCCATGTATCAATAATGGTATTAGACTTTTTGGTGGCAGATTCTAAAGAATAGGCATTCGAAAAAATACTTAATAAGATAAGGAATATGAAGTTTTTTTTCATGATGAGCTGTATTTTTTTAGAGCTGTAATTTTATCCTGAATCGCTTTTTTGAAAGCTTTGATTTCGACACTCTGGTCTGCTGTGTCTTTGTTATCAATATAAATTTTGGTTGTATTACCATCTTGACGAAGCTCAAAATAAACACCTCCCTGATCTGATGAATCTGGAGCACCATAGGTTTTTGTTTGTCCTTTTAAGTTTAAAATTTCGGCAGGAATGCTTTTTAGAAACAACGTATAATCGCCTACTTTTCCAGTAGTTGTATTTTTGTATTGGCTAAAATTGTACTGATTAAGAACTACGTTTTTAAACTCAATAGTGTTGTAATCGTTTATCTGAAAAAAGTTCAAACAACCACCACCAGCGCAAACACTAGAATAATTACCCACAATCATCGTATTGGCAGACTGTGTCGTTTTGTTAAAATAAATAGTTTTAGAAGTCTTCGGAATCAAAATAAAGTCTGTTGGGTAAGTAGTTCCGTCTGTGATCACTTCGTTTGGAAGTGGCGACTTCTCATAATAATTAATCACGATCTGGCAGTTGTTTTCTACGATAGAACTCATTTTTATAGCATAACCACTAGTAGGTTTTGCTCCGGCGTAAATACCGATCAAATAGTTTTTTGTAAAATCGATGGCTGGATCGCTTGGTACCGTGCAAGTATTTTCATGTTTTGTAAAATTGACTTCCAGTTTTTCTTGCGAATTTACGATTAGTGCGGTTGCATTATTAGGCATAGTTTTCACGCTATAATTGCATAAAAGAGGAAATCCCGTAAAAGAAACGTCTTCATACGCTCCGCATGTATCCTGAATATCATCACCAAGAGAACAAGAACTTAATCCGAAAGCGATCAACAAACTCAACATAATTTTTTTCATGGTCAATATTTTTTTAATAGATTATATGTTAAATAGATGCCTGATATTTGAAATGGTTGCGTCAAAAGAATTATTTTTTTGAGTCCGACTTCGATTTGTTTGTTTAATTTAGGGCTACAAATAAATAGTGAAATTTTATTTTTTGAATCCAGAACTAAGTTTTATGGCGTACTTTTACTCTAAATTAACCGTGATATGTTGCAACAGATTCCGCTTTTCGTAGCTTTTATAATAGCATTATTTTTAGGGATTTACTTGGGTAAATTGCTGTTCTCAGCTCGTTTTCAATCCGAGAAAGTGAGTTTGGATGAAAGATTAAATGCAGCAAACTTTCAATTGCTGGCCTTAAAAGAACAACTGGAAAAAGAAAGGAACAATTTCGATAAAAATTTTTCGCAGCTAAATTTCGAAAAAGAAAACATTCGAACAGAAAAAGACAGTCTGGCCATTCAGCTTTCTAAAAAAGAAGTAGATTTTGAGAATTTATGGGAGCGCCACAAAGAACAAAAAGCAGAGATAACAGAGTTGCAGGAAAAATTTACCAAAGAATTTGAAAATCTGGCCAATAAGATACTCGAAGAAAAATCGGCTAAGTTTACAGAGCAGAATAGCGAAAACATGAAGAACATCCTGTTGCCTTTGCAGGATAAAATTCAAGGTTTTGAGCAAAAGGTAGAGCAAACCCATAAAGAGAGTATCGATTATCATGCGGCATTGCGCCAACAAATTTTGGGTTTGAGTGAGATGAATGCGCAAATGAGCAAAGAAACCTTAAACTTAACCAAAGCTTTAAAAGGCGACAGCAAAATGCAGGGCAATTGGGGAGAGCTGGTTCTGGAGCGCGTTTTAGAAAAATCGGGTTTAGAAAAAGGACGCGAGTACGAAGTCCAGCAAAGTTTTACCAATGCCGAAGGAAGTCGCGTATTTCCTGATGTGGTGATCAATTTGCCGGACGGAAAAAAGATGATTGTAGATTCTAAAGTCTCGCTGACGGCCTACGAAAGATGGACAAACGAAGAATCGGAGATTTTAAAAATCGATTTTTTAAAAGAGCATGTCAACTCGATAAAAAGGCATGTCGAGCAACTCGGCAGTAAAAATTATCACGATTTGTATCAAATAGAGAGCCCCGATTTTGTTTTACTTTTTATTCCAATCGAACCCGCTTTTGCGATTGCGCTCAACGAAGATTCCTCTTTATACAACAAAGCCTTTGATCGCAATATTGTTATCGTAACGCCGACTACTTTATTGGCTACTTTGCGCACGATTGACAGTATGTGGACGAACCAAAAACAGCAGGAAAATGCCTTTGAAATTGCACGTCAGGCGGGTGCCTTATACGATAAGTTTGAAGGTTTTGTAGCCGATCTGGTTAGAATAGGAAACAAAATTAAAGATACCAAAACCGAATACGAAAGCGCCATGAGCAAACTTGTTGACGGAAGAGGAAACTTAATATCAAGTGTAGAAAAATTAAAAAAAATGGGGGCAAAAGCCAAAAAATCGCTTCCCGAAAATATTATCGCCAGAGCTAATAATGCCGAGGAAAATCAATCTTTAAATTAGAATAAGATGAAAAAGTTTATCATAATTGGTGTCGCTGCGGGTCTGTTTGTTGCTGCGGTTTATTTTGCATTTGTTTATTATGTGCCTTATAGCGAAGGGTATCGCTCTGGCGAATTGATCCGAATGAGCCATAAAGGCGTGCTGATGAAAACCTGGGAAGGCGAGCTGAGTCAAGGGGTTTCAGGCTCTCAGATTTTCAGGTTCTCTGTTCTCGACACAGATCAAAAAGTAGTAGACGACCTCAACAAATTTCAGGGGCAATATGTAAAACTTACCTACGAAGAGCGCTATAAAACGTTTAGCTGGTGGGGAGAATCTCGGTTTTATGTTACAGCCGTAGAAAAAGAAAGTTCCCCATTTAAATATAAATAATAGAATATGACTTCAGATTTCAAACCCGTTTCTTCCTCAAAAATTAGTATCTCAGAATTAATGCTGCCGTCACACACCAATTTTAGCGGCAAAATCCACGGAGGATACGTCTTGCAATTGCTCGATCAGATTGCCTTTGCCTGTGCCTCAAAATTTTGCGGAAATTACTGCGTAACCGCCTCTGTCGATACCGTCAATTTTTTAAAACCCATAGAAGTCGGCGAGTTGGTAACCATGAAAGCTTCGGTCAATTATGTCGGGAGAAGTTCCATGATTGTAGGCATTCGAGTAGAAGCCGAAAATATCCAGACCGGCGCCATAAAACATTGCAATTCCTCTTATTTTACAATGGTTGCCAAAGACAAAGAAGGCAAAAGTGTACAGGTTCCGGGGCTTATTTTATCCAATCTTGACGAGGTGCGCCGCTTTAGAAAATGCATCAAACAAATTCAGGCCAAGAAAGAAGTCGAAGAACACGCAAAGCGCACCAATGTCAATTCTATAGAAGATCTGGCGAGTCTCGATCAATACAATGTGCTTCTGGAAATCAATTAGTATTTCGGCAATTTATCCCAACATAAATAATAAAAAACGCAACTCTTCAATCGCTTAAAAATGCTGTACTTTTTGTTGGGCGTGCCACCATCCCGACAAGAGGGCTATAGTACTGTGCGCCTATACGCCCTCTTATCGGGATGCTGTCGGGCTATTCGCGCTACTTCGGTAGCTTGCTGCTATCCCTCACGCAAAACCACACCAGAAGAAGAGCTTTTTCAGGTAATAATCTTCAAACAGAAGTTTATTTTCGAGCTTTACACGTAAAATTTCACCCCTCCGATGCCAAATTTGACGTCTCCGATGTCAAATTTCACATCCCTGACGTCAAATTTCACGTCCCTGACGCCAAATTTCACGTCCCTGACGCCAAATTTCACACCCCTGACGTCAAATTTCACGTCCTTGACGCCAAATTTCACGTCCCTGACGTCAAATTTCACGTCCCTGACGTCAAATTTCACATCCTTGACGCCAAATTTCATGTCTCTGACGTAAAACTTCACATTTATTACCCATAAAATAGAGTGCTACTTCATTACCTACTCCAGAGGGCAGACATTCAAAGCCAATAACTCACAATTAAAAAACATCTCACCTTTCACATTTTTACCTCCCAAAAACATTTCACAAATTTTTAGCATACTGCAAACAACTAAGTGCCATTAAATTGCGTAACTTTAAGTGTGATCATTTGGTTACAGAATAATAGTTACGGAGTACTGCCATCCGATTTTTTTTGTGTTGAATTAATTTCTTTTTTTCCTTCTTTAAATAAAAAAATCGCTTGACATAATTGTTTAAATACTTACGATTATGAAAAAAACTACATTAATTATGTTACTTTTTACTGCTTTTTCAACGCTTGCGCAAGGAAAATTTAAAACCAGCACAGCAATCGTAAACTTTGAAGCATCGGTTCCTTTTTTTGAAGAAGTAAAAGCAGTAAATAAGCAGGGGAAGATTGTGTTGGACCCAAAGACAGGCTCGCTCACATGTGTGCTCGTTATGAGAGATTTTCATTTTAAAATGGAACTTATGGAAGAACATTTTAACGAAAATTATATAGAAAGTCATCGCTATCCTAAAGCGGTTTTTAAAGGTAAAATAGTAAAATTTGACCTTAATGATATCGATGAACTCGATAAAGAGTATAAAATTGCAGGAAAATTATACCTGCACGGAAAATCGAAAGAAATTGTAGTAAACGCATTTCTCAAAAAAATTGGCGGAGGTATTCAGATTGTATCAAATTTTCAGATTATGGTAGACGATTTTGATATTGATATTCCGTACATGATTGCGAACAAAATCTCAAAAACGGTCAATACAGACATAATCGGCACCCTGCAGGGAGAAGGTTTTCATTCTAACCCAGTTGCAGTAGCTAATAAATAATAATCCGGGAAAAACAAATTACGATAAGCAACTTGATAATGCGGTTTTTAGGTCGGTAAATTCAAACTGAAAACCTGTTTTTTCTATTTTTTCAGAAGAAACTCGCTGACCTTCCAGAATGGCAAGGCTCATTTCGCCCAAAATGATTTTCAATAAAAATACGGGAACTTTAGGCAACCAAATAGAGTACCCCAATAGTCTGGCAAATGTTTTTGAAAAGCTTTGGTTGGTTGTGTCATCAGTAACTGCGGCGTTGTAGGCACCACTCGTTTGTTGATCCTGGATGGTTTTTAGGTATATTTTGCACAAATCCTCGATATGAATCCAGGGTAGATATTGTTTTCCGGTTCCCAGAACAGAACCCAATCCTAATTTGAAGCTTGGCTGTATTTTTTCTAAAAAACCTTCGTTTCTGCCCAAAACAATTCCAGTTCTGATTTTTGCGGTACGTATACCCAAAGCACTAATAATATCGACAGCTTTTTCCCATTCCTGACAAGTATGTCCCAAAAAGTCATTGGCCGCAGGGGAGGTTTCGTTACAGATTGTATCGTTGGTAATCGCACCATAAATACCAATTGCAGATGCAGAAACAAAAGCATCTAATGGTTTATTATGTTTCTTTAAAACAGAAGCAATGAGTTCAATTGGTCGCACACGACTATCTAAAATGGCTTTTTTTCGTCGAGCAGACCATCTTTTTTCTACAATGCCTTCACCGGCAAGATGAACAATGTAATCTGCTTTGAGAATGGCTTCCTCTTCGATATAGCCGAGATCTACATTCCATTTGTAGTAAAAGGTTTTCGAAGTGTTTTTTCTTTCAGAACGACTCAAAATAGATACTGTGTAGCCGTTGGCAATCAAGACATCGGTGAGGTATTTGCCAATAAAACCAGTACCTCCGGTAATTAAAACATTTTTAGCCATATCTTTTGGAATATTTAACAAATTGTTTTGTTTAACAAAATGTAAATATACTTAAACATTTTGTATCTTTATAGCAAATTTTAAATTTTATAAAAATGGCAGCTAAAAAAAAGATTCTGACAAAAGAGGATATTGTTTCAATGTACATGAATGATGTTTTGGAGAAGGGAGAAAAGCTAAAATCGGTTTTTCAATTTGTGAAGGGAAAAGATTTTTCGGAGGCAGAATTTTATGCCTTTTTTGGAACTTTAGAAGGATTAGAAAAAGAAATTTTCAAATTGTTTTTAGTCAATACAATTGATTTATTGCATAAAAACACAGATTATCAGGACTATGACATGAAAAATAAAATGTTGAGTTTTTACTTTACTTTTTTCGAAATATTGACAGCCAACAGAAGTTTTGTGCTTTTGGCATTAAAAAACGATTCAAATCCAATCAAGAATTTAAAGCAGTTGAGCGCTCTTCGCGAAAGTTTTAAAGAATATGTTGCCGAAATTCTAACGGATGATTATAGAATCGAGCAGGAAAGGCTCCAGAAATTTCAGGAAAAATCGCTTCAGGAATCTGCTTGGATACAACTGATGTTAACAATTAAATTTTGGATGGATGATGTTTCTCCTGCCTTCGAGAAAACAGATATTTTTATCGAAAAGTCTGTGAATGCTTCATTTGAATTGATGAATATCGCACCGATCAATCATCTTATTGACTTAGGAAAATTTTTATTTAAAGAAAAAATATACAGCAAATAATGAAAACAATAGATTATATACCCACCTCAAAAATAGAAAGAGCCAGTAAATTGGTTCAAACAGGAGCCAAAGTTGGCGTGAATTACATTAAACATTATGCCGAAAAAATGGTCAATTCTGACCTGACGCGTGATAAACTGAACGAAAATAATGCAGAGGACATTTACGACGGACTAAAAAGCCTGAAAGGAAGCGCCTTAAAAGTAGCTCAAATGTTGAGCATGGATAAAAACTTTTTGCCACAAGCCTACGTAGAGAAATTTTCTTTGTCTCAGTTTTCTGTGCCGCCACTTTCGGCACCATTGGTTTTAAAAACGTTTAAAAACAATTTTGGCAAAACGCCTTACGAAGTTTTTGACGAATTTAATGCCAATTCTGTCAATGCGGCCAGTATTGGGCAGGTACATCTGGCGGTGAAAGAAGGTAAAAAATTAGCCGTAAAAATTCAGTATCCCGGTGTTGCCAATAGTATTTCATCAGACTTAGCTTTGGTAAAACCAATTGCCATCCGTATGTTTAACCTGCAAGGCAAAGATTCTGATAAGTATTTTAAAGAAGTAGAAGATAAATTAATTGAGGAAACCAATTACTTGCTTGAGCTAAAGCAAAGTCAGGAAGTGGTTGAGGCCTGTGGAAAAATAGAGAACATGCTTTTTCCTAATTATTATCCGGAGTTTTCGTCAGAAAAAATCATCACGATGGATTGGATGACCGGAATTCATCTTTCTGAATTTACAGCCAAAAATACCGACCGTATTGTTGGGGACAAAATAGGTCAGGCACTTTGGGACTTTTATATGTATCAAATTCATGTGCTGAAAAAAGTACACGCAGATCCGCATCCAGGGAATTTTTTGGTAGACGATCAAAATAATCTGATTGCCCTTGATTTTGGATGCATGAAACAAATTCCGCAAGATTTTTATGTCCCGTATTTTGAGTTAATCAATAAAAATGTAATTACAGATCCGAAGCTTTTCAATCAAAAATTATTCGAACTAGAGATTCTTCGCCCCGATGATTCTCCCGCAGAAATTGATTATTTTACCGAAATGTTTCACGATTTGCTATCTCTTTTTACCAAACCTTTTCAGGAAGAAACTTTTGATTTTTCAGACGAGACTTTTTTTGAAAGCATCGCAAAATTAGGGGAACGTTTTTCAAACGATACCAACCTTAAAAAAATGAATGGAAATCGTGGTTCAAAACATTTTATATACATGAACAGAACTTTCTTCGGACTGTATAATCTGATGTTTGATCTGAAAGCGAAAATTGTAGTAACTAACTTTTTAAAATATTAATATTTTTTACAAAAAAAGAAGAAATAATGAGGAATATTGTAGTTATTGGCGGAAGTAAAGGCATCGGAAGTGCCGTTTTATTGCAGCAATTAGAGACAAATAAGGTATATAATATTAGCAGGAGCGCCCCAGATCTTACGCATCCAAACCTGACTCATTATGGTTTGGATATTTTGCAGGATGATCTTCCGGATATAGAAAACATCGATGCTTTGATTTATTGCCCTGGTTCTATTAATCTAAAACCTATTGCCAGATTAAGCGTTGATGATTTTAGAAATGATTTTGAAATCAATGTGATTGGCGCTGTAAAAGCAATTCAGAAATATTTACCTGCTTTAAAAAACGGGAACGAGCCTTCTATTGTTTTATTTAGCACCGTGGCTGTAAAATTAGGAATGCCTTTTCATGCAAGTATTGCAACGGCAAAGGCTGGGATAGAAGGTTTGGTAAAGTCGTTAGGGGCAGAATTGGCTTCTTTTGTTCGTATTAATGCCATTGCGCCGACTATTACAGAAACATCGCTTGCGGCTTCTATTTTAAGAAACGACCGTATGAAAGAAAATATGGTAGAACGTCACCCGATGAAAAGTTATTTAAAACCCGATGAGGTGGCCGGTATGGTTGATTTTTTGATCTCTGAAAAGGCAAAATCCATATCGGGGCAGATTTTCGAAATGGATTATGGTTTGGTAACTTTTAAAATGTAAGCCAGTATGAAAATTCTCTTAACAGGTGCAACAGGTTATATAGGAAAACGTCTTTTGCCGATTTTAGTGGCGCAGGGACATCATGTAATCTGTTGTGTTAGAGATAAAAACAGGTTTTATATACCCGAAGATTTTCAGCAGAATTTAGAAGTTATCGAGGTCGATTTTTTAGAAAAAGATTCATTAAAAGCGATTCCAGAAGCTATCGATGCCGCTTTCTACCTGATTCATTCAATGTCTGGTCCAGATACAAATTATGACGAATTAGAGAGTCAGTCGGCAGCCAATTTCATAGAAAAAATAAATCAGACTCAGGCGCAGCAAATCGTTTATTTAAGCGGTATTGTAAACGATAAATCGCTTTCTAAACATTTGTCATCCCGCAAAAATGTCGAAACTATTTTGTCGCAATCCACAGTGCCATTAACGACTTTGAGAGCTGGAATTATTGTGGGTTCAGGAAGTGCTTCTTTTGAGATTATCAGAGATTTGGTCAACAAACTTCCAGTCATGATTACGCCCAAATGGCTCAATACCAAATGCCAGCCCATTGCTATAAACGATGTTTTGGAGTTTCTTTCTAAAGCATTACTAAACCCAGCAACGTACCATCAAAATTTTGACATTGGCGGGCCTGATATTCTTACCTACAAAGAGATGTTATTGGGCTTTGCAGAAGCAAAACGCCTCAAGAGATACATTTTTACTGTTCCGGTCATGACGCCAAAACTGTCATCATATTGGTTGTATTTTGTTACTTCAACGTCTTATAAACTGGCTTCGGCGCTGGTAAGCAGCATGAAAGTAGAAGTTGTTTGCAGCAATCAGCATATCAACAAATTGCTAAACGTCACTCCTATGACGTACAAAGAGGCACTTTCCCGCGCTTTGCAGAAAGTAGACGAAGATAAAGTGGCTTCGAGTTGGAAAGATTCTCTGGTAAGCGGTCGCTTTAAAAGCAATATTTCGGGCTATTTAAAGATTCCGAAAAAGGATTGTTTTATTGACAGGCGAAAAAAAGAAATCGTAAACCTCGAATATACGATCAATAAAATTTGGGCCATAGGTGGAGAAAACGGCTGGTACTACGGTGATTGGCTGTGGAGTTTACGCGGATTTATTGACAAGCTTTTTGGTGGAGTCGGCTCTCGTCGCGGTCGCACCCACAAAAACCAAATTTATTCTGGTGATGCGCTGGACTTTTGGCGCGTTTTGTACGCCAATAAAGAAGAAGGCAAATTGATTTTGTATGCCGAAATGAAATTGCCGGGCGAAGCGTGGCTCGAATTTAAAATCATTCACAACACGTTGTATCAGGCTGCAACCTTTAAGCCAAAAGGTTTTTTAGGAAAATTGTATTGGTATTCGGTTTTGCCTTTTCACGGTTTTATTTTCAACGGAATGCTTAATAAATTGATAAAAGAGTAGGAGCTATTTCCTGCTATCCGCTTGTATCTTTTGTTTTTTAAAGAAAAAAACAAAAGGATACCGCTCCTATCAGGGCTATGGCTTTAGTTTTCATGAGGCATTGCGAGGAACGAAGCAATCTCACGCACTATATTCTTGTTAATGAGATTGCTTCGTTCCTCGCAATGAATTCTGCGTAAAAAATTAGAGTTTACTTTAAAATTCCTGCTTTGTATGTTGCAATAGCTCGCTCTCTGGCAAAAGCATGATCAATCATGGGTTTGTTGTAGCCTAAAGTAAATTCCGGAATCCATTTGCGAATGTAAATTCCTTTTTCGTCAAATTTCTTCAACTGAATTTCGGGATTGAAAACTCTAAAATAAGGTGCCGCATCACAACCTGTTCCCGCTGCCCACTGCCAGTTTCCTACATTCGAAGCCAATTCGAAATCTAATAATTTTTCAGCAAAATAAGCTTCTCCCCATTGCCAGTCGATGAGCAAATGTTTGCATAAAAAGCTGGCCACGACCATACGCACACGATTGTGCATATACCCCGTTTGGTTTAACTGACGCATACCTGCATCGACCATCGGGTAGCCTGTAGTTCCTGAGCACCAGCGATTAAAATCATCTTCGTTATTTTGCCACTGAATACCGTCATACGCCGATTTGAAGTTGCGATTGGTCACATGTGGAAAGCTATAAAGGATCTGAATAAAAAACTCTCTCCAGATCAATTCACTCAAAAAGGTTTGGTTTTTGCGGTTGGCCCAATTGACTAATTTTCGGATACTTACTGTTCCAAAACGTAAATGCGGAGACAAATACGAAGTGCTGTCTAAGGCCGGAAAATCTCGTGTTTCTTTATAATTAGCAATCTGACTCAGGTTATGAGGAATAACTTTTATTGAACTTCTTTCAAAACCAATGTCCGAAAGTTGTGGAAATAAATAGTCGTTTTTAGCAAAATTTGCAAAAAAAGGCTGCGTATCATTTTCGGCAACGCTTCCCAAAATACGATATTGCTCCAGCCATTTGTTTTTATAAGGCGTGTAGATGGTATAAGGCAACCCATCTGATTTGCTGATTTCTTTTTCTTCAAAAATAACATGATCTTTAAAGGCAAAAGAGCCAACATTGTTTTCTTTTAATAAAGCAGAAATGGCCACATCACGTTTGATGGCATAAGGCTCATAATCTTTATTGAAGAATACGTTCTGAATGTCAAATTCTTCTACCAGCGATTTCCAAACTTCGGCAGTTTTACCTTTTTTTATCAAAATTGAGGCTTGCACTTTGGCAAGTTCTTCATTTATTTTTTGAAGAGAATCATAGATAAAACTCACCCTCGCATCGTTTTGAGGAAGTCTTTCTAGAATTGCATCATCAAAAATAAACACAGGAATGACAGGTAAAACAGATTGCAGGGCGTGAAATAAAGCGGTGTTGTCATCCAGGCGCAAATCACGTCGGAACCAGAAGAAGTTAACTTTTTGTTTCATTATTTTTTTGAGTTGAACAATTCTTCGATTTTATTGTAACGGTAAGCAAAAATGGTTTTTATTTTTTCTCGTACCATAAGTGTGTTCATAATACGGCCTAAAAATCCTAAAGGCAAGGCGTAGTGTACAACATCGGTCATTTTTACTCCAGTATCCGTAGCTTCAAAAAAGTGTTTGTGGTGCCATAATGCATAAGGGCCAAAACGTTGCTCGTCTACAAAGTATTCGTTTGTTTTGGAAGTAGTGATGATGGTCATCCATGAAATCTTGATGCCCAATAGCGGTTTTAAGGTGTAAGTTATAACTTGTCCTGGATACATTTGTTTATTGTCGTAATCCTGAATTTCGAAACCCATAGTGTCTGGTGTTATCGTTTCGAGGTTTCTAGGGCTTGAGAAAAAATTCCAACATTCTTCTATTGTGGTATTGAGGTGCTGAACTGTTTCTATTTTATAAATTTTCATTGTTCCTGAAAGTTATTTTGTGATTCATTGTTGTTATGAAAACGAGTGCGCGTTAGGGATAGTAGTGGAGCTCTTTTATATCGGGCTTTTTTGCCTGATATAAAAAGCGGGAACGGATAGCTCGACCTTTAGGGAACGCCCAAATAATACTACATTTTGTAATATTTGAAAGGAACAAACAACATCCCGAAACATTCTCCGTCTTCTTTACCGAGGTGTTTGTGGTGTATTTTGTGCGCTTTTCGCAATCCGATGAGGTATTTGTTTTTGGTGTTTTTGAACCATTTAAACCTTTGATGAATCAATACATCGTGAATCATAAAGTAGCAAAATCCGTAGGCCGTGATGCCGCAGGCAATAAAAAATAAATAATTGAAGCCGCCGATGACACCAAAATAAAACAGGGTGATGCTGGGAATGGCAAAAATGACAAAGAAAATATCGTTGCGCTCAAAGGTATTTTCGTATTTTGGCTGATGATGGTCGGCGTGAAAATACCACATAAGACCGTGCATGATGTACTTGTGTGTGAGCCAAGTTACACATTCCATAAAGAGAAAAACACCTAGAAATATTAAAAAAGAAATCATTTTGGTATGTGTTGAATTGTTAAAATTGTGATTGAAATATTAAACTAACTTGAGTTTATAAGTTACGAAAGATTGTGCTAAAAGTCCCGCTTTTGTGTAATTTGAAACCCTGATTCTGGAGTTTCCAATTTCGTAATACGGCGTATTTTTGAGTTTTTTTAATAGTTTTTGATAATAAACATACGCTGTGTAAACGCCAAATTTGGCTTCCATAGGCAATTTTACGATACCTTCGTAAGCGACTCTGAAATCTTCTTCGATTTCGGCGATGATGGCCGTTTTGGCATTTTCATCAAATGTTTTTAAGTCAACTCCCGGGAAATAATTTCGGTTTAAAACGAGATTATCATCTTTTAAATCTCTCAGAAAATTTACCTTTTGAAAGGCCGAGCCCAATCGCATGGCTTCGCTTTTAAGCTGCTGATATTTTTCTTCTTTTCCGTCTACAAATACTTTAAGGCACATTAATCCTACCACATCGGCAGAGCCATAAATATAGTCTTCGTACTCGGATTTGGAGCTGTAAGTCGATTTGATGAGGTCTAATTTCATGCTTTTTAGAAAAGCCTGAATAAGATCATCTGTGATGTTGTATTGTCTTACAGTATGCTGGAATGAATTGAGAATAGGGTTAAGGCTAATATTCAATTCGATTGCTTTGTAATACTCTTTTTCAAAATCTTCGATTAAAATTTCTTTATCATAACCATGAAAAGAGTCTACAATTTCGTCTGCAAAACGCACAAATCCATAGATACTATAAATGGCGTCGCGAATAGTTGGCGACAGCATTTTTACCGCCAAAGAAAAGGAAGTACTGTAGGTTTTAGTTACCAACTTGCTACATTTAAAGGAAACAGTGTCAAATAATGATTTCATTTTTATTGAGTTCTGATTGATTTCTTAATTAATTCAGCTACTAATTTTCCTGAAATTAAAGCAGGAGGAACACCAGGTCCAGGAACGGTTAATTGTCCTGTAAAGTATAAGTTTTTTACTTTTTTGCTTTTTAATTTTGGTCGCAAAAAAGCAGTTTGTAAAAGTGTATTTGCCATGCCGTACGCATTTCCTTTGTACGCATTATAGTCAGCCACAAAATCGTTTTTGCAAAATGATTTCTTAAATATAATGTTATTTTTTATCTTTTGTTGCGTAAGTTCTTCAAAACGAGTAATTATTTTATCAAAATATTCTTCTCTTAAATCTTCAGAATCATCAATTCCGGGTGCCAACGGAATGAGGAAAAAGCCGCTTTCCATTCCGTCAGGTGCGGCAGTTGTATCTGTTTTTGACGGAAAGTTGGCATAAAATAAAGGAGCTTCAGGCCACTTTGGCTTATCGTAAATATCGGAAGCGTGCTGATCAAAATCGACATCAAAAAATAAAGCATGATGACTTATATTCTCTATTTTTTTATCAAAACCGACATAAAAAAGTAAAGACGAAGGGGCGAAAACGCGACTGTCCCAATATTTTTCAGAATAATTGCGATGTTCGGCGTCCAGTAAAGTTTCGGAATGGTGATAATCGGCTCCACTCAAAATAATATCAGCTTTTATCACTTTCCCGCCAATTACAATAGCTGTGGCTGTTTTTTGCTCGACGATTATTTTTTCGATTACCGAGTTGGTTTTGATGGTGACGCCCAATTCAGTAGCGAGTTTTTCCATGCCTCGTACGACGTCAAACATTCCGGTCTTAGGATGCCACGTACCCAAACCAAAATCAGCGTAATTCATAAAATTGTAAAATGATGGCGTTTTGGTTGGTTTAGCTCCTAAAAAAAGTACTGGAAATTCTAGAATTTGAATTAATCTTTGGTTTTTGAACTTCTTTCTAATATCATTACTAACTGTGCCAAAAAACTGATTTAATTTTAATGCCGTTTCAGGTGTTATTAACTCCAGCGGAGAAACACCCGGTCGGTAGACCAAATCTTTTATCGCAACATCATAATTGCTTTTGGCTTGATTGATAAAGTTTTCCAGTTTTTTGCCACTGCCTTTTTCAATACTTTCAAAAGTAGTTTTGATTTCTTCGAGGTTGTCAAAAATACTTACGAAATCATTTACGCCAAAATAAACCCTGTATGCAGGATTTAGCTTAATGAGTTCATAATAATCGGCAGATTTTTTATCAAAATCATTAAAAAACCGTTCGAAGACATCTGGCATCCAGTACCAGCTTGGCCCCATATCAAAGGTAAAACCTTCTTGTTTTAATTGACGGGCTCTTCCGCCAATGGTTTCGTTTTTCTCATAAACAGTTACTTTATGCCCTTGCTGCGCCAAGTAACATGAGGCTGCGAGAGAAGAGAAACCAGATCCTATTATTGCTATTGTCTTTGTCATTTGTTTAACAAATATACAAAAACTTAAAACAAAAAAAATTAAATTTGATTAATTGTTTCATCCATAGAACTGAATACTCGAATTTTCTCTGATAAATTGTCACGATCGATATGTTCTGTCATGCTGCCCATAAGCCAAATTTCGTTATTGCCTTTAAGTAGTTTTTCTTCCATCGTTTTTACATATTGGTTGATAATATTGCGATCGGGCTGGATGGTCATAAAGGAAACAAAGGTGATGTTCTCAAAATGTTTGGTCAGGTCTTCCAGGTTTTCTATCGGCATGCTTTCGCCTAAATAAACCGTTTTATAACCTTGAAGCAGAATTTCGTATTGCAAGTATAACAGGCCTATCTCATGTATTTCGTTAAGTGGCAACGAAAGCACAAATACTTTGTCTGTTTTGGTTGGTTTCAGAATTTGTAAACTTTCGGTATGAATGATTATTTTTTGCTTAATTAAATGGCTCATAAAGTGTTCATTGGCAGGTGTGATGGTTTCGGACTGCCATAATAAGCCCAATTCTTTTAATAAAGGAAGAAAATGATCTTTGAAGACCTCTTTGAATGTTTTTTCTGAAATTAGCCAATCAAATGTATTGAAGAAGATTTCCTGATCAAAATTCATCATAGCCATCTTGAAAGAATTTATAGCGAAATTCTGAGAATTTTTTTTCGAAATGATTTCTCGAATTAATTGTTGAATTTTTTCTTCTGAATAAGTAGCAATTTTTGAAATTTTATAACCATACTGATGCAGTAATGTAATGTTTAATAATTTCTGTAAATTTTTTAAATTATAAAGTCTAATATTGGTGTCCGTTCGCATAGGCTCAAGGATATTGTATCTTTTTTCCCAGATGCGAATAGTGTGTGCTTTAATGCCAGATAAGTTTTCGAGGTCTTTTATACTGAAAACAGTTTTAATATTGTTTATCATTCTTTATAATTTGATAAACAAATGTAGAATAAAATTTGATAAAAAAAATAAAACCAGACTAAAATGATAGGTGACTAAAGGTTTACTGAGTTGTAATGGTTAAGTTTGTCCAAATGCAAAATCGTTTTTGAGCCATCTTTGCTTCTGTTATACATGGTTTCAAATTTTGCTCCGTAGATAATTTCTTCAAAAGTATACGAAGTTCGAGCCGCAACTGTATTACTAAACATATCATCAAAAGTGGTGATGAATACCAGGATTTCGCCATGAGTTTCTTTAAAATCTTCTTCAGTAAAGTTGTATAACGGGCTACTTTCTGTTATAGGATGAACCAAAGTCCAGCTTAACGAAAGCGCATTAATGCTATTTAATTCCAGATCTAAAGTATAAAAAGCGTTAGTTCTTTTTCCGTCTTCCTCTACGCTCATTCCTAAAGTAATATTGGCTTTTGCATCTGTAAAATTGGTATTTTTAAAAGGAACTAACCGAATCATTAATGCTTTTCCTTCTCCATAAGGCGAAATTAACGCATTGTGCGAGAATTTTAAAAAGGCTGTGGGTTTGCTAAATCTCCCAAAAAATAAACCTGTGGCGATGGCAAAACTCAGTAATCCAATTAATGCCTCTGCCGCTGACAAAGCACTTGTCAGGAAACCTGTTGGGCTGATGTGTCCGTAACCAACTGTAGTAAATGTTTGGGCACTAAAAAAGTAAGCTTGTCCAAATTGCGTCCATTCACTTCCCGATTTTGCGATTCCATCCAGATGCTCAATTCCGATGGCGTAATAGATTACAGCAAAAACAAAATTTATCGAAATATAAAAACTAAATAAGATGAGCATAAACTTCCAGTTGGGCATGTCAATCATCGTATGGTACCAGCTAATGCGGCGTAAAAAATGCATGCCTGTTTTTTCGATATTTGGAGTGCCGTTTTTGTTGACAAATCTTCCGCCGTAGCTATTGGCATTGGTTCCAAAGCCTGAGTTTTTGTCTGTTTGTGCTTTATTATTGGCTTTTTTAAGAAGTTCCATTGAAAATTGAAAGTTAATTCGCAAATGTATGAATATCTTTCAAACAAAAGAATATCACTAAACCATAATAAAAAAACAAAGCAAGCTATAAAATTTCTTTTGTAGTTTGCTTTGTTTTATAATTGATTTTGAGTGCTATTTGCAGAAAGTCGCTCTGTTTTTTATAGCGCTTTGGCTGCCCAATTCTATTGCTTTAGAAAAATCTTTACAGGCATTTTTTTTGTCTCCAGTTTTATTATATGCCAAACCACGCAAGTTGTAGGCCACATAATCTCTCGGATTCATTTCCAGACATGCAGAGCAATCATCAATTGCTTCGCGATAATTCATCAATTTATAATTGACGTTGGCTCTTCCTGTAAAAGCATCTGTATTCATGGTGTCCAATTCGATTGCTTTGCTAAAATCTTCAAGCGCGCCTTTTAGATCATTGAGTTTTAGTCTGGCGACACCTCTGTTTTGATATGCTTCTCCAAATTTAGAATTCATTTTAATGGCTCGGGTGTAGTCGTCGATGGCGCCTTTTGTGTTGCCTGCTTCGGCTTTTTTCATGGCTTTGTCAAAATAGCCGGTTGCTGATTGTGCCCAACAAGAGCAGGAGATCAGGAATAATAATGATAGTAAGATCTGTTTCATAAAAAATCTAATTTGGGGTTAGGTTGTTTAATTCTAAAACGAATATAGTAAAGATTTGTTTTGTCAGAGAACATCTTTTGTGAAATATTAATTAAAGAATTTCATATATTTTGAAATGTATCCTGTTGAAGATTTTTTTTATTAGAAATTTATAGTGAGCTTTTAAAAAAAAAACGCCAACTTATATAAATGACTATGATATCTATTTTTGCAAATTAGTATAAAGAAGACTACTAGATATTTTATTAGAGTTTACTTGCTTTATATTTAAGTCTTTTAAGTCGCTGCAGTTAAAGTCTAAAAAAATATCAATCATATCGTTTGTTTTTTTCGACATTGGCCTTTTAATTGATTTTATGAAGTTATAAATTAGAAACTTTTATGATAAGACTTTAGGGATGATAGCAAGTTTTTGCTTTCATGACTTACTCTGCTCATTTTGATAGTATTGGATGTTGATGCTTTTAATTACTACATGTGTGTCTCTGGAATCATATCTTAAAGAGATTTAAAGAAAGACATTGCTGTAAATTAAGTATTATTTACAACACTTCTAAACAGCAAATCACGAAAGATATTATAAGAATATTAGCTATATTTGTTATGTGAAAAAATATTTATCCATATTGTTTTTATCTGTTTACCTGCTGTCAATAACACAGTTAGGTGAATTATTAAAAGTGCCGCTGATGGTAGAACATTTTGTGGAACACAAGGAAAAAAACACTAAACTAACTATTTTGGGTTTTTTACGTCTTCATTATCAAGGTCAAGATGTTTTTGATGACGATTATGAAAAAGACATGAAACTTCCTTTTAAATCACATACTAATATTTGTTGTATTGCCTTTTATCCATTATTACAAGAATTTAAAACAATACAAAAAGTAAACTATAAATATAAAAAGGAGAATTTATATTCATATTCCTTTTTATATTCTTCAACTTTTCTTTCTTCTATCTGGCAGCCTCCCAGAAATTGTTAATCGTTTTTTTATAGCTTACAAATTTTCGCAACAAATTGCGTGTTTTGTGCTATGCTTTACTTTTTATAATCACGATTAACACATAAACGTATGTTAACTAAAATAATTGAGTTTTCCGTAAGGAATAAACTCATCGTAGGGCTTTTTATAATTGCCCTGATGGGCTATGGCACCTACCAAGCCACCCGATTGCCTATTGATGCTGTCCCTGATATAACCAACAATCAGGTCCAGATTATTACAATAGCACCTTCATTTGGCGCGACTGATATTGAGCGATTGGTCACTTTTCCTATAGAACAGGCCAACAGCAATATTTCGGGGATGAAGGAAATTCGCAGCTTTTCCAGATTTGGATTGTCGCTCGTAACGATTGTATTTGATGATGATATTGATATTTATTGGGCACGACAACAAGTTGCAGAACGATTGCAGCAGGTACAAAATGAGATTCCGCAAGGCATTGGAACGCCTACCTTAGGGCCTATATCTACAGGTCTTGGCGAAATTTATCAATATGTGGTGAAACCTAAAAAAGGGTTTGAGCAAAAATTTGATGTAACCGAATTAAGAACGATTCAGGACTGGATCGTCAGACGACAACTTCTTGGTGTAAAAGGCGTTGCTGAGGTAAGTAGTTTTGGCGGTAAGCTAAAGCAATACGAAATCAGCATCAGCCCCGATAAACTGCATGCTTATGGTTTAACGATTAACGATGTTTTTACGGCTGTTCAAAATAACAATCAAAATACAGGCGGTTCTTATATAGAAAAAGGACCAACAGTACTCTACATTCGCAGCGAAGGTCTCATCGGAAATGTTGAAGATATAGAAAACATTGCTATCCAGAATAAAGACAGCGATATTCCTTTATTTATAAGAGATGTAGCTGAGGTAAAAACGGGTTTTGCAACACGTTACGGCGCCATGTGTTACAATGACGAGGGTGAGGTTTCCGGCGCAATTGTAATGATGTTAAAAGGAGCCAACAGTAGCCAAGTCATTAAGGATGTAAAAGAAAAAATTGCCCAGATACAAAAAACATTACCTGATGGTGTAGAAATTGAACCGTTTCTTGACAGAACAAAAATGGTCAATAATGCCATTGGCACAGTCGAAAAAAACTTGCTCGAAGGTGCCTTAATTGTGGTGTTTGTTCTGGTGTTATTTCTGGGTAATTTCAGGGCTGGATTGCTCGTGGCATCGGTAATTCCGCTGGCCATGTTGTTTGCAATTTGTATGATGAATCTTTTTGGCGTAAGCGGCAATCTGATGAGTCTCGGAGCTTTGGATTTTGGTTTAATTGTAGATGGCGCTGTGATAATTGTAGAAGCCATTATGCATCAGCTTTCGAGTACCAAACAATATAAGGAACACGCTTCTCTAACTTCCGGACAAATGGATAAAACCGTTACAAGCTCGGCAAGTAAAATGATGAATAGTGCCGTTTTTGGGCAAATAATAATATTAATAGTGTATCTGCCAATTTTTACCTTACAAGGTATCGAAGGTAAGATGTTTAAACCAATGGCACAAACAGTCGCTTTTGCTCTGCTGGGCGCTTTTATTTTATCTCTGACTTATATTCCGATGATGAGTGCTTTTTTTCTAAGTAAAAAAACAGTGCACAAAGAAAATGCATCCGATCGAGTGATGAAATATCTTGAAAATGGCTATCAGCGCACCTTAAAAAAAGTACTTCGTTTTCCTAAAGCCGTTTTGGGTACCGTTGTGCTTCTTTTTGTCTTGGCCGTGATTACGCTTACTTCGCTGGGAGGCGAATTTATTCCGGCACTTGAAGAGGGAGATTTTGCTGTTGATACTCGAGTGCTTACGGGCAGTAATCTTAATACAACTATAGAAAGTACGCAAAAAGCAGCGCATATTTTAAAAAGTCAGTTTCCTGAAGTATTAAAAGTTGTCACGAAAATTGGGAGTGGAGAAGTGCCTACAGATCCGATGCCAATGGAAGCCAGCGATATGATGGTAATTTTGAAAGATAAAAAAGAATGGACTTCTGCTACAACTTTTAATGAATTGTCGGCAAAGATGAGCAAAGCTCTCGAAGATGTGCCCGGAATTACTACTGGATTTCAATTTCCGGTACAAATGCGTTTTAATGAGTTGATGACCGGAGCGAGACAGGATGTTGTTCTTAAAATATTCGGAGAGAATCTCGATACACTGGCTGTTACAGCAAGTAAACTAGGTAAAATTATTGCCACAGTAGACGGAACGGCAAATTTATTTATAGAACCCATTGCAGGTATGCCGCAAGTAATTATAGCCTACAACCGACCTGCAATTGCGCAACATCGTTTGTCAATAGCCGACATCAACAAGGTGATAAATACTGCTTTTGCAGGACAAAGTACGGGATTGGTTTTTGAGCAGGAAAAAAGATTTGATTTGGTCGTACGCTTAAATGCCACTGAAAGAAAAGATATCGATGATATTCAAAATCTTCTAATTCCTACACCAGGCGGTAGTCAGGTTCCTTTGTCGCAACTGGCTACCGTAGAAATTAAGAACGGTCCTAACCAAATACAGCGTGAAGATACAAAACGTAGAATCGTGGTTGGTTTTAACGTAAAAGACAGAGATGTACAAAGCATCGTGAAGGAGCTGCAAGCCAAAGTAGAGAAACAATTAAAGCTACCAACAGGGTATTATGTTACTTATGGTGGTGCTTTTGAAAATTTAAATCAAGCGAAAGATCGTCTTATGATTGCCGTACCTGTTTCGCTGATCTTAATTTTTATTTTACTGTTTTTTGCATTCAACTCTGTAAAACATGGGTTGCTTATTTATACTGCAATTCCGCTCTCTGCTATTGGAGGGATATTTTTTCTTGCTCTTAGAGGAATGCCTTTTAGCATTAGTGCCGGAGTAGGTTTTATAGCCTTATTTGGGGTAGCCGTTTTAAACGGAATTGTATTAATAGCGGAATTTAACCGACTTAAAAATAATGGCATGAAAAATCTGGTTCAAATTGTTTTAACAGGTACAAAATCAAGACTTCGCCCTGTATTAATGACTGCATTTGTCGCTTCTTTAGGGTTTTTACCAATGGCACTTAGCAACGGTGCTGGTGCAGAAGTACAACGCCCTCTGGCAACAGTAGTAATAGGTGGTTTGCTGGTGGCGACCTTTCTAACTTTGTTTGTATTGCCTTTGCTTTATATTTTGTTCGAAAAAGGATTTAAAACAAAGAATCTAACACAAAAATTAGCAGTTGTTGTGGTTTTCTTTTCTGTACTTTCCGGTGCTCATGCACAGGAAAAAATAAGTTTGGAGACCGCCTTAAAAATGGCAACAGAGCAAAATAATACTATTAAAAACGAAAGACTGAAAACGGCCTATGCTCAAGCACTTATAAAATCGGCTGCTGATATTCCGAAAGCAACCGTTTTTGCAGAAGCAGGACAAATAAATAGTGCCTACAATGATACCCGATTTGGTATTTCGCAAACCATTGCTTTTCCTACTATTTACAAAAAGCAAAAACAGCTTTTATCTGAACAGTGGAAAACGTCAGAATTGAATACTTCGTTAAAAGAACTGGAAACTAAAAAAGCGGTAACAAATGCGTTTTATACTTTTTTATATTTTAAAGAAAAAGAAAAACTACTGCAACAAGCCGATACACTATTTAGTGAATTTTATGCAAAAGCAAACCTTCGTTTGCAAAAAGGCGAAAGTAATATTCTGGAAAAAACAACTGCCGAAAATCAGCGCACTGCAATTACCATACAATTGATGCAATTGCAACAGGAAATACAAGCTAATTTACTGGAACTGCAAATACTTTTAAACTCGGAAGTTTCCGTGATACCTTCGGAAAAAAGTTTAAAATATCCACTTCTTCTGATGAATGGAGGAATTGATAACAATATGCTTTTAAAACTTTCGCAACAGCAGAAAAGTAATGCCATAGCACAAACAGAATTGGAGAAATCCAAATACTGGCCTGATCTTACGATAGGTTATTTTAATAATAGTTTTAGAGGTATGGGACCCGACAATAATTATTATGATGCGAGCAATCGCTTTAGCTCGATACAGGCAGGATTAGGCATACCTATTTTTACAGGAAGCCAAAGTGCTAAAATAAAAGCGTCTAAGGTAGGCGAAAGTATTGCAGAAAACCAGTACGAAATGCAAAGGCAAATTTTGCAAACACGCTACAAACAATTAATGGCTACTTATAAAAGTAATAGCGAGGTAACACACTATTTTGAAGATACAGGTTTAAAAAATGCCACTTTGATTAAAGAGACAGCCAGCAGGCAATTTAGCAATGGCGAAATTAATTTTCTGGATTTTGTAATGGTAGTCAATCAGGCAATTAGTATTCAAAATAATTATTTAGAAGCTGTACGATTATTAAATGAGAGCAGTATCGAACTTAACTTTATCACTTCAAATTAATACATTAGATGAAAAATATATCATTGTTTTTAAGCATGCTATTTATTGTAAGCGCATGTAAAAACACAAAAGAGAATCAGGAAATAGAGCAAAAACCGGCTAACGAAAATAGTGTCACACTTACGGATGCACAGTTCAAAAATGCAGGAATATCAACTGAAGAACTAACAGAAAAAAACATCTCTACCACCATAAAACTGAATGGAAAAATAGACGTGCCGCCGCAGAATTTAGTATCTGTAAATGCTCCTATGGGAGGATATTTAATAAACAGTAAGCTCTTACCGGGTATGCATGTAAAAAAAGGAGAAGTTATTGCAACTTTGCAGGATCAGCAGTATGTACAGTTGCAGCAGGATTTTCTCCTAGCAAAATCTAAACTGCATTTTGCAGAGCTCGAATTTGCACGTCAAAAAGATCTTAACCAGACCAAAGCCAGTAGCGACAAGGTTACACAACTAGCCGAATCTGAGGTGAGTAATCTTCGTATAACGGTCAATGCTTTATCAGAAAAACTGAAACTGATTAATATCAATCCGAATAATTTATCGGCAAATAAAATCTCTAAAAGTATCGTGATTTTGAGCGCTGTAACAGGTTTTGTGAGTAAGGTTAATATCAATATTGGCAAATATATCACTCCTGGCGAAGTAATGTTCGAACTTATAGATCCAAGCGACATTCATTTAAATCTTACTGTTTTTGATAAGAACATTGCACAGCTCGCCATCGGACAAAGAGTAATAGCGTACAGTAATGCGGCACCTAACAAAAAGTATGAATGCACCATTATATTAATTAATAAAGACATTAATGCCACAGGAAATACAGAGGTTCATTGCCATTTTTCAAAATATGACAAATACCTTTTGCCGGGAATGTATATGAATGCCGAAATTGAGACCACAGCTGGTATTGCCAATGCATTACCAGAATTAAGTATTGTAAATTTTGAAAATAAAGAGTATGTCTTTGTAGAATCAGGTAAGCAGCGGTACGAAATAACAGAAGTTACCACAGGTGAAAAAGAAAATGGGTATTTAGAAATTTTAAACCCTGAAAAACTTAAAAACAAAAAAATAGTTACCAATGGAGCTTATACTCTTTTGATGAAAATGAAGAATAAAGAAGAATAAAATAATAACAATTTTAAAAAAAAAAAAATAGTATGAACGAAGCACATTATCACTTAGTATTGAATCACTTTCCTATTATTCTCCCAATTGTAGGTTTGATGGTGATCATCGGCGGATTTATTGTAAAGTCTGAAATTATAAAAAGAACAGCCTATTGCATCTTTATATTTGGCGCACTGGCGGCTTTTGCAGCTATGGCGACAGGAGAAGGAGCCGAAGAAGTTGTAGAACACATGGATGGAATTTCTAAAAGTATAATTCATGAACATGAAGAAAAAGCAGAATTGCTGGCTCTTTTATCGTATGTATTGGGCATAATCTCTGTACTCGCATTGTGGAGCAACTGGAAAAGAAAATCGTATTCAAATTATGTTGCTTACGCCGTGATTGTCTGCTCATTTATAGTTTTATTCTTTGCACAACAAACGGGTACAACTGGTGGCGAAATCAGACATTCTGAAATTAGATAAACGGTAGAATTATGGAAAATGAAAATCATTATATCAACAGAAGCGGCTGGCTCAGGGCAGCCGTTTTAGGAGCCAACGACGGAATTTTATCCACAACCAGTTTAGCCATTGGCGTTGCAGCTGCAAGTGTTACTAGAGAGCCTATTTTATTGGCATCAGTGGCAGGTTTGGTGGCTGGAGCACTTTCGATGGCGGCTGGCGAATATGTTTCGGTAAGTTCTCAGGCTGATGTAGAAAAAGCAGATTTGAAACGTGAAAAAATGGAACTCGAAACGGTTCCAGAATCCGAACTTGAAGAATTGGCTCAAATTTACGTTAAGCGAGGATTAAACAAAGAACTAGCCCAACAGGTCGCCAAAGAACTTACTTCTTTTGATGCCCTTGGAGCGCATGCAAGAGATGAATTAGGAATCAATGAAATCACCCAGGCTTATCCGTTAACTGCTGCTTTTGCTTCGGCGGTTTCATTTGTAATAGGAGGTTTATTGCCGCTTATGGTAGCCATTTTTGCTCCTATAAAAGAAATGGTTCTTTACCAATACGGATTTTCGATACTCTTTTTGGCCTTTTCGGGAATGTTAGCGGCCAAAGCTGGTGGTTCAAATGTTTTAAAAGCGATAATGCGCATTTGCATTTGGGGCACTTTTGCAATGGCGATGTCGGCTCTTGTTGGTTATCTGTTTGGTGTTCAAACTAGTTGAAAATAAATAAATAAATTAAGCTTATTTTAAAAATTAATCGAATCTTAAGCAAATAAAAAAAATAAACCTATTTACTATTCGTTATTTCGTAAATATCTAAAAACAATCTACAAAATGAAACTAATTGCATTGTTCCTCTTATTAATAGTGCTTCCTATTAATTGGGAACCCGACTTTAATAATGCCAAAAAAAAGGCAAAGGAAAAAAATGAATTAATCTTGCTGAACTTTTCCGGTTCAGACTGGTGTGGCCCCTGTATTGTATTGCGAAGGGATTATCTTGAAAGTTCTGTTTTTTCGGACATGGCAGATAAAAATTTAATTTTAGTGAATGCTGATTTTCCCAGAAAAAAGAAAAATATCGGTACTCCTGAGCAAGTAAAACGCAATGAGGATTTAGCCGAGAGATACAACAAAGAAGGAAGTTTTCCGCTCACGTTGCTTCTTGATGCCGATGGCAAAGTAATCAAAACCTGGCATGGAAAACCAGAAACCAGTCCAGAAGAGTGGACTGCCGAAATAAAAGCAATCTGTGATAGTAGAAAATAACATACAGAAAAAACAAAAATATTCGCAATCCCTGAAACTCATGGGAAACAACTTTACGATTACTGTTGTGGCTCAAAATGAGAAGATAGGCAATGAGAATATTCAGCTTGCTATTGAAGAAATCAGGCGAATTGAAAAACTCCTGACGACATACAAGGAGGATAGTCAAACCAATCTGATTAACCAAAATGCTGGTATTGCTCCTGTAAAAGTCGATGCTGAAGTTTTTAATCTTATCGAAAGATGTCTGGGAATATCGAGAATTACTCAAGGTGCTTTTGATATTTCTTATGGTAGTATAGACAAAAGTCTTTGGAATTTTGATCAATCCATGACCCAGCTTCCTGATGCAGAAACGGCTTTAAAAATGGTACATCTTATTGATTACCGAAACATTATCCTTGACAAAGAAAATACAACCGTATTTTTAAAAGAAAAAGGAATGCGTATTGGTTTTGGAGGAATAGGAAAGGGATATGCCGCCGAAATGGCGAAACAAACCTTACTTAAAAATCATGTTGAAAGCGGAATCATTAATGCCAGTGGTGACCTTTCGGCTTGGGGAGTACAGCCTAATGGCAAAAAATGGACGATTGGCGTAGCAGATCCAGATGCTCCAAATGCTGCATTTTCGTATATGGAAATATCCAATAAAGCAGTAGCTACTTCGGGGAATTATGAAAAGTTCGTGACCATTCAGGGCAAAAAATATTCGCATACGATAGACCCAAAAACAGGCTTGCCTATAACAGGCATTAAAAGTGTTACGATTATTGCTTCAAATGCAGAATTTGCAGATGCAATGGCAACTCCAATAGCTGTTATGGGCATCAAAGCTGGATTGTATTTAATAGATCAAATACCTGATTTATATTGTATTATCATTGATGACAATAATAAAATTTATACTTCTAAAAACATAAATTTAAAATGAAAAAGCCAAAGCAAAAAAAAATCGCATTCTTATGTAGCATTGTTTTTACAGGCATGTTGCTTACTTCTTGCACTTCGGTAAAAGAATACCAAAAAGGTAAAATTAACGATTCTGAAATGGTGCTTTCTAACAGAAAAATCGAAAAAACAGAACTCAGTTTTCAATCCTACCGTGAAGGCGCTTCCGGAGCAAATGCAGGTAAAAGCGGCGGTGGCTGTGGTTGCAACTAATTCTTATTCGATAAAAAAATGAAAAGAATATTTATTACAGGACTTGCTTTGTTGGGACTTTTTCAGGCAAGAGCACAAAATGTGCCTACAGATTCTACAAGTTATAAAAGCAAAAAATTAAAAATAGAAGAAGTAAATCTAGTTTCTAGTTATTACACACAAGACGGAAACAATGCTGCTGTTACCGGAGGGATAGGTTCTCAGCACCTTACTGATATCGCCAATACTATTGATGTAAAATTGGTAAAGTACGGAGAAACAGGTATAAAACATACTTTTGATATTGAAGCGGGTATCGATCATTATACCTCTGCTTCTTCAGATATGATCGATTTGAGTGCCAATTCATCAGCATCTTCAGGAGACAATCGTTTTTATCCTTCCTTAACTTATATCAGAGAAAACGAAGAAAAAGGGCAGACTTTAGCCGTTGGAGTTTCGTCTTCAACGGAGTTTGATTACCAATCTTTTGGAGGGAATATTAGTTTTTCGAAAAAAACAAAAGACAAAAACGGAGAATTTACAGCCAAATTACAAACCTTTATCGATCAGTTAAAACTTATCGAACCCATTGAGCTTCGAACTCCCGGAGGCGGAGGTTATGATAGTGCTAGCCGAAATACTTTTGCGGGAACCCTGAGTTATTCTCAAATCATCAACCAAAGGCTTCAGGTTATGCTGGTAGGCGATGTTATTAGTCAAAATGGCTATTTAAGTCTTCCTTTTCACAGGGTATATTTTGCAGACGGATCTGTTCATCAGGAAAAAATGCCCGATACAAGGCTAAAAATTCCTTTGGGACTTAGAGCGAGTTATTTTGTAGGTGACAATGTAATTATTAGGGCGTATTACCGATATTATACAGATGACTGGAATTTGCAAGCGCATACGGCCGATCTTGAAATTCCTGTAAAATTAACTCAGGCTTTTTCATTGAGTCCGTTTTATAGATATTATTCCCAAACAGGGGCCAAATATTTTAAGCCCTACGGAGCGCATACTGCTGCTGATGAATATTACACCAGCAACTATGATTTGTCTAAGTTTGACAGTAGCTTTTTTGGAATGGGAATGAAATTTACGCCGCCCAACGGAGTCTTTGGCCTTAAACACTGGAATACCTTAGAGATTCGTTACGGACATTACACCAGAACGACGAACATGACTTCGGACATTATTAGTATCAATATTAAATACAAGTAGTCAAGAGTAGTAACTGAACTACAGGCTGCAAAAAAAATGATAATTGTATACGATTTCATTAATACAACCGGTCAATTATATTTTGGTATAATTGATTCGGTTTTTTTATTGTTATGACCATTGTTTTGCTTCTAAGTTTTGAATACAATAACATTTCCTCTTTTTAGTAATTTATAGTCAAAATAGCAAGTATTCAGTGTGTGAAAACTACAAATAAGCTCCTGATTTCAGCGGTTAGATTACTTTTTATTTCTTTGTTTTATAACCTACATTTACTTAGAATATAATCATTTTTGTTAAGGATAATTCTTATATTCGTTAAAAAATAATACTCAAATTCAAACCTTAAACTGAAGTATAAAAGGTAAATTTGGGTTAAGAATAAATGACAAAGACAGTATAATGGAGATTGGTCATACAGGTTATCATCCAAGTGAAGGATTTACAGCGGTTAATCTATATTATCCAAAAACTAAAACTAGCGTTATTGTCATAGAAAATCAAGCAAATGAAAATTTTGAGAATGCCTATTATTTTCAAAAAGAAATTAGAAAAATTATTAGAGAAAGTAACCTTTTAGAATAAGTTATAGCTCTAAAATATATATTCTTTATCGCTCTTTTATATCATCGCCCATTTTAAAGCGCCATTTTTTTAATTAAAAGAATTTCTAAACTCTAAAGGAGAAACGCCACTTTTAGCTTTAAACAATTTGCTAAAGGAAGGAGAGTGCTCAAATCCCAACTGAAAAGCAATCTCTGAAATAGATAAATTGGTAGTTGATAATTTTTCTTTTGCTTTTTCTATCAATTTATTATGAATATGTTGTTGTGTGCTTTGCCCAGTCAATACTTTGAGCATCGAACTTAAATAATTGGGAGATACATGGAGCGTTTCGGCAATACTATTGACCGTTGGTAAACTTTTTATTGTTACATCATCATGTTCAAAATAAGTATCTAATAATGCTTCCAGACGAGTTAAAATTTGGTGATTACTAATTTTTCGGGTTAGAAACTGGCGATTGTAAAATCTATCAGCATACTTTAGTAATAACTCTAATTGTGCAATAATTAAATCTTGACTGAACGAGTCAATATTTGATTGGTACTCTTGTTTGATATTCTGTAACATATTGATAATACTGGTTTCTTCTTTTTCTGAAAGAAACAAAGCCTCGTTTATGGAGTAGTCAAAATAATCGTATTTTTTTATTTTTTGTGCCAAACTTGTTCCCCATAAAAAATCAGGATGAACAAGTAACATCCATCCTGTAGTTTGAAAAACCTTACTTTTCTCAGCTTCTATACTGAAAATTTGTCCTGGAGCAATAAAAAACAAAATACCTTCATCAAAATCGTATTTTTGTTGACCGTATTTAATTTTACCATTAATATTTCGTTTTAGAGCAATTGAATAAAAATCCATAGACCAACTAATCGGACTTTCTTCACCCGAATACTTCATTTCTTCAAAATTGATTAAACTGATTAAGGGATGTTCAGGCTGAGGTAACCCTCTGTATCGATGGTACTCACTAATGGTTTTAAATTTATGAATTGAATTGCTTTTCATTTCTCAAAAATAAACATTTATAGCGAATTATAAGCGTTTGCAAAATCCTTAGCAAAATCTTTCAATTGTATCTTACCGATTTCCTTTGGTTTATTTGCTTTATAATCTTCATACAAAAAACCCGTATGAATAGCAGAATACATTTCGGTTAAACCAGCAGCGATTTTTGGTTGTATACCCATTTCTATAAGGCCGTTTTGCATTTCTTCATCAGTAAATTGAACCCATTTCAAGTCTTCTTTGCCAATTGCAGCACCAAGAATACGCGCTAATTCAGTATAAGTTAATTCTTCACTAGCGACATAACGAACATTTCTTCCTGAAATTCCGTTTTCAATTTCATCAACAATCGCGGCCGCAATGTCTATTGGTGAAACCCATGAGTTTACCACATCTTTACCGATATTTGAACCTATAAAACCATTGTTTTTTGCCGAATGAATTTGTGGTAATAAATTATAGTAAAACTCTGTTGGGCGAATATGTGTTATAGCAACATCTGCAGATAAATTGTTTAAAATATTTTCTACATGATGTGCTCCAAGAAGTATACCGTTTCCGTTATTCAAATTGCCTCCAATTGTACTCAGATTAATGACTTTTTTAATTGCATTTTGTTTAATCGCTTTAGCATAGTTGTTGCCTAATTTTTGATAATAACCTAGTAAATCCAAACTATGATCAAAGTAATTTGCTGGAGGAACCATGCTATAAACAATATCAGCATCTTTAAACGTGTTTACAAGAAAATCCAAATCATTCAATGAGCCAATAGCAGCAACAGTTCCTAAATCTTTAATTGATTTTGTTTTTTCAGCATTGCTGCTTATTACAGTTACTTGATGTTCTTTTTGCACTAGCTCTTGTGTTAATGGCTTCCCGATGTTCCCTAAAGAACCTGTTACAATAATTTTCATCTTTTTTATATTTAATTAATGATGCAAATTTCAGTAACATTTGAAGTTTAAAAATAGCCAAATCAACTTTTTAAGTAGCCTTTTATTATTGTTAAGACTATTTTAGATTTGAGTGTTGTTAAAATTAAACAAAAAGTATTTTGCATGTAGTATTTTGAGGTGTTAGAAATGTGGAATACTTCCTTTTTAGACTCACTACTATTTATGCATAATTTTTATCACTCCACAGGTTTTCGTCTTGATCCGTGTTGATCCAAAAATATTGAGAGAATTTTGAATTATAAAAAAGCCTGAGAATCTAAATTCTCAGGCTTTTTGTTTGTTGTAGTGACCACGGTGGGATTTGAACCCACACGCCCTTACGAGCACCACCCCCTCAAGATGGCAAGTCTACCGTTTCTCCACGTGGCCTTGAATAAAAAAAGGTCAAGTAAATAAATACTCGACCTTTTGTGACCCGACTGGGGCTCGAACCCAGGACCCCATCATTAAAAGTGATGTGCTCTACCAACTGAGCTATCGAGTCATTGCATTAAGAATCTTATATTGTGAGTCACAATTTGTGACCCGACTGGGGCTCGAACCCAGGACCCCATCATTAAAAGTGATGTGCTCTACCAACTGAGCTATCGAGTCATATTCGATCCTTGAATGCGGGTGCAAATATAAGGAGTTTATTTTATTATTTGCAAGCATTTTTATTATAAATTTGTGTTTTTTTAACCAAAGTTTACAATGCTCTAGTTTATAGGGTTTTATTAGAATGAAAAAAATTATATTATTAGGGTATATGGGGTCTGGTAAGTCTACTATTGCCCAAAAATTATCAAAAATAACCAATATTCCTTTTTTGGATTTAGATATTTGTATCGAAGAAAGAGCAAGAAAATCGATAAATTTAATTTTTGAAGAACACGGAGAAATTTATTTTAGAAAATTAGAACACCAAATTTTTTTAGAATTGCTTCAGTCTTCAGAAAAGAGTATCATCGGTTTGGGAGGAGGAACGCCTTGTTATGCCAACAATCACGAATTATTAAAAAGAGAAGATGTCATCTCAATTTATTTAAAAGCCTCAATTGAGACCTTGTATAATCGATTGGTGCATAATAAAAGCAAACGACCTCTTATCGCTTCGATGAATGAGGATGAAATGAGAGAATTTATCGCCAAACATTTATTCGATAGAAGTTTTTATTACAATCAGGCTCAGAACAAAGTTTCTGTCGATGGTAAAACAGCTGATGAAACTGTTCAGGATATCTTGGCTCTTTTAGCTTAAAAAAGCATAACTAGAACCGTTTTTGTCAAAAACAACTTGTACATGTTCTAACAAAGAGGTAGAAAGTGAGATTCCTTTAAAATCGGCTTTTACAGGGTATTTTTTGTGGTTTCTATCAACAAGTACTGCTGTTTTGAATTTCTTTAAAGGAACATCTAAAAAGTGTCGAACGGCATAAATTAATGTCGTGCCCGAGTTTAGTACATCATCTACCAAAACTAATCCTTTATTGGTGTATTCGGTAGCTGCTAATGAAGTTTTTATAGGTGATTTTGGATTTTGCTTATCGATAATAACTTCGCACAAAGAAACTTTTAAAGTCGAAATTTTGCTCAATGCTGCAGCTAGTTTTTCTGCAAAAACATATCCATTTGATGCAATTCCGGCAATAATTACCTCTTCTTCGTCGACAAAAGTCTCGTAGATTTGGTAAGCGATACGTTTTATTTTATGCTCGATTTCCTGATTTGTTAAGATGATGTTTTGGCTCATGATTTATTTTTTGTGCTAAAATACAAATTGAATTTTAGATGGAAGATTTTAGATGGAAGATTTCAGGTTTTTAGAATTTGGAATTTAAAAATATTAGAATCTATTCTGTTTCCTCTTCGTCAAATATTTCATTTCCAAATTCGTCAATGTCTCGGCGGTCTTTTTTCGTTGGTCTTCCGGTTCCGTTTTTACGATAGTGCTCTTTTGATAATTTTAGTAGTTCGAGATGTGCGTATGCTTCTGCAGGCGTCTCGTTTTTTCTATATATATCAACCAGTTTAGCGCCCACACGATTTTCGGGTATGTCCAGAACGGTAATGATCTGGGTGATCTGGTCTTTTCTAAATGTTATTTTATCAGTAGGAAAAACTTCTTTTGATGGTTTTGCTACTTGTCCGTTTACGGTAACGTGATTCTTTTTGCAGGCCTCTGTAACCATATTTCGAGTCTTGTAATATCGAACGCACCATAAGTATTTGTCTATTCTCATATTTTTTCTAAAATCGGAGTTAAAATCTTTACAAAAATAAATCAATATTGTATCTTGCGCACCTAAATAATTAAGAATAATGAATAAAATTAAATATTTTTTTATTTTACTAATCGCAGGAGCAAGTTTGGTGTCGTGCAGTAAAAGTGATAATAATGCTGAAATTGAACCATTACGAGATTTTGCAGTACAGTATGCAACAGATAAAGCTACTATTGAAAGCTATTTGAATACTCATTTTATTACAGTTACTGAAAATTCTGGAGATGTGTCAGATATGGATATTAAAATTGATTCTATCAAAGATGCCACAACTCAGGTGCCTATTATGTCTTACAAGGCCAATGTAGGAACTGCAACTTTTCCTCAGTTAAAATCTAAAATAGTTAATTTATACGGAGTAGATTTTGAATTGTATTATTTGGTTTTAAGAGAAGGTATTGGCGAATCTCCTATGAATACAGATGGTGTTCTAACATCTTATAGTGGTCGTTATTTAACTAATGTTGCTGCAAAAGGAATTTATTCAGCTTATATAAAATCAACCTCATTTGAAGAGGTGAAGTACCCGCAATCTTTTTTTGACTTAACAGGTGTTGTAACGGGTTGGAGTGAGGTTTTTCCAGAATTTAAATCGGGTTCAGTTGATTCCAATTCAAATACTGACGGAACTGTAGTGTACAAAGATTTTGGCGCAGGAGTGATGTTTCTTCCGTCTGCTTTAGGATATTATACAGGTAATGGTACAATACCTTCATATTCTCCCTTAGTTTTTAGTTTTAAATTGTATAAGATTACCAGATTGGATCATGATGCTGATGGTATTCCTGATTATTTAGAAGATCTTAATCACGATGGTTATGTTTATGATTACCGTAGCACCACTTTATATCCAACTACACCCGCTACAAATCCTGATGATACAGATGGTGACGGAATTCCTGATTTTATAGATGTTGATGATGATGGGGATAGTTTTACAACTAAACTTGAGATAACCAAGCCAACCACAGAAGTTGGAGTAGTAAATGGCGTTAATTTTGGGCCGAGTAAATATTATCCTTACAATGCTTTTACTGTAGAAGATGATCCAGCTACTCCTAATATAAATGAAAGTTTAAATAGTGAACCAAAAGGTATTCCGGCATTTGCGGCAACAGGCGAGCCAGATTACACTTCTTCCGGAAGATTGAGAATACATCTTGATAAAGCACATCATACAGCGAAGCCGTAATAAGTTTTGTTTTAACCATTAAAAAAAACCTCGAAAATGATTTTTCGAGGTTTTTTTGTATAAAGTAAGAAAGTAAAAAATTATTTTCTTTTGATCACTCTTTCTACAGCTTCAACAATCGCTTGATTGTTTAGTTTGTATTTTTCCATTAATTGTTCTGGAGTTCCAGATTCGCCAAAACTGTCGTTTACTGCAACAAACTCTTGTGGAGCCGGATGGTGTAAAGCCAATACTCTTGAAACACTTTCTCCTAGTCCTCCTAAAATATTGTGTTCTTCGGCAGTAACCACACATTTAGTTTTAGCCAATGATTTCAAGATAGCTTCTTCGTCAAGTGGTTTTATAGTGTGAATATTGATTACTTCGGCAGAGATTCCTTTTGCTTCCAAAGCTTCGGCAGCAATAAGTGCCTCCCAAACCAAGTGTCCTGTTGCTACAATGGTAACATCGGCTCCTTCGTTTAATAAAATTGCTTTTCCAATTACAAACGGCTCGTCAGCAGGCATAAAGTTAGGTACAACTGGACGTCCAAAACGCAAATAAGCTGGGCCATGATGATCTGCCAATGCTAAAGTCGCTGCTTTCGTTTGATTGTAATCGCAAGTGTTGATTACGGTCATTCCAGGTAACATTTTCATTAAACCAATATCTTCCAGAATCTGGTGTGTGGCTCCATCTTCACCTAGTGTTAAACCCGCGTGAGAAGCACAGATTTTTACATTTTTATCAGAATAAGCAACCGATTGACGAATTTGATCGTAAACTCTCCCTGTAGAAAAGTTAGCGAAAGTTCCTGTAAAAGGAATTTTTCCACCAATTGTTAAACCTGCGGCAATACCAATCATGTTCGCTTCTGCAATACCAATTTGGAAAAAACGCTCCGGGTGGTTTTTCTTAAAATCATCAAATTTTAATGAACCAATTAAGTCAGCACATAATGCTACTACTTTTTCATTTTTCTGACCTAATTCGGTCATTCCTGCTCCAAAACCAGAACGGGTATCTTTACTTCCTGTATTTGTATATTTTTTCATTTTTTTATTTGCTGTATACAATAAGCTGCGGCAATAGGCATAAAGCTTCCTGCTTAAAGCTTAAAGCTTTTTTAATAATCTGCTAAAGTCGATGTGTTTTGAGCCAAAGCATTTGCTAATTGGTCATTGTTTGGCGCTTTACCGTGCCAAGCATGCGTGTGCATCATAAAATCTACACCATTACCCATTTCGGTGTGTAATAAAATACAAACTGGTTTTCCTTTTCCGGTTCTTGATTTTGCATCTGTTAGCCCGGCAATGATAGCATCAATATTATTTCCTTCGGCAATTTCTAAAACATCCCAATCAAAAGCTTCAAATTTAGCGCGAAGACTTCCCATGGCAAGAACTTCATCAGTTGTTCCGTCAATTTGTTTTCCGTTAACGTCAATAGTAGCAATTAAGTTGTCTACTTTTTTAGCAGAAGCATACATGATTGCTTCCCAATTTTGACCTTCCTGTAATTCTCCGTCACCGTGTAAAGTGTAAATTAAGTGCTGATCACCATTTAATTTTTTTGCTTGTGCCGCTCCAAGTGCTACAGATAAACCTTGTCCCAAAGAACCAGATGCCATACGTATTCCAGGCAATCCTTCGTGAGTGGTTGGGTGTCCTTGCAGACGAGAGTTTAATAATCTAAAAGTCGCAAGTTCTGAAACTGGAAAATATCCACTACGAGCTAAAACACTATAAAATACTGGTGAAATGTGTCCGTTTGAAAGGAAGAAGATATCTTCTCCAATTCCGTCCATATCAAAACCTTCTTTGCGGTCCATGATGTTTTGGTAAAGTGTTACCAAAAATTCTGTACAACCTAGTGAACCGCCTGGGTGTCCTGAGTTGACAGCATGTACCATTCGAAGAATATCTCTTCTTACTTGGATAGTTAAATCGCTTAATTGTTGTGTGTTAGGCTTCATTTTATATGTAAAAGTTAAACTGATGCAAAAGTAATTTTTATTTTGCGGTAAGACAAATCATTTTTTGCTTTAGTTGATCAAAATTGTTGCATTTTAAATATTTTTTTACAAATAGTAGAAAAAAAATAGTGCTCTTTTGATTTTTATGAACTGTAAAATACATTATGTTGCAGATTTGACGTAAAAAATGTGTTTTTTTTAAAAAAATAGAAAAATAAAAAAAGCCCTGATTTTTCAAGGCTTTAAAGGTGTTTTTATGAGAACAGTTAATCGTAACTTTTTCTGTAAGAGTTGTTTTCTTCCTCTTCTGAGTCAATTTCTTCCTCATCTTCAGTTTCATTATTAGGAACATCTAAATCATCTTCGGGTTTTTCTTTTTCGTCAATGTTAAAAGTATTTTCGTTCCATTCTCCCTCTTTTTTATCTATCGTTTCTTCGTTCGTAATTTTTTCGGGATCAGTGTTTTCTAGTTTTTCTTCTTGATTGTAAATGTCCTCTGAAGCGGGATAGTTTAATTGCTCAAGATTTTTTTCGATTTCATTTTCGCTTCCTGATTTTTTTTCTTCTGAATTTTTCATTATTACTGTTTTTACTGTATTCTATAAAGTTATGCAATCAAAGTTGTTGCATTGTTATATTTTTGAATCAGTATCTTGCAGTATTCACAGCTTTAACATCACTAATTTTTAACACATAAATAGTAAAAAATGTAATTTAAAATTACTGTTTTGTAAGTTTATTTTAAAGCTTTTCTAATTGCTTTTTCTAATAATGGTTCCATTGTTTTATATCCTACTAAAGTTGGATGTACACCGTCTTGGGTGTATTTTTCATCCAGACCGTTTCTTTGGTCAACCATTGCAGAAAAATAATCTACATACACAATTTGATTTTCTTCGCAATAATTTTTTATCATACTATTTAGTTTTATTACTTTTTCTGCTGGTTCTAAGCCTTTTCTCCATGCAAAATCGTAAGCTGGTAAAACAGAAGAAAGTATTACTCTAATCTTATTTTGTTTGGCTAGCTCAACCATCGAAATGATATTTCCAAAAATGTCTTCGAGTGCTATCGGTCCATTATTTTGGGCAATATCATTAATTCCAGCAAGAATTACAACCAATTTGGGTTTAAGAGCAATAACGTCGGGGCGAAAGCGCACTAACATTTGCGATGAGGTTTGTCCGCTAATACCTCTGTTGATGTAGTTTTTGTTAGAAAAAAAAATCGGGATCACTGATTTTCCAGCCTTCGGTGATAGAATTTCCAATGAACACTATTCGGTTTTCGGTAGTTTTATCAAGTTTTAAAGTTTGATTTTCTTTAGAATATTTTGAAATATTGGCCCAGTCTGTTTTCATTTCTTGGCTGAAGGTTTTGGTTACGATAAGAAGTAATGCGATGATTATTTTTTTGTTCATTTGGGTTTTGTTGCTAAAAATAGGATGTAAAATATTGATTTTTCTATTTCTTTCCAAGTAAAGAATTGAATGTTGTTTTTTAGTCAAATTTAGAAATTTCTTATGAAACTTTTAGGTCTTTTTTTGCGTTAGGGATAATAACGGCATCCTTTTGTGATAGCCTAAACGTCTTTCTGAACAACTAATAGTCTAGAACAAAAGATATAGTGGATAGCCCGACCCTTGGGTAACGCCCGAAGGAGATTTTAGATTGAAGAATTTAGATTGAAGATTTTGGAGTTTGTTTTGGTGTGTTTGGAGGCGTACCCGTTTTATGAATTGACAAATTTTCTAATTAATAAAATTTCCCTCAAATTAACCTATCTTTGCCGACTGAAAAAAGAAACAGATGAAGTTTGATTTATTACAAAAAGATCCGCAATCAAAAGCCAGAGCGGGGAGTATTACGACAGATCACGGCGTGATCGAAACGCCTATTTTTATGCCTGTTGGAACAGTTGCTTCGGTAAAAGGAGTGCACCAACGTGAACTAAAAGAAGATATTAATCCGGATATTATTCTTGGAAATACGTATCATTTGTATTTGCGTCCACAGACAGAAATTCTTGAAAAAGCAGGCGGATTGCATAAATTTATGAACTGGGATCGTAATATTTTGACAGATTCTGGAGGTTATCAGGTATATTCTCTTTCTAATAACAGAAAAATTAAGGAAGAAGGAGTAAAGTTTAAGTCGCATATTGATGGTTCGTATCATTTTTTTACGCCAGAGAATGTAATGGAAATTCAGCGTACTATTGGGGCTGATATTATCATGGCTTTTGATGAATGCACGCCTTATCCTTGTGATTACAGATACGCGCAGCGCTCGATGCACATGACACACCGCTGGTTGGATCGTTGCATCAGCCATTTGGATAAAGTGCCGTATAAATATGGGTATGAGCAAACATTTTTTCCTATTGTTCAGGGAAGTACGTATAAAGATTTACGCCAACAATCTGCCGAATATATTGCAAATTCTGGTCAGCAAGGGAATGCGATTGGCGGATTATCGGTAGGAGAACCTGCCGAAGAAATGTATGCTATGACCGAAGTGGTGTGCGAAATTTTGCCGGAAGACAAACCGCGTTATTTGATGGGAGTTGGAACTCCGATAAATATCTTAGAAAATATTGCGTTAGGAATTGACATGTTTGATTGTGTTATGCCAACGCGTAATGCCAGAAATGGTATGTTATTTACATCAAACGGAACGATCAATATCAAAAATAAAAAATGGGAGGCTGATTTTTCTCCAATTGACGAAATGGGACATACTTTTGTTGATACAGAGTATACAAAAGCATATTTGCGTCATTTATTTGCTGCTAATGAGTATTTAGGAAAGCAAATTGCAACCATTCATAATTTAGGTTTTTATATGTGGTTGGTTCGTGAGGCTAGAAAACATATCTTAGCAGGCGATTTTAGACCATGGAAAGAAATGATGGTTAAAAATATGAGTCAAAGACTATAAAAGGATATGTTGATTTGTTTAATCGGTTATTCGGTTAAACGATTAAACAAATAATCGATTAAACTGTTGCTATGCTGACGATAATAGATAAGTATATTTTAAAAAGATATTTAGCCACTTTCTCGGTGATGATACTGTTATTTATTCCGATTGGAATTGTAATTGATGTCTCTGAAAAGGTGAATAAAATGTTAGAAAATAAAATTCCTTTTACTGCAATTGCGATTTATTATTACAATTTTACGGTTTATTTTGCTAATTCTCTGTTTCCGATTTTTTTGTTTTTATCGGTGATTTGGTTTACCTCTAAGCTGGCTAACAATACCGAGATTATTGCGGTTTTAAGTTCCGGAATTTCGTTTACACGTTTTTTAAGACCTTACATTATTGGTGCATCTATCGTTTCGGTTTTTGTGCTTTTGATGGGTTTTTTTATTGTTCCTGCCGCAAGTGAAGGCTTTAATAATTTTAGATATACGTATTTAAAAGGGAACGGGAAAGAGCTCATGCGGGGCGAAAACACCAATGTTTACAGACAGGTAAATGATAATGATTTTATTTTTGTAAATAGTTTTAATGATGAGTCTAAAACGGCTTTTAATTTTACTTTGGAACATTTTGAAAAAGACAAATTAAAATATAAAATTACTGCGAGCCGCATCAAATTCAACCCAAAAAGTAAAACGTATACACTTTACGATTATACCAAAAGAACTCTAGGTGATCTGAATGATGTGATCGAAAAAGCTCCTGAAAAAAATGTCGCTTTTAAGTTTGAGTTAGAAGATTTAACTCCGGTGGTCTACATTGCTGAAACTCTTACTTTGGGTAAATTAATTGATTTTATCGATAAAGAAAAAAAGAGAGGTTCTGGAAATATTAATACGTATTTGGTGGTTCTTTATAAAAAATTTAGTGTGCCAATTTCGGCTTTTATCCTGACCATTATCGCCGTTGCTGTTTCGGCTATGAAGCGTCGTGGCGGTATGGGAATGAATCTGGCCATAGGAATTGCTATTGCTTTTTCGTTTGTGTTTTTTGATAAAATATTTGGTACTCTTGCCGAAAAATCTACTTTCTCACCTTTATTAGCCGTTTGGTTTCCGAATATTTTCTTCGGAATTATGGCAATTTACCTATTACGTAATGCGAAACGATAATTTAAAAAGTTACCTGAATCTTCACTTTATAGTTTTTATTTGGGGTTTTACCGCCATTCTCGGTGCTTTGATTACCATCGATGCCGAAAATTTGGTATGGTTCAGAATGTTCTTGGCTGGGATCTTTCTGGCTGGTTTTATTGTGTATAAAAAGCAATCGTTTATTATTTCGATGCAATCTTTTGCCAAGCTAATTTTTGTCGGATTATTGATCGCTTTGCATTGGATTTTCTTTTTTAAAGCTATTCATGTTTCCAATGTGTCCATTACGCTGTCGATCTTTTCGCTAGGAGCCTTTTTTGCCTCTTTGTTAGAACCGTTATTTTATGGTCGAAAAATTTTATGGTACGAAGTATTCTTCGGATTGATAATTATTGGAGGTTTAGCACTCATTATGCAAGTAGAAGTAAAATATCTAAATGGTATGTATTATGCCTTAGCTTCGATAATTTTGGGTGTATTATTTACTTTAATGAATGGAAAATTAATCTCTGATCATGAACCTTCAGTGATTACCTTTTATGAGTTTGGTGCAGGAGTTTTTTTTATTTCTATTTATTTTTTAGTGCAAGGAAAATTCAACGCAGACTTTTTTTCAATGTCTTTAAATAACTGGCTTTTACTATTGCTTTTGGCTTCCGTTTGTACGGCTTATGCTTTTACAGCTTCAGTAAAAGTGATGCAAAAACTAACGCCTTATACCGTAATGTTAACCACTAATCTTGAGCCTGTTTACGGAATTATTTTGGCTTATTTTATTTTGGGAGGAAAAGAAAAAATGAGTACTGAGTTTTATATTGGTGCCATTATAATCGTAATTACGGTTATTTTAAATGGCGTTTTTAAACATTATCAAAATAAGACTAAAGTGTAATATTTTACTTATTTTTAAATTGCATTTTTATATTTTAAATACAAATTAATCACACGAATAGTATAATATTTTTATATTTGCGGTTCGATTTACAAACAAAATTCAAAAATCCATGGAATATTTAGATTTTGAGCTTCCAATAAAAGAACTTGAAGAACAATTAGAAAAGTGTGTTGTTATTGGAAAAGAATCTGATGTTGATGTAACGCCTACTTGCAAGGAAATCAACAAAAAATTAGAACAAACTAAAAAAGAAATATATAAAAATCTAACGGCTTGGCAGCGTGTCCAGTTGTCCCGACATCCTAGCAGACCTTATACTTTAGATTATATCAGAGCCATTTGCGGTGATACTTTTTTAGAGCTTCATGGAGACAGAAGTTTTAAAGACGATAAAGCGATGGTGGGTGGTTTAGGTAAAGTAAACGGGCAGTCGTTTATGATTGTTGGTCAGCAAAAAGGATACAATACCAAAACACGTCAGTACAGAAATTTTGGTATGGCCAACCCAGAAGGATATCGTAAAGCTTTGCGTTTGATGAAAATGGCAGAAAAATTCGGAATTCCAGTTTTGACTTTGGTTGATACTCCTGGTGCTTATCCGGGATTAGAAGCCGAAGAACGCGGACAAGGTGAAGCTATTGCCAGAAATATTCTTGAAATGGTTCGTTTGAAAGTGCCAATTATTACTATTATTGTAGGTGAAGGTGCTTCTGGTGGAGCTTTAGGAATAGGTGTTGGAGACCGAGTTTTTATGTTAGAAAACACATGGTATTCTGTTATTTCTCCTGAATCATGTTCTTCTATTTTATGGAAAAGCTGGGAGTACAAAGAGCGTGCAGCCGACGCTCTAAAGCTAACTTCATCAGACATGAAAAGACAAAAATTAGTAGACGATGTTATTCCTGAACCATTAGGAGGAGCACATTATGACAGAGAAACGACTTTCAAAACGGTGATAGAATATATTACTAAAGGATATAACGAATTAAAAGACTTATCAACAGCTGACTTAATTGCCCAAAGAATGGACAAATACAGCAATATGGGTGAATATAAAGAGTAAAATCATCAAAAATGATTTAAAATCCGAAGCCTTGCTGTTTCGGATTTTTTTTTGGTTATAAACAAAAAATACTTATTTATAAACATTTATTACTAACAACTCTACAACGATATTTTTTTAAAATTCGTTACTTTCGCAATATGGAAAATTTCAAAAATATAAACCCTATAAAGGTTGATAAAACAACTATCATTAATTTAGAAAAAGGGAAATTACCACCTCAAGTACTTGATTTAGAAGAAGCTGTACTTGGGGCAATGATGATTGATAAAAAAGGGGTTGATGACGTAATTGATATTTTGCAGCCAGACGCTTTTTATAAAGATGCGCACAAATATATTTTTGAAGCAATTGTACAGCTTTTTACCGAAACTCAGCCAATTGACTTGTTGACTGTTTCGACACAACTAAAGAAAAACGGAAAACTGGAATTAGCAGGAGGCGATTTTTACTTAATTCAGCTTACGCAAAAAATTGCGTCATCAGCGCATATTGAGTTTCACTCCAGAATCATACTTCAAAAATATATTCAGAGAAGTTTGATTAGAATTTCTTCTGAAATTATCGAAGAATCCTATGACGAAACTACAGATGTTTTTGATTTGCTGGACAAAGCCGAATCAAAATTATACGAGGTAACTCAAGGAAACATCAAACGAAGTTCAGAAACTGCTCAAAGTTTGGTGCTGCAAGCCAAAAAGCGTATTGAAGAAATTGCAGGAAAAGAAGGCCTGAGTGGAGTGGCGACAGGTTTTGAAAAATTAGATCAGGTTACTTCTGGATGGCAGCCGTCGGATTTAATTATTATTGCGGCACGTCCAGGTATGGGAAAAACAGCTTTTGTACTGTCGATGGCAAGAAATGTTGCTATTGATTTTGGACATCCTGTAGCGGTTTTTTCTCTGGAGATGGCATCGGTACAGTTGATTACACGTCTTATATCTTCTGAAACTGGTTTGTCTTCAGAAAAATTGAGAACTGGAAAACTTGAAAAACACGAGTGGGAACAGCTAAGTACCAAAGTAAAAGATTTAGAAAAAGCTCCTTTATTTATTGATGATTCACCTTCGCTTTCTATTTTTGATTTACGTGCAAAATGCCGTCGTTTGGCATCGCAACACGGAATCAAATTGATCATCGTCGATTATTTGCAGTTGATGACCGCCGGAGGAAGTGGTAAAGGAGGAGGGAATCGTGAGCAGGAAATTTCGACGATTTCGCGAAACTTAAAAGCCTTGGCAAAAGAGCTTAACGTTCCGGTTATTGCACTTTCGCAGTTATCGCGTGCGGTAGAGACACGTGGTTCGAGTAAGCGACCTTTACTGTCGGATCTTCGTGAATCTGGAGCTATCGAGCAGGATGCCGATATCGTTTCGTTTATCTATCGTCCTGAATATTATAAAATTGAAGAATGGGATGATGACGAACAATCCCCAACGGCAGGTCAGGCAGAATTTATTATTGCCAAACACCGTAATGGTGGTTTAGAAAATATTCGATTAAAATTTATAGGAAACTTAGGTAAATTTGATAATCTAGAGGATTTCACAGGTGGTTACGATGATTTGCCATCCAAAATGAATCATGATGATAATCCGTTTATCACTAAAAATCTACCGTCGGCCAATGACGCATTTGGCAGTAATTTGAATGATGACGATGACGATAGCGATGTTCCTTTTTAATAAAATTTAAAAGCCTTTTACGAGGCTTTTTTTTATGTACAAATGTTAATTTATTAAATAAAATTCGATATTTTAGCAAAGCGATGACTTAAACAATCGCTTATTAGTAACAACCAAAAACAACATGAATTATGGCAGAAAATTACGAATTCGAAGATCAAAACACTCAAATTTCATTGGCAGATGCTCAAGAATGGGTAAAGAAATGGAAAGATACTTCAGGAGAAGCAGATATTAAGAAAAAAGTCAATTCTTATTTGATCCCTAAAGTAAATCTTGAAAAAGTTTTAGCACAAGATATTGATGCCGCTAGGGCTTATATCGGAATTAACAACAAAGGTGAACAAACGATAATGATTGTAGGTACTAAAAGAGATCCTGAAACTGGAATTTATGTAGATCTTATTCCTGGTTACGGAACAGCTCAAAAAATGGCTCAAACAGATTCTGGAATCTATGATTTCTCGCAGCCTAGCCCTCCTGAAGTTGGTGATGTGAATAGTCCTATGAACCAATAATATGAGATTATTTTTTGTAAATTTAGGGTATGCTCTGCTTTTACTGAACTTTATTTTGTATGCGCTACATTATTCTAAGCAAACTAAGGTATATAAAATTTTCACAGGCTATATATTTGTTATAGTCTGTGTTCAGATTGCTACTTATACATGTTTTAGATTGTACAATAACAACCTTTTTTTGTCGCATTTTTATTTTATTGGGCAATTTATAATGTTGAGTTTGTTTTATTCAAAATTAGTAAAAGGTGATTTTCAGAAGAAAGTAATCCGCATTGGTTTAATTTTGGTCTTATCAACTTTAGTCATTCAGTATACTGTAAAACCAGAGCTGTTTCTCAAATTTAATTTGTATGAAATCTTTATCACTTCGTTTTTAATAATTATTTACGCAACGTTTCATTTTTATAACATGCTGGACGAAAAAAAAGAGTTCTACTTTATCAATATGGGAGTAATAATGTATTTATTTGGAAGTACAATATTATTTCTGGTAGGAAATCTTACTACAAATTTTAGTGCTAAATTTAGCTTCATAACATGGACATTAAATGTCGTTTTGTATGCTATTTATCAGCTTTTTATATTATACGAATGGAAAGTAAGTTTTTCAAAAAGCAAAAAAGAAAAAGTACTAGAATAAAAAATAAGCCTTTGACACCAATAGTCAAAGGCTTTTATTGTATTTTAATGATCTTTAAAAATAGTAATAGATGATTTTAAAACCAATTCCAGAAGGCGAAATTGTTGCTACCGTTATTTTTAGTTGTGTTTCTTTTCTATTAATGGGACTAGTGCTAGTGCTGTTTTTTTATTATTCAAGAAAAAAAATCACACAAAAAGAACTTGAAAAAAGAGATTTAGAAATTCAATACCAAAAAGAACAGTTGCATGCTGTAATTATCACGCAGGAAGAAGAACGCAAACGAATTGCGCAAGATTTGCATGACGATATAAGTTCTAAACTCAATGTCGTTTCTCTTAATTGCTATCTTTTAAATTCACCCAACCTCACCGAAAAAGAAACTGCAGAGATAACTGACAACATTATTAATCTAACGGCGAAAGCTTTGGATAATTCCAGAAAAATAGCGCATAATTTGTTGCCGCCTGTTTTTGAAAAATTCGGACTTCACGCAGGTGTTGAAGAATTGTGTGAGGAGTTTGAAAGCAGTAAAGCCGTAAAAGTGCAGTATACCAATGAGATAAATTTTGATAAAAAGGATATCGATCGGCATTTGCACGTGTTTCGTATTTTGCAGGAATTAATGAATAATTCTCTCAGACACGGAAAAGCGACTGAAATTCGGATTTATTTTAAAGATATTAACGGAATTGCCACGTGCAATTACGAAGATAACGGAATAGGATTTGACGATACAAAAGTGGCAGACTACAAAGGATTGGGAATGAAAAATATCGATAGCAGGGTTTCTTTTTTGAATGGAACTATTAAAATCAGCTCACAAATCGACCACGGAATTGCGGTTAGTTTTACTTTTTAGATAATTATTAAGAAAAGTAGTTAATTTTAGAATCATATTTTGTAATTTCGAAAAATACTACGAAACCAAAAACCAAAAACAAAACCAAATGAGTACGGCTATTAAAATTGCTTTGGTCGATGATGAAATTTTATTTCGGAAGGGAATTTCTTTTTTATTGCAAAGAGAACAGAATATCGAAATTGTTTTTGAAGCTTCAAATGGTGAAGAACTGATTTCAAGCTTGAATGAAGTTGAAAACAAACCTGATATTATTGTTATGGATTTGAAAATGCCCGTCCTGAATGGGGTGGAAGCAACCCGAATTATCAGAAATAATTTTCCAGAAATCAAAATTATTGCATTAACCAGTTATGATACAAAATCATTTATCACCAATATGATACATGTTGGTGCGGTTGCTTACTTAATAAAGAATACTACCCCAAAAGACCTAATTCATACCATAAATGAAGTTGCTAAAAAAGGTTTTTATTACAGCGATAACATCTTAAAAACAATGCAAGAGACGATAGTTTCTGTTAAAAATTGTAAAGGAAATTTAGAAACAGGTTTTTTATCGCCTCGCGAAATAGAAATTCTTCAACTGATATGCCTGCAAAAAACAACTTCTGAAATTGCCGAAGAACTTTTCTTAAGCCCCAGAACGGTAGAAGGACATCGCAATAATTTATTACTCAAAACCGATTCCAGAAATATTGCCGGTTTGGTAGTCTTTGCTATTCAGAATGAAATTGCAGTTTTGGCTATTTAAAAATAGTTTAGCTTGCAAGATATTGAATAGACAGTGCGTAATATAAAATAATCGTTAATACGAGAAAAAATAAACCTATTTTTTGTATTAGATTTAGACCTTCCGGTTGGTTATTGCTTTCATTGATTTTCATAACTAATAATTTCCGTGATTTATATTTGATTTCTTACTAAAAGTAAAATTACTTATAAAATATTTTTTTTTAGTAGGTATATTTACCTGTTTTTTAAAAATTTGCTTTTATTTTAAATAGTAGAATAATTTTTCAGAGACGCGCGTAATTATTAAGAGTATGTTGTGTTATTTTTAGAGCTTACTTTATATCTTTACTTAAAATAGTTTTGTAATGAATAAGTTGCTGCTTTATATCCTTATTTTCTTTATTTCCGCAAATGCAAATGCCTCGTTTATTTTGCTTCCAATGGATGAAACAACACAACAAAATCATCTAAAAGCCTATGGTATAACCTATTGGTGTTTAAGTAAAGATTATAAAGCAAGTTGGTTGCTCAATTACCGTGGGGGCTCATTTTTGTTGCCTGATGTTGAGGAAATCCGTAAAGAATGTCAAATTCGTGGTGTGAGTTTCGAAATACTTTCAGATAATGAAGAGGCTTCTATTTTAGATGAAATTTCAAGTCCTTCGCAAAATATGGAGTCGGTTGTACTCGAAAAAGCACCAAAAATAGCTGTTTATACTCCCAAAGGAAAACAACCTTGGGATGATGCCGTGACATTGGTTTTGACCTACGCAGAGATTCCTTTTACACCGATTTATGATGAAGAAGTTTTAAGCGATCAGTTGCTACTTTATGATTGGCTGCATTTGCATCACGAAGATTTTACCGGGCAATACGGAAAATTTTTTGCTGCTTATAAAAATACGCCTTGGTATATTGATCAAAAAAGAGATTCTGAAGCTTTGGCGACCAAACTGGGATATCCAAAAGTGTCACAAGAAAAAGGTGCTGTAGCCAAAAAAATAAGAGATTTTGTTATCGGTGGAGGCTTTATGTTTGCAATGTGTTCTGCAACGGATAGCTTTGATATTGCACTTTCTGCAGACGGAGTTGATATTTGCGAAGCAATGTTTGATGGCGATGCCAGTGAACCTAATTATCAGTCGAAGTTGAATTTTGGTAATTCATTCGCTTTCAAAAATTTTACATTAGAACGCAGACCTGAGCAATATGAGTTTTCAGATATTGATATGACCACTAAAAGACGTGTACCACCAGATAAAGATTATTTTTCTTTGATGGAATTCTCAGCAAAGTGGGATCCTATTCCCAGTATGTTATGCCAAAATCATACACAGTTGGTAAAAGGTTTTATGGGACAAACGACTTCTTTTGATTCGGCTCTAATAAAATCCAATGTTTTGGTCATGGGAACTTGTGAATTAAATGGCGAAGCTCGCTATATTCATGGCGAAAAAGGAAAAGGAATGTTTACTTTTTTTGGAGGTCATGATCCTGAAGATTTTCAGCATCAGGTGGGCGATCCTCCAACAGTGCTGGATTTGCATCCAAACTCTCCCGGATATCGTTTGATTCTGAATAATGTTTTATTTCCAGCAGCCAGAAAGAAAAAACTTAAAACATAATTATTTTATAGAAAATTCAAACCAAACAGGAATGTGGTCTGATATTTTTCGAGCCTCTTTTAAGGTGTTGAATTTTGTATAGAACGAAATCACTCCAGAATTTATATAATTAATGCTATTTATGTTATAAAACATATTATCAAATTCAGATGCCAGACAATTATTTGTTTGGCATTTTTGCTTTAAAGATGTTTTTTGATTTTGTAAAATAGACGTATAGCCTGCTTTTTTTAAAGGATTGAATACAGAATGAGATTGAGGACAGTTGAAATCCCCCATGAAGAGTAGATTCAAATTAGGGTATTCCTGCGGCAAAAACTTAAAATATTTTATCTCAGTCTCTGGCTGTTTGCTTTTGGTTATGGCGTGAAAATTGACCAGTGTGATGTTTTTTTTGCCAATTTCAAAAGTTGCAAAATACGGTTCGCGATCAATTTCTAAATGGTATTTTTTTTCCAGCCAAGCGTCTTGTTTTAGTTTTGCTTTACTTGTTTTCCAGATAAAAGCATAACGTTCTGTTTTATAAGCGCTGCTGCTGGTGGGGTTACTAATGCTGTAATCCCATGAAGAACCTTTTGTGTTTAATATACTCGTAAGGTTTGCTACAGCTTGTGCGCCGCCATAACCCGCCACAACTTCCTGCAAGGCTATTATGTCGTAATCTTTTATTGTATTGGCGATAAATAATAACTCAGCAGTAGATCTTGACTTACCGAAATTTTCTAAATTCCATGATATTATTTTGGTTCGAGAAAATAGGAGGGTATGTGATAGAAGTATAAAAAGTAAAAGAAGTTTTCTCATATGGGCTTAAAAAGTTTCAAATATACTCAATTCAAAAAGCGAGTTTTACGGTTTTGTATTATTTCAAAAAATATGTTTTTTAAGCGTTTGATTTTTTACACTATTTTAAATCTCTAACACAAAGAGTTTGCCATTTTTTAAAAGGTAACTAATTTTTAGATTTGTTTTACTTTCGATTCTTTAAATTTTGATTTGTATTTTTAAAAAAAGCAAACCTTCCAAAATAGAGGGTTTACAAAAAGAGTGTTTTTTTGAAATTATGCAACTCTTAATCCTGTGGTAATGGCGAATCTGTTCCATGAATTGATGGTAATGATCATCAAAATGATTTCTGCTAAATATTTATCACTAAATAAACGCGCTGCATTTTCATATACTTCGTTCGAAACATGATTACTAATCATGGTAATTTCTTCAGTTAATGCAAAGATTGCCTTTTCTTCTTCGGTATAAATATCAGCTTCTCTCCATGCATTTGCCAGATAAATTCGTTGCTCTGTTTCGCCTTGTTTTCTAGCATCTGCAGTATGCATGTTAATGCAAAATGCACATCCATTTAGTTGCGAAGCTCTAATCTTGATTAACTCTTTATGTGTTGGTGTTAATGAAGTAGTAGCAATGTATTTTTCTAAATTCATTAAGGCTTGATACGCTTCGGGTGCCACTGTTGGGATAACAATTCTTGTTTTCATTTTGTTTGTTATTTAAAGTTTGATACAAAGTTCCTGGAATATTTCTTCAAAAAACTTGAACTACTTCAAGAAACAATTATACCTTTCCAACTCTGATTTTACTCATAAATTCTGCCGAAAAATCAAGATAGGAGGCCAACATATATTGAGGAATGCGCTGTACAAAATCGGGATTGACATTTTTAAAATGACGATACCTTTCTTCTGCAGACATAGTAAACAGAAATTTGATGCGCATTTGAGAGGCTCCAAATGTTTTTTGCGAGATAATTCTAAAATACCTTTCGAGTTTCGGAATTTGAAGTAGCAATGATTCAAACGATTTTTTTTCAATTGCAATGACTTCTGTGTCTTCAATTGCTTGAATGTAAAAGTGTGACGGAACATGATTATGATAACTTAGATAGTCGGTAATCCACCAGTTTTCAATGGCAAATTGTAGTGTTTGTTCAGTTCCTTTAGTATTGATGATGTATTGTCGAAAACAGCCTTTGGTAACAAAATACATAGTGTTAGCAATTTCTCCTTCTCTCAGAACATGTTCTTTCTTTTTAATTTTAGAAAGTATTAGAGAAGAGTCCAAAATAGCTTTTTCTGAAGGCTCTAAGGTTATAAATTTTTGAATGTGTTCAAGAAGTACGGCGTGCATGTTGAATTGAATTTATGATAAAGATAAATATAAAATCGGTTGAGGACTAATGCAGGTTGTAAAGGTTCCTAAAAGCAAAAACCCACTCGTCGAGACGAATGGGTTTTCTATGATAAGTAAGTAATCTAAATTGAGTTTATAAAACGTTTATTTTACTTTGTTAAGTATTGCTTTGAAAGCTTCAGGGTGATTCATTGCTAAATCTGCAAGAACTTTACGGTTCAATTCGATTCCGTTAGCTTTTACTTTCCCCATGAATTGAGAATAAGACATTCCTTCCAATCTAGCTCCAGCGTTGATACGTTGAATCCATAATGCACGGAAATTTCTTTTATTTTGTTTTCTATCGCGGTAAGCGTAGCACATTGCTTTCTCTACTGCATTCTTAGCAACTGTCCAAACGTTTTTACGTCTACCAAAGAAACCTTTGGCTTGCTTCATTATTTTTTTTCTTCTTGCTCTTTTAGCAACTGAATTTACCGATCTTGGCATAATTTTAATGTGTTTTTGTAGCAGGCGTCCTGAATTAAATCAAAGGAACTTAAAAGCCATACTCCAAGGTTATATTTAAATATTTTTTTAACCTAAAGATTATTAGTCAAAAGTTTTTGAAGTTGAATGTCGAAAGTCTTTAAGACTTTTGACTTTTCAACTTTTAAGACTTAATTAAATAATTCTTAATTGTTGTTTGATGCTTTTCATATCTGTAGAGTGAACTAGCGCTGAGTGTGTCAAAGCTAATTTACGTTTTTTAGATTTTTTAGTCAAGATGTGACTTTTAAAAGCATGCTTTCTTTTAATCTTTCCAGAACCAGTAACTTTAAAACGTTTCTTGGCGCTAGATTTTGTTTTCATTTTAGGCATTTTTCCTAGTGTTTTAATTTATTCTTACTTACTTATATTTTCAAAAGCTTTAAGCTTTAGGCTTTAGGCTTTAGGCAAAAGTTTAAATTAACTATTTGCTTTTGGCTTATTGCTTATTGCTTACAGCAAATAATTATTTCTTTTTCTTAGGAGCAATGAACATAATCATTCTCTTTCCTTCCAAAACCGGCATAGCTTCTACTTTACCATGTTCTTCTAAATCTGTAGCCAAACGTAATAATAAAATCTGTCCTTGATCTTTATAGATGATAGAACGTCCTTTAAAGAATACAAATGCTTTTAATTTAGCACCTTCTTTAAGGAACTTTTCAGCATTTTTTCTTTTAAATTCGTAATCGTGTTCATCTGTTTGAGGACCAAATCTGATTTCCTTTACGACAACCTGAGATGACTTAGCTTTCAAAACCTTGTCACGTTTCTTTTGTTCGTAAACAAATTTCTTGTAATCCATGATTTTACAAACCGGTGGCTCAGCATTAGGAGAAATCTCTACTAAATCCAATTCGAACTGGTCTGCTAATCGCAAAGCTTCAGCAAGTTTAAATACACCGGGCTCGATGTTTTCACCTACTAGTCTTACTTCTTGTACACCACGAATAAGGTTGTTTATTCTGTGTGCATCCTTTTTTTCTACGCGAGGTTGATAACCTCTGTTGCTTCTTATTGCTATGACTTTATAATTTAAGTTAAACTGTAAAAACTTTTAATGTCTTTTTTATTTCTTCGTTTACAATTGCGACAAATTCTTCAATTGTAACTGTAATATTCCCTTTTCCTTCTTGTCCGTGACGACGAATAGAAATTGTTCCGTTTTTCTCCTCTTCCTCACCAACAATCAGCATAAATGGTGTTTTTTGCATTTCTGCATCTCTAATTTTCTTACCAATTGTCTCGTTTCGGTTGTCAATTAGGGCGCGAATTTCGTGATTTTCTAGCAAATCTAAAACTTTTTTAGCATATATTTCATATTTCTCGCTCAAAGACAATATTATAGCCTGTTCCGGCATCAGCCAAAGAGGGAAATTTCCTGCAGTATGTTCTAGTAAAATTGCGATAAATCGTTCCATAGATCCAAAAGGAGCTCTATGAATCATAACTGGACGATGTAATTCATTATCAGCACCTTTGTAAGTCAAATCAAAACGCTCAGGAAGGTTGTAGTCTACCTGAATTGTTCCTAATTGCCATTGTCTGCCCAAGGCATCTTTTACCATAAAGTCAAGCTTCGGGCCATAAAAAGCAGCCTCGCCATATTCTACTACTGTATTCAATCCTTTATCAGCTGCAGCGTTGATAATTGCGTTTTCGGCTTTCTCCCAATTTTCATCTGTACCAATATATTTATCTCTATTCTCTTTATCTCTTAATGAGATTTGAGCAGTAAAATTCTCAAAACCTAACGAACCAAATACATATAATACTAAGTCAATTACTTTTTTAAACTCTTCATCCAATTGCTCTGGAGTACAGAAAATGTGTGCGTCATCCTGAGTAAACCCTCTTACACGAGTCAAACCGTGCAATTCTCCAGATTGCTCATATCTATATACAGTACCAAATTCAGCATAACGCTTTGGTAAATCTTTATATGACCAAGGTCTTACATTGTATATCTCACAGTGATGAGGACAGTTCATCGGCTTTAATAAAAACTCTTCGCCTTCCGCTGGTGTATTAATCGGCTGGAAGCTATCTGCACCATATTTAGCATAATGTCCTGAAGTTACATAAAGTTCTTTCTGACCAATATGTGGAGTAACTACTTGCTCGTAACCTGCTTTCTTTTGAGCTTTCTTTAAAAATTGCTCTAAACGATCTCTTAACGCAGCACCTTTAGGTAACCATAAAGGTAAGCCTTGTCCAACTTTCTGCGAGAAAGCAAACAATTCAAGTTCTTTACCTAATTTTCTGTGATCACGGCGTTTTGCCTCTTCAAGGAGTTCCAGATATTCAGTCAAGTCTTTTTGTTTAGGAAAAGAAGTTCCGTAAACACGAGTCAATTGCTTGTTTTTCTCGTCACCTCTCCAATAAGCACCGGCTACGCTCATGATTTTTACCGCTTTGATGATTCCGGTATTCGGAATATGTCCACCACGACATAAGTCAGTAAAAGTAGCATGATCGCAAAAAGTAATCGTTCCGTCTTCAAGATTCGAAATCAATTCTGTCTTGTAAACGTTATCTTTATATAATTCCAATGCTGCTGCTTTTGTAACAGGGCGCATCTTAAATTCGTGTTTCTCTCTCGAAATTTCTAAAATACGATCTTCAATTTTTTTAAAATCAGCTTCTGTGATTTTTCCTCCTTCAAAATCCACATCATAATAAAATCCATTTGCAATCGCTGGACCAAGAGTTAACTTTGCTCCGGGATAAAGTTCTTCAAGAACTTGAGCCATCACATGCGAAGTCGAATGCCAGAAAGCTTTTTTTCCCTCAGCATCATTCCAAGTATATAAAACAAGACTACCGTCGGTCGTCAATGGAGTTTCGGTTTCTATAGTTGTACCATTAAAGGCTGCCGAAATCACGTTTCTTGCAAATCCTTCACTAATGCTTTTAGCAACCTCCATCGGAGTTACGCCTGAAGCAAACTCTCTAATCGACCCATCGGGTAAAGTAATCTTAATCATTGTTTATAATTTTGTGAATGCAAATATAGCGCATTACAAAAATACATACAATATATATGTAGAAGTTTATACATTATATATAAGGTTGTATTTTGTAGTGTATACATAGGTATCTATTATATAATGTATTTTTTTGAGGAGCTATTTCCTGCTCTTCGTTTCAATCTTTTGTTCCGAACGCCGTCACAAAAGGATTTCCACTTCTATCAGGGCTAGGGGAGTTGTTGTCATGGGAAGACTTGTGCTTAATACTATAATATTGTATACAAACGAAAAGATATCGCCTTTGCATTCACGATTAAAACGTTTTAAAAGGTTTAAATATGGTGTTAAGGAGAAAAAAGTGTTGTTTAGGTGTAGTTTCGAATTGGTTAAAAAAGGGTTTGTAAA
>NZ_JAGFBV010000017.1 GCF_017948595.1 Flavobacterium geliluteum | reverse complement strand
TTCAATGCTAAAATAAAAGCATTCAGATCAAAATTCAGAGGTGTGAGGAATGTGGAATACTTCCTTTTTAGACTCACTACTATTTATGCATAATTTTTATAACTCCACAGGTTTTCGTGTTGATCCTAAAACATATTAAAAACAAAGAAGCCTTTCTATTTAGAAAGGCTTCTTTTTAAAAGCGGTCTGGACGGGACTCGAACCCGCGACCCCATGCGTGACAGGCATGTATTCTAACCAACTGAACTACCAAACCCACTGCTTTATTGTGACTGCAAAAATACAATAGAACTTGGATTCTACAAGGTTTTTTGCGTTTTTTAAACAAATAAATTCAAGATTTTCTTAATCCCTTGATTTCTATCAAAATACAAAAACAAAAGTTATTTAAATCAAAAAAGCCATCCACAAAAGTGGAAAGCTTTTCATTGGTCTAACTACTAAACCGGCTACGAGTTACAAATTCGTAGCAAACAACACAACTAATCTTAGATACCGTATTTGGGCAAAAAAGCCTTTCTGTTAAGAAAGGCTTCCCCAATATTGCGGTCTGGACGGGACTCGAACCCGCGACCCCATGCGTGACAGGCATGTATTCTAACCAACTGAACTACCAAACCTCTGCGTTATTGCGGTTGCAAAGATAGTACAGAATTTCGTTTCTGCAAGTGTTTTGGTAAAAAAAATCGAATAAAATTTAAAATCCTTAGCCAAAGTTTTGTTTTTCAACTAAATATGTGGTCAGTATTTTTTCAAAATTATCTCCAACATTGACCGAAACATACTTAATTTGGTTCTTTGCACACGTTAAAGCCAGCTTCTTAAAATATTCTTCTGCCCTTTTTTCGTATTCTAACTTCACATTATCGGCAAAAATAGATACTTCTTCACCACTTTCTAAGTCGATAAATTTGCGCGGTGTATTATCAAAATCAAATTTAAGTTCTGTTTTGTCATCAACGACATGAAACAAAACTACTTTGTGCTTGTTGTGCTTTAAATGTTGCAACGCATTAAAAAGCTTCTCATCGTCTGCCGACTGAAACATATCTGTAAACAAAATAATCATCGAACGACGATGCATTTTCTCTGCAATTTGATGCAAATAGGTAATTGTATCGGTGCTTTTCTTGACTTTTGGCTGCACCAATAATTGTTCTAATTTATTAAGCAACATCCTATGATGGCGATCACTTCCTTTCTCCGGCGCATAATATTCGTAACTGTCTGAAAAAACGCTCAACCCAACGGCATCGCGCTGTTTCTTTAAAATATTCATCAAAACGGCTGATGCTAAAACCGAGAAACCTATCTTTTTTTCGTAAAAAGGCTGATCCGATTTTAGCTCCGGATAATGCATTGACGACGAATTATCAACAATAATATGACATCGCAAATTGGTTTCTTCCTCAAAACGTTTGGTATACAAACGGTCTGTTTTGGCAAATAGTTTCCAATCGATATGTTTGGTACTTTCTCCAACATTGTAGACTTTATGCTCTGCAAATTCTGCTGAAAATCCGTGAAATGGACTTTTATGCATTCCCGAAATAAAACCTTCGACCACTTGATTCGCCAACATTTCGAGATGCTGAAAACTTGATATTTTTTCTATTTCCGATTCAATTCTCATTCGGTTTCTTTTTTAATATTTTGCGCACGGTACAACGCATCTGTAGCTTGCCATAATTTCCTTTTTAATATCGGACTAAAATTAGGGTTTTCTTTTAAAAATGTCTGCACAACCTCAAAAGCTTCTTTCGAAGAATATTTTCCAATGGTATTATTCAGCCAGTCTTTTGGAAAGAAAATGTCCCCTGTTCGCTGAATTTCTTCGATTAAATCTAAAGAAAATTTGAGGTATTTTTTAGCACTTTCCTGGCGCAAAGGATGATGAAAATTAGCCAAACCAACCGAAACCCACGACTCTTTTTCGCGATTCTTATCCTCTTTCAAAGATTCCATAAATGCATCCCGCACCGATTCTTCCTGTGACAAAGACGGCAATAAAAACTCAAATCGTCTTTGCTTATCCGAATTCGTGATCGCAGTTTTGGCTGCATTCAATATTTCGGCTGCTTTTTCATGTTTAAAGATAGCCAAATTCATCGCTATATTGGTATAATCGTCTTCGTTTAATTTCAAGCTTGAAATCACATTTTGCTTGCTCCATATTGCATACAATTTCTCTTTTCCTGAGTCTGAGTACGCGATTGAGGCAAACAAATTAAACAACGTTTTTTTGATGTTGCTTGGCAAATTGGCCTGTAAACGCCCGTAAAGAACATCTTCAAGCTGTTTTTGAGCCATTATTTGCTGTCTTTCTGTCAAAAGTTTCCAAAAAACAACACTTGCCTGATTGGTCAACAATTTCAAAACCAATTCGTTTTGCTCTGCCTCAATTCCCTTCATAAAACAATCAAAAGCGGCAGTTGGCGCCACAGTACCTATCAGCATGTTTTCGTAAAGATTAAGATAAGCAGCACCTCTCGCCACTTCGTCCTTCACTGTCAAAAGATACTCTAAATGATTCCCGTCAAGCGGAAAAACTCCGTACCCAAAACCGTTTGAGTTATAAATAATAGCAAGCGGTTTCATCAGGCCAACAGCTGCTGTCAAATTGACTTTTTGCTCTTTCAAATTGACCTTTATCGTCTTGATTTCGTTAGGATAAAGCAACGTAATATCAAAAATCTGAGGCCAAAAATTTCCAGATTTATCTTCCGCTTTTTGCTGAATTTCAAACTTTTTGATTCGGTTTTGAGTGTCATATTCAATTTTATCTGTAAAAATCGCCCTGCCCGATTTCTTTACCCAAACCTCACTCCATTTTTGCATATCAAGAGGCGTTTCGGCATCCAGAATGGTAACCAGATTACTCCAGTCGGCATTGTCGTTGGCGTATTTTGTAATGTACTTTTGAATTCCTTTTTGAAAAGCCGCTTCACCCATCGAAGCTTCCAACTGGCGCATCATAATGGGCGCTTTATTGTAAATAATGCCTCCGTAAAGCGATCCTGCATTTTTCAAATTGGCTAAATTTTGTTTGATTGGATGTGTGCCCAACGATCGGTCTTCCGCGTAAGCGTTAGGATAATGAGCCGTAAGAAACTGTAAATTATGATTGATTTTCGGAAAAATTGGATTCATTATTTTATCGGCCATGAAATTGGCAAAAACCTCTTTCATCCACACATCATCAAACCATTTCATCGTGACTAAATCGCCAAACCACATGTGCGAAGTTTCGTGAGCAATGAGTTTTGCACGATCTAATTTCTCGCTATCTGTGGCGCTATTATCCAAAAACAAAGTCGATTCGCGGTACTGAATGGCGCCCACATGCTCCATACCGCCATATTGAAAACCCGGAATTGTCGCAAAATCGAGTTTTTGAAACGGAAATTTATAATGGGTGTATTTTTCTAAAAAATCTAAAGATTGCTGATGGAGTTTGAAGATTGTATCTGTACTGACCTGAATTTTTTCAGGATTGTTTTCACGGTACAACATCGTCATTTCCATACCCGGATTCTGGGTAATACTTTTAAATTTCCCAGCAACAAAAGAAAACAAATACGAACTCATTTTGTCTGATTCACCAAAGGTATAAGTGACCGTATTCTCGGTCTCCATTTTCTCTTTTACATCCGCACCAGCCAAAACCGACCAGTCTTTTGGAACCGTAAACCTCAGTTTATAAGTCGCTTTAATATCCGGCTGATCCAAACAAGGGAAAACCGTACTGGCCCTGTCGGGAACCAACAAAGTATACAAATAATCGTCATTGCGATTTAAGGATAAATTACCCGCGATAAAGACTATTTCAACTTTGTTTGGCCCTAAAATCAAATTTTCTGTTGGGATAATGATATGTTCTTTTTCGTGTACAATCGCACTATTTTTTCCGTTTATCTTTACGGATTTTATATTTTGAGATTTTTCATTAAAATCCAAATACAAAGGATTATTTAAATCTGAAACAGAAAGATTTAGAACCAAATTTGAAGCAATTTCCTCGTCTTTTTTATTCGGAATCACAAACGATAATGCATACAGAACGTTTGTGAGTTGTTTTTTTCTAAAAATAGCCAACTCCTGAGAAACTCCTTTCTCCAGCAAGATGCTTTGTTTTTGCTTTGATTGAGAAAAACCAAACACAATTGCGGTAAAAAAACTAAGAAAGCAGGAAATCATTTTCATTTGAAGGCGAATTTAAGATTCGATAAAAATAAAAAAAAGGATTGACTCTCTACCACATACTTTCAGGAAATAAAAAAGGCTTGACTTTCGCCAAACCTTTTTTATGTCAATTATAATCTCTCGATTACAACAAAGCGTCTAAACTATCTGCGTAGGTTTGTTTCGGAGCAACTCCTACTTGTTTTCCTACTACTTCACCGTTATGAAAAACCAAAACGGTTGGTATGTTGCGCACACCATATTTTGCGGCAAATTCTTGGTTGGCATCTACATCAACTTTTCCAACAACTACTTTACCTTCGTATTCGTTGCTTAATTCGTCAATGATTGGCCCCACCATTCTACAAGGTCCGCACCATGCTGCCCAAAAGTCTACCATTACTGGTTTATCTGATTTTAAAACTACTTCTTCAAAAGTAGCATCTGTTATTGCTAATGCCATAATAATTTTTATTTAAAGTTACTCCTTTTGAATTTCCGCGGGGAGACAATTTCTAATATGTTTCTTTTAGGGTACAAATTTAGAAATTTAAAACAAAAGAAACAGCATTAACAAATTAGTTTTGATTATAAATGTATTGTCATTCGTTATATCGAGAATAATCCTCTTATCTATTAGCATTCCCGAAATAATAATTGAAGATTCTATTTTGAAAACCCCGTTAGTATTTAACCTACCTTTAGTCTTCTCAAAAACACATCTCAATGAATCTGACTTTACAGAAAATAAAAAGCGTTTTACGATCGGTACGTTTTCAAAAATATGCCAGACGTATTGCTTTTTTTGTTGTTGGATGTATCAGTTTACTTTTGATCGCCTGCGGTGGTTTGTCGATTTATTTTAATCAGAATAAAACCGAAATCGTTGCAAAGATAAATGCTAAAATCAACGAAAACATTAACGGGAAGTTTCATGTGGGCGACTTTCAATATAAATTTCTAATTGGTTTTCCAAATTTTACTTTAGCATTAAAAGAGGTAGAACTCAAAGACAATAACTGGGGCAGTCACCAACACACGCTCTTGAAAGCACGAGAAATAGAAGCCCGCCTGAATATCTGGAGTCTGTTGCAAAACGAAATCAACATCAAAAAAATATACCTCAACGACGCACAAATTTATATTTACAAAGCCGAAAACGGGTATTCGAACGCCGATATTTTTAAACCAAAAAATAAAAAATCACTCGAAAACAGCGAAAAAGAAACTACGATCCTCAACGAAATCACACTCAACCACGTACATTTTACTTTAGACAATCGCCTCGGTCATAAACTATTCGATTTTGATATCGACCGTTTAGAATCTAAAATTGCTTTTAAAAATGATAACTGGCAAACCGATTTGCATCTTAAAACCAGCATTACAAGTCTGGCTTTTAACACAAAACTGGGCTCTTTTGCACAACAAAAAAAGCTCGAAGGCATTTTTAAAGTTGCTTTCTTATCAAAGAAACAACTCATAAATGTCACTACCCAAAACCTTAAAATTGGAACTGACCGTTTTGATATTATCGCTTTTTTTAATGTGGGAAAAAACAATTCTTTGTTCGGAATCAATATCAACACGCATATTTTATGGCGAAATGCTGCTAATTTACTGTCACAAAATATCAATTCTCAGCTCAATCGCTTTGATTTGAAAAAGGAAATTGCCGTCAATTGCGACATCAAAGGCGATCTAAATAGCAAAGGCGACCCCAAAATTGTCGTGCATGCCGAAATCAGAAACAACACACTCAGCATTCCCGACGGACATATTACCGATTGCAGTTTCTCAGGATTTTTTACCAATAATTTCAAGCCTAAAGAAGGTTTTAACGATGCTAATTCGGCGATTATCATAAGTCGTTTTTCGGGTAAATTCAAAAATATTCCGGTAACGGTGCCTCAAGTTGTCATTAGCAATCTCAACAAACCCATCGCCACAGGAACCGCAAAATCTGACTTTGATATTCAGAATCTTAACGAAATGAGCAACGACAAATGGATTCATTTTTCTAACGGTCACGCCACCGCTAACCTAAAATTCCAGTTTGACATCGTTGATTTATACATTACAAAACCACGTTTTATTGGTAATATCGATGTCAAAAATGTGTCCTTTCTTTATATTCCCAAAAATGTACACGCCGAAAACATTAACGTACAACTCAACTTTACAGAAAAAGCATTATTTATTGATAAAATCACCTACAAACACAATAAAAACATCATTTTTATCGACGGAAAAATCGATGATTTCCTCAATTTATATTACGATGCTCCAGAAAAAATGGTCGCCAACTGGAACATCTACGCTCCTTATATTGACCTCAAACAATTTTTGGGCATTTTGGCTTCTACGCAGAAAAACAAAGTGGCAAAAAAAAGAACCAACAACACCACGCTTTCTGAACAGTTAAGAACTACAATCGAGAAATGTATGGTCGCCATTAATATCAAAGCCGACAAAATAACGTACAACAAACTAACGGCCACCAACACAAAAGCCAATATCCGGATGATCGACTCGCAACTGTTTATAAAAAACGGTTCGCTGCAAACTTCTGGCGGAAGCATTACCTTTAATAGTGTTGTGGCGCCAATCGGAAAAAATTATTCCTTTAGCTCCAATGCGCAAGTAAACAAGGTTGCTATTGCGAGTTTTTTGCGATCGTTTAACAATTTCGGCATCCAGTCTTTTAGTCCCAACAACATTCAAGGAAAACTCAGCAGTCAGGCCAATATTAAGGGTTTTATAAGTAGCAAAGGCGAACTCATTACCAACTCGATGCAAGGAAAACTCAGTTTTACCGTTCATCAGGGCGCTTTGCAAAACTTTGAACCTATTGTAAAAATCGGAAAATTTGCCTTTCCGTTTCGCGATGTCAACAACATTACTTTTAGCGATCTCTCAGGCAATCTCGACGTGCATGGCGAGCAGATCCGGGTGAATGACCTCACTATTAGTTCGAATATTTTAAACTTTGATATCGACGGAATTTACTCCTTTGGCCGAGGTACCAATCTCGCCCTCACCATCCCACTCCGAAATTCTAAAAACGACGCTCAATTGCCCACTAAAGCCGAGCGCGATGCCGTTCGCGACCGCGGGATCATTCTGCATTTACTAGCCGTAGACGATGATGGGAAAATAAAAATCAAATGGGGAAAGAAGGAAAAGTAAAATATAATTGATCATTAAAAAAAACCGTATTTATACTCTATCATGTTTTTTTGTTTATTACTATACTTGTTTAAACAAAATTTTTAATGTATTACGGTTTTACATAATGAATGTATTTATTTAATAGAGTATATTTGTTTTAAATTAATAAATTCAATTTTAATAGAATTTTATTTATTAATTTTGAATGAAAAATACTACTTTTAAGTATTGCTTCGAAATAGGATTAAAATCTTTCGTTACTAATTATTTAAAAATTTGAAAACACACTTGAATTAAATATTCAGGAATTATTTAATTATGGAGAATAATCTCAATTTTATTGATTTATTTGCCGGGGCGTCTGGTATGTCCGAAGGATTTATCAAAGCAGGGTTTAATCCTGTGTCTCATATCGAAATGAATCCAGAAGCCTGCTTAACGATTAAAACCAGAGCAGCATATCATTATTTAAAATCAAATAACAATCTTGATTTATATTACAAATACATAAAAAACGAAATTACTCAGGAAGCTTTTTATAAAGAAATTCCAAGCGAAATCCTTAATTCTGTTTTAAACGTAGAAATCAACGATGATACGATTTCTGGACTTTTCGAAAAGATTAAACAATCAGGAAAAACCATTGATCTAATCATTGGCGGACCTCCTTGTCAGGCTTATTCTTTATTAAGAAGGCATCAGGATAAAATTGAGAAAGATCCAAGAAATAAGTTATATATTCAGTACGGTAGATTTCTTAAAGAATTTAAGCCAAAAGCATTTGTTTTTGAAAACGTTCCTGGATTATTAACTGCAAATAAAGGAGAACATTTCAAAAATCTAAAAGCTTATTTTAGAAGGATTGGATACGAAGTATATCATGAAACTTTAATCGCATCAGATTTCGGAGTTTTACAAGCTAGAAAAAGAATTATTATTGTTGGTTGGAAAAAAGATAATGATTTCGGATTTCCAGAATTTGAAAAAATAATTCAACAATTTAAAGTTAATGATGCCTTTCAGGATTTACCAAAACTAAAACCGGGAGAAGGATTTAAAACAACGAAATATACAGAAACAAAAAACGAATATCTTGAAAAGTTTGAATTGCGAAATGGAGTTGATTTTGTCACACAACATATTTCAAGACCTCATAATCCAAGAGATTTAGCTATCTATAAAACTGCGATTCAAAAATGGAATAAAGGACAGGAGAGATTGCGCTATCCTGATTTACCCGAAGAATTGAAAACACACAAAAATGAAACTTCATTTACAGATCGGTACAAAGTAATTGATGGATTAGGAATTTCTCATACTGTTGTTGCCCATATTGCCAAAGACGGTCATTATTATATTCACCCTGATATAAAACAATGTCGTTCTATATCTGTACGTGAAGCAGCAAGATTACAATCATTTCCTGATGATTTTTATTTTGAAGGTTCTCGTTCTGCAGCATTCAAACAAATTGGTAATGCAGTACCGCCATTAATGGCAAATGCGATTGCAAAAAAGATGAAAGTTCTATTATGTCAATAAAAAAACACAATATAAAAGCGAAAAGCCATATACTTTCATTACTAGGAGATGAATTAATAGGTAGTGATAGTTTAGCAATTTTTGAATTAGTTAAAAATGCTTATGATGCAGATGCAACTAAAGTAAAAGTCTCTTTTATTAACCTTAATCAAGAAAATCAAAAAATAATTATTGAAGATAATGGAAACGGTATGTTTTCAAATATAATTCAAGATGTTTGGTTAACTATAGGAACTGATTTTAAAAGAGGAAAAAACAGAAAAGAAAGTCCTTTATTCAACAGAGTTTCTTTTGGCAATAAGGGTGTAGGTCGACTTGCGGTACATAAATTAGCCAAAAAAATCACATTAGAAACTCAAGCTAGAAATGATATGTTTTCTAGTAGATTAGAAATTGACTGGCCAAAGCTAATTGATTCCAAAGAATTTATTCAGGACTTAGAAGTTGATGTAGAAACTATAGGTGAAGCTTTATTTGAAGATGGTCATGGAACGAGAATAATACTTAATAATCTCGCAACCAAGATTTGGACAAAAAAAACACTTAAAGATTTAGTTAGAAAAGTTAATAATATTAAAAACCCTTTTAAACAAAACCCTAATTTTGAAATTATAATTGAAGCAAATGATTATCATGATGAATGGATAAAAGAAGTATCCGATTCTATAGAAATTTTAGAAGACTCTTTGTATCAATTTAATTTTGAGATATATCAAGACTCTAATAATCCTAATGGTTTAGTTTCTGTAAAATTTAAGTATTTTTTCAATCCACCAAAGCAAACAAACTTATTAAAAAGAGAAGAAGAAATAATAATTAATGAAATTCATATAGGTACTTTATTTAAAGATATTGATGAAGAAAAAGAAGTATTCCATTTTCTTAGAAATAAAGATTTAGATGGTATAGGTAATTTTAAAGGTCAATTTTATGTTTATAACCAAAATTCTAATTTATTAAAGATGAATTTTGGAGGACAGATTAATGCTATAAAACAATTCATAAAAGATAATTGTGGCATTAAAATTTTTAGAGATAATATTAGGGTATATAACTATGGGGAACCATTCGATGATTGGTTAGGTCTAGATTTAGATAAAATCCAAAGAGCTGGTGATCATTTTGGAAAAAAAGTTACTGTTGGTGCTATAGAACTAAATCTCAAAGATAGTAATGATGGACTTATTGAAAAAACCAATAGAGAAGGATTTATTGATAATCATATATTTGAAAAATTTAGATTTATAACTAAAGATCTTTTTTATTTATTTGAAAAGCAGGCTGAGGAGGATAAAGATTTAATAGAAGAATTTTTAGAGGGAACAAAACCTATAAAAAAAGTAGGATTTGGAGATACTATTAAAGAGTTGGAAATTAAACTAAAAAGCAAAGACTTAGACAAAGAACTTTCTCCACTCTTAACAAGAATAGATAAAGACTATACTGCTATGAGGGATATTATGGTAAATTCTGGCATGACAGGTTTAAATTTAGGAGTTGCTTTTCATGAAGTTGACAGAGAAGTTCGTGTCATTAATCAAGAATTAAATATTGAAGGAAACAATGTTGATTTAGAAAGCATTAAAGACAAAATCAAAAATTTAGTTCAAATTTTAGAGAGTTTATCACCTTTATTAAGACAGAACAAAAGTAACTTAACTTCTGCTAAGAAAATTGTTGAAATTGCAATAAAAAGAAATATTAATAGATTTAAATATCATAATGTTGTTTTTTCTAGCCCTCTATTGTCCAATGAAAACCCTGACATTACTTTCAAAGTGCCAACGAATTTATTAATTTCTTCAATTTCAAATATCATTGATAACTCTTTATATTGGACAAAAGCAAAGGTTGATTTATCAGTTATTAATAATGAAAACTATAAACCAGCTATCTATATTGGAACTGATATAGATTCTTTTGAAGGACCAGCAATTATTATTGCCGATAATGGTTTAGGGTTTTCTGTAGAACCAGAATATATGACTCAACCATTTAAAACAAAGAAAAGTGGTGGAATGGGGCTTGGTTTGTATTTTTCTGATGTTGTAATGAACATGGTCGGTGGAAAATTAATTTTCCCAGATTCACTTGATTTAAATATTCCTAAAGCCTATGATGGTGCATGTATAGCTTTAGTATTCCCTAAATAACTCTTATGATTGAAAAACAAAACAAAATTATCATAGTTGATAATTCAGAAGATGAATTAGAAAGATTAGGCAAAGTATTCTTAGAAATTGGAGTTGGGTGCAGAACTTTTCTTTATGCAACTGATTATGATGCAGAACCATTAAAAAATGTAAGAATAGCATTTTTTGATATAAACCTTACATTAGGTAAAGAATTTTTAAGTGGTGAAGAAAAAGAAGAAATTATAGCCAATCACTCTGCTGTTCTCAATGATTTAGCATATGCTATTGAGCAATTTATTTCTATTGAAAATGGCCCTTATGCATTAATTTTTTGGACTAAAAATAAAGAGCTAATTGATGCTTTTATTCAATATGTTAATGAAAGAAAAATAGCGATTCCTAATCCTATTATAATTACCCATATTGACAAAACACAAATTACAGACGACAATGTAGGAACTCTTCCTCAGCTTGTTTTAGATTTATTAAATTCTAATGAAAAAATAAAATTTCTTTTTGATTTAGAAAACAATGCCAAAAAATCTGGTGAGAATACTTTAAACAGAATATATGACATTCTTCCAAAGAATGACCCTTGGGGTGAAAGCCAACAACTTTTTGAAGATTTAGATAAAGTTTTATCTAAAATTGCCGCTTCTACTCTTGGTTTTGGTCATGCAAAAGAAAACCCTAAAAAGGCTGTTTATGAAGGATTGCTTCCTATACTAAATTATGAGTTTTTAAACAGTGAAAGCAATATCAATTGGAATGATATTGTGGCTCAGTTGAATCAAGCTCAAAAGTATAATGATATTGTAAGTCCAGACATAAACATTCAACATAAGGTTAATGCTCTTTATCACATAGAAGAGTACAATAAACAAACTAAAGATACTCGTGGATGTATAATTGAAATTGATAAAAATAACCCGGAATTAATAGCTTCTTTTGGTATTAATAACTACGATACATGGTTTAATGATTTAATACCGATTGATGATAAAATTATTAGAAAGGCTATAAGAGGTAGTTCAAAAATGATTGCATTAGAATTTAGTGCAGCTTGTGATTATTCCAATAAAAAGAACAGAATCAATAAGTATATTTTAGGTGTTGTTACAGATCATTTTGATATAGATACTTTTCTAAATAAAGTAAGAAGAAGTGAAAGCAGTTACCATATAGGTGGTTGTTGCTTTCAGCATAACAATACAAATTATAATATATGGTTGAACCTTAATTATGTATTTGGCACTTTTGAAAACGATGAAAGATTTGGTAATCCACTATTTATTTTAAAGAAAGAAATTATGGATATGCTAGGCAATAAATATGCAAGTCATATATCAAGAATTGGTATTACAAGTTTTTAAAAAAATTGCTGCTTTCGTTAATTCAGAATTCTTCAACGGAAAAGATTGGGAACCAGAAATCCTCGTTTCTGGGTCTAACTATATCAAAAAGAATTTAGATTCCTGCATTCTCAAAATTCAAAACGCAAGTAATGAAATACAGAATACTTAATTCACTTTTATTGCGGAGCTACTTACGAAGGTCCCTCATTCTTCGGAATGAAAAACGTGGCGTTGAAATTCTCCAAAAAATTTCATAATCTTTCCTTAACTCATTTGTCTCTTCATCTTTATTTGGGTAATTTGGTGGATATAATTTTTAAACATAAACCAATATGAAGATTCAAATCAACACCGACAAAAACATAGAAGGACATGAGAGACTAGAAACCTATTTTTCAGGAGAACTGGAAAAAGGATTGGCGCGCTTCGAGGAAAAAATAACCCGTATTGAAGTGCATTTTGGAGACGAAAATGGCGAAAAATTCAGTCTGAACGATAAAAAATGCTTGATCGAAGTTCGTATTGCTAACCTGCAACCCATTACAGTTACCGAACATTCAGATACTATAGAAAAAGCTTTTAGCGGTGCCTTGGCAAAAATTAAAAAATCATTGACTACAACTTTCGAAAAAATGAAAGAATATTAAATTAAAGAGTTTCTAAGTCTCAAAGAGACAAAGGCGCTAAGGTTTTCTTTGCACCTTTGTCTCTTTGTTGCTTTGCACCTTTATAAATGAACTTTTTCTTACGATTTTGGCAACGGGGCGCCTACAGCAATATCACATCTGTGACCCGGTTTTCCGTGTGCTGGATTCATCCCGTCTGCTGTGGTTACAACTTCTTTATTGGCGCTTTCTGTACTCAATAAAGTAGGAACCGCTGGATTGGAAGTTGGCGGTGTAACGTTAAATGTTTTTGAAGTAGTTCCCGACTGTGGTGGCGCTGCCGCAGGAGTAGCAACCGGAGTATTCAAGGGTGTTCCCACAGGAATATCACATCTGTGTCTGGGTTGTCCATGCGACGGGTTCATTCCTTTACCCACTTTTACCGGGGCAACAGTCGTAGTGGTCACAACTTTATTTTGATTCGGATTTACTTGTACTTGTGGTGCCTGTTGTGGTGCAGCAGACTGGGCTTGGGTAGCAGCCGAATTTAACGGTGCACCTACGGAAATATCACAACGATGTCCGGGTTGTCCGTGAGCGGGATTTAGAGCTCCCGAATTTACCGAACCACTATTCATCACAACATTTTGGCTGCCCGCAGGCATTTCTACAACCGATTTTGTTTTTGCTGTATCTTTTGCAAGTCCTAATGCTACCAACTCAGAGGCTGGTGTGTTTTCTTGAGGTTCTAATTCTTTTTTACAAGAAACAAAAGCTAAAGAACTAATGAATAATGTACTTATTAAGATTTTCGGATTCATAATTGCAGTATTTTAAAGCACTCAAATATACTTGTTTTTTTAAAATTAAACCACATCATTAGTAGAAGATAATTTAGACCTTAATTTCAATACCTTTCTTTTTTGTACTCAGAAAGAGGTAAAGTTGCAGTAAAAATTCAAAAATAAAAACTTTTCGCCTTTGCGAATATGCCAGGGATCTGTAGGCATCAATTACTGAGGGTTTGTATTTCTTATATCATTGAAAATTTCTAACTTTAAACCCAACAAATTTAACTTAAACCATGAAAAAAACAATACTCCTTTTATTGTTCGTTGCTACTTTTGCCAATGCACAAACTACAGAAAAAGACAAAATCAGTCAAACGCTGGATAGCTGGCATAAAGCGGCTGCCGAAACTAAGTTTGAAACCTATTTTAATTTGATGGCGGATGACGCTATTTTTATCGGAACTGACGCTACCGAAAACTGGAACAAAAAAGATTTTCAGGTTTGGGCTAAACCGTTTTTCGATAGAGGAAAAGCATGGAATTTTACTGCACTGGAGCGTCATATCTTTTTAGACAAAACTGGAAAAACGGCTTGGTTTGATGAATTACTCAATACGCAAATGAAAATTTGTCGCGGTTCGGGAGTTTTGATCAAAGTTGGCAAAGAATGGAAGATTCAGCATTATGTTTTATCCATGACAATTCCGAATGATCATGTTGATGCGATTACAGCCATAAAAGCCCCGATCGAAGACGCCTTGATTACCCAACTTCAAAAAAAATAAACAAAATACTCCTTTGTTATGATAATCCTAACTTTTTAGGACGTAAAAAAAAGTCATTAGCAATTTCATTATAACATATTTAGCAATTATAAAGGCTATTTGGAACCTCTAAATAACATACTTTCAAAAAAAGGAACCCAATTTTAAAAAATCGATTAAAATAAAACCACAACCTCTCTTTTAATCATCCTAAAAACCAAAATATCTATTTTTTTTTAACTTTGACCCCAAAAAAAATAGGGTTCAATAAAGTATTTGAAAATGAAAATAGAAAGACGCTGGATCATTTCCTTTATTATTATTAGTATCGTTTGCATTTTAGGGGCTTTTTGGCCAACCGTTGCCGAAAACACGTATGTACTGTCTAAGTTTGGTACTACAAAAGACATCGTGCCAGCTGACGTCGCTTGGATGTTAACTTCTTGTTGTTTAGTATTAATTATGACGCCTGGATTATCTTTTTTTTATGGCGGAATGGTCGGCAAGAAAAACGTGATTTCTACCATGCTGCAAAGTTTTATTTGCTTGGGCGTAGTCACTCTTTTGTGGGTAGTTGTCGCCTTTAGCCTTGCTTTTGGAGAACCTGTCGGTTTTAGCTCCGGAGGTCATTTTTATAGCTTTTTCGGTAATCCTGCTACTTTTACTTTTATGGATTACGTTACTATTTTACCTCACAAACAATTGGCTAATACAATTCCGTTTATGCTTTTTGCATTGTTTCAGATGAAATTTGCCATCATTGCTCCCGCTATTATTACGGGATCATTTGCAGAGCGCGTACGTTTTATCTCCTATTTACTTTTTATCAGCTTGTTTACGATTTTTATATACGCTCCTTTGTGCCACTCTGTTTGGTATCCAACAGGAATATTGGGCAGTTATTTTGGTGTAAAAGATTTTGCGGGAGGAACCGTGGTACACATGAGTTCGGGCTTTGCTGCTTTGGCTGGAGTAATTGTTTTGGGCAAGAGAAAAAATAGTCAGCATATCCCAACCAATATCCCGTTTGTCTTATTAGGAACAGGGATGTTATGGTTTGGTTGGTTTGGGTTTAACGCTGGTTCTGCACTTGCGGCCAACGGAACCGCCGCAATGGCTTTTGCAACTACTACCACCTCATCGGCGGCAGCCATGTTAACCTGGATTTTCTTTGATCGAATTAATGGTAGGAAAGTATCGGCTTTAGGAGCTTGTATCGGAGCCGTAGTTGGTTTGGTAGCCATTACACCCGCTGCCGGATATGTTTCTGTACCCGAAAGTATGTTTTTTGGATTTATTACAGCTTTAGTTTCCAATTCGGCTGTAAATTGTCGTTTTTCAAAACGTTTTGATGATACTTTGGATGTTTTTGCCTGTCACGGCGTTGGCGGAATTATGGGGATGATCCTCACGGCGATCTTTGCTCACGGCGAAAATGCAAGTTTACTGCATGGCGGATGGAATGTTTTTGCACACCACATGATGGCATTGGTATTGGTTTCGCTGTTTACTTTCTTTGGTGCGTATTTTTTATTCAAAGTGACCAATTTTATCATTCCACTTCGCGTTTCAGAAGAAAACGAACACATCGGATTGGATTTATCACAACACGATGAAACATTAGATCCAAAGTTGAAACCAATAACAGAACCGCATTACGGTTGATTTTTTTGCCACAAATTTTAAAGATTCTCACAGATTAAAAAAAAAGGAATCCAATAAATCTGTCAAATCTGTGGCAAAAAACAAAAGCAGTCTGATTCATTCGTTTATATTCCTTAATTTTGCTGAAAATTTTTGTAAAAGTGGGAAGTAAAAATAAACTAAAAAGATTCAGAGAAAACGAAACATTTCAAAACGTTTTCCAACCAACCAGAGAAGAAGTTGTAGGCGATTTAATGCCTTTGAAAGGGAAATGGAATTCTGATTTCTTTAAAAATGACAATCCATTAGTTTTAGAATTAGGATGTGGAAAAGGAGAATATTCAGTCGGATTAGCCGAAAGATATCCGAACAAAAATTTTATCGGGATTGACATCAAAGGGGCCCGATTCTGGAGAGGCGCCAAAACCGCTGTTGAAAATGGCTTGCACAATGTTGCTTTCGTACGAACTCAAATCGAGTTAATCAATCATATTTTTGCCGATAATGAGGTAGACGAAATCTGGATCACTTTTCCTGATCCACAAATCAAATACAAAAGGACAAAGCACCGTATGACCAATTCGGAGTTCTTGAAATTGTATAAAAAAATCCTCAAAAAAGACGGTGTTGTCAACCTAAAAACAGACAGCGAATTCATGCATGGCTATACTTTAGGATTGCTGCACGGAGAAGGTCACGAGGTTTTGTACGCCAACCATAATGTGTACAAAAACGAAGGAAGTCCGGAGGAAGTTACTGCTTTTCAGACTTTCTACGAAAAACAATATTTAGAAATTAATAAGGCAATTACGTATATTCGTTTTAAAATTAAAGACTAATTTTAATTTTAACAACAATTTTTCGAACCCATTATCCAACTGAATGGCATTATTTATTCCTTTACTTTCTGGCTTTTTAGCCGCTTTCATCGGTATTATTCCTCCGGGTTTAATCAACATGACGGCTGCTAAAATCAATTTGAAAGAAGGAAAAAAGAATGCTTTGTGGTTTGTAGTGGGCGCCGTGTTTGTTATCTTTTTTCAGGTTTATCTGGCGGTACTTTTTGCCCGGGTAATCGACAATCGACCAGACGTTCTAACTTTATTGCGCGAAGTTGGCTTTGTAATCTTTTCAATCCTTACGATCTACTTTTTGTTTATCGCCAAAGAACCCATTGCAAAGAAATCTAAGATTAAAAAAAGCAGTAAAAAAAGCCGTTTTTTTCTGGGAATGCTCCTTTCCGGACTAAATTTTTTCCCCATTCCGTATTATGTTGTGGTTAGTGTGACACTGGCTTCCTATAATCTTTTTGAATTTCAAAATAATATCATTTTTACTTTTGTGTTCGGTTCTGTTCTAGGTTCGTTTGCTGCTCTATACAGCTATATTGGTTTTTTTGGAAGAATAGAAAAGAAAACCGATTATCTCATGCGAAACATGAATACCATCATTGGAAGCATCACGGGCTTGATTGCGATAGTAACGCTTTTTAATATTTTGAGTTACTATTTTGGTTGAAAAATGCGGAAAAGATCATTTTTTTGTAAATAAAAGCATTTTAATCTCTACATCTGTGGCAAAAAGACCTATATATGACAGAAGATAATTTTTTCGAAAAAGTTTATGTTATTGCGAAGCAAATCCCTTACGGGAAAGTGACTTCGTATGGCGCCATCGCAAAAGCTTTAGGAACTGCTCGTTCGGCAAGAATGGTCGGCTGGGCGATGAATGCCTGTCATAACAGAGAAGATATTCCGGCTCACCGAGTCGTCAACCGAAAAGGGCTTTTGACCGGAAAACATCATTTTGACGGAACCAATTTGATGCAGCAACTTCTGGAAAGCGAAGGGATCGAAGTCGTTAACAATCAAATTATTGACTTTGAAAAACACTTCTGGACTCCTGAAATGGAGCTTTAAATTTTCTTTACATACAAACAACCACAATCTTGTCATTCCTGAGGAAAGAGGAATAGCAGCAATGTATCTGAACACTGTACATAAAAATCTTTGTCGAGCTACTTACAGAGATTCTTCGTTCCTCGGAATGATAAAAAATAGGCATGAAATCAGATCAGACAAATTACAAAATGGGTTTTTTCTGCATCTGCCTGATGCGTCAGATAACCTCCATGCGCTTCAATAATGTTTTTAGAAAGTGTCAATCCAATTCCGGCGCCGTCTTTTCTGGTAGTAAAAAACGGCAGAAAAACTTTGTCTCTAATCTCTGCGTCAATTCCTTTTCCATTGTCTGAAATCGTGATAAAAAAACGATTGTTTTCGGTATAACACGACAAGAAAAGCTTTTTATCTTCCTTTTCTTTTAGAGCATGAATACTGTTTGTAATCAAATTAATAATCACCTGCTCCATTTGATTTTTATCAATCGGAATAGACCGCAAACTGCTGATTTCGTTTATCAATTGAATATTTTCTGCCTTCAAAATTGGAGACATGATTTTCAGACAATCCTCAAAAAGCACATTAATCGGGGTCATTTTTTTAATTGGAGTGGGAAGCATTGCCAGTTTTCGATAATTCTCAACAAAAACCTGCAAATGGTCGCTTCTGTTGATGATCGTCGAAATACTACTTTTAATATCATCAAAATCATCTTCTTCAAGTTTTTCCTGATCAACAATATCGAGTAAATTTTGCGAAAGCGCCCGAATTGGAGTCAGGGAATTCATCAATTCATGCGAAATAATTTTCATCAAATTAATCCAGGCTTCTTTTTCTTTTTTCTCAATCACGCGCTGGATACTATCCAACATAACAATAAAATATTCTTTGTTATACGACTTCGTCTGCGATGTTTGCAGCATGAAAGTTTGTAAATCCTGTTGTTCTATTTTTATCGAAATTGCCGACTTAAGCTCTGTAAAATATGTCTTTTCTATTTCTTCACAAAGTGATGGAAGGTAATTTTTAAGGTATTTCCAGTGACTCACTTTTGGCACTTTAAACAAAGTCGAAAAACAATCATTCATCATGAAAATGCTCCATTCTTCGTTTTCTTTTTCCAAAATTAAGGTAGCCGTATCAATACTGTTTAAAATCGAGCGATAAATCATTTCTTTTGACTTCTGCTCTTGCTGTTTCTCTTTTAAAGTTTCGTACAAAAGATACAAACTCGTGAAATTTTTCTTTTTTTGCTCTTCAGAAAAATGAGTCGAAAAATCATTGTGAAGAATGGAAAGTAGGGTTTTATCATAGAAAATCAGTTGATTTCTGATATAAACATACATTTCGATAAAAAATACCACTACAAAAAATGCTGTCAAAAGTGCGTTGTAATAAAAATGCTTTTCGATCAGAAAAACAAACAAAAAAAAGAGTACCATAATAAGCAAAACTCTTGCAAACAAAGCGTTATAAAACTTCCAGTTTTTCATTATTAGCTATTTTTCAAGTCATACTTTTCGATTCTTCGGTACAAAGAAGCTCTTGACAATCCAAGCTCTTCGGCTGTTTTGCTAATGTTTCCGTTATGCTTAAACAATGCTTTCTCGATTGCATTGCGTTCTATTTCCGATAGAGGATTTTCTTCGTTTTCCTGAAAATCTTCAAAATCCAGAATATCAAGATCCTTTACCGAAATCGTATTGTTTTCGGCCAAAATCAAGGCTCTTTCTATTTTATTTTCCATCTCGCGTACATTTCCTTTCCATGCATATTTTTCTAAATAAGACTGCACATTAGCGTCAAAGCGGCAATTATACTGATTGTATTTTTCAGCAATTTGCTCTAAAATAAAATGTGCCATCGGAAAAATATCTTCTTTTCTTTCGCGCAACGAAGGCAAATTAATTTCCATAGTATTAATGCGATACAATAAATCCTCACGGAAAGTTTTGTTCTTTACCTCGGTTTTTATATCGCAGTTGGTTGCAGAAATTATTCGGACATTTAGTGGCCGTGGTTTACTTTCGCCCAAACGAGTAACCGTTTTAGTTTGTAAAACATGTAATAATTTTGCTTGTAAATGCAACGGAATATTCCCGATTTCGTCAAGAAAAATAGTGCCGTTTGATGCCGTTTCAAATCTTCCTGCAGTATCTGCCTTGGCATCTGTAAAAGCACCTTTGGCATAGCCAAACAATTCACTTTCAAACAAACTATCACTCAAAGAACCCAAATCTACATGTACAAAAGGCTTGTCTTTGCGCTCAGAATGTTGATGAATATATTGTGCAAAAACATATTTACCAGTTCCGTTCTCCCCCAAAATAAGTACATTTGCATCGGTTTTGGCTACTTTTTCAGCAATAGAATAGGCTTGTTTTATTTTTGGAGAAGTACCGGTGAAATATCTTTTTTCAATGACTTTTACAATTTCTTTCTTTGAGTTTTTTCGGCTTTCTACTACGGCTTTTTCAATTGTTACGAGTAATTTTTCGTTGTGCCAAGGTTTTAAAACATAATCAAAAGCGCCCATTTTTATGCCTTCAACGGCAGTATCAATTTTGCCGAATGCCGTCATCAAAATCACGACAGTTTGTGGAGAAAGCATTCTGATTTCTTTGAGCCAATGAATTCCTTCGCGTCCATCTTCAAAACCAATCCGGTAATTCATATCCAACAGAACGACGTCTATTTCATTTTCATTTAAAATAGTAATAATCTTTTTTGGATTGTTTGCCGTAAAAATAGATTCGAAATTCTTTTTAAGAATCATTTTAGCCGAAAAAAGGATTTCTTCCTGGTCGTCAACGATCAATATCTGAGCTTGTTTTTTTCGCATGAGTTTGATTTTTGTTCGATTCTGAACGGTCAACTGTTCATTATCGAACACTTAGTTTAAACCTGTTTTTTTTAGACTCCTTTAGAACCAGTACTTTACCAATTTTAATTCTTTTGGCACAGTATTTACCTATTGGTAATCAACAAATTAATTAAAGAAATGGACAAGACAATTCCTCGTAAAAATAGAAAATTTAGATATCTCACAATAGGAATTTGTGTTTTTTTAGTTGTCTCAACAATTGCTTTTTTTTCATTTAATAAAAAAAGAACCTTAAATGTAAAAATTGACGAACTGATGGTTCAAAAAGTAGAGAAAGCCTTTTTTGAAGATTTTATCGTTTTTCAAGCCAAAGTAGAGCCTCTAAATGTGATGTTGGTCAATGTGACTGAAGGCGGCTCTGTAAAAGAAATATTTGCAGAAAATGGCGCAATGGTCATCAAAGGGCAGCCTCTTGCGAGATTGTACAACCCGAATACAGAACTTAATTATCTAACGCAAGAGACCGCAATCATTGAACAAATTAATAATTTGAACACAGGAAAACTCAATATTAGAAATCAGGAACTGAATTTGACTAAAGATCTGGTTTTGATTGAGCATGATTATAATGATGCCAAAAGAGTGTATGATATGAACTCGAAATTGTTTGAAAAAGACGTGATTTCTAAAAATGATTGGAATACTTTTAAGGAGAGTCTTCGATTTCAGGAAGAACGAAAAAAAACCATTCAGAAAACCATTCAGAAAGAGAAACAAACCAATCAAATTCAAATTTCACAGATTAATAATTCGATCAGGATTATGGAGCAAAGTCTGGATATTTTACGAAATAACAAAAAGAATTTCCTGATTACAGCCCCGGAATCGGGCAGACTGACTTCGTTTCAGCCCGTTTTAGGAAAAACATTTCAAGCAGGCGAAAGCATCGGTAAAATAGACGCTCAACAAGGTTACAAACTCACTGCTGAAGTGGATGAATTTTATCTCGAAAAAGTTCGAGAAGGTCTGAAAGGTCAGGTAGAATTTAAAAGGAAAGATCTTGAAGTATCGATTACCAAAGTAATTCCGGAAGTAAAAAACGGTCATTTTATAGTAGAATTGGTTTTTACATCCAAAGAAAATATAGCCTTACAAGACGGACTCAGTTTTGGTGTAAAACTTATTTTATCAGAGAAAAATAAAATTTTGGTGGTCTCAAAAGGAAGTTTTAATCAGGAAACGGCAGGAAAATGGATTTTTGTAATGAAAGGCCAAAATAAAGCCGAAAAAAGAAACATCAAATTGGGTAGAGAAAACCATTCTTATTACGAAGTTTTAGAAGGTTTAAAAGAAGGCGAATCTGTTATCATTTCGTCATATTCTGATTATAAAGATTTTGAGGAATTGGCCATAAGTTCTCAGTAGTTTGCATTCTCAGTAACAGTTAACAATTCACAGTTTACAAAGGTTTCAATCATCAATCAAAAAAACAAAATCAACAACAGCTAATATTTTAAAACTATGATCACAATTCAAAATTTAACCAAAGTTTTTAGGACCGAAGAAGTAGAAACCGCTGCTTTGAGTGGTATCAATTTAGAGATCAAAAAAGGAGATTTCCTCACCATTATGGGGCCTTCGGGCTGTGGAAAATCCACTTTACTGAATATTATTGGACTTCTGGATAGTGCAAACACTGGGAGTTACCAACTTTTGAACCAGGAAATGATTGGTTTGAAAGAAAAAGGAAGAGCGGCTGTTCGAAAAGAAAATATCGGATTCATTTTTCAGAACTTCAACCTAATTGATGAACTTTCGGTGTATGATAATATCGAGTTGCCTTTGCTTTACAACAATGTAAAATCTTCTGAAAGAAAACAAAAAATTGAGGCTATTGCAGAAAAACTGAATATCTCGCACCGCTTGAAGCATTTTCCGCAACAACTTTCGGGCGGACAACAACAAAGAGTTGCCGTGGCTAGAGCTTTGGTAAACGACCCAAAAATCATTCTGGCCGATGAGCCAACCGGAAATTTAGACAGTAAAAATGGTAATGAAGTGATGGAACTCCTAACCGATTTGCATGCCAAAGGTGCCACTATTTTGATGGTAACTCACTCTGACTATGATGCCTCTTTTTCTCAAAAAACAATTCACATGAAGGACGGAATTATCTTTTCTGAAAGACTTAATCAGCGTAATGTTGATGTTTTTATGGATACTAAATAGTCTTAAAAATGATCAAAATTATTGTAAGCGCAATCGTAATTCTGGTAGAATTTGTTTGCAAAGTATTGACTATTCTTTAAAGGCTTCAATGCTTTAAAATTTATTAAATCTGTAAAATAACTATTTATACAAAACACAAAATGATCGCAAACTGGTTTAAAATATTTATTTATCATTTGAGACAAAACAAGCTGTTTTCGTTTTTGAATGTAATGGGATTGAGCATTGGTATTGCCGGTGTGATATTTGCCATTTTGTACTGGAACAATGAAAACGCATACGACCAATGGAATCCGGAAAAAGAAAACATCTATCAGGTTTTTAATAAAATTGGAGCGACTGGAGATATTTGGTCTTCTTGCAGCGTACCTTTCGGGAGAACCTGCAAGGCTACTATTCCTGAAATTGAATCGATTTGTTTTTTTTATAATTGGTATAACAATGACATGATCAAATATAAGGGTCAAAAGTTTTTTCATAAAAAAATTGCTGTTTCCGACAATGGCTTTTTTGATATGTACCCTTTACCTATTATAAAAGGAGCTAAAACAAATATTTTAAAAGAAAGAAATAGTGTTGCAATATCTGAGGAAACAGCAAAATTACTTTTTAAGAATAAAAATCCTATTGGCAAGTCAATCACTTATAATTACAAAGACTACACTGTAAAATCAGTTTATAAAATTATAAATCCGTCCTCTTTTGAACCAAATTATATTTTTAGCGGAGTTACCAGAGAGAATGATGAGCAAAGTTGGGGCAACTTTAACTATGCTATGATGATTAAAGTAAAGAAAGGTGTTGATATTGCTACTGTTTTAAAGAAAATGCAAAACGTAAATTATGTTAACAGAACTTTGAAAGACGCGAAAGCCAATGGACAAACTCCTGAACAGTACGTAAAAGAAAACGGCGAGATTACAGTAATGTTAGACAAATTAAGTACTGCTCGTTTATATGGTATTAAAAGTACGCAAGGCCCTAGTTTTCCAGAAGGAAAAGGAAATTTACAATTGCTTTATATTATGGTAGGCCTGTCTATTTTGATTCTGGCGCTTTCTCTGGTAAACTACATCAATTTGGCAACTGCATCTGCCATAAAACGTGCTAAAGAAGTTGGTGTTCGCAAAATTGTAGGAGCTAGCAAAAAGCAAATTATCCTTCAATTTGTTTTTGAGACGGCCATAATAGTGGTTTTAGCCATTCTTTTTGCCTTAGCAATTGTCGAGCTTTCTTTACCTTATTACAATACTTTTTTGAAGAAATCTTTAAGTATGAATAGCAGTGAATTTTACCTGCAACTCATTTTTATATTTTTCTTAATAATCGTTCTTGCGGGTATTTTTCCCGCCATTTATATTTCTAATTTTGAAACTTTAAAGGTTCTAAAAGGGAATTTCTCCAGAAGCAAAAGCGGAATATGGATTCGAAACTCAATGCTTATTTTCCAGTTTGGGATCGCCACCTTTTTTATCATTGGAGCTTTAATTGTAAACTCACAAGTGAATTACATGATGAATAAAGATCTTGGCTTTAATGGCGATCAGATTATTAGAGTTCCTTTTAATTATCAGCAATACGACAAAAAACAAGCTAAATATGAAACGACCAAACAGGAGCTTTTGAAAACATCTGGAATTGTAGATGTCTCTACGTTTGCAGGTTCTTTTGGAAATAGCACCAATTCAAGTTCAGGGTTTACCCACAATCGTATTTTTGTACAGCCGCAAAATGTCGAAATGGATTTTGGTTTTCTGGATATGATGAAAATTAAGATTGTTCAGGGAAGAGATTTATCTTCAAAATTTGCTTCTGATACAATTGATAATTGGCTAATAAACGAAACTCTTGCCAAAACACTGAATATAAAAAACCCAATAAATACAATTGTCACAACGGGTTGGGGAAATGAGAAAGGAAATCTTAAATTTAAAATTGTAGGTGTTGTAAAAGATTTTAATATTACAGGATTGCAGAACAAAATTCCGCCAATGGTCTTTATAAATCTTAAAACACTAAAATGGAATAATTTTGACAATATTTATATCAAAGTTTCACCTGATAATTTAACAGAAACCTTGTCTAAACTAGACAAATACTGGAAGAAAAACATCAATCAGGATTATCCTTTTGAATATGAATTTGTAAACAAAGGCTTTGCCAAAACATATCAGGAACAAGTAAAACAAAAAGACTTATTTTTTATTCTGAATCTAGTTGTCATCATCATCGCCATTTTTGGGTTGTTTGCTTTGGCTTCTTTTTCTATGGAAAGACGATTGAAAGAAATTGCCATTAGAAAAACTTTGGGTGCCGAAACCAATATTTTGCTCAAAGAACTATCCAAACAATATGTTGTTTTTTGCCTGATGGGGTTTGTCATTGGCATAGTTCCCGCTTATATTTTATTACAAAAATGGCTGGAAAATTTCGCCTTTAGAATTAATATATCTGCCGTACCTTTTGGTATTTCGCTTGTAGCACTATTAGTTTTGACGCTGATAATCGTTTTGACAAAAGCGTATCAGGTCACCAAAATAGACATTCTAAGATACTTAAAATACGAATAATATCAACACATTGTTTTTTAAAACCCGGCAAAAATCAAAAAGTTGCCGGGTTTCTTTTTTAAATTTAATTCCTCAATCCTACCATCAATAAATACAATTTAAAAGAGTAAAAATCCGAACATAATCCGTTATCTTTGCAGTCTGAAATCAGTTTAAATAAATATAATTTCCAAATTGATTTTATTCAATAGAAAATACGATACTAAAAATGAAATTAGACAGAAAAGAAATTCTTAAAGCTCTAGAAACAATCACTATAGCGGGAGAAGGAAAAAATATGGTTGAAAGTGGTGCTGTGGCCAACGTAATTACTTTTGGTGATGAAGTTGTGGTAGATTTAGTATTACACACGCCTGCTATGCATATCAAAAAAAGAGCTGAAGATGATATCAGAAAAACAATTCACGAATTGATATCGCCTGAAGCAAAAGTAAAAGTAAATATCAAGGTTGAAACCAAAGAAAATCCAAACGAAATAAAAGGGAAAGCAATTCCTGGAATCAAAAACATTATTGCTGTTGCTTCTGGAAAAGGGGGTGTAGGAAAATCTACTGTAACTGCAAATCTTGCTGTAACATTAGCAAAAATGGGATTCTCTGTGGGCGTTTTGGATGCTGATATTTATGGTCCATCAATGCCGATCATGTTTGATGTTGAAAACGAAAAACCAATATCAGTTACGGTTGACGGAAAATCTAAAATGAAACCTGTAGAAAGTTTTGAAGTAAAAATTCTTTCTATCGGATTCTTTACTGCCCCTAGTCAAGCAGTAATCTGGAGAGGACCAATGGCTGCAAAAGCTTTAAATCAGATGATTTTTGATGCAGATTGGGGAGAACTGGACTTTATGCTTATCGACTTACCTCCGGGAACAGGAGACATCCATTTATCCATCATGCAATCCTTACCCATTACCGGTGCTGTTGTCGTTAGTACACCGCAAGCAGTAGCTCTGGCAGATGCCAAAAAAGGAGTGGCAATGTTTATGCAAGACAACATCAACGTACCTGTTTTGGGTATTATAGAAAATATGGCGTACTTTACACCAGAAGAATTACCTGAAAATAAATATTATATCTTTGGTCAAGAAGGTGCTAAAAACCTAGCTGAGGATTTAGACGTACCTTTTTTAGGCGAAGTACCTATTGTACAATCTATTCGCGAAGCAGGAGATTATGGCCGTCCGGCTGCATTACAAACCGCTTCGAAAATTGAAACCGTTTTTGAAGAAATCACACGCAATGTTGTACAGGAAGTTGTAAACAGAAACGATAGCTTACCTGCTACCGAAGCTATCAAAATTACAACAATGGCAGGTTGTTCTGCAGTAAAAAAGAATTAGATAATTGAGATAATGAAAAAATGCGGTAATTAAGAAACCAGATGATTTAAAAAATTATCTAACTGACTAACTATCTTATTGGTACATTTTCTAATTGATACATTAAATTATGATGACAACAGAAGAATTAACAAATAATGTTTTATTGGCTTTAGACGAAATCAGACCTTTTCTGAACTCTGACGGAGGAGATATTACATTAATTTCTATCGAAGAAGATAAACACGTAAAAGTTCGGCTAGAAGGAGCATGCATTAGCTGCAGCGTAAATCAAATGACACTAAAAGCTGGTGTTGAAACGACTATTAAAAAGTATGCCCCACAAATTGAAACCGTAGTAAATATTCTCTAAGCAACTAATCAAAGAATGCACGCATCTTTATTAGTTTATATGAAAAAATAAAATAACAGTTATTTTACTTTAGAAAAGAATACATTTTCAGTTCAGAAACAAATCGTTAATAAAAAAGGATTGGTACACGTTTTCAAATCCTGCAAAAATTCCAAAAGTCAAAAAATGGATGTATTAATAAAAATTAAAGATCGAGAGGGAGTGATACACGAATTGCAAGCTCCTACAGATATGGCAATGAATATAATGGAGTTATGCAAAGCATACGAACTTCCGGTAGAAGGAACCTGTGGCGGAATGGCCATGTGCGCTTCCTGCCAGTGTTACGTTCTTAATGATGTTGCATTGCCCGAAATGGGAGACGATGAAGAGGCGATGCTTTCGGAGGCGTTTTACGTAAAATCGAATAGCCGTTTAGGTTGCCAAATCCCGATTACACCTGAATTAGAAGGTTTAGAGCTAGAATTAGCACCTGAATATTGATATCATAAAAAAAGCGAGAATTAAAATTAATCCTCGCTTTTTTCTTATTAACAATTTCTAACCTTATTATACTAATTTTGCTGCAATTAAATACTCTGCAATTTGGATAGTATTTGTCGCTGCCCCTTTTCTTAAGTTATCAGCAACAATCCACATGTTTAGTGTGTTTGGCTGGCTTTCGTCACGACGAATTCTTCCCACAAAAACATCATTTTTGCCTTCTGCGTACAATGGCATTGGGTATGTAAAAGTGTCCAGATTATCTTGCACCACTACTCCTTCCGTGTTGTGTAAAATTTCACGAACTTCATTCACATCAAAATCATTTGTAAACTCAACATTTACAGCTTCGCTGTGACCACCAACAACTGGCACACGAACAGCAGTAGCGGTAACTCTAATAGTATTGTCGCCAAGAATTTTTTGAGTCTCGCGAACTAATTTCATTTCTTCTTTGGTATAACCATTTTCTTCAAAACTATCGCAATGCGGAATAGCGTTTCTGTGAATAGGATATTTATAAGCCATATCTCCCTTTATGCCCGCATACTCATTCTCTAATTGTTTCACTGCTTTTACACCAGTTCCTGTGATAGATTGGTAAGTTGAAACAATGATTCTTTTGATATTGTATTTTTTGTGCAATGGCGCCAAAGTCAATACCATCTGAATAGTTGAACAGTTTGGATTGGCAATAATTTTATCTTCTTTTGTTAATGTCGAAGCATTGATTTCGGGAACGATCAATTTTTTGGTAGGATCCATTCTCCATGCTGATGAGTTGTCGATCACAGTTGTTCCTGCTGCAGCAAATTTTGGTGCCCATTCCAGTGAAGTATCCCCTCCAGCAGAAAAAACAGCAATATCAGCTTTCATGTCTACAGCAGTTTGCATGCCAACAACCTTAAACTTTTTACCATTATATTCTATTTCTTTTCCTACCGATTTCTCAGAGGCAACGGGAATCAATTCTGTAACTGGAAAATTTCTTTCTGCTAAGACTTTTAGCATCACCTCGCCAACCATACCGGTAGCGCCTACAACCGCTATTCTCATTTTTATATTTTTTATTATGAATTTTTACTTTAGATGACAAAAGTAATAATAATAAAAGCGAAAACCATTCGATTCACAAAAAATAACAAAATGTTACAAATGAAACAAATGTAAAAAAACCGCCCCAATTAAGCAACGGTTTAGTTAGACATAATGTCGCGGAATTATTTTTTTAGCAAATCTCTAATTTGCGTTAGTAACTCTTCTTGAGTTGGTCCAGCAGGTACTTCTGGTCCAACTTCTTTTTTCTTGGTGGCATTTATTCCTTTTATAATTAAAAATAATATAAAAGCAACGATCAAAAAGTTAATGACTGCTGATAGAAACAAACCATATTTTACACCCCCAAAAGCAGATAAATCTTCAATTTTAGACAAATGTGCCGCATCTAGCGCTGGCTTTAATAGCAACGGAGTAATCACATTTTCAATAAATGAGCTTACAATTTTACCAAATGCAGCTCCAATGATAACCCCCACAGCCAGGTCAACCACGTTGCCTTTCATCGCAAATTCCTTAAATTCAGAGAAAATCCCCATAATTCATTAATTTTTAGTTAGTAATAATTCTCAAATATAAGAATATCTATAAAAAACAAATTCATTTCTATCTAAAAAATACACGTTTAACTCGCTGAGAGATACTGGTCAAGATTTCATACGGAATTGTTTTTAAAGCTTTGGCGATTTCGATAACTGTTGGATTTTCTCCAAAAATAATGACAGCATCTCCTTCTTTACAATCAATTTCAGTAACATTGACCATCAACATATCCATGCAAATACTCCCAACTATGGGCGCTTTTTGGTTTTTTATCATTACATATCCTACTTCATTACCCCACAAACGTGATATTCCGTCTGCATAACCAATTGGTATCGTGGCAATTTTAGTGATTTTTTGAGCCATAAAACGGCGACCGTACCCTACGCTATCTCCTGCAGGGATCGAACGAACCTGAGAAATTACAGACTTTAGAGTACCTACATTTTCGAGGTATTTCTGCTCTGCAGCATCATTCGAAACTCCGTACAAGCCAATTCCTAAACGCACCATATCGTACTGAGCATCTGGAAAATTACTAATTCCGGAAGTATTCAAAATATGACGAATTGGTTTTACGTTCAGCTCATTCATTAACTTAGAAGATAATTTTTCGAACAATTGAATCTGCGAATTTGCAAAATCATAATGTTTAGCCTCATCACTTGTGGCCATGTGCGACAAAATACTCTGAATGCGAACGGTAGTATTTCCTTTTAAAGTGGCGACAAGTTCGTCAAGATTATTTTCTTCAAAACCCAAACGATGCATCCCCGTATCTAATTTTATATGAATTGGATATTCTTTTAATTTTTTTTCCTGAGCGATTTTCAAGAACGAATTCAAACCTTTTATACTGTAAATTTCTGGTTCTAAATGATATTGAATAATCGAAGGAAAACTGGTAGATTCGGGATTTAATACCATAATAGGCAACTTTATTCCGCCATTTTTAAGCGAAATTCCCTCATCGGCGAAAGCCACACCCAAATAATCTACTTTATGATGTTCTAATAATTTGGCAATTTCCAAACCTCCGTTTCCGTAACCGAAAGCCTTTACCATGACCATTATTTTAATCTTTTGACCTAATTTTGATTTAAAAAAATTTAAATTGTGACTGATCGAATCTAAATTAATTTCTAAAATCGTTTCATGAGTTTTCTCCTCCAGCAGCGCTACAATTTCTTCAAATTGAAAAGCTCTGGCGCCTTTTATCAAAATGGTTTCATTGGCAAATGCCAAACTTTCAAAATGCGTGATAAAATCTGCTGTATTTTGAAAAGTCGTGATATTGGAAAATTTCTCTTTAAAAGAACTTATTGTTTCACCAATCCCGATGATTCTACTGACTTTATTAGCGGCAATTAAATGCGCAACTTTTGTGTACAATTCTTCATTCGAAAATCCGCTTTGTAAAATATCTGATAAAATGACCGTCTTTTTTGAATTCTTTTTTTGACTTTCTAAAAAGTCCAAAGCAATTTTTAACGACTGAAAATCAGAACTATAACTATCGTCAATAACACTACAATTATGAACCCCATTTTTGACAGCCAAACGCATTTCAACCGGATACAGCAATTGCATCCTGCCCTGAATTGTAGCAGAATCATATTTTAAATAAAGCAAAACCAGCAAACAAGTAATGCTGTTTTCTACCGATGCCGAATCCAGAAACGGAATTTCGAGATCAAACTTTTCTCCTTTATATTGGTATTGAATTACAGTACTCTCACTTTTATTTTCTTTTTTTAGAATAAAAACAGTTGCCTTTTTATCTGTAAAACTCCAAGAAAAAAGGACTCTCGAATTTACCATATACTCAGCCGAAAATTGTGACAGACAAGAATCTACCACTTCATTTTTCTGATAAATAATGACCTCACTTTCTTTGAACAAAAGCAGTTTTTCGTCTATTTTTTGTACTAAATTCAAAAAACCTTCATCATGAGCAGAACCAATATTCGTCAAAACCCCGATGTTGGGTTTAATCATGTTTTCAAGTTTTGTCATTTCATCAACCGTTGAAATTCCGGCTTCAAAAATTCCTAAATTATGTTTTTCGTTAATTGCCACAACAGACAGCGGAACACCCACTTGCGAATTGTAACTTTTTGGGCTTCTGATAATGTTGTAATCTGGGCTGAGCAAAAAATTAAGCCACTCTTTTACTATCGTTTTACCATTGCTTCCAGTCAATCCGATAATAGGGAAATGAAAAAGATTGCGATAATAACCTGCAAATTGCTGCAACGCAGTCACGGTATCATTGACTACTAAAAAATTGGCTTTCCCCGCACAATCCTCTGGAACATGGCGAACGACAAAATTCTGAACTCCTTTTTCTATGAGATCCAAAATATATAAATGCGCATCGTTATTGACACCAGACAAGGCAAAAAACAAAGTATTGGCTCCGTTTTGCAACGAACGACTATCAATTGAGATATTGTCTATCAAAACATCCGCTTTAGAACCGATCCATTCGGCATGGAGAATTTGGATAAGATTTTTTGAATTTAGGCTCATTTTAGAAAATTCTTTTTGTCAAATTTAAAACATTACCGCTAGAAAAAGGTTGTGATTTTCTTAAAAAATATAACGTTTGCAAATCTGTATTTATATTTGATTATATTTGTGGAACACCTCCAAATTTAAGTGTTTTGAAAAGAATTTTACCGCTATTCTCCTATGTCTTGCATCCCGTTTTTATCTCGATGTACGCCACTTTATTTTATCTTTTTTGCAAAGGAGATGCTTTTGCGAATCAGGAAAAATATTATGTTCTTTTTCAAATTCTGATCATTACCTTTTTTGTTCCAATACTCTTTTTCTTATTGTTAAAATCGACTGGAAATGTAAAATCAATAATGATTCATGAAACATCACAACGACGAATACCACTGGTTCTTCAGTGTTTTTTGTTTATTTTATTGGTAAAGAGAAGCATTGTTATTACGCGATATCCTGAGCTTCATTTCTTTTTTCTGGGAGCATTGTTCAGTACTATTTTGGCGTTGATTTGTACTTTTTTTAAAATAAAAGCCAGCTTGCACATGATGTCGATGAGCGGCCTTGCAATCTTTGTAATCGGATTAAATATTCATTTGCAAATGCACAATCCTTACTGGTCGGCTTTTGTGATTTTGCTGAGTGGCCTTGTGGCTTCATCCCGATTGGTGATGGAGGCACATACAAGTAACGAATTGTCTATAGGTACCGCAATTGGTATACTTCCACAATTGCTTTTTTTATATTTATGGCTATAAAATATAAAAAATTAGTCCCATGCTTAAAGTCCGGATGTCTACTTGCTCGGTTGGAGTTCGCGCAGAAGATTTGAAAAGTGAATTTAAAGAATAACAGGCATACAAATTCCAAGTATTATAACCCGTAGAAATGTAAGCTCCGTACTGAAATCTGTTTACATCCTTGTTATTTACAATTTTTACGTTTTGATCGACAAGGCCTTTAAAAACAGATTTACTTTGCAATACATAACTCAATTTTAATCCGCCATAAATTCTCCAAAATTTGTAGCTTTCGGGAGTAGAATTGCGCCATCTAAATTCGATCGGGACATCTACCAAATAGCTATAAAATTTATTGGTACTTATATCATTATAACTTACCACATTATACTCGGGAGCGTCTTTTGTTCCTGTAATTGCAAGGTTTTGATAATAATTTTTATAACTTAAACCCAAACCTGTTGCAACAGCAAAAGTCCTTGCTTTATTGATAGGCATATCTCTTAAAACACCCAAAGAAAGTCCCGCAGAAAAGCGATCTTGCGCCATTCCGGGAGATTTCATTATCGAATTGTAGATCAGCGAAAAATAAAATTGGTCTTCACGATAGAGCGAATCAATTTTAACGACTGGTTTTGTTTCTGCGGCAATCGTAGTTTCTTCCTGCGAAAAAACATTAAAAAACGATACTAGAAACAAACAACTGAAAAATAATCGCATATCGTATTTTGGTTTTAAGAATGATTTCAAGTAAACGTTTTTTTAAGTTGATTTATTTCACATACAAATATAATATAATGCTAGTTTAAGTACCTATTTGAGGCCAACTATTCTATTTTTCATTACAAAATAAAGCATTCGTAACATTATTTTTAATAAAAGAAGCTCATATTCAAAAAAAAGAAGCTTTTTATCATTGCTCTTTTATACCTTTGTCTTTCATGAAAAGAAAGCAGCTCATAATAAGTGTTTCTTTGGCTCTAACAATATTGTGTTCGATATTGTTTCAGTCCGTGCATAGTTATGAGCACACTGCAAAACAACTTTCTGAGCAACAATGTCACCATCAATACGATAAAAAACAAGGTGGAATAACGCATCAGCATCACAATTACGAGTTATGCTATGTGTGTCATTTTGCTTTTGGAAGCTCTCTTATTCCTGAAGTTTTTAATTTTGAATTTACTACTTTTCACAAAGACATCCCCTACTTTTTTACGGCTTCAGAAAACCTAGTAACGTTTTCAACAAGTGCGTATTTGTTGCGTGGTCCCCCGGCATCTGTGATTGCTTAAATTTCGATGTATTCGAAAAAAAAACACTTTTACTAAATTGATTTAAAAAAATCTGTTCCTCTTGTAAATCTTTATATTCATGAAGATTGACTGGATTTGCTGTTATTTTTATTTAAATTTTAAAAAAAATCACTCAACTATAGCATCATTTTCAAATGAAAAAAATAATATTTGCCCTTATTTTAGGGTTCACTACCCTTGTTTCTGCACAAAATTCTCTTTCAGGAACTGTAACTGATTCTCAGAATCAACCATTACCAGGCGTATCTGTTTACGCATCTGAATTGCATAAAGGAACTACAACTGACCAAAATGGAAAATACGAATTTAGCAACTTACCAAATGGAGTATTGCGATTGAGTTTTACCTATGTTGGATATGCATCTGTAAACAAAACTATCCCGAAATTATTAAAAGAAAACACGCTGGATATTACACTGGAAGAGTCTATTTTGGAGATGGACGAAGTGATTGTATCGACACCTTTTAACAAATTGCAATCGCAGAACGTAATGAAAGTAGAGCATGAAAGCATTAAAACATTACAACAAAAAGGAACATCAACTTTAATCGAAGGACTGGCTACGATTCCGGGCGTTTCACAAATTTCTACTGGAACTTCTATCGGAAAACCGGTGATTCGCGGTCTTAGCGGAAATCGAGTTTTGGTATATTCACAAGGAGTTCGTATTGAAAATCAACAATTTGGCGATGAACATGGTCTAGGTCTGAACGATGCCGGTATCGAAAGTGTTGAAGTTATCAAAGGCCCCGCTTCTTTGTTGTATGGGTCGGACGCTTTAGGAGGTGTTTTGTATTTTAATCCTGAGAAATTTGCAGATGCCAATACTTTTAAAGCCAATTTTAGCCAAAAATATTTTACCAATACACAAGGAAGCAACTCTTCTATTGGCTTGAAAACATCTACAGATAACTGGAAATTTCTAGCCAGAGGTGCCTTCAATACCCATTCTGACTACAAAATTGCCGATGGTGATCGTGTTACCAATTCACGTTACAACGAAACCGATTTTAAAACAGGTGTTGGCTACAGCAATGCTACTTTTTCAAGTGTTTTGAGATACAACTACAATAAATTAGACATCGGAATACCGGAGGATGGAATTGGAGAGCAATCTTCAAGCAAGAATACCTTATTCCCGAGACAAGGAATTTTTAATCATTTATTGAGTTTGAACAATGTTATCTTTTTTGAAAACTCAAAACTAGATGTTGATTTAGGATACATCGCCAATGATCGAAGCGAATTTGAAGACAGCAACGATGCTGCTTTACGCATGAAATTGAAAACATTTAATTATAATGCAAAATATCATTTTCCTAAACTGGGTAAAATTGAAACTATTGTGGGTGTGCAGGGAATGCATCAAACCAATGAAAATCTTGGCGAAGAATACTTGATTCCAAACGCAACAACCAATGATTTTGGTGTGTTTGGAACAGCTAATTACGAATGGAATAGTAACGTTTTGCAGGCAGGATTGCGTTTTGACAACAGAAGTATTACCTCGGAAGCAAACGGAATTGAAGGCGAAGAAGGCTATTTTTCTCCTTTAGACAAATCTTTTGAAAGTTTTAATGCTTCGCTAGGCTACAAAACAAATTTTACGAAAGATCTTACTCTTCGATTGAATGTTGCTACCGGATTTAGAGCGCCTAACTTGGCCGAATTGACTTCAAACGGTGTTCACGAAGGCACAAATCGATACGAAATCGGAAATGCTGATTTGAAAACCGAACAAAACGTTCAGACTGATTTGAACTTAGAATATAAAAACTCTCACTTTGAGTTTTTCGTAAACGGATTTTACAACCACATCAACAATTACATTTATACAGCGCCAACAGGTGAAGTTTTAGACGCCAATGATGTTTTTGCTTATACTCAAGACAATGCCAAATTATATGGAGGAGAAGTTGGGTTTCATTTTCACCCACATCCATTAGATTGGTTGCATTTTGAAACTAGTTTTGAAACCGTAACCGGAAAAAAAGACAACAACGATTATCTGCCATTAATTCCTGCCAATAATTGGAACAACACACTGAGAACCGAGTTTAATATCAAAAATTGGTTCAAAGAAGGTTATGCTTCCCTGAATGTTTCTTCAACATTCGACCAGAAAAATGTTAGTGGTTTCGAAACGGCTTCAAAAGGATATACGTTGGTTAATTTAGGTTTTGGAGGAACAGTAAAACTAGGAAAAACTGCCTTTGATTTGAGCTTAAACGGAAACAATTTATTCGACGAAAATTATATTGCACATCTTTCCAGATTAAAAACAGACGGTATTCCGAACATTGGAAGAAATATTGTTTTGGGAGTGAATTTCAACTTGTAATTTTTGTTTAACCGCAAAGAGCGCAAAGTTTTTTCGCAAGGTTCACAAAGTCAGAAAAAAACTTGGCGAACTTTGCGTTAATTTCTGTGGCACACTTTGCGGTTAATTTTTTAATGCTCACAAAAAGTGCTATTTTTGTTAGAACCATATACTTTAACTATGAAAAAAACAATTCTTATAATGGCAATCACAACCGTAGGAGTTTCGTTTGGACAAAACAAAATACAATACCCGGAAACTAAAAAAGGAACAACTGTAGATGTTTATTTTGACACCAAAGTAGCGGATCCTTTTCGATGGCTGGAAGATGATAAATCTGCCGAAACCGGAGCTTGGGTAAAGGCTCAAAACGAAGTTACTTATGCTTATTTGGATAAAATTCCGTTTAGAAATGCACTAAAAACCCGCATGGAAAAACTGTGGAATTACGAAAAAATAAGCGCTCCATTTACCGAAGGAAAATTTACTTATTTTTCTAAAAATAACGGTCTTCAAAATCAGTCTGTGATTTACAGAAAAGACAAAAACGGCAAAGAAGAAATGTTTTTAGACCCCAATACCTTTTCTAAGGACGGGACAACTTCACTAGGAGGATTGGATTTTTCTAAAGACGGAACAAAAGCAGCATACGCCATCTCTGAAGGCGGAAGCGACTGGAGAAAAGTGATTATTATTGACGCTTTGTCTAAAAAAGTTTTGGAAGACACGCTCGTAGATGTAAAATTTAGTGGCATTTCATGGCGAGGAAACGAAGGTTTTTATTACTCAAGTTACGAAAAACCAAAAGGAAGTGAGTTATCTGCCAAAACCGACCAGCACAAATTGTATTTTCATCAATTAGGAACTTCTCAAAAAGAGGATAAAGTTATTTTTGGAGCCGACCAAAAACGCAGATACGTGGGCGGTTATGTAACCGAAGAAGATCGCTATTTGGTCATTTCGGCCTCTAATTCTACTTATGGGAATGAATTATATATTAAAGACTTAAAAAATCCTGAAAGTCCGATTGTTACGATCGTTGATAATTTTAACAGCGACAACTCGATTATCGAAAATGAAGGAAGTAAATTGTTTATCGAAACCGATTTAAACGCTCCTAATAAACGCGTGGTAATTGTTGATGTAAGCAACCCTAAACCGGAAAACTGGAAAGATTTTATTCCGGAAACTCAAAATATTTTATCGCCTTCAACAGGCGGTGGATTCTTTTTTGCCAATTATACCAAAGATGCCGTTTCATTAGTTCAGCAATATGATTACAGCGGTAAATTGATCCGCGAAATCAAACTTCCTGCCGTAGGAACAGCCAGTGGATTTGGAGGAAAGAAAGAAGAGAAAACATTATATTACAGTTTTACCAACTATACAACTCCGGGAACCATATTTTCGCTTGAACCAAAATCTGGAAAATCAGCAATCTATCAAAAACCAAAAGTTGATTTTAAAAGTGATGATTACGAGTCAAAACAAGTTTTTTATACATCAAAAGACGGAACAAAAATTCCGATGATTATCACTTATAAAAAAGGAACAAAATTAGATGGAAAAAACCCAACGATACTTTATGGTTATGGCGGATTTAATATCAGCCTAACACCAAGTTTTAGTATTGCCAATGCAGTTTGGATGGAAAATGGCGGTGTTTACGCAGTTGCCAATTTAAGAGGTGGCGGCGAATACGGCAAAAAATGGCATGATGCTGGAACCAAATTGCAAAAACAAAATGTATTTGATGATTTCATCGCTGCTGCGGAATATCTGATTGCTCAAAAATACACTTCATCTGATTTCTTAGCCATTCGAGGCGGTTCAAACGGAGGATTATTGGTTGGAGCAACCATGACACAACGTCCAGATTTAATGAAGGTAGCATTGCCAGCAGTAGGCGTTATGGATATGTTGCGTTACCATACTTTTACAGCAGGCGCAGGTTGGGCTTATGATTACGGAACCGCACAGGACAGCAAAGAAATGTTTCAATATCTTAAAGGGTATTCTCCTGTTCAAAATGTAAAAAAAGGAACACATTACCCAGCAACAATGGTAACTACCGGTGACCACGACGATCGTGTAGTGCCTGCGCATAGTTTTAAATTTGCTGCCGAATTGCAAGAAAAACAAGAAGGAGAACATCCTGTTTTAATCCGTATTGATGTAAAAGCGGGTCACGGAGCAGGAAAATCTGTTGCTGCAACTATTCAAGAAAATGTAGACATTCAGGCGTTCACACTTTATAATATGGGATTTAAAGCTTTACCGAAAAAGTAAAATTTAGTTCTCTATTTTCAACCACGTATTCATCAATTAAATTGTTTATGAATACGTGGTTTTTTGCATAAATTTAAACGAATTAAATTGATAGTAAGTTGCGGATGAATCTTTTATTAGCCACTGATTGAAATGATTGAAATGATTTTTTTAATCTTTGAGAATCTTGTTAATCTGTAGCAATCCTTTTTTAAACAATCATTTTCTCTTAAATTTGAATTAACTAAAAACCAAAAACATGAAAATCGTAAGATGGGGAATTATCGGTTGTGGCAATGTAACCGAAGTAAAAAGTGGCCCAGCTTTTCAAAAAACGCCCAATTCGGCTTTAGTTGCTGTGATGCGAAGAGATGCAGCACTTGCCGAAGATTATGCCAAACGCCACAATGTTCCAAAATGGTATTCAAACGCTATTGATTTAATTAACGATCCAGATGTCGATGCTGTTTATATCGCAACGCCTCCATCCTCTCATAAAGAATATACTGTTTTGTGTGCTAAAGCAGGAAAACCTGTATACGTAGAAAAACCGATGGCATTAACTTTTGAAGAATGCAACGAGATGATAAGTGCTTGCAAAGCACATAATGTTCCGCTATTTGTGGCTTATTATAGAAGAAGTTTGCCTCGTTTTTTAAAAATAAAAGAGTTAATCGAGCAAAACAAAATCGGGACTGTTCGACACGTAAATTGCGTTTTGTACCATCCGTTTGAAGAACGTTATGATGATGACATCAATTTACCTTGGACAGTGCTACCACACATTTCGGGCGGCGGAATCTTCGTAGATTTGGCGTGTCACACTTTAGATTTTTTAGACTTTTTGTTCGGCCCCATTCAATCGGTTCGAGGGCACGCAAGCTCTCAACTCTTGGCCTATCCTGCTGAAGATACTGTCTCTATGTCTTTTTTATTCGAAAACGGCATTCACGGAAGTGGTTTATGGAATTTTGCTTCTTTTGAGCGATATGACAATACTGAAATTGTTGGAACTCTTGGAAAAATTTCCTTTTCAACCTTCGGAGACGATCCTATTCACATTCAATATGCAAATGGAGAAAAACAAAGCATTACCATCGAAAATCCGTTACATATTCAACAGCCTTTTATAGAGACTATTGTTTCAGAACTATTAGGCAAAGAGGGCGTTAATCCTTCAAAAGGAACTTCTGCCGCCAGAACAACCTGGGTTATTGACGAAGTTCTGAAAGAATTTAGAAATTTGAAAAAGCCATAACCTTTTCACATTATCCTGTCATTCTGAGGAACAAAGAATCTCAATTAGCAGTTCGACAAAGATTGGCAATTTACTTTGCGGAGTTTCTTACGAAGATTCTTCGTCCCACAGAATGAAAAGATTATGCAAAAAAAAAGGATATTCATTGTGAATATCCTCTTTTCTAAAAACTAAAAACTTTATAAAAATTATAGGCTGTATCTTAATCCAAAAGTCAAGCCTACACCGCTAATCCCAACATAAGAACTAATATCGTCAGTAGCTTTTGTATTATCAAAACCTGCTGCATTAGTCACTTTACTATTAGAACTTGTAGTTAATTTATCCACATAATTTGTATAAATAGCAGAATAAGAAGCATCTTGTCTAAAAGTAGATGGTGTATTTAATTTATCCACTCCGTTTTCGGTAAACACAGTAGTTTCTTTTGTTTTTCCGTGAACAGTAAAGTTTCTGTATTCAATTTCAGCATATAAAGCTATTTTTTTACCTAATTTATAAGAACTTCCAATTGCGGCCATAAAACCTATAGTTGGATTAGGTTCTACAACATCTTCAGAATATGTTTTTGCCATTACACCCGCAGCAGTAGAATACTCACGATTAGTCTTAATAGTTAAATCTCCATGAATAGGAACGATAACTCCTACTTTTGTATATGGCTCAAAACCTTTACTTTCTCCCAAAAATAGCACTAATGCAGGTGATAAATCCCAAGCTCTAATTTTTCCTATAGCATTTCCAGACACAAAAATATTTGTTGGGGAAGTAGCAACTAAACGATTTGTAGTTTCTACCATCAATTTATCAGCACTAGAATAATAGTTGATCCCCATTTCAACTCCTAAACGCGTTGAAAAACGGTATCCCGCAGTTAGACCTGTACGAAATCCTTCCCCAAACGAACCATGATTTGTTTCTCTTGAAATTAAAGTAGTTCCATCAGCCGCGTAAACATCGGTATTAGGCAATTGACCATTTACAATTGGAAACTCTGTAGCTGCAGTTTGTATGAAGTATGACCCTCCTAATTTAAAATACCAGCTTTCTGGCTTATCTGCTGTTTCAGTTTGCGCTATTGTGGCGATAGAACAAAGCATAAATCCTAATAAAAATAGGTTCTTTTTCATAATTTTGTTTTAATTATTTTATACAAAAATAAAATATTTTAACATTCTATTTGTGCTTACATTGTTAGATTTGGTGCGCAATCGTTGTAATTGGAGGCAATATTACTAAAAAAATACTATGCACGCATATTTTTAACACTTAAAACTAATTATCTAATAAATTTTAACTGTTAAAATTTAGTTCAATTTAAAGTTGATTTGCATTTTTTCTAATTCGGCTAATAATTCTTGAGAGATTTTAACTTTTACTCTACGACTAGGCATAGAAAGTTTAGTGACAACATTAATCTCCTCTACCTCATTTACTTCCTGAATTTTGGCGTCTTCTACAATTGCTTCGTCGTTCTCACTTTCTTCTGCAAAAATGGCATCCTCTGTTTCCGTAAAATCATTTGTGGTCTCTACGGCAACCAATCGCTTAATTTTTTCGAGCTCCATAATTTCAAATGTCACCGAATTATCTCCTTTGTTTTGGCTAAACAAATCACTTAGTTTATGAATAAATTCGGTTTTCAGGTCTTGAATATTCAGCAAAACAACCAATTTTTTCGCAAAAGTTTCCAAGACATCCTGCAGCTGTTTTACCTCAACAAATTGCAGCCTCGGCTCTGATTTTTTACCTGTATCATGATTCACCCAGCCGTCTTTTATCAATACTTTTATATGGGCAAAATTATTCTGAATAAAAAAATGACGAAACTTCAGGTATTCTTCATTAAAAATCCTAAACTCGTAGCTTTCATCATAACCTTCGAGATTAAACATTGCCCAACCTTTTCCGTTTTTAGAAACACGATGCTGTACATTGTTTATGATTCCTGCAAAAGTTAAGTTTTTGCCCACGTGCTGTTCCATGCTTTTTAAAGCTTCTAATCGAGCATTGCAGAAATACTTCATTTCGAATCTAAAATCATCCAGCGGATGTCCTGAAATATAAATTCCGACCACTTCTTTTTCTTTGGCGAGCTTTTCCATTGTGCTCCAATCTTCGCACGGAGGCACGATAGGTTCTGCGATTTGTACCTCACTCGTTTCACCAAATAAACTTACTTGCGATGAATTTTCATTCTCTTGAAATTTAGAACCGTACCGTATTGCCTTTTCATAAAAAGTAACTCCATCGCCCTCATCATGAAAATATTGTGCTCTTGTAGTACCTTCAAAGGAGTCAAATCCTCCCGCAAGCGCCAGATTTTCAATTGCTTTTTTATTGGCAGCACGCAAATCAATTCGCTTGGCCAAATCAAAAATCGATTTGTATCTACCGTCTTTTCTGTTCTCGACAATAGTGGCTACGGCTCCAGAACCTACTCCTTTGATCGCTCCCATCCCAAAACGAACGGCATAATTATCATTTACCGTAAATTTATAATACGACTCATTGACATCAGGACCTAAAACCTGTAAGCCCATGCGCTTACATTCTTCCATAAAAAAGGACACCTGTTTGATATCATTCATATTATTTGAAAGAACCGCAGCCATATATTCTGCAGGAAAATGCGCTTTTAAATACGCTGTTTGATAGGCAATCCAGGCATAACAAGTAGAGTGCGATTTATTAAAAGCATAACTTGCAAAAGCCTCCCAGTCTTTCCAGATTTTTTCTAAAATCTTAGCATCATGACCTTTTGCTGCCGCTTGTTCTACAAACTTAGGTTTCATTTTATCTAGAACATCCTTTTGCTTTTTACCCATCGCCTTACGCAAAACGTCGGCCTCACCTTTTGTAAAATCAGCCAATGATTGCGACAAAAGCATTACCTGCTCTTGGTAAACGGTAATTCCATAGGTTTCTCCCAAGTATTCTTCGCAGGCATCCAAATCGTATTTGATTTCCTCTTCGCCATTTTTTCTTCGAACGAAAGACGGAATATATTCTAACGGTCCCGGACGATACAAAGCATTCATGGCAATTAAATCTCCAAAAACAGTGGGTTTCAAATCCTTCATGTATTTTTGCATTCCTGGCGACTCATACTGAAAAATACCTACTGTTTCTCCTCGCTGAAAAAGTTCGTAGGTTTCCGGATCGTCAATTGGAAATTCATCTGGATTCAGATCGATTCCGGTTCTGTATTTTACTAATTTTACCGTATCTTTTATCAAGGTAAGGGTCTTCAAACCCAAGAAATCCATTTTTAGCAATCCAGCACTTTCCGCAACCGAGTTATCAAACTGTGTTACATACAGATCCGAATCTTTTGCGGTAGTAACCGGAACGAAATTCGTAATATCTGATGGCGTAATAATTACCCCACAGGCATGAATTCCGGTATTTCGCATTGATCCTTCGAGGATTTTTGCCTGTTGAATAGTCTCCCCGGCCAAATCACCTTCGTTGGCAATTGCGATCAGCTCTTTTACATTATCAAATTCATCCGATCGAAGTGCTTTTTTTACCTCATCTTCACTTTCAGAAATAAAACGAGCCAAATTCCATTTGGAAGGCATCATTCCCGGAATCAGTTTTGCAATTCTATCGGCTTCAAACAAAGGCAAATCCAGTACACGAGCCGTATCACGAATCGCCGATTTGGTTGCCATTTTACCATAAGTGATAATTTGCGCCACTTGATTTTTACCGTATTTATTGATTACATAATCCATAACACGACCACGGCCTTCATCATCAAAATCAATATCAATATCGGGCATCGACACACGATCCGGATTCAGGAAACGCTCAAAAAGCAAGTCGTACTTAATGGGGTCAATATTGGTAATTCCTAAACAATAAGCAACAGCAGAACCCGCCGCAGAACCACGGCCTGGACCTACCGAAACATCCATATTTCGGGCTTCGGCGATAAAATCCTGAACGATCAAAAAGTAACCCGGGTATCCTGAATTCGAAATCGTTAATAACTCAAAATCCAAACGTTCCTGAATCGCTTCGGTAATCTCTCCATATCTTTTTTTAGCCCCCACCATTGTCAGGTGTCGCAAATATTTATTCTCCCCGCGAACACCGCCATCGGCTTCATCTTCTGGAACTATAAACTCCTCTGGAATATCAAATTTTGGAAGCAATACATCTCGATAAAGCGAGTAAATTTCGACCTTATCTACTATTTCCTGAATATTGATAATGGCTTCGGGTATATCGGCAAAGAGTTCTTTCATCTCTTCCGATGACTTATAATAATATTCCTGATTGGGCAATCCGTAACGATAACCGCGACCACGACCAATAGGCGTTGCCTGTTTTTCTCCGTCTTTTACACACAACAAAATATCGTGGGCATTGGCGTCTTCTTTATTTAAATAATAGGTATTGTTTGTCGCAATTAATTTGACATTGTGTTTTTGCGAAAACTCAATCAAGGTTTTGTTTACACGATTTTCATCTTCCTGATTGTGACGCATCACTTCCAGATAAAAATCATCTCCAAACTGTTCTTTCCACCAAATTAGCGCTTCTTCGGCCTGGTTTTCTCCGATGTTCAGGATTTTACTCGGAATTTCTCCGTATAAATTTCCCGACAACACCATAATATCTTCCTTATATTTTTGAATAACATTTCGATCAATCCTCGGAACATAATAAAACCCGTCTGTAAAAGCGATTGACGACATTTTTGCCAGATTATGGTAACCTCTTTTGTTTTTGGCCAACAACACAACCTGATTACCATTGTCTTTTTTGCTTTTGTCTAAATGGTTGTCACAAACATTAAATTCGCAGCCCACAATTGGCTTCATCTCAGTTTCTGTTGGCTCTTCACCCGCTTCAACCAACGCTTTATTTTTGGCAGAAGCCGCTTTATTATGATTCATAACGGCACTCACAAAGTGAAAAGCCCCCATCATGTTTCCGGTATCGGTCATGGCAACCGCCGGCATACCATTTTTGGCTGTAGCCGCAACGATATTACCAATTCCGATAGTAGATTGTAAAACCGAAAACTGAGTATGATTGTGTAAATGCGCATACTTCGCTGCTTTAAAATCTGCTCTGTCAGAATCTGAAACCGTAGTTTGTTTGTCAACAGATTCTAAGGCTCTCAGTTGCTCCCTGATTTTATCCGAAGCCGCTTTTAAATTGATGTGTTTTAAACCAATTAATGGAAATTCCTGTGGATTTCTTTCTTGAAATTCTTTAAAATAATCCTTCGGAACATCCAGTTCTTCTTTTGTAAAAACCTCTCTTCTAATTAACTCCAAAAAACAACGCGTAGTTGCCTCAACATCTGCCGTTGCGTTGTGCGCTTCTGCGAAAGGTTTATTAAAAAGATAACTATGTAACTCCGTTAAAGTAGGCAGTTTGAATTTTCCTCCACGACCTCCAGGAAGCTGCAATAATGAAGCCGTAACCTCCGTACAGGTATCCAAAACCGGCATGGTGCTCATGGGAGAAGCTACTCCGGCACGATGAAATTCGGCTCCCATAATATTCACATCAAAACCTAAATTCTGACCTACAATAAATTTGGTTTTACTTAAAGCAATATTGAATTTCTCTAAAACTTCGGCCAACGAAATTCCTTCAGCTTCTGCCAATTCAGTAGAAATTCCGTGAATGCGTTCTGCATCATACGGAATATTAAATCCGTCTGGTTTTACCAAATAATCCTGATGTTCTATCAATTCTCCCATTTCGTCATGCAACTGCCATGCGATCTGGATACAGCGAGGCCAGTTATCAGAATCAGTTATTGGTGCATCCCAACGTTTTGGTAATCCAGTAGTTTCAGTATCGAATATTAAGTACATAGTTATAAATGAGGTAATTGCAATTTTATAAAATTACAAAAATTGAACTTCAAATTTAGTTTATTTTTAAGCCAATGAAAAGGGAAGTTATTAACAAAAACTCATAAAAAGCGAAATAAAATTTGACCCAAACCGTCCTTAAAATTAAGATATAATGATTTTGTTTTTATTCTAAAAAAAGAAAGCTGTTTCAAGTTTTATGAAACAGCTTTCTTTTTTAATTTACAAGAATTTAAACCGTTATAGCTTTCTTATTTCTGTTGACTTTACTTTTTTTGTCAACAGAAATCCAGTTTAATCTTTTTTGATAATACTGTATCTTATTTTTATTTAATGGATCCATAACCATTAAATAAACCCATTCGTTATCAAGTAGGTTTTGAATGTGTTCGTTCCTCCAAAGAATATCATGTACTCTCGAAACAGGTGCTTGTATCAGTACAGATAATCGCAAGGGCTGATGATACATTTCGTTATCAGACTGCATTAGAGATTGCAGTGGGAGCCCCATTTTTATATCACCTCCATTACCCTGTACTACTCCAAATTTTCCTGTAATATTATGGGTTATTTTGGATCCTCCACCAAAAACAGCATTGTCTACTGTAGAAAAATAGTAGTGATTGTTGATCCATTGCGTAACCACCATAGGGCCTTGCATGATGGCTTCGAGGGCTTTTCCTCCTGTATCTGTTTCCCAATTGTAAGAATGTAAAAAACAACGACCGTCTAAATTATTATTTTGTGTTAAATCTCTTGGACCTACAATAAATCCTGCATTTTTAGCCAAGCCCCATTCGGGTCTTGTCTCTGCCCAATCGCTGGCTCTTTTCTGAGCATGAGCCACACTATGTGTTGCAAAACCAAGACGTTCCTGTGTAGCGGTTCGTTGGGCTTTGATTAAATCTAATTTTAATTCTTCCATCCTTTTTTTATGTGATAACGGAACCTCGGCATCAAACAATACCATCTCGTCTGTAGTAGTGTTGTGCTCTCCTCCAATAAAAATAGTTGTACTCGGAATTACTATATTATAATTTTCTTCCAGACTCTGTCTAACCTCTGGTAAATTTGCTATTTTGGCGAACATTCTGGCGTTATGTCTGCCAGGACTCGCAGCGCAAGCGCCACAATCTAAACTCGAACCAAAAGCATTGTTGGCAGAATGGCTTCCGTGACCAAAGAAAATAATAATGGGGGCAAACTCTTGCCAACCCATCAGATCAAAAGCTGACTTTACAATAGCGACTTTCTCTTGCAAAGGAATACCTGAATCGGAATTTTCGTGACTACAACTCTTTGTAATTTGCGGTTCGTAAATAGCTTCATGACCTCTCGCTTTCTTCTTTTTTAATCGGTAAAAAGATCCTGGTAAAAGCGTTCTTATCCCTAAAAATATTCCGTAAAAAAAACCCGATCCTTCGACATACCCAAAGGCAGATGGAAGCATGTTTTTCATTCTTTTTAGAAAATATTCTATAAAATTTAGAGTATCATTTTTTTGCTGATATGCCTTTACTTGTAAGGTAGTATCTGGTTTTGCTACTTCTGAAACTAGGTAAGCAGAATTTAGAATAGGAGGACATGATTTACGAGTGATGCCATCATTTAGATTTTCATAATCCATTGCTATACCAAAAAAACCTGCATATCCAAATGTTTCATAATTACCTTTATTCTCTATATTTCTTCGAATTAATTCTGACCTTGTATCAATGCAAAAAACCATTTGGGCATCGGAGATTTCTTTTTTAACTCGAACTTTTGATATCCTCACATTTTGATTTTCTACTCGTTTTACAAGTTCGGTTTGCCAGCTTTTCTCCCATGCTTTTAGCCAAATGTGCTGTAGTTTTTGGACAGGAGAAATTGACAAAAACATCATTTTTTCGGGATCAATTGTAACCTTTAACTTTTCAGAAACCCAAAGTCGCACTCCTAAATAATCCTGCAAGTTTATCGGGTAAGCCTCTTGCCATAAAGATTTCGATGTACTCCTGTGATTGATATAACCAGTCCAGCCGGGCAATGCCGCCAAATGATAGGTACATATTGTAGTAAAATCTTCTTCTGTGTAGTCATCTAAAACATTTGTTAGCACTTCGAGACTCGTTTTGGGTATTTCTGTAATAGCGGTTTTAGGAATATCTGAATCATATATTACTAGTTTTCGCCATGCACTGTAAAAACCTTCGCTTTTATTGGGCATTTCCCATTCAGCCAGACCTTCGTCCATAAAGGCTGCGAGCCATTTTGCCATAATACGATCTAAATCATGATGGTCATTTAATTCTGATGTTGCTTTATGAAACTCCATTTGCTTTAAGTAATCTTCTGGAGATGCTAAAAACTGACTTTCTACAAGTAGATCACAAAGTATTTTTTTATTAATTTCGCCTCTTCTTAATGCTTGTCTAAACAGTGAAACATTTGGATAAACGTTTGCATTAAGCAATTGACTAGCATATTTTACAGCCTCTTCAAAAGGCATTTGTTCGTAACCTGCTAGAGGATTTGAAGTTACAAATGAATACAATGGCCACGTTTTTCCGATAACTTTTGCCGATTCTGCTATACTTTTTTGAATGATTGAATTCATTACAGTGATTTAGATTTATACATTAAAACAGTTTTTTTGTCAGGTTGAGAAATGTTCAACAATTTGACATACAAGACAGGATATTTTCGATAAACCCCTAATTTCATTATAAAAAAACCTATTAAAAATACAATTCCAAATAGCACCTCAATCAAAGATAGTGGTAAGGGAGCTTCTCTGAGTGGCATATCCCACATCAAACCCGTAACGACTTTGTACATGAGCGCATAGGAAAATATACCGCAAATAAATAAAAGGGGAGGTAAAAATGTTTTTTGCAAAATTGTAATTTGCTGCTCTTTAATGATATTATAGGTAGCCTGACCGACGGTTATCGCAACGATAAGTGTTAAAAAAATACCACTATTTAATTCGATCCCTTTTCCGGTTAAATACGCAAACATAAAAGCACCTAGAACTCCAAAAAATAGTACAATTATAACTTGCAAAGGCTTGATTTTAATATTAATTGGTTTTTGCGGTTTAGCATATCCTATCTCTTCTCCTGAGGATAAAAATAAATATGCTTTGTAAAATCCATGAAGGATTAAGTGAACAATAGCCGCATTAAAAAAACCCAAACCACACTGCATAATCATAAAACCCATTTGAGCAATAGTAGAACAGGCTAATTTTTGTTTCACATTTACTTGTAAAAGTTTAGTAAATTGTGCAATAACCGCAGTTAAACCTCCAATAATAAATAAAATAATCAGCGTATCTGATGCAAATAAAACAGTTGAGAATAGCGTCAATAAAATTCCCGAACCGTTTACAAATCCTGCATGCATTAAAGCCGAAGCTGGCGTAGGTGCTGTCATCGCCGAAAGGAGCCAACGATGAAAAGGATATATTGCCGATTGAATAATCGCAGCAATAATAATACACAAACCTGACAATAAAGTAATGGAATGCGATACATTATTTAACTTAGAAAGAATGCCACTTAAAGTAAAATCTCCCGTTTGAAAAGCCAGTAATAAAACTCCCGTACTTAAAAACAAACTTCCGGTGGCAAAGTAGCGAAGCGCAAATTTTGAAGCCTCTGTGGCTTCGCCCCATCGAGAATCGACACCTATTAATTGCGACATAAATACGCCCATTAATCCCCACATCATTAATAAAAGTAGCACGTGATTTGCCATTACAAAAACCATAATAGATCCTGTAAATCCTAAACAAAGCAAGGAAAATTTATTGTAATACTTAAAGCCTTTCAAATAGTTCTTTGCATAACTATTGATGAGAGCGCTAAAAAAAGTTGCTAATGTCCAGATAAGTAATGTAAAACCATTAATTTTTAAAAAACCCTTATAATACCATGGCTGAACATTTGGATAAAAACATATTAAATAAGCCAAATTACCCATGAAAAATATCCATAAAAAATAATTTATTATCTTGTTTAGCAATTGAGCCACGTGATTTTTTTTTATCATTTTTTTTATTTTTATAATAGGTTTTCTACAATCGCGATTTCAAGAATACCATTAATGAGAATGTTTTTTTTTAGGGCTTTAGCATTGGCAATGAATTCTCTAGTTTTTTGCTTTTCTTTTTCGAGTTGCTTAATTCTATCCTCTAATTCCTCGGAATCATGTTTATGGTTTTGTTCCCATTTTTGAAGTCTTTGATTATGATGAAAATTTATTTTTTCATCAATCAAAGACATTATCACATCTGAAGCTTCAGACGGAGTAAATTCTCCTTGTACCAACTGAATTTTTTGCATGATTTTGTCAGATTTAATTAATCCATTTGTTTCCATAATTGTTTTTTTTTTATTGATTAAACTTATAATCCGGCACAAAGATTATCCATTATATCCATAAATTTTTATTTATATTTGTTATGAAATACATAAACAATTTTTATGAATTATACTTTGCATCAACTTCAAATATTCTTGAAAATTTGTCAAATCCAAAGCATCACAAAAGCTTCTGAAGAACTACATCTGACGCAGCCCGCTGTATCAATACAACTAAAAAATTTTCAGGATCAATTTCCAATTCCCCTTACCGAAGTAGTAGGTAGAAAAATCTATATCACCGAATTTGGAAGAGAAATTGCCGAAGCTGCTGAGAAAATACTCAACGAAGTAAATGCTATTAATCACAAAACCTTAACGTATCAAGGGCAACTTTCCGGAAGACTAAAAATATCAATTGTATCCACGGGCAAATATGTAATGCCCTATTTTGTGTCAGAATTTATGAAACAAAATCCGGGCGTAGAACTTATTATTGATGTGACAAACAAATCAGGAGTTTTAAAAAGTTTAGAGTTAAATGAGGTAGATTTTGCATTGGTCTCGGTTTTGCCAAAAAAATTAAATATCACAAAAGTAGAACTGATGCAAAACAGTCTCTTCTTTGTGGGAAGCAATCAATTGAATCTGAAAAAATCCAATGATAAAAAAAACTTATTTGAAAACACACCTATAATCTACCGAGAACAAGGTTCTGCGACTCGAAATGCTATGGAACGTTTTATTACAACTAATAAATTTTCTGTCCAAAAAAAAATCGAGCTTACGTCTAATGAAGCAGTAAAACAGGCCGTACTCTCTGGATTAGGTTGTTCTATTATGCCTTTAATTGGTATTAAAAATGAATTAAAAAATAATGATCTACAAATTATAAAAGTAAAAGGACTTCCTATTATTACTACATGGAACCTGATATCACTTACATCAAAAAAATCGTCTCCGGTCGCAATTGCCTACCTTGATTTTATCAACTCTAAAAAAGAAGAAATCATCAATACTCATTTTTCCTGGATCGGAAATTATTGATTTTTAAATGGCTAACGGCTACTTTAAAAACATAAAAAACAACTCCTTTTTATATGAAATTTCCAAAAATCATTTTTTTGGATGTCGTAATCTTTCAATTAAAAAAAGCAGACAAAATTACGCTTTCAAACTTTTTTATTCACCTAGAAAAAAACAGCAAATTATAATGTTTAAAAATTCACTAAAAGTCCAAAAAATATCAATTATCGCAATAATTGCTTAAACTTTTCTAATTTTTTAAATAAAAAAAATTTTTATATGCATTTTAGAGCGATATTTTCAATTGTTAAAATCAGATTTATTGTATCAGATTTTAATCTAAAAAAGTAAAAACAAAAGCAAATTCTAATTCGTTTTAAACGCAAATTTATCACAACAAAAGCCAATAGCAATTTGTATTTAAGTTTGGGTATCGTATATAATGAAATATTGAAATTGAAGCTTTTGTCACTTTTTTTACATTTGTTTCTCTAATTAAGTTATTCTTAGAAAATAGCTTCGAATTATTGAAATTAAAATTAAAAAAAACAAAATGAGTAAGACATTATTTGACAAAGTATGGGATTCGCATGTAGTACGTAAAATTGAAGATGGACCAGATGTGTTTTTTATTGACCGCCATTTCATTCACGAAGTTACAAGTCCCGTTGCTTTTTTAGGATTAAAAGCCAGAGGCGTGAAGGTCTTGTACCCGGAACGTACTTTTGCAACTGCAGATCACAATACGCCGACCATAAACCAACATTTACCAGTAGAAGATGCTTTATCAGCCAATCAGCTTAAAGCGCTTGAAGATAATGCCGCCGAATACGGAATTTCGCACTGGGGATTAGGACACATTAAAAACGGAATTGTACACGTAGTAGGTCCTGAAAACGGAATTACTTTGCCAGGTGCTACTATTGTTTGCGGAGATTCTCACACGTCTACTCACGGTGCTTTTGGAGCGATTGCTTTTGGTATTGGAACTTCTGAAGTTGAAATGGTACTTTCTACACAATGTATCATGCAGCCAAAACCAAAAAAGATGCGTATTAACGTAAACGGTCAATTGAGCAAAGGTGTTGGGCCAAAAGACGTTGCACTTTATATTATTGCGCAACTCACTACTTCTGGAGGTACAGGTTATTTTGTTGAATACGCTGGAGATGTTTTCGAAAACATGACGATGGAAGGTCGTATGACCGTTTGTAACCTAAGTATCGAAATGGGTGCGCGTGGTGGTATGATTGCGCCTGACCAAAAAACTTTTGATTTCCTTGAAGGAAGATTATATGCCCCTAAAGGCGAAGCTTGGACAAAAGCCGTTGAATACTGGAAAACTTTGAAAACCGATGCTGATGCTGTTTTTGATGCAGAATTAAACATTAATGCTGCCGACATTGAACCAATGATTACGTACGGTACTAATCCTGGAATGGGAATTGGCATCACCAAACATATTCCAAATACCAACCAAGTTGAAGGCGGGGAAGAAACATACAAAAAATCCTTGGCTTACATGGGCTTTGAAGAAGACGATGTAATGATAGGCAAATCAATTGATTATGTTTTCTTAGGAAGCTGTACAAACGGACGTATTGAAGATTTTAGGGCTTTCGCCGAAATTGTAAAAGGAAGAAAAAAAGCAGATAATGTTACCGCTTGGTTAGTTCCTGGTTCTCACGTTGTTGAAGCTCAGATTAAAGAAGAAGGTATTTTGGATATTTTGACAGACGCTGGTTTTGTATTGCGTCAGCCGGGTTGCTCTGCTTGTTTGGCAATGAACGATGATAAAGTTCCTGCTGGAAAATATGCTGTGAGTACATCCAACAGAAACTTTGAAGGCCGTCAAGGTCCTGGTTCAAGAACGCTTCTAGCAAGTCCAATTATGGCTGCTGCAGCTGCGGTTACAGGAAAACTTACAGACCCTAGAGAATTATTTTAATTCTCGCTATAAGCTTTAAGCATTAGGCTTTAAGCTGAAAAATCAATACAAAAACATTGCTGTAGAGAAAAGCCTAAAGCTTACAGCCTACAGCCTAAAGCAAAAATCAAAATGGCATACGATAAATTTAATATATTGACCAGCAGCGCAGTGCCGTTGCCTATTGAGAACGTAGATACAGATCAAATCATCCCGGCTCGTTTCCTGAAAGCTACAAAACGTGAAGGTTTTGGAGACAATCTTTTTAGAGACTGGCGATACAACGGAGATGATACTCCAAAAGCTGATTTTGTTTTAAATGATTCAACTTACAGCGGAAAAATTTTGGTTGGAGGAAAAAACTTCGGTTCAGGATCTTCCAGAGAACACGCTGCGTGGGCAGTTTACGATTACGGCTTTAGAGCTGTCGTTTCAAGTTTCTTTGCAGATATCTTCAAAGGAAACTGTCTGAATATTGGCGTTTTACCCGTTCAGGTTAGCCCAGAATTTGCTGAGATAATCTTTAAAGCAATCGAGGCCAATCCTAAAACAGAACTTGAAATTAACTTACCCAACCAAACCATTACTTTATTAGCAACTGGCCAACAAGAGTCTTTCGCTATTAACGGATACAAAAAAAATAACATGATTAATGGCTTCGATGACATTGATTATTTGCAAAATATTAAAGAAGATATTGTGGCTTTCGCCGATAAACTTCCGTACTAAAAAATCTTGTTCGATCTATTAGACCCGACAGGTTTTTAAAACTTGTCGGGTCTTTATAAATTAAACTCTTAGGAGAACAAAATAAAAATAACATGATTTTTAAACCGAGTACCAAAGAAGATATTGACGCAATTTTTGAGTTTTATGATTTGGCGATTGAATTTCAAAAAACAAAATTTAATAAACATTGGAAAGGTTTTGATCGAAAATTAATCGAAAAAGAAATTGCCGAAGAAAGGCAGTGGAAAATTCTAATTAACGACGAAATCGCCTGCATTTTTGCTATCACTTTTCAAGATGAAAGCATTTGGAAAGAGAAAAACAAAGACAAAGCTGTTTATTTTCATCGCATTGTAACGCATCCGAAATTTAGAGGAAATCATTTTGTAAAGGAAATTATAAAGTGGGGATTACCTTTTGCTAAAGCAAAAAAATTAGACTATTTGAGAATGGATACATGGGGAGACAACGAGTCTTTAATCGAATATTATCAAAAATGTGGATTCGAATTTTTAGGCATCGTCACGCCAGATTATTCGGGATTACCGAAACATTATGAAGGAATTACACTGAGTTTATTTGAAATAAAAGTGCAACATCAACTATAATTTTACTTTTAAAAAGGAATTTAGAAAAGGAATATGGAAAAAAGAAAAATTGAAATAATGGATACCACACTCCGCGATGGCGAACAAACTTCGGGAGTATCATTTTCTGCTGCAGAGAAATTGACCATTGCACAATTGTTGTTGGAGGAATTAAATATCGATAGAATTGAAATTGCTTCAGCGCGCGTGAGCGAAGGGGAATTTCAAGCTGTAAAAGGCATAACTTCCTGGGCAACCGAGAGAGGATATATCGATCGTATCGAAGTGCTTTCGTTTGTAGATGGTGGCGTTTCGATCGAGTGGATGAAAAAAGCAGGTGCCAAAGTGCAAAATTTATTGACCAAAGGCTCCATGAATCACCTGACACATCAATTAAAAAAAACACCGGAACAACACTTTTCTGAAATTGCTGAAATTATCGCTTTAGCGAAAGCAAACCATATCGAAACTAATGTTTATCTGGAAGACTGGAGCAACGGAATGCGAAATTCTCCTGAATATGTTTTTCAGTTTCTGGACTTTTTAGCAACTCAGCCTGTAAAAAGAATTTTGCTTCCTGATACTTTGGGCGTTTTAATTCCGTCTCAGGCTTTCGAATTTATTTCTACTATACGTGTAAAATATCCTCAAATTCATTTTGATTTTCATGCGCACAACGATTACGATTTAAGTATTGCCAACGTTATGGAAGCTGTAAAAGCAGGTATAAACGGCCTTCATGTAACGGTAAACGGCATGGGAGAACGCGCAGGGAATGCGCCGCTTGAAAGCACCGTTGCTGTAATAAATGATTATTTGCCTGAAGTAAGCATCAATATCAAAGAAACTTCATTATATACCGTGAGTAAATTGGTAGAGACTTTTACGGGTTACAGAATTCCGGCTAACAAACCGATTGTTGGCGACAATGTTTTTACACAAACAGCTGGAATTCATGCTGATGGCGACAATAAAAATAATTTGTATTTTAATGATTTGCTTCCGGAACGCTTTGGGAGAAAACGAAAATATGCTTTAGGAAAAACTTCTGGAAAAGCCAATATCGAAAAGAATCTTCAGGAATTAGGTTTAAAATTAAATCAAGAAGACTTAAAATTGGTTACCCAAAGAATTATAGAATTGGGTGATAAAAAAGAAACCGTTACCAAAGAAGATCTTCCGTACATTATTTCAGATGTTTTGGATAGTCATACTTATGAAGAGAAAATAAAAATCGAATCGTATGTGTTAATGCATTCAAAAGGAATGCGTCCCTCAACAACATTAAGCTTAAATCTGAACGGAGAAATCATCGAAGAACACGCTCAGGGCGATGGACAATTTGATGCTTTTATGAATGCATTGTCTAAAATTTATAAAAGTAAAAAATTATCGCTCCCAAAATTGATTGATTATGCAGTGAGAATTCCGCCTGGAAGTAGTTCTGATGCCTTGTGCGAAACTATAATTACGTGGGTAAACAACGGAAAAGAATTTAAAACCCGCGGATTAGACTCCGATCAAACCGTTGCAGCGATCATTGCGACTCAAAAAATGTTGAATGTAATAGCCTAAGGCGCTAAGTTACTAAGATTCTAAGTTGATAAGATTTTTCTTTGCGCTTACTATCATAGTAATTAAAAACCTTTAAAAAAATAAAACTAAGCCAATTAAGAATAAAAATCTTAGAATCTTAGCAACTCAGAATCTTAGAACCTTTTTAAAAAATAAACAATGAAATTTAACATAGCCCTTTTAGCAGGAGACGGAATTGGTCCTGAGGTAATAAATGAAGCTGTAAAAGTATCTGATGCTATTGCAAAAAAATTCAACCACGAAATAACGTGGACACCCGCTCTTACAGGAGCATGTGCTATTGATGCCGTTGGAGTTCCTTATCCCGATGAAACCCACGAAATATGCATGAAAGCAGATGCCGTTTTGTTTGGAGCAATCGGACATCCAAAATACGATAATGATCCTAGCGCACCCGTGCGTCCTGAACAAGGATTATTGTTAATGCGCAAAAAGTTAGGTTTGTTTGCCAACGTACGTCCAACTTTTACTTTTCCTTCTTTAATTGATAATTCTCCTTTAAAAAGAGAAAGAATCGAAGGAACTGATTTGGTTTTCTTAAGAGAATTAACAGGCGGAATTTACTTTGGAGAAAAAGGCAGAAAAGACGGCGGAGAAACTGCTTTTGATAATTGTGTATACACCAGAGCCGAAGTACAACGTCTGGCAAAAAAAGGTTTCGAATTAGCCATGACACGCAGCAAAAAACTATGTTGTGTTGATAAAGCCAATGTTTTAGAGACTTCACGTTTATGGAGAGAAACTGTTCAGGCCATGGAAAAAGATTATCCTGAAGTTACAGTTTCCTATGAATTTGTAGATGCTGTAGCCATGCGCTTGGTTCAATGGCCCAACTCTTATGACGTATTGATCACTGAGAATTTATTCGGAGATATTTTAACAGATGAAGCTTCCGTAATTTCAGGTTCTATGGGTTTAATGCCTTCTGCTTCTGTGGGAGAACATACTTCATTATACGAGCCAATACACGGGTCGTACCCGCAAGCAACAGGATTGAATATCGCAAATCCTTTGGCAACCATTTTATCAGCTGCGATGATGTTTGAAGATGCTTTTGGTTTAAAAGACGAGGCTGAAGCCATTAGAGCAGTCGTTAATAAATCGCTTGAACAAGGCATTGTTACAGAAGATTTAGCTACAAAAGGAACAAAAGCCTACAAAACCAGCGAAGTTGGAGACTGGCTGGTAGCGAATTTATAGTTTAATTTTGTTTCAGGTTTCAAGTTGTTGGAACGTGGAACTTGAAACCTGAAACAATTCATATTATGATAAAAATAAATTTAAAAATACAATTTTTACTTTTTGTGCTTTGCCTCTTTTTTATTGGCTTAGGCATAAATAATATTCTAACTGAAGGTTTTAAATCCGGCGTACATCTTTTCTATCAAGTTTCGCCAGTAATGCCTTTTGTATTTTCAGCTATTCTTTTTGGTGCTAATATTTATTCGAAAAAAACTACACAGAAATAATTATCATAAAAAAAGGGATCAACTTTCGTTGATCCCTTTTATATATTTAGAAAAAAATATTAATATCCTCCTCTGTTACCACCACGGTCATTTCCACCACGGTTGTTTCCTCCACCATAACCTCCGCGTGAATCTCCACCACGGCTGTTATTGTTAAAGCTTCTTCTTTCACCTTCTGGTTTCGGTTCAGATTTATTAACCACAATTGCGCGTCCTTGAACAGTAGCTCCGTTCAATTCGTCGATTGCTTTTTGAGCTTCATCATCGTTTGTCATTTCAACAAAACCAAATCCTTTACTTCTTCCAGTAAATTTATCAGTAATGATCTTAACTGAATCAACTGCTCCATAAGCCTCGAAAGACTCTCTTAAATCTGCTTCCTCAATACTGAATGGAAGGCTTCCAACAAAAATGTTCATATGTACTTATTTATAATAATATAGCAAATGTAATCTTATTTTTCTCTAATCTACTATATATTAGCTTATTTATGTTTTTATTTTGATTAAAAAAATGAGAATCCTCTAAAATCAGCCCCTAATAAATGAAATTATTACTTTTCTAAACTACTAAAAGTTAAGGGAATTTTATAAAAAACTCCTTCTGTAAAATTAATCATGGGTTGATCAACCTCTTCATTATCAGCATTTATTGCACTAAATCTAAAAGTCCCCGAAACCGTATTGGCTTCGCTATTATACTCTGTTATTACAATTTGTCCGCTACCTTTATTCACTCCGGTAGAAAAATCAGCAAGTTGCCCTTGCAGCGAATTTGAATAAGAAGCAGTAGAAAAATTATTGAGTCCCAACATATAAGTCTTCTCATTTGTAGAAGCGCTTCGCAAAGTCACTTTTTCGTAGCCTAATTGACCTACGATAATCAATCCTCCGTCCTCATTTGAAAAAGCATTATAATTCTGAGCTCTCCAAAAAACATTATTTTTTAAAGTTTGAAAAGCAGGATTATTAAATTTTATCTCTTCTGTGCAAGAAGAAGACAAAATAACTAGAGATAACAAAAGCAAGTATTTTTTCATACCAATAATAATTAACTTAAAATGTAAAGCAAAAGTATTGTATTCCAGAGAAATGATTAAAAAAGAGAGTCAAAAACTATAAAAATACAGCAAAAAAACAAGTCCAGCATTTTTAATACAGTTTTGAACGAAGATTTCAGAAAAAAATTATATCTTTGCGCCCTTAATTAACAGAGGTCGAGTACCTCAAAATTTAATCATACGATTATGTCAGTAAAAATTAGATTACAAAGACACGGTAAAAAACAAAAACCTTTTTACTGGGTTGTAGCTGCAGATGCACGCTCAAAAAGAGATGGTAAATACTTAGAGAAAATCGGTACTTACAATCCAAACACAAACCCTGCTACTATCGAATTGAATATCGATAGCGCTGTAAAATGGTTGCACAATGGTGCTCAACCTACTGATACTGCTAGAGCAATCCTTTCTTACAAAGGTGCGTTATTGAAACACCACCTTGATGGAGGTATCCGCAAAGGTGCTTTGACTCAAGAGCAAGCTGATGCTAAATTGGCTGCTTGGTTAGATGCTAAATCTGGAAAAGTTGACGCTAAAAAAGATGGTTTATCAAAAGCGCAAGCTGATGCTAAATCTAAAGCTTTTAAAGCAGAACAAGAAGTTAATGCTAAGCGTTTAGCTGCTGCAGCTCAAGCTGAAGCTGATGCTATCGCTGCTGCAAATCCTGCAGTTGAAGAAGAAGTTACTGAAGTAGAAGCTGAAGCTGCTACTGAAGAAGATCCTGCTGCTGAAGAAAATAACGAAACAACTGAAGCATAATTTTAGCCAGCGATAATGCGTAAAGAAGAATGTTTTTATTTAGGTAAAATCGCTAAAAAATTTAGTTTCAAAGGTGAAGTTCTGGCTTATTTAGACACAGACGAACCTGAGTTATACGAAAATCTGGAATCAGTGTTTGTTGAATGCAACAAACACTTGGTTCCTTTTTTTATTGAAAAAAGTTCTTTACACAAAAACGATTTTCTTAGAATTCGTTTTGAAGACATGAATACCGAAGAAGATGCAGATGCTATTATGGGCAACGCGATCTATCTCCCCCTTAATATGTTGCCAAAACTTTCCGGCAACAAATTTTATTTCCACGAAGTTATTGGTTTCGAAATAGAAGATCAGCGTTTAGGCGTTTTTGGAAAAATCGCTGCCGTAAACGACACTACCGCTCAACCTCTTTTTGAAGTTTTGAATGGTGAAGTCGAAATGCTTATCCCGATGATTGACCATTTTTTGGTAAAAATTGATCGAGACAATAAAAAGGTAATTATGAACCTTCCGGAAGGATTGGTGGAGATGTACCTTTAGAAGTTGATTTGTTTAATCGGTTAATTGTTTAATCGAAGAAAATCAAAAATCAACACTCGTTAATCTCAAATCTTAAATCTAGTGTTTCAATTCAAGCAATTTATCGTTAATCAGGATCGCTGTGCCATGAAAGTGGGTACCGATGGTGTCTTATTGGGCGCCTGGGCTCCCGTACATCATCAGCCTTTTAGCGTTTTGGATATTGGTGCAGGAACTGGAATTATTGCTTTGATGCTGGCTCAGCGAACGCATGCGGAACAAATTGATGCGCTTGAAATCGATGAAGAAGCTTACGAACAAGCTGTTGAAAATTTTGAAAACTCACCTTGGGGCGACCGATTATTTTGTTTTCATGCTGGTTTAGATGAATTTATAGCCGAACCAGAAGACGAATACGACTTGATTGTTTCGAATCCGCCTTTTTATTCTGAAGATTTTAAAACCGAAAACGAACAACGTGATTTGGCGCGTTTTCAAGATGCAATGCCTTTTGAAGAGCTCGTAGAAGCGGCTGATTTATTGCTTTCTGAAAACGGAATTTTTGCCGTAATTCTACCCTTCAAAGAAGAAGAAAACTTTATCGCATTAGCCAAAGAATTCGAATTATATCCTTTAAAAATCACTCGTGTAAAAGGAAATTTGACTTCACCTGTCAAACGCAGTTTATTGGCTTTTGGCCGAGATGACATTCAAGAAATTGAAATCGACGAACTGACCATAGAAACCGAAAGACACATTTATACTCCCGAATATATTGAGCTAACGAAAGATTTTTATCTGAAAATGTAACCTTAAACCTGTTCAAAAATACTTTTGAACTGGTATAAAATTCGCTCTATTAATCGTAAATCTTCTGTAACAATCTCTGCGCTGCCCTTCATTTCCTGCTGAAAAACAATTTGTTTTTTATACGAAGTTTTCAAACCATTTGGCAAAGCTACATCAATCAATAAATTACCTTCTTCATCAGGAACCAAAGCAATGTTTTGAATTGTACCTTTTAAAACACCAAATTCTCTGTCCGGAAAATTGGCCAATCGTATGTTTACTTTTTGCCCCGATTTTATTTTCCCCGAATTCAAAGCTGGCGCTTTTACTTTTCCGACAAAACCGTTTCGGGCATCCGGAATAATAGAAAAAACATTATCGCCAACATTAATGGTCTGATTTTCGTTCCAGACCTGCAAAAAAGTAACCACTCCGTTAACTGATGATTGTAAGGTATAATTAAGCTCCCAATCCTTAATCACTTTTTTAAGCTGGTAGAAAGATTGTGTCATATTACGTCCTAAATTCACCTCTTCTCTTGTGCTGTTTATTTGCAAATTCTGACTAGATTTTGTATTATCTATCAAAGAAGATTTTAGTTGCGAAATAGACGACAGCAGACTTTTGTAACTTTTTTGCGCCTGAAGGTAACTCAGCTTTTTTGCCTCCATTTCCTGAGTTGAAATAATGCCTTTATTGAACAACGTCTCAAATCGTGTCACCTCATTTTTTTGCAGCTGCAATTCACTTTCGTTAATAATTTTTTGCTGCTGCAAAATCTCCAGGCGTTCTTTTATCTGAATGTTTTCAGAACTTTGCGCCCTGCTTTCTACTTCAAAAGGATGTAAATTATGATTTAATTCCTGTGCCTGATACTCTTTTTGAAAAACAGCATAAGCACTTTCTATCTCACCTAACTGAGTGTTTTTTAATACTAAAAAAGGAAAACCGACTTTAGGATCATTAATATTATACTTTTCAATGATACTTTTCAGTAGAAAAACATCTTTATAATTGGCTGTATTTTCGATAATGGCCAAGGTAGTGTTTTTAGACACCACCGCTTTATTTTTGACTAAAATGGCTTCAATTCTACCCGAAACTTTTGCTACAATTTTCTCCGGAGGAACGTTGGTTGTAATTATAATCTCGGCGGTAACCACATCTGGATATTTTACAAACCAAGATATAAAAAACAACATCAGCAAGATACCCAATATCAGGATAGACCCCCAACGGATCATCCAATGCGGTACTTTGGTCAAAATATCCTGTACCTCTTCGCTTCTTAATTCAAATGTAGTGTCTTCGATCATAATTAATTTCCTAATTGTAATTGATTTCGAACCAATTCAAAATAATTTCCTTTTTCTTCTACCAATGTCTTATGGCTTCCTATTTCGATAATTTTACCCTTATCCAAAACCACAATTTGATCGGCATTCATTACCGTGCTCAATCGATGCGCTATTACAATAACGGTTTTATCCTTAAAGAAAATATCTAATTTTCGCATGATTTCTTTCTCGTTGTTGGCATCTAATGCCGATGTTGCTTCATCAAAAAACAAAATTTCCGGATTTTTATAAACTGCTCTGGCAATTAACAATCGTTGCTTCTGCCCTGTACTCATCCCCAAACCTTCAGAACCAATTTTGGTGTTATAACCAAGAGGCAATTCGCTTATGTATTCTTTTATATTAGCGACATCGGCAGCATATACCAGCTTTTCTTTATCTACTTTGTCTACCCCTATCGCAATATTGTTTGCAATAGTATCGCTAAAAATAAATCCTTCCTGCATGACAGCTCCAATGTTAGATCGCCATGCTTTTTGCGAAATATTTTTAAGTTGGGTGTTACCAATATTGACTTCTCCTTTTTCGGGCTCATAAAACTTGAGCAACAATTTCATCAAAGTAGTTTTACCGCTTCCGCTAACACCTACTATTGCGGTAACTTTATTGGCGGGTATCCTCAAATTTAAATCCTGTAAAACAGGAATATCAGATCCTAAATAACGATAAGAAAGGTTTTTTATCGTAATATCAGCGTTATACGGAACATCATTGGTTTGATGCATTTCTTGTTGTGTTTCGTCTTCCTTATCATGAATTTCGGATAATCTCGCCAAAGATATTTTGGCATCTTGCAGCTCTCGGACAAACTCAATAAGTTGTGTAATTGGACCGTTTAAACTACCCACGATCGAACTTATGGCCAACATCATCCCGAGTGTGATCGAGCCATCAATAACCAATTTTGCCGATAAAAATATGATAAAAATATTCTTTAGTTCGTTGATCACGGAGGAACCTATCGTTTGTGTTTGCTCTAAAACCAATCCTTTTATAGAAACTCTAAACAATCTTGCCTGCACATACTCCCAACCCCAACGTTTTTGTTTCTCAGCGTTGTGCAACTTGATTTCCTGCATGCCGTTTATGAGTTCCATCACCTTACTTTGCTCGCTTGACACCTCAGCAAAACGCTTATAATCAAGAATTTCTCTTCTTTTGAGGAATAATATAATCCAACCAAAGTACAAGAGACTCCCTGCAAAAAACACAAAAAATATCTTTATATTATAATACGCCAAAACGCCCCCCATAATCACCATATTAATCACAGAAAACAAAACATTGAGTGATGATGTCGTCAAAATACGTTCGATTCTGCGGTGATCGTTGATGCGTTGCATGATATCACCCGTCATTCGAACATCAAAAAAGGAGATGGGCAAATTCATCAATTTAATAAAGAAATCTGAAATAAGCGAAATATTTATGCGGGTAGAAAGATGCAATAAAATCCAGCTTCGTATCAATTCTAAACCTGTTCTTCCAGCAAATAAAAACAATTGTGCAAAAAGAATTAAATATATAAAATGAATGTTTTGATTTTGAATCCCAACATCGACAATGCTTTGGGTTAGAAACGGAAAAATAAGCTGCAACAAACTACTCGCTAACAAGCCAATACTCAACTGCACCAAAAAAGATTTGTACCGTAAAACATATTGCGCTAACATGCCAAAACCTAATCCTTTGTTGTCTTCTTTATCAAATTCTGACTGAAAAAACTTTGGAGTAGCTTCCATCAACAAGGCAATTCCTTCCTGAGTGGTGTCGTCTGCATTATTTCCTATCCAGAATTTAAGGAACTCTTTTTTATTGTATTCAATTAATCCAAAAGCTGGATCAGAAATATAATAAATGCCTTTTTTTATTTTATAAAGTACCACATAATGATCATTATTCCAGTGCAGAACACATGGCAAGGGTGCATCTTCGAGTCTTTCGAGGCTTAATTTTACGCCTAATGTTCTAAAACCAATTTTCTCAGCGGCTTCACTCAAAAAAAGCAAATTACTGCCTTCTCTCGTAGTCTCGCTAAAATCTCTTAACTCCTGAATATGAATCGTTTTTCCAAAATGCCTGGCAATTATTTTTAAACATGTAGGGCCGCAATCTTTAGAATCAGCTTGGATGTAGTTAGGAAAAATTTTCAATTTCGATTATTTTTTTGTTTACTATGTGCGCTATAATTTCCTTTATGATGTTGAATATACTAACAAAAAGCAAATGTAAAGTTAGGATATAATTCTCTTTACTTTACCCTCAATTTGCACAAATAGGTCAATTATAATCAATTTTAGGAAAAATACAGCTATTAAAAAAGAAAAAATATCACACTACATCCCATAAAAAAATCCTGATTATTTAAGAAAAGATTTAAAGGCTGCTGATAAAGAAGATTGGGCTCCTTTTTATTATTTTGTAATACAATAAAAGAATTTTCCAGACATGATAAACTATCAAAATGAGCTGAAAATAAAATTATTTTTATAAAATACCTAAATAGAAGAGGGAGAAAACTGTCCCTGAAAGGTTTCGGAAAAAACAGAGGTACGGATTTTTTATATCAAAAATCAGGAATTATTTTACTGAATGGTTATTTTAAAAAAAACTAAATCCCATTTGAGATGGGTAAAATGGGATTTTCTTGAGGGTGATTATGGCGTATTATGCCTTTGGTTTTGGTTTTGGTTTTGCTTTTTTACGATCGCTTTTCTTTTTTCCGCCCGCCATTTCGTACTGGGTGCTGTTTTTGCCATATTTGGTGGCTACACCAGTCAAAATTCTTTCGTTCCAATCTTTGATGATCCTGATCTGCTCAATACAATCATTATACAAATCATCGAGCGTGCTCAACGCCGTATTGTAACTATTGAGTTTGTTTGATAACAAAGTTACCTGTTTTTCATAATTAGGAACATTAATACCGTTTCCTAAATCTAAAGCCTTGTCTATACTTTTGACTGCTGCCAAACGCGTAACACTTTTTTCGAGATCCAATACTCGTACTAGTTTTTTTCGTGCCATTTTTTTAAATATTAAAATTATACTTACAAAAATAATCGAAAATTAAATGCCGAAATCGAGATTTAACATCTCTTTTTATTGAAAATCAATATTTTAGATCAAAATAAAGGATTTTGTTAACTCGTAATTTAATTTTGCTTTCTAATTATTTAATTTGCTTTTGATAAAATTAAATTAGTAATACACCAAATTAAATTACTCGTTATAAAAACTAAATTACTAGTTAACAAAATTGAGTTTTTAGAAAGCAAAATCTAATTTGTAGTACACAAAACTAAATTAGTAGTTGACAAAATCTAATTTGGAGTTAACAGAATCCAATTATTAGTTCTAAAAACTAAATTGCGAGTTAACAAAATTAAGTTTCGATTTTATTTTTTGAAGAAAAGATAAGGTCTGCAAAGAATAAATTTTACCTAACTGAAACTAAAACCGCTCACTATTGATCTTTATCCCTTGCCTTTAGAATATTTATTGAATGGAATAGCATAATACAAAGCTTTGAATAATGATTAGCCTTTGTTGATCAGGCTACTTAACCACTACCGAAGACAATAATGGCTGTAATAGCCCCGATAGAAGCGACATCCTCTTGTGGCGGGGTTCGCCATAAGAGATACAGCGAATAGCGGGACAGGTGTTGTTCTAGAAACAAAACTGCTGCTCCTAAAAAAAAGATTAGTCCTGCAACGCAATTTTTACTTTTGGCAACATGCGCTCAACAAATAAGGTATAAGCAGATTTTGAAGGATGCAAACCATCTGAGGCTACTAAACTGGGAATTTCGATGCCTTTTCTGGTGATGTCGGTGATGGAGACAAAAACAACTCCATTGGCGATGCAATAATTTTCTGCAAACTTATTGTAAGCGTCTATTTCTTCTGAAATTTTATTTTTTCCCGCAGCATCGTAAAGGGTGCTGTAAGGTGTGTAGGCATAATCGGGAATAGAAATGACCACGACATTTTTTTTGTCTCCTTTGGCCAAGGTTATTGCTTTGGTCACGAGTTCTGGAAATTCTTTCTGGTAGACCGAGAAATTGATGCTTTGGTACTGATTATTGACTCCGATTAATAACGTAACCAAGTCATAATTGGGTGTGAGATTTTGTTCATTTAGTGCCGAAATTAAGCTGGAAGTTGTCCAGCCTGTGGTGGCGATAACTTTTAATGAAAAGCTGGCACCAGGATAAACCGAACTCAGACTTGATTTGAGCTGTTCTGGAAAACGACATGTTTCGCAAACACTTTGACCAATGGTATAACTGTCGCCCAAAGCCAAATAATGGATATTGCCCACAACGGGAGTTACAGGATTGGGCTGTATGATTACAGGCGGCGTAACCGGCGGTATGGTCTCTGAGGACATTTCCTCGGAGTTACAGCTAAAAAGCAGTAGGGAGAATAAAAACACAACTATTTGTTTGGACTGCATTTTCATAATGTATAGCGATTATATTATGGGACATTCTAAACAAATAGTTACGTTAAAAAAGTAACAGCGGTTTTTAAGCCATTTCGGCTTTCATCACAATCTGCTCTTCGATAGAGTTCCAGAGTCCAATGCGTCTTTCTAAAGCGAGAATTGAAATTTCTTCAACTTCTTTCCATTTTTGCGCATCATTCTCACACAAATCATTGATCATTTGCATTGCCATTGGACCGTGCTCATCGGCATCCAATTCGATATGTCTTTCAAAATAATAAAGCAATTTGCTTAAATTTATTTCAGGTAAGTTTTTCTGAAAGTTTTTTAAGATGGCTGTAAACATACTCGGAATTAAATCTTCTCTTCCGAAAGTAAAAGCGGCAGCAATTTGATGTGGTTTTCCTTCTTCGATTACTCTAAAAGTAAAATCAAGAAAAGCTTTTACATCCGGATGCAGATTACTTTGTTTGATAGCGACAAAAATATTATGAAGCGAATTTACCTCGGCCAAAAAGTTATTGATTCCCGATGTGTCGGCACCACAATCTTCCATTGCCTCGAGATACATTTCGTAATGGCTTTGTCTTCTTCCGTCTATTGTAAGGTCTGTTTCTTCGGCAAGAACGATTTCATTAATCAAATATCTTGTCTGCGGATTTTTGGTCGCAAACCACGGTGTTGTAGTACAAGTAAGTTTGGCTTGCAATGCTTTTAATAAAGACATAAAATCCCAAACGGCAAATACATGACTTTCTAAAAAGCGATGCAAATCGTCTATATTTTGAATTTTATTGTATAATGAATGTTGTAGAAGTTGCTCTTTTTGAGGTTGAATGCTGGTATTGATGGCTTCAATATTCATGTGTGTAATTTTTATGCAAATATAAAAAGCTTCTTGATAACAAGAAGCTTTTTATATTGATTTTGTATATCGGCTAATAGTTGCCTGCTATTTAAAAGCTGGAATACCCGTTACATCCATTCCTGTAATAAGCAAATGAATATCATGAGTTCCTTCGTAGGTAATAACACTCTCCAGATTCATCATGTGGCGCATGATCGAGTATTCGCCTGTAATTCCCATACCGCCCAGCATCTGACGTGCTTCTCGCGCGATATGAATGGCCATATCTACATTGTTTCTTTTTGCCATAGAAATCTGTGCCGTAGTTGCTTTTCCTTCGTTTCTTAAAACACCCAGACGCCATGTTAGCAATTGTGCTTTGGTGATTTCGGTGATCATTTCGGCCAGTTTCTTTTGTTGCAATTGTGTACCGCCAATTGGTTTCCCGAACTGAATTCTTTCTTTTGCATAACGCAAAGCGGTATCGTAGCAATCCATAGCAGCACCAATGGCTCCCCATGCAATTCCGTAACGAGCAGAATCCAGACAACCCAGCGGCGCTCCTAATCCTGACTTATTTGGTAATAAATTTTCTTTAGGCACTTTTACATTGTCAAAAATCAATTCGCCGGTAGACGAAGCTCGAAGTGACCATTTATTGTGCGTTTCTGGAGTTGTAAAACCTTCCATGCCGCGTTCTACAATTAATCCGTGTATTCTACCTTCTTCATTTTTGGCCCAAACTACTGCAATATCTGCAAAAGGAGCATTTGAGATCCACATTTTAGCACCATTTAAAAGATAATGATCACCCATGTCTTTAAAATTGGTAATCATACTTCCTGGGTCAGAACCATGGTCTGGCTCGGTCAAGCCAAAACAGCCCATGAATTCTCCTGTTGCCAATTTTGGCAAATATTTCATTCTTTGTTCTTCGTTTCCATATTTCCATATCGGGTACATTACCAAAGAAGACTGCACCGATGATGTTGATCTTACACCAGAATCACCGCGCTCGATTTCCTGCATAATGAGTCCGTATGAAATTTGATCTAGCCCTGCTCCTCCATATTCTACAGGAATATAAGGGCCAAAACCACCTATTTCTCCAAGTCCTTTTATAATTTGTTTTGGAAATTCGGCCTTTTGAGCGTACTCTTCTATAATGGGTGAAACTTCTCTTTTTACCCATGCACGAGCCGATTCGCGAACTAATTTATGTTCTTCTGATAATAAATCGTCGAGGTTATAGTAATCTGGCGCTTGAAATAAGTCTGGTTTCATTTTTTCTAGTTTTTAGAAAACAAATTTACGGAATAAAAATATAACAAAATATACTTAAATTGTTATATTTTTTAAAATAGGTCAAAAATTTAAATAAAATAAGAAGCATTAATTCTAGCTTTTTGGTTATTTATAAGCTAAATTTGAGTTTCCAAAACAAATTGAATGAGGTTTACCATCTCTATTTTGCTTCTTTTTATCTTAAATAGTGTTTTTGCTCAACAAAAGAATGCTTTGAGCCAGGAAGAGTATATCCAATTGCAAGCAAAGATCAGACTGAGCGCCAACTCTAACATTGACAGCTCTTTTATATATGCTCAGCAGCTCGCCAAATCCAATAACAATAAGCATTTGGCTTTTGCTACTGCTGCCATGTCTTATTTATACCAACTCAAAGGAAAACCCGAAAAATCAAAAGAAAACTATATTTTGGCTTTTAAGTATTTGGATAAGATGCCAGATTCTAATGATAAAATACAGCTAAAATCCTACCTATATAATTATGGAGGATTAAGCGAATGGAAAAGAGGTAATTTTGGGAAAGCTTTAGAAATTTTTCATACCGGAATGAAGCTTTCAGTAGCACTGCAAGATATTATTCAGATCGCCAAGTTTAAAGGCAATATTGCATTGATCAACGACAAAGTTGGCAATTATCAACTGGCTATAAAAAATTTACGCCAGTTAAATGATTTTGTAGATCAAAACGAAAACGTTTATAACAAAGAGCAATTTTTAAACATTAAAAGCAATACCAATCTTACTTTAGGTTCTTCGTATGAAAGTTATTTTATGAAGAATAAAAACAAAAGATTCCTGCTCGATTCTGCGGAGTATTTTTATAAAAAAACGGTTTACTATTCTGAGCTTTTTACAGATAATAAAATGGTTGCTAAACTTAGCTTAGGTAATATTTATAGCATAAAAAGCGATTATGCCAATGCAGAAAAAATTTATTACGATATTATTATTTTTGCCCAGCAGAATAAGCTTCAGGACGATTTATGTGTTGCCAACTATAACCTTGGGGATATTTATTTTGTTCAGAAAAAATACCGTAAAGCATTGGTGTTTTTTAAAAAAACCGATTCGATTGCAGCTTTATCTAAGGCCAATGAAATAGATTTTCTAAAATCAAATTATTATCAGGCAAAAATTTACAACATCCTAAAAGAGCCCGAACTCGCTTATAAGCATTCTAAAATTTATCTCAATAATTACGAAAAATTCGAAACCAAACTTGATCATGATGTTTTAGAGGTAAATTTAAAACTAGGACTTAATGATCTTGATGCTGAGATGCTTCTTATTGAGGAAAAATACAAATATGATGTCTTATGGAATAAAATTTTAAAGGCATTTTACGGAGTATTAGTTGTTGGCATCATTTTTTTATTGATAAAAAACAGAAAAGATAAAATCAAAGCGCGCAAAAAGATGAATGCCTTGATTGAAGAATTTAAAATCAACCTCGAAAAGAAAAACAATCCGGAACCAGAATTAGCCGTACCTGAAGCGATAGAGGACAGCCCAATTAAAAAGGAAGTTGTCAACTTAACTTTGGATGAGGCTAAAGAAAACAGGATTGTAGAAAAATTATTAGCCCTCGAAAATAAACTGGAATACCTAAACGCCGATTTTACGTTACCTTATGTAGCCAAAAAAATCAAAACAAATACTACCTATTTATCGTATGTGGTAAACAAAAGATTCGGAAAATCATTTGGAGAATATTCCAATGAATTGAAGATAAATTATGTAATCAATGAAATGATTACCAATCACATGTATCGAAAATATTCTACACAAGCCATCGCAGAAAGTGTAGGCTTTAAGAATGCCGTTTCTTTTGCAAAATCATTTCGCAAAAGAACTGGAGTATCTCCAGCTCAATTTGCGAATAATATCTAACTAGAATTTTATTTGTATTAAATTCTTAGTTGTTTCCATTACCACCGGTTTTTCCCGGATCAGATCCCGAATTTGGATTTGCCCCATCTCCTCCACGGACTGTTTTTTGCTGATTTTTTGATAATTTTTCGCTTTTGAAATCTTCTAATTTAAATGTTGAAATTGACATAATTTTACGTTTTGTGGTTAGCACTATTTCAAAACTAGACAAAAAGCAAAGCCTTTAATCAAGAATGGGGTTTCGGGCGTTTTACATAACCAATAAAAAACGTAATGTTTTAAAAATCAAATATTTAATTACCAATACTGTACTTATATAATTTATAAATTGTATGACCTATTATTAATAAAAAGTGTGACTGGAGCATCGTTTTTCAAATAAAAACCCCAATATTTGTCTTGTTATTTCGATTATAATAGTTCAAAAGCGATGGTCAAAATTGTTCAAAAATATCTTCAAATCAATAAGTATTCAAACCTAAAAAATGAGTTTGAAGACTTATTTCTATCGCACCCAAATTATCCTAGTTTGTTTGCGATAACAGACTCTTTAGATTTGTTGTCAATTGAGAACGCAGCGGTAAGAATTTCGAAAGAACAGATACTTGATTTACCAAAATCATTTTTAGCTTATTACAAACAAGAATTGACTTTGGTCGAAAAAAACAAGAAAAACGTAAAAATTTATTCGGACAAAGAAGGCATTCAAAAAATATCGTACGAAGAATTTTTAACTGGTTGGGACGGCGTAATTGTTGCTATCGAAGAGAATAAATTGTTACTGAATGAAGAATCTTCGATTGGTTTTAAATGGCTAAAATATGCATTGCCAGTATTCTTGTTAGCTGGATTATCTTTTATTTACAATCACTACAACACTTTTAGCATTGTTTTTTTAATCACATCCTTATTAGGGTTCGCATTTAGTGTTCTTATCGTAGATAAAAAAATAGGTTTAAGTCCTAATTTAAATTCAAGATTCTGCAATCTAGGTTCGGCGATTTCATGTGATTCGGTGATACGATCCGATTTACGAAGAATCAACAAATGGATCAGCTTTACCGATTTACCGCTGATTTTTTTCAGCTCAAGTTTGTTGTCCATTTTGTTATTACCGTTTGAATCAGCTGTTTTCGTAGGATTCTTAAGTTTACTTTCTGTACCTATTATTGTATTGTCTGTGTGGATTCAGAAATTTGAAATTAGAAAATGGTGCACACTTTGTCTTATTGTATCTTTTTTGATCGTTTCGCAAAGTATTGTCTGGTTTACCTCCAGCAACTTTACATTGGTTTTTAGTACATCAAATGTTTTTCCTTTTCTGTTTTCTTTCGTTTTATTATTGACGATTTGGCTTGGGATAAAATCTATTCTTAAAAACAGAATCACCAACGAGGTTTCTCTTAACGAATTGAAAAAATTCAAGCGAAACTATTCCGTACTGAATTTCTTATCGCAAAGAATCCCTAAAATAGATGGATTTTCAGATTTAAGAGGTTTGCAGTTTGGGAATAAAAAAGCAAGTATCAATCTTTCGATCATTATAAGTCCGAGTTGTACACATTGCCATAAAACTTTTCAGGAAGCATTCGACTTGGTTTTGAAATTTCCGGATAAAATATTTTTGAATGTTTTATTTAATGTCAATCCGGAAAACAATGAAAATCCGTTTAAGACAGTGGTAGAAAGATTACTGATGATTTATAGATCGACCCCTGGAAAAACGGTTGAAGCGATTTCTGACTGGCACATTAAAAAAATGGAACTAGACAAATGGCTAAAAAAATGGTCTATCGATGGCACAAGCGCGATGATCACACAGGAGATCAACAAACAATATGAGTGGTGCCAGAAAAATAATTTTAATTACACCCCAATAAAAATTGTTAATGAAAAAGTTTTTCCGAACGAATACGATATTAGTGAGCTTAAATATTTTTTAAACGATTTTGCCGAAGAAATTCATATTTTAGAAAGAACAGCATAAATAGAATTGTAATAAAAAACACGAGCGAACAATCTCGAGTGATAAAAAAAAGCTTTAATTAAAAAACTATAATTATGATACAAAATATACTAACCCTAGAAGATGCTGAAGAATTAACAGTAAGTGAGCAAAAAAGCATTCAAGGTACTTATTTGCACGTTTGTACTGGATAGTAATATTGAGTCTTACAATAAAAAGATGTATAATAAAAATGTAGCGCTTTTTCAATCTATTGAAAAAGACTTAAAAATATAACGAATACAAGAAGTTGACAATTTGCCTTATTTAAAATTTAGTCATGTTTTTTTTAATTTGTAGGCGCTCAATAATGAAAAAAGTTGAGCACATTCCGATATTGATGGTTGATATTGGAATTCTCAGGAAAATGGTTACTGCGTTAAGCGCTAATTTAGTAGGTTTAACCAGTACCATATCCTAGAGGAAATTATTTTGAAGATAAAATCTAAAAAATACTTAAAAGAGAGGAAAACAATTTCTCTCTTTTTTTGTTTAAAAAAAGTCCGTTTTACTTTTTTGAAAAATATTGAACAACCAGAGCTAACTTAGAAGAAAATAAAATAATAATTAATAAGCCCTTTCTAAAACTTAATTAGGCTAGAAATAAACCCTCACAAATGGCATAAATGCTGACCCGTAAAGACTTTTTTTGTCATTATACAAAACATCGTAGCGAGCTCCAACAGTAACGCCTCCGTTTCGGTAACCCGCTCCGAGATATAAAGCAGTGTTCCAATAATTATCCGAAAAAGCGGGTCTTACATTATTTGCTTTGTAATCTGTATTTACGCGCACCTGCTCTAATTCTGCAGACAATTGAAGTTCCGGAATAGGATTTACAAGCGTAACCAAACTTCCTCCATAAACAAAAGAATTATAATAATTTTTTGATGCTAAATAACCAAATTGCAATCCGGCACCAACAGCAACAATCTCATTTACATTATAGATAGCACTTGGCATGACAGAAATATCCGTGTAGCCAGAACCTATCCCTAACCCAAGACCTCCACCAAATTGCACTTTATCCCAGAAATTACTACGATTATCAAAACTCTCTTTTTCCTGAGCAATTGCAAAACTTGAAACCAAGAGTATTAAAATCACAAAAAAGGATTTGAAAACGATTGAGATTTGATTTTTCTTCATTGTTACATCAATTTTTAACAAATTTTTACGTAAAAGTAAGCAAAAAAAAGATTTAAATAATATCGATTGTTGTACTTTTGCCATTCTATTTAACAAAAGTATATTCAAAAATATTATGGATAGGTTTTCATTTTTAAATGCAGCGCATACAGAGTTTTTTGCACAATTATACGATCAATATACAGTAAATCCAGACAGCGTTGAGCCTAGCTGGAGAAGTTTTTTTCAAGGTTTTGACTTTGGAATGACTACTTATAATGACGAACACCCTGTACAACAAATAGTTGAATTTGCTGCTAATACTACAGATTATAGTTTAGTTTCGGAAAAATTACAAAAAGAATTCAATGTCCTAAAATTAATTGATGGCTACCGTTCGCGTGGTCATTTGTTTACAAAAACAAATCCAGTTCGCGACCGTAGAGTTTCTTCTCCTTCTTTGGATATAGAAAATTTTGGTTTGTCAGCTGCTGATTTATCAACAGTTTTTGATGCTGCCAAAGTTATTGGAGTTGCGCCTTGCTCTCTACAGGACATCGTGATACGTCTTCAATCTATCTATTGCCAGCACATTGGTATTGAATACATGTACATCAGAAATCCTAGTGTCGTAAAATGGATTCAGGATAAACTAGCAGTAAATGTTAATCAGCCGAATTTCTCTGCTGAAGAAAAGAAAACCATCTTAAACAAATTAAATCAAGCCGTTTCTTTCGAGAACTTTTTACATACGAAATACGTAGGTCAAAAACGATTTTCATTAGAAGGTGGAGAATCTATTATTCCTGCTTTGGATGCCTTGATCGAAAAAGCAGCCGAAAAAGGTGTTGAACAATTTGTAATGGGAATGGCACACCGAGGGCGTTTGAACGTTTTGGCAAATATTTTTGGCAAATCAACTCAGGACATCTTCGGAGAGTTTGACGGAAAAGATTACGATCAGGAGTATTTTGATGGTGACGTAAAATACCACTTAGGACTTACTGCTGACAAAAAAACAAGAACCGGAAAAAACATCAATATCAATTTGGCACCAAACCCTTCTCACTTAGAGACAGTTGGAGCCGTAATTGAAGGTATAACCCGAGCCAAACAAGACAAATATTATGCTGATGATTTCTCAAAAGTATTGCCTATCGCTGTACACGGAGATGCTGCAATCGCAGGTCAGGGTATCTTGTACGAAATTATTCAAATGGCTCAGCTTGACGGATACAAAACTGGAGGTACCATTCATATTGTGATCAACAACCAGGTTGGATTTACAACCAATTATTTAGACGCTCGTTCTTCTACTTACTGTACAGATGTTGCAAAAGTTACGCTTTCGCCGGTATTACACGTAAATGCAGATGATGCCGAAGCTGTAGTTCACGCCATTTCTTTTGCCTTAGATTACAGAATGGAATTTGGCCGTGACGTATTTATCGATTTATTAGGATATAGAAAATACGGTCATAACGAGGGTGATGAACCTCGTTTTACCCAACCGGTTTTATATAAAATTATAGCAAAACATAAAAATCCAAGAGATATTTATGCTGAGAAATTATTGTCTGATGGCATAATTGATGCTACTTATGTAAATGCTTTAGAAAAGGAATACAAATCTTTAATGGAGGAGAATTTAGAAGCTTCCCGTAAAAAAGATTTGACGATTATAACACCATTCATGAAAAACGAATGGGAAGGATTTGTTCAGGTAACCGATACACAAATGCTTCAAAAAGTAGATACAACTTTTGATAAAAAAGGCTTAGATTCTATTATAAATACAATCTCAACTTTACCATCAGATAAAAAATTCATCAATAAAATAACTAAAATTGTTACCGACAGAAAAGCCGGATACGATAACAATACCGTTGACTGGGGAACTGCAGAAACATTAGCTTATGGTTCTCTTTTGACCGAAGGATTTGATATTCGTATTTCAGGACAAGACGTAGAGCGTGGTACATTCTCTCACCGTCACGCTGTAGTAAAAGTGGAAGATTCTGAAGAAGAAGTAATATTATTGAATGGTATCGAAAACAAAAAAGGAAAATTCGGAGTATTCAATTCACTTTTGTCTGAATACGGAGTTCTTGGTTTTGATTATGGATATGCCTTGGCTAACCCAAAAGCATTGACAATTTGGGAAGCACAATTCGGAGATTTCTCTAATGGTGCACAAATTATGATCGACCAGTACATTTCGTGTGGTGAAGACAAATGGAACAATCAAAACGGAATTGTTTTATTATTGCCTCACGGTTACGAAGGCCAGGGAGCAGAACACTCTTCTGCCAGAATGGAGCGTTACCTACAGCTTTGTGCAAGACAAAATATGTATGTTGCCGATTGTACAACGCCTGCAAACTTTTTTCACTTGTTAAGAAGACAAATGAAAACCAATTTCCGTAAACCTTTGATCGTTTTCTCTCCAAAAAGTTTATTGCGTGACCCAAGATGTGTCTCTACAGTAGAAGAATTGGCAACCGGAAGTTTCCAAGAAACAATTGATGACAATGCAGTAGACAAAAAAGCAGTAAAAACTTTAGTTTTTGTTACAGGTAAATTCTACTACGACATTGTTGCCGAAAGAGAAAACAATGGTAGAAAAGACGTTGCAGTTGTTCGTATCGAACAATTATTTCCGTTGCCAGTTGAGCAATTAAAAGCGATTATCGCGCAATATCCAAATGCCGACGATTATGTTTGGGCACAGGAAGAACCTAAAAACATGGGAGCCTATAGCTTTATGTTAATGAACTTTGATCTTGTAAAATGGAGATTGGCTTCATTAAAAGCTTATGCTGCACCGGCATCAGGAAGTTACACACGTGCAAAACGCCGTCACGCCGATGCCATTAGAATGGTATTCGATAAAGATTTATTTAGATAAAAAAGAATTGTTTCAAGTTTAAAGTTTCAGGTTTAATGTTAAGCAACTTGAAACTTTAAACAAATTAAACTTTAAACAAAGAAGAAGATGATTTTAGAAATGAAAGTCCCATCACCAGGGGAATCAATAAAAGAAGTTGAAATTGCAACTTGGTTAGTAAAAGACGGAGATTATGTAGAAAAAGATCAAGCTATAGCTGAAGTTGATTCAGACAAAGCAACTCTTGAGTTACCAGCAGAAGCAAGCGGAATCATTACGCTAAAAGCAGAAGAAGGCGATGCAGTAGCAGTAGGTGCAGTAGTTTGCTTAATTGATACAGGTGCAGCAAAACCAGCAGGAGATGCTCCGGCAGCTGAAGCTCCAAAAGCAGAAACACCGAAAGCAGAGGCTCCAAAGGCCGAAGTAAAAACAGAAGCTCCAAAAGCAGCGCCAGCAGCAGCAACAACTTATGCATCTGGCACTCCTTCTCCAGCAGCAAGAAAAATATTAGACGAAAAAAATATAGCGCCAACAACTGTTTCAGGAACGGGCAAAGATGGAAGAATTACTAAAGAAGATGCTTTAAATGCAGTACCTTCAATGGGAACCCCAACTGGTGGAAACCGTGGTTCTGAGCGTACAAAACTTTCAATGTTGCGCCGTAAAGTAGCAGAAAGATTAGTTGCTGCTAAAAACGAAACAGCCATGTTAACGACTTTCAACGAAGTTAATATGACGCCAATCAACTTGATTCGTAACGAGTACAAAGATGCTTTCAAAGCTAAACATGGTGGTCTTGGTTTAGGTTTTATGTCTTTCTTTACAAAAGCTGTAACCAGAGCATTGCAATTATATCCAGACGTCAACTCAATGATGGATGGCGACTACAAAGTAGCATACGATTTTGCAGATATCTCTATCGCAGTTTCAGGACCAAAAGGTTTAATGGTTCCTGTAGTACGTAATGCCGAAAACTTAACTTTCCGTGGAATTGAAGCCGAGATCAAACGATTGGCGCTTAGAGCACGTGATGGTCAAATCACCGTTGATGATATGACTGGCGGAACATTTACAATTACTAACGGAGGTGTTTTTGGAAGTATGTTGTCTACACCAATTATCAACCCACCGCAATCAGGAATCTTAGGAATGCACAATATTATTGAGCGTCCGATTGCTGTAAATGGTAAAGTAGAAATTCACCCAATGATGTACGTAGCTTTGTCTTATGACCATAGAATTATTGATGGGCGTGAGTCTGTTGGATTCTTGGTAGCTGTAAAAGAAGCACTAGAAAATCCAGTAGAATTATTAATGAATGGTGATGCTAAAAAAGCTTTAGAACTATAGTTTTAAAATAATTTATAATATTAAAAATCCCAAAATCCAATTATAAGGAGTTTGGGATTTTTTATTTTGCTCAAAAACCACGTTTTGAAATTTATTATTTAAGGTACAAATAATGATTATAATAATCAATAATTGCCTTTCCTTCCATCAAAACATCTGCGCCAATAATGCCATGCACCGCTTTTGCTTTGTATTGCTGCAAGGCTTCATTGACATGTGAAAGGTCAAAAATTACGAGACTGAAATCGTCGTTTTTCCAAGAACCGATCTGCAAAAAATTATGTTTCGAAATTTGAGTATCCATTCCTGTTCCTCCTGCTCCTGCGGCTTTAGTTTCAGAGTTTTTTGTGGTCAGTTCAAAACGTTCAATGCTTTCGTAGCCTACACAGGAATTGGAAGCGCCCGTATCCAAAATAAAATTACCCGACACATTATTGATTTTTATTTTTATTAGCAAATGCTGTGTTTTGATGATTTTGAATTTTATTTTTTTATACTTTTCTTTTTTCAGAATTTCGTGTAAGTCTTTCATTTTCGATAGCGATTGAATATCAAAAATAAACCAATTAGTCCCAAAAAACTAAGGATGTACACAATATAATTTGTTGGTTTTTCGGGAGGCGAAATAGTACCGTAATACACAAATGCACTCCAATAATAAGGTGATTTTTTGGCGTTTGTAATGTCGGGATTATTCAAAAAATCATGTTTGGCATTGGCATTGGCTTCAAAATAAGATTGGTTATTTTTAATGTTTTGATAAAAATCATCCATAAAAACAGCCGTTGTATAATCGTTTACTTTCCATAACGAAAACAATAGATTTTGAGCTCCCGCAAACTGAAAACCTCTTGCGATACTCATCGCGCCTTCGGCTTTGTAGAGCTTTCCAATTCCGGTTTCGCAAGCACTTAAAACGACTAAATCTGGCTTTATAGTAAGTCCATATAATTCAGAGTAGAGAATTTCGCGATCATAAAATTTGATGCTCGCAGGTGTTTCGATATCGCCCGAAGAAGCATGCGTACTTAAATGCAAAATAGAATATTGGGCAGCATTATTTTTAAAATTAGAATAGGTTGCAGTAGCATTTTCTAAATATTTCCCTTCGAATTTAGCTTTTATCGATTGCAATTCTTTTTTAGAATAAGCCAATTCAAAATCAGTTTTTTCGAAAATAGGGAAAACACCTAAAATGGTTTTTTTATGGGATGAAATCGAATTAGAATTCAAGTAAAAACTAGCCGAATTGTTATACGCCACATTAAAATCATTTAGAAAATAATGCATTTTGGCAAAATTGGTCGTCTTTGATCCTTCGGTAATCAACGCTTCAAAAGGCAGAAAATTTAAGATACCATCTGGAACAATAATGAGATTTTCGTAATTGTTTTTTTTTGGCAATTTTAGTACATCATAAGCCACTTTCCCGTATTTGTTATAGCCTGAAATATCATTATTGATCGAATTTGAATCATTAAAATAATCTATAAATTGCACGATTTTAGGAATAGCAGTATGCGTAATATTGATATAATCTAGTGCTATTTGTTGATGTTTAAGTGTAAAAAAGTACATTTTTTCGTTGCCCATAAAGTAATAAATCATAAAAGCTTTTTGTTTTTCTAACTTAGATAACAACGCTTCTGTATCAATTTTTTTGGCATCTAAATAATCCTTTTCAAATTGTTTTTTCTTTAGCGAAAGCATGACTTCATTTTGCTTTCTAATTGCTTTGTTAATAATCTCAATACGAGCCAAACTTCCTTTTTGTTGCTCTTTTACAATTTCGTTATTAAGGTTTTGAAGCTGTCTCAAAAGCGATTTTTCTTCTGAAGAAGCTGTTTTAACAGTCGCAAGATAATCTTTCAGGATACCTGATTTAGTCTTTTCTGCCAACTCAAAAGCCTTTACCAAATAGGAAGTTTTTTTCTCTTTAAAATACAAATTTTCATAAATAGAAATACATTTTTCGGTACGATTTCTGGCCCGTAATTGGGTGATGATTTTAGCATTTTCATACACCATTATATTCATGAGTAAATCTTCGATATAAAAAGAAAGTTCAAATGCTTCAAGCGCTTTTTTAGGCTTATTTTGTTTCAAAAAAATCTCGGCCTGAAGATCAATCGCATCCATCAAAAGGGTTTCGGGATACAAATCATTTGTATGTGGCAACGTGTTTTTTGCAGTAGTATAATTTGGAAGTAAAATAGACAATATTGTTTCGATTTGCTCGTCACTTTCTCGGTATTTTTTTTGATCAAAAAGCAATACTGCTTTATCATAATAGAGTTTTGCTTTTTTTCGAATTGGCGGATTCTGAATTTCTAAAAATAATTTTTCCGCTTGTTCAAAATAACTATTTGCGACATCAAATTGTTGCCGTTGACGATAGAGAGAAGCTAAATTTCGATACGAATTAGAAAGCGTTTCAGATTGATTTTTTTCGCCTTTCAGATATTGTATCGAGGCATTAAAAGCCTTTTCTGCCTTGTCATCAGAATTTCGAATCAGTAGGATATTCTTTGAACTTAGTAAATAAGCATTCCCTAAATTATTCGACAAAACACCTTTTTGAATAGTCGATAATTTTTCTGTTTTCAAAGTGCTTTCTAACAACTCAATCACCTGATTGTTTTTTCCTGAACTTTGATAGACATTTGATAAATTTAAAATCGCTGCAAATTTTTGACCTGCAGCATCAGGATAATTTGGTGTTGTATTTACTATAAAAAAATACTGCTTTATAGTGTTCTCAGCACTGTCATAGTCTCCTAAAATGGTGTATAAATTGCCCAGAGGTTTCAGGCAATACTCAATGATATCATATCCCTGAAGCTTCTTTTTTTGGTACAATTGCCAGGCTTTTTCATAACTTTTTATGGACGAACTGGTCTGACCCAATTGATTTTCATAGTAGGCTTTGTTGCAGTTTAAAACCACAATAGCCAGCCATTCTTCTTTGGTTTTTGATTTCGGATTTTTCCAGAAATTGGCTTCTGCAGCAGAAAGTTTCTGCAAATTTTGTACCGTTGGGTTTGCAATAAAAACATCAATTGCTTGGTAAATTTTATCTTCTGGATTTACAGCTTTTTGTCCGAATAAAATCAGAGTAAAAAAGAAGAAAAAATAACAATATCGTTTTGTCATCGGGATTTTATTTCAAAAAAATTAAAATAATTTTGTCTATCGCTGCGCAAGACTATTAAAACTTCCATATTCCGTACAACTGAATGTAATTAAAATCCTGCTCAAAATTCATTACATATCGGGCTCCAAAACTAGGTCCGATCCGGGCAAAACCAGCCGTCAGATCCAACAAAAAACCTGCATTATAATTGGTAAAAGAATTTTTAATCGAAGTGGATCTGGTGGTGGTATTCATTAAAAATCGAGTATCTCCACCTTCAAAGTTTTCAATTTTTATCGTTTGATTATTCTCTTCCGAAACATTTACGTTCGCCTGTATTCCTGCACCAATGCCAAAATAATTATTGATGTTGTATCGAATTAGAATCGGGATTTCCCAATTGACATTTTTGTTTTCTGCACTGATTGTAGTACGTTGCAATTGTTTTACACCGTTTGGGTTAACGACAATTTCATCCATTACACTGGCTTTACTTTCATACTTATTGAGGGCATTAAGCCATTCGACCTGCCAATAAAACCGGTACGATTTGAAGGGAGAAATCGTAGCTCCCACAAAATAACTCGTCGCTTTTTCTAAATCTGGGTAGATATTGTAACCCGCCTTAGCTCCTATCGAAATACCCGGCAAAAATCGTGTCGTAGCATAATTGGTAATAATGGGCTCATTTTTATCAAAAATAATTGCCGTTCTGCTTTTGGTTTTTACTTTATGAAAATCTTCATTAAACTTCATAGAATAACGTACAAAGCCTTTGGTACTGTCAATTTCTTTGACATTTTTCTGATTACTTCCAGGCAAATAGATGTTTTTGAAAGTAAAGAAAATTTGTTTTTGCTTGATAATTGTGTCCAGGCAACTTATAGTAGGCACCTCATCTTTTGGACAAATAGGGCACTCGGGATACATACTCTCTATTTGAAACGTTTTTTTGTCAAACATATCCGGAATATCGGTTTCTAAACGAATCATTCTGGCGGGACCTTCGCCATTGTTCTGAAAACGGGTTTTGAATTTTACTCTCTTAAAACTCACCAATCTATAATTGATAAAACTTCCGTTAGAACCCATTTTATTGGGATCGTGAGAAGTTACAATTTCCATTTCGAGATTCTTGATTTTATGATTTTTAAAACTTCTGTTCGGTACAAAAATACCCCGCATTGTAACGGTTGCGCTGGTGTCTTTTATCATTTCTGGAGTAGTTTTGAAAGTATAAAAAATATTGCGCGTTTCACCGGGATCGGCATTGTCAAAATCCAGAATTGATACATTTTTATAAAGACTGTTCGCTTCTGCCAGACTGGCTTCTAAATCTTCTTCGGTGGTCGTATTTTTGTATTTTTTGCTTTTAAAAGTATTTTCGGCAGAAGCCAAATACGTTTTAGACTCATCAAGATCGGTTGCGCTTGCAAGCGTATTTTCTTTTACTTCGTACTCGCCTGCATAGGTTCTGAAATCAAGAAGTTCGAAATGATTATTTTTGAATTGTTTTTCGTTATAAAACAGATATAATTTTCCGCTGGCTACATAATTTTCCAGATTCTGATAACTCATCACAACTACCATTTCCTGATCCGGAATGGGATCGCAGTTTTTTTGAATCGCAAATCCGTTTTGGTCTGCTATAGAAGCAATGTCCTGATACGGGTCATTTTCTATTTCGTTTACCGCTACTTTTTTTGGTCGTGTCGCAGGAGGTTTGCCGTTATCATAATTGTTGGTAACGGTCAGGCGGGCGGTATAGGTTCCTTTTTTTTTGTAAACATGTTTGGGTTCTGCCTGTTTACTGTAATGACCGTCGCCGAGTTCCCACAGGTAAGAATAACTGGGTTTTGGGGCTCCCGCAATCGGGATTAAAGGCGGTGTCTCGGGCTTAAAAGTTACTGCATTTGCTTTTTGATTGTAGGTAATATTGGCTCTTCGGGTTATGGTATCTTTTACTTTTGCTTGCGAAAACACCATTACTGATGAGAGACACATAAAGTAGTACAATAGTTTTTTCATAGTCGAGGAGTTTTTAGCCCTGATGGAAGCGGCATCTCCCGATTTAGAAAAACAAGGCTTTTTAGCCGTAGTTTTTATTTATCGGGAATACAGCGGACAGCAGGATTAGCTTCTGAAATTTATAAAAAAGAATCTCAAATTATTTTTAAATGTAAAAAAAAGTGATGAGCAAATCATCACTTTTTCCTGAAAAGTATTTTGTAAGTTACTGAATAGCATTGATAGCCGCTACCAATTGCGCTTCGCTGCCCACTGTTGTTTCTGCCAAAGTAAAGCTATAAGTGCTCCCCGCTGCAATCGTAACCGCTTTGATTGCGTAGCGCCATTGACCACTTTCTTCGGTTGCAAAAATAATGTGACAAGCCAATCCTACCGGAATTTGTCCGTAATGCTCGCTAAATAAACCTGCTGTTGTATAGGTGTCTAATTTTGCCAAAGCATTTTGACCTTCGCCATCGTAAGACAAGTAAATTGCGCAATTGTTGTTGTCGTACCCTTCTGGGGCATCTACCAGAATAGTCGTTTTTGGTCGTGGATCACTATAAAATTTATCAACGTTTGTCCAGCCGAAGTTTCCAAAAGTTACATAATAATTGTTTCCTTCGCCTTGCACACCACCTTTTCCGCCAGTTCCATCTGCATTTGGATTAGCTTCTCTCCAAACCAGATTTTCCGGGTCTTCTACATTTCCAAACCACAAAGTCATTTCGTTGTCTAACCCATTTGTGAGCGCTGTAGGAACCAAAAGATTAATATTGCACGAGGTTGCCAATTCTTGTCCGCCTTGTGTGGCTTTGATAAAAAATTCACCACCAGAAATAAGCAAGTTTTTCTTTCCGTCAGCGGTTAAACCCATTGTTGGTTTGTTGGTTACCAACATGTTTCCTTTGTCAAAAAGTTCGATGTATTCAATAGTAACGGCACCTGTTACAGGAACTCCTACTTTTGTTAAACAGTTACCATTGATGTTAATTTTTACGCCTTTGGCCGAAGTTAAAGAAATGGTTCCCGTTCCCGCAGTCGCCGTAAACTTTTGAGTTCTTGTCTCGATAGCAATATTTCTTACATTGGCAAATGCTGTAGCAGATGGTGGTGTTACAATAATATCGTCGCCGTCTGAATTATCGCAACTTACGAATGTGGTTATGGCCAAGAATAATAATCCGATTTTTTTAAAATTTGTGTTCATGATTTCTAGTTTTAAATAGTTATAGTAATAGATGTTTTTAGTTTTATAATTGTTACCCCTTTTTTTAATTTTTTTTTGAAATTTATTTCGAAAGGCACTTTTCTTCAAAAACATTCCCGTCTTCATCTACCGCCACCAGAATGTTTTTGGTCTTTTTATAACGAATGATCAAATACAGCCAAATAAAAGACCAAAGACCTATAGTAGCAAAAACAAGAAACAAATGAAAAGAAGAATCAATTTGTTTTTTCTCTTTTGTTAAAACAACGTACGGCAATTTGTCGTTACGCTCTGTAATGACAAATCCGTTTTGAATCTTTGTTGAAAGTATTTTTTGAAATTTGGCAAAATCTTTCTCGGTTGTAAATTGATAACTTTCCATTGAATACTAATTTTGTATTTAAAAAATGCTTCTTTTTACTCTATATCAATTTATGTCTTGATTTGTTACCCCTTTTTAATCCATTTTTTTCCGAATTCTTTTTTTACATTAGCTAATAATTTTAAATATGGAAAAAAGAACCATTCATCCCGATCAAATGTATATCGACGGACTGGCGAGCAATAATTCGGCGGTGATTCAGTCTATTTATAAAAAATTTGTTCCCAAGGTGGTTGCTTATATAAAGAATAATTCGGGCGATGAAGATCAGGCGCAAGACATTGTTCAAGAAATTATGATTTTGCTTTTTAATCAGGCCAAAGCCAATGCGCTGCAGCTGACCTGCCCTTTTGATGCGTACTTTTTTTTACTGTGCAAAAGGAAATGGCTGAACGAACTGAAAAAAACAGCGAACAAAGGGGTAACAATCAACGAAGATTTAGCATCTATAAATGAATCTACTCAGGAAATGGTTGTGCAGACCGAAACATTTGACGAAAAACAGCAACTTTTTGATACCATGTTTCAAAAGTTAGGCGACAAATGCAAAGAACTTTTGCAATGGAGTTTTACGCTTAAAACAATGGAAGAAGTTGCAGAAAAACTTCAGGTAACGTATGGTTATGTACGCAAAAAAAAATCGTTGTGCGTAGGACAATTGACACAGTGGATTCAGGAAGCCCAAGTCTATAAATCGTTAAAAAAGTAAGCCGCCATGAACGAAGAAAATTACCTATTATTTGATCAATATCTGCAGAACGAAATGTCTGTAGAAGAAAAGTATGCTTTTGAAAAACAATTGGCAGCAGATGAATCTTTGGCTTTAGCCTTTGAAACTTTCAAAGAAATGCAGTTTCAATTGACCAATAAATTTACATTTGAAAAAGATAGAGCAGCTTTTAAAACCAATCTAAAAACAATTTCGGAAGCACATTTCCGACCTTCAAAAGCAAAAGTCATCCAGTTAAAACCTTGGTATTTTACAGTAGCCGCTTCTGTCGCAATTTTGATTGGGATTTTCTTCCTGAATCAAAATTCGAATCCGCGTTTTGAAGATTTCAATCAGCCAGAAGAGGCCTATTTTACAGAAAGAAGCAGTAGTAATACAACTCTCAAACAGGCCGAAATTGCTTTTAATGCAAAAGAATATAACAAAGCTATTCCGCTTTTTGAAACTCTCTTGAAAGAAAATAAAACGGCTGAAATACAGTATTTTTATGGAATTTCATTATTAGAAGAAAATCAATTTAAGCAGTCTGAAACTGTTTTTAATGAGTTAAAATCGGGAACTTCTGCCTATAAAAACAAAGCTATTTGGAATCTTGCTTTATCCAAATTAAAACAAAAAGACTACAAAGCCTGCAAAGAAATCTTGTTGACGATTCCTGCTGATTATGAGAATTTTGAGGAAGTTCAAAAGTTATTAAAAGAGCTGGATTGATTGTTTTAGGGTATTGGAATTAATTAGTTTTAAAATTTATTTTTTTGCCATTTCTTCAAATTGGGAAAGTTTTTAATATTGTCGTAATTTTGCTTTTTTAAAAACAGACAATTGAATTCGACCACCATAATTACCGATACACACACACATTTATATTCTGAAGAATTTGATCAGGATCGTGACGAAATGATACAAAGAGCCATAAACGCTGGAGTAACACGTTTTTTTATTCCTGCTATTGATGCCGCTGCGACACAATCTATGTATGATTTGGAGCAAAATTATCCCGATCATGTTTTCCTGATGATGGGTTTGCATCCCACTTACGTGAAAGATAATTACGAAGAAGAATTGCAGCACGTAAAAACAGAATTGGCCAGAAGAAAATTTTATGCAGTTGGCGAAATCGGGATCGATTTGTACTGGGACAAAACACATCTTAAAGAACAGCAAATTGCGTTTCGAACTCAAATTCAGCTGGCAAAAAAATACAAATTACCGATTGTGATTCATTGTCGCGAGGCTTTTGATGAGATTTTTGAAATTTTAGAAGAAGAAAAATCAGAGGAATTGTTTGGGATTTTTCATTGTTTCAGTGGCACTTTCGAACAGGCGCTTCAGGCCCTTTCGTACAATATGAAATTAGGAATCGGAGGCGTTGTAACTTTCAAAAACGGAAAAATAGATCAGTTTTTAAACCAAATCGACCTGAAACACATCGTTCTCGAAACAGATTCGCCTTATCTGGCGCCGATTCCGTACAGAGGTAAACGAAACGAAAGTTCTTATTTAGTAAATGTTATTACGAAACTGGCTCAGATTTATGAGGTGACAGAGGATGAAATTGCAGCAATTACTACACAAAATTCAAAAGACATTTTTGGTATTTAACTTGTAATGTACAATATTTTGATTTTTTTTTTGTTCTTTTGCCCACAAAAATAGATATAATGCAAAAATTTGATGCTATTCGACCGTTTTATGATTCCGAAATAAATGAAGCTATTCAGGGCGCTGTCAATCATCCGATGCTAAAAGCCATGATGAATTTTACTTTTCCGGAATTAGAAGATCATGTTTGGAAAGAACAATTAAAGAAAACGCATTCGATTCGCGATTTTCAATGCAATTTTATTTATCATACAATCCAAAAAGTACTTGAAAAAAGTTCTGAAGGATTGACGACCTCTGGTTTTGAAAAACTGGAAAAAAATACATCTTACCTCTTCATTTCCAACCACCGTGACATACTTTTAGACACAACTTTGCTAAACGTAAGCTTGTTTGAACATGGATTGGTAATGACTGCATCTGCAATTGGTGACAATTTGGTACAAAAAGCGTTCCTGAGCACCTTGGCAAAACTAAACAGAAACTTTCTGGTTTTAAGAGGTTTAACCCCCAGAGAAATGCTACAAAGCTCTAAATTATTATCTGAATATATTGGTCAGTTGCTGCTTCGTGAAAATCGCTCTGTTTGGATTGCCCAAAGAGAAGGACGTACCAAAGACGGCAATGACGAAACGAATCCGGGTGTTCTAAAAATGATTGGAATGGGCTCTGATGAAAAAAACTTGATGGATTATTTCAAAAAATTAAAAATTGTCCCGGTTTCTATTTCATACGAATACGATCCTACTGATGTTCTAAAAATGCCACAATTGATGGCAGAAGCAAACAATGAGGTTTACATCAAAGAAAAAAATGAGGATTTTATGACCATTTTAAGTGGTATCATGGGAACCAAAAAAAGAATACACATTCACGTAGGTGATGTTTTAGATACTGAAATTGATAAAATTGCAGCTGAAAACGACAATTCTAACAAGCAAATCCAGGCACTTGCGCAAGTAATTGATGATTCGGTTTTGAAAAACTATCAATTATGGCCGACTAACTTTATTGCATACGATATTTTAAACGAGACTGAAAAATTTGCTCATTTGTACAAAGAAAGCGAAAAATCTCTTTTTGAGCGTCGTTTAGAAATGCGAATCGGCAGTGATAATCCTGTTACACGACAAGGCTTTTTGTCTATGTATGCCAATCCTGTGGTCAATAAATTAAAATACGAGGATGTCATCTAAACCAAAAATACTGCTCATCTACACTGGTGGAACCATTGGTATGAGTAAAGATTTTGAGACAGGTGCGCTCAAAGCTTTTGATTTTGGAAAATTGTTGAAAAACATTCCCGAAATCAAACAATTAGACTGCGAAATCGAAACCGTTTCTTTTGAAGATCCGATAGATTCTTCAAATATGAATCCGGCGATGTGGAAAAAAATCGCCGAAATTATAGAAGATAATTATATCATTTTTGACGGATTTGTAGTTTTGCACGGCTCAGATACTATGTCATACTCTGCATCAGCGTTGAGCTTTATGTTAGAAAATTTGACTAAACCCGTAGTGTTTACGGGCTCGCAACTGCCTATAGGCGATCTGCGTACCGATGCCAAAGAAAATCTGATTACAGCCATTCAGATTGCTTCGTTGCAGGAAAACGGAAAACCGGTTATTCATGAGGTTTGTCTGTATTTTGAGTACAAATTATACCGCGGAAACAGAACTTCAAAAGTAAATGCCGAGCATTTTAGAGCTTTTACAGCACCTAACTATCCTGAATTGGTTGAGTCTGGCGTACATCTTAAGCTAAATTCACATTTATTCCTTCCTATAAAAACAAATGCAGAATTGATTGTACATAAAAATCTGGACAATCACGTAGCCATTATCAAAATGTTTCCCGGAATGAGTGAGACCGTTTTGGCTTCGATTTTGGCGATCCAAGATTTAAAAGGAATTGTATTAGAAACGTATGGCGCAGGAAATGCTCCAACAGAAGATTGGTTTTTAAAACTCATTGAAAAATCTATTAAATCGGGTCTGCAGATTGTAAATGTGACGCAATGTTCTGGCGGAAGTGTCAATATGGGACAATATGAAACCAGCACCGTTTTGAAAGAATTGGGCGTTATTTCTGGAAAAGACATTACAACCGAAGCCGCAATCACCAAATTGATGTATTTATTGGGTCATGACATTCCACCAGCTGATTTTAAAACAATTTTTGAAACTTCCTTGCGTGGGGAGATTTCGCTTTAGTTTTTTTATCATATAAGTGATATAAGCTCACTAAATCAATTAATTTATCTAATTGGAATTTGGAATTAACCCTTTAACTATTAGAATCTCTGTAACGAACTGGACAAATTTCTAGTTTTTCTGAAGATTTGTGGTTTTTATAATACACATAAACTACTACCGAAAGAATGCAGATCAAACCTTGCAATGCTACCGTGTGTCGCGTGCCTATTTCATTAGAAACATACCCAATTAACAAACTCCCAACCGGAATCATTCCTTGATACGCCATTAAATAATAGCTAATACTTCGTGAGCGCATCTTGGCGGTGCTTTGGGTCTGCACGTATATGTTTATAGAGGATGTTTGTGCCATCATGCCTACACCGCTCAAAGCCATGCAGGTAAGTGCGAGTATCAAACTATTCGAATAAGCCAAAACAATAATACTAAATCCGAGTAATAAACTGGCCGAAATCATTATTTTATTCATGTTTTTTGATGTTTTTAGGTTGGCAAGGTAAATAGCAGAGACAATAGAGCCAATACCTGCCGCACTTTCAAACCAGCTAAAAGTTTGTGCGTTGCCACTAAAAATATCCTTGGCAAATACAGGCATTAAAGTATTAAAAGAAATCACAAACAAACTGCTGCATGTTAACATCAGGAGCATTTTTGCCATTTCGGTTTCTTTTTTTACATAATCAAAGCCTTCGATGAAATTCTCTAACATTTTAAGTTTATCTGTTGCCGGAATGTGTGGTGTAATTTTCATCATCAATAACGATATCAAAACTGGAATATAACTCAGGAAATTTCCAATAAAACAAATGTCCTCACCATAGGTATGCAATATAATTCCGGCCAATGCTGGACCGGCAATTCGGGCAAAATTGTTTAGTGTCGAGTTTAAGGCAACAGCATTAGACAAGTCTTCTTTATGGTCTACAATGTCGATCATCATAGTCTGTCTGCAGGTCATATCAAAAGCGTTGATAATTCCCTGAAAAAGGCTCAATGCTAAAATAAAATTGATATTGTAAATTTTCAGGTAAATCAATAATGCCAAAGCTCCCGCTTGCAACATCGCCATAGATTGTAAAAAAATCATGCTTTTGTGCCTGTCATAACGTCCAATGATACTTCCGGCCAAAGGAGCCAAAAACAAAGACGGAATCATGCTTAAAAAAGTTGTCAATCCTAATAAAAATACCGATCCTGTAATGCTGTAAACCATCCAACTTACAGCTGTTTTTTGAAGCCAAGTACCAATAACGGAAACCGATTGGCCGTAAAAAAATAATTTGAAGTTTTTTGATCGTAACGCTTTAAACATAATGCGAGCTATTTTTTGACAAAGTTCGCAATTATGATTTCATTAGAAAAATTAATAATTTTACTGATAATGAGTATTTAAAATTATCAATATGGAAATCTATCAATTGCAATATTTTATCAAAACGGCCGAGATTTTGCACTTTACAAAAGCGGCCGAATTGTGTTTTGTAACCCAATCTGGTTTATCACAGCAAATAAAAAAGCTCGAAGAAGAACTCGGAATGCCTTTGTTTATTAGGATTGGGAAAAAAGTCAAACTAACCGAAGCAGGTTCTGTATTTTTAATTCACGCCAAGCAAATTATAGAAAATGTGCAAAGTGGTAAACAGGCGATTGATGATTTAAATGAAATGATTGGTGGAGAATTGCGTATTGGTGTGACTTATATTTTTGGACTTTTGGTTTTACCGATTGTCAATGCATTTGCCAAAACCTACCCAAATTTAAAAATTGTTGTCGAATATGGTACGACAGAACCTTTGGAAAAAAAATTATTAAACAACGAACTGGATCTGGTCTTGGTGATTTCGTCTAATGAAATTGAGCTGCCTTTTCAAAAAATTCCCTTATTTACTTCGCAATTGGTTATGGCCGTTTCTAGATCAAACGAATTGGCTGTTTTGGATAAAATTCCTTTTAAAAACATCGAAAATATTCCGCTTATTTTACCTGTAAAAGGATTTAATTCGAGAGAATTTCTGGATGAACTCTTTTTAAAAAACAATATGAAACCTAAAGTTTCGATCGAGCTAAATGCGGTTCACGCTCTTTTGCGATTGGTAGAAGAAAGCGACTGGGCCACTATTGTTACCGAAAAAGCGCTGAGAGATTGGAATAACCTAAAAGCAATTCAGATTGTTGGTGTAGATACCAAACGAGATTCGTTTATTTTAACCATAGATGGAACCTATCAAAAGAAGGCTGTAAAATTATTTATTGAAGAATTTAGAAAAAGTATGTAAAGGATTGTTCTAAATAGTTTTTCTAACTCGTTTTTTTTTATGTTATTTGCAAACCAATTTAGAGAGGTGTCCGAGTGGTTGAAGGAGCTAGCCTGGAAAGCTAGTATATGGGTAACTGTATCGTGGGTTCGAATCCCATCCTCTCTGCAAAAAATATTGATTAGCAATGTCTTGTAAAATCTACACCTATTTCTACACTCATAAATGTAGAAATAGGTATTTTTTTATAATGTAGTACAACAATCGTGCATTGAAAATCTATTCTTTTTCATTTAATTTATCTGGATTTTTAAGTGCCTTTTTTTCATCACTCGCTAATTTTCTTTCAATTTTATTAATGTCTTCTTCGGGTAATAAATTTTCAGGAATGATACCACGTGAAATCAATGTGCTACGTACAGATTTATTGTTAATGATATGTTCATTAGAAATTTGATTCTCGGTTTTCATTTTATGTTCTTTTGCATTGAAAATCGTTATTTCAGTAGCAAAATCTTTTGCTTTTAGTAAAATAGTAGGCATGTGATCAGCTAATGGTTTTGTACTGGCCAGTCCCCATTTTATTTTCATTTGTTGTGTTGTTTTATTAAATAATGCCGCATCTCCTTTACTCCTGATCAGGGCAAAATTTTGATTCCCTCCTGTTTGTTCAAAAATTACTTGAGAAAGTTCTTTTTCAGTTGCTTTAAGTTTATTTCTCGCTTGAACACGCTCATATTCAAGTATTTTTTGTTCGATTACCTCTGCTTTTCGTGTTTGAATTGCAAAATAGCGTTGTGCAAAAGCTATGGTTTCTTTTCGTGGATCTCCATTCTGGGCAATAAGATAACAGGCATACCTGGTAAGCATTATATCTGGTATTTCTTTTTGTGTACCTGAGCCGATTGAGACCATTTTCCCAACGTCGGCAAAATGGTCTTCAATATTTTCTCCAGAAATTTCGCAAGCCGTTTTCGCTTTAGAAATAACCCCTGTAAAATTGTCCCATTTTGAGTACCCTAAAAGATGTTGTAAATCTCTTGCTAACCAAAATTCAATTCCTTCTTGCGTTTGATTAGAATGGGTCTCAAAATTATTAGTTAAAGTGTGTATTATTTCATTCTTCATGATACTATATTTTAGATTACTTTCTTAACGTTTTTAAGAAATAACTCTAAATCAAAACAATCTTATTTTTTGACCATTCCTCTTAATTATGAACGAAGTATTTTACTTGTAGTGATTTCTAAACCAGACTTTTTGCCATTCTCTTTTTAAAATTAAAAAGGAAACTTGCTCAGCTAGCATGACCAAATCAGAGCCATCCAGTTTTTTAATTTCACTTTCAGAAACATCGATAATATAGAGCAGATTCAGATATTCTGCAAATTTATACTGAATCATTCGGTAGATTTTTTCATGTAATTGAATTTTCAATTCCTCAGGAGAAATACTCAATGGAAAATCGATTCCTTCATTTGCCAAATTAAAATCCTTATTAATTTGCTCAATTAAGTTAAGATATAAATTTTTACTTTCGGCATCAGCCAATAAAAAATCGGTATTTTCAGGAATTGGAAACATGGATGCCGTTTAAAGATTGAAGCAAAGTTAAAACTAAAAAATCACTTAACGGTCGATTCTCTTTCAATGATTCTTGTTGGAAGTTCTACAATTTGATGCTTGATAGGTCGATGTTCCTTCAGGTCTGTAATTTCGTCAATTAAAATAGAAACTGCTTTGTGACCCATTTCAAATCCTGGCTGATCGATTGTCGTTAATTTCGGAGATATTACCGTACTCATAAACCAGTTGCTAAACCCAAAAACAGCCACTTGTTCAGGCGTTTTTATTCCTGCTTCATTAAAATATTTGATAATTCCGATGGCAACCAAATCTGTAATGGCAAAAATGGCATCTACATCTGGATGCTCTGCCATTATTTTTTGGGCATTCTCATAACCGTCTTCAAAATCTGTATTATTATCACAAACATAAACCAATTTGGAGTCATACTCCATTCCGTGAGCCTCGAGAGCTCTTTTGTATCCTAAAAACCGGTCGATAGAATTTTGTGGAACGTATGAACCTCTAAAATGAGCAATCTTTTTAAAACCTTTATTGATAAGATACGACACAGCATCGTAAGCTGCTTTTGCATCATTGATGATCACCTTAGAGCAATCGACTCTTTTTGCAATTTTATCGAATAAAACAACGGGAATGTTTTTTCTAATCGTTTCATTAATATGAAAAAAATCGTCTGTTTCGTTAGAAAGGGACATTAAAACACCGTCAACGCGCTTTTGAATCAGGAGCGCCAATTGTTTTTTTTCTAATTCATATTTTTCGTTAGACTGAAGAATAATAACCAGATAACCTCTTTTTTCGGCTTCCTCTAAAATACCATTGAGAACACTGGAAAAAAAATGATGTACGGTAGCCGGAATGATGACTCCTATAGTTTTAGTTTCGTTAGTTCTGAGATTTACGGCCACAGAATTAGGCATGTAATTCATTTTATCCGCCATCTCAAGAACTCGTGCACGAGTCGCCTTACTGATGTCCGTGTACCCTTTTAAAGCTTTTGAAACTGTTGTAACTGAAATACCTAATGCCGAAGCAATATCTATTAACTTAGTATCATTCATGAAATAAATGTACTAAAAAAAAGTAGCATCCATAAAAAATAATATTCCGAAAACGTTTTCGGTGTTTTCGAAAACGTTTTCGGTTAAAATCAATTACATTGTTGTTAATTACTTGTTAAGTTTACTCTACAAAACCAAAAAATATCAAAAAAAAAGAAAAATTATGAAACAGCTTAATTCTTATTTGGGCATTATCCTTTTAATGTTATGCCTCTTTTCGCTGCCAGGCAGTATGTTTGCGCAGGGAAAAAATTCTGTTTCTGGAAAAGTAGTAGACGAAAACGGACAGACAGTTCCAGGAGCCAATGTGTCTTTACAAGGCACCGACAAAAATACGATTACAGATGAAAACGGTGGATATCTTTTTTCGGATATTGCGGCGGGAAACTACACAATCGTAGCAACAAATGTTGGTTATAAAAGCTTTTCAAAAGAAATTCTAGTAAAAGAAGGAGAATCTGTACAGGAAAATTTACTGCTGGAAGGAGAATCACAAAACCTAAAAGAAGTTGTCGTTACAGGATCATCAGCACCAAGATCTAAGCTGGAATCAAGTGTTGCTATCACTACTTTGGGCGCAAAAGCAATTGAAGACAGAGCCCCTTCGAGCACCGCTGCCTTGCTTCAGACTATCCCCGGATTTGTCGTAGAAGCTTCTGGTGGAGAAATTGGAAACAACCTTTTTGCAAGAGGAATTCCTTCTGCAGGAGCTTATGAGTACGTGCAAATTCAAGAAGATGGATTGCCTGTTTTTGAAGATGGTGCGCTACAATTTGCAAATGCCGATACCTTTTACAGATTAGACGAAACGGTGAATAAAATGGAAGCCGTAAGAGGGGGTTCTGCCTCTATTTTTGCCAACAATGCTCCTGGAGGAATTATCAATTTTATTTCGAAAACAGGTCAAAATGAATTCAAAGGAAGAGCAAAATTTACCACTTCTGATTACGGAATGTTCCGAACTGACCTTAACTTATCTGGCGCTTTAATTCAGGATAAATTATTTTTTAATATAGGTGGATTTTACAGAGCCGATAATGGTGTTAGAAATACTGGTTTTACAGCTAATAAAGGAGGCCAAATCAAAGGAAACCTGACGTATAAATTTAATGACGAAGATTATTTAAGAGTTAATTTTAAACATCTGAATGACAGAAATACGTTCTATCTACCAATTCCTTTAAAAAGTAATAACGGAAAAATTGAAGGTATAGCTGGCTTTGATCCCAACTATGGTACTTTGACTTCTGTAAATTTTAGTCGTTTGAATGTTCCTCAATATGGAGGAGGAACTTTTAGCGCTGATTTGGAAGATGGTTCTCACCCTGTAATCAACTCTATTGGAGCAGAATTTAAAAAGAAAATATCTGAAAAAGTAACTTTCAAAAATGCTTTCAAACAAACCACTATCGATTTAAATTACAATGCTATTTTTCCAAACGGTGGTCCATGGACACAAGAAGCTTATGCCACAGGTGTTCAAAATACAGCAGTTCCTAATTTAGATTACACGTATGTAGATAATGGCGCAACGCTCGATCCTAATACTTTGATTATGAGAGCTGATCTTTGGCACATTCAGAAAAAAATGGACAATTTTGCTAATAATTTCTCTTTTTCTTTTGATTTAGATCCTGTAAAATTGACGGCTGGCTACTATTATTCTAACTGGAAATCCAACCAATACTGGAACTGGAACTCTTATTTAGTGGGTGTTTCTGACAATCCTAGATTATTAAATGTAAAAAATAATACTACAGGTGTCGATCATACCTGGAATGGAATAGAAAGAATTACATGGCTTGAAAGAGATGCACAAACAAAAGGCCTTTTGAATGACATTTATGCTGATGCCGAAATCAAAGCGACAGAAAAATTAACCTTTAATGCGGGTTTACGCTACAATAAAGACAAATATTCCGGGTACAGAGATAACGCAAGATTTTTTGCTGAAAATTTAGGTCTTTTGGACAATAATACGGCTGATGACGCGGTAACTACTGTAAAAGGAAATCCTTATACCTACTGGAGATATGATGTGAGCGAGTGGTCTTATACTGCCGCAGGGAACTACAAATTCAATGATAATATGGCTTCTTACATTCGTTACAGCCACGGTTTTAGATCGCCTATCGAAGAATCATTTTATGATAATGCTGCCGATCTAAGCAAATTAGAAAACACAAAAGTCAATCAGCTGGAATTGGGTTATAAATATTCTAACTCGTTTCTTTCTGTAAATGCGAATGTGTTTCACATGAACTTAAAAAATGTTGCTTTTACCGATATTTTATCTGATGGATCCTCAGAAAATAAATTTGCAGACGTAAACAATATTGGCCTGGAAGTAGAAACCAACGCCAGATACGAAATGGTAAAATTAGGTTTTACTTTTACAGTTCAAAAACCAGAATACGACAACTTTTCAGGAACAAATGCAGATGGTTCTACCTTTGATTTTAATGGAAACACAGCCCGAAGAATTCCGAAATTCTTCTGTAACCTGAGACCAGAAGTTGACATCACAAAAGATTTATCTGCTTATGTTCAGTTTTCTTATTATGATAAAAAATTCACCAATCAAGACAACAGACAGGTTTTACCTGCTTACAAAGAAGTAGGAGCCGGTTTAAATTATACGTATAACAACCTTCGTTTTGCAGTAGATGCTTCGAATTTGTTTAACGAAATTGGTTTAACTGAGGGCGATCCTAGACAAACGACCTCAACAGCAAGTGATGTGTTTATGGCAAGACCTATTTTAGGACGCGCTTTTAGATTTTCGGTTGCTATAAATTTCTAATTATTGTTAGGTTGGTTAATAAACTCTCCAAGTGCTGTTTTAATGAAGCGGCACTTGGTATTTTTATTATTTTAAATTAGTCTTTAAATACCACTATAATAAAAGTTTAGGAAACAAAACTAAAAATTGTAAAAGCTGATGAAAAACATTGGAATCAAAATCTCCTTATACCTCAATTACTTTGTCTTTGCTATTTTACTAAATAGCGTGGGTATTGTTATTCTAAAATCACAAAAAAATTATGGCGTTGATGAAGTTCAGGCCAGTATACTAGAAGCTTTTAAGGACATGCCTATAGCAATAGTATCCTTTTTTATCGCTTCATTTTTACCTCGAATTGGTTTTAAAAAAGCAATGCTAATAGGTTTAGGATTAGTAACTCTTGCCTGTATTTCGATGTATTTTGGAAACTCATTTGATAATGCTAAAATACTTTTTGCAACGGTCGGTGTTTCGTTTGCTCTGATCAAAGTTTCAGTTTATTCCTTAATTGGCACTGTTACTGAAACCCAAAAGCAGCACAACGCATTAATGAGCAGTATTGAAGGTGTTTTTATGATCGGAATTGCACTAGCTTACTTTTTGTTTCCTGCTTTTAATGACGAGAGCGATCCCAATTCCTGGCTAAACGTCTATTGGTTTCTCGCTGCTTTATCCCTCTTATCCTTCGCCTTTTTATTCTTTACTAAATTTGAAGAGCCCAAAACAACCTCTGAACAAAATTTTAAGGATGACTTTTTACAAATGTTCAAACTCATTGCCAAAACACTTACTATAGTTTTTGTCATTAGTGTCTTTTTATTTGTAATGATAGAGCAAGGAATCCTTTCGTGGTTACCTACTTTTAATACCAAAGTGCTTCATTTACCAGAAAACATCAGCATCATGATGGCGAGTATTTTGGCGATCTCACTAGCTGTTGGACGCTTAATAGCCGGAATTGTAACGCAAAAAATCAACTGGATTTGGGTACTGACTTTCTGTATCATCGTAGCTATGCTGATCGTGATTTTTGTGCTTCCAAAAGTAGTCGGGCTTGAAGTAAAAAGCATTAATAGTCTGGCAGACATACCGCTCATTGGATTTGCATTTCCGTTAATAGGACTGTTTATTGCGCCAATTTACCCGTTGTTAAATTCTATTGTATTAAGTGCATTGCCCAAAAACCTGCAAAGCTCCATGACTGGATTAATTGTGATTTTCTCCGCTCTTGGCGGAACATTAGGATCTCGAATTACAGGTTGGCTATTTAAGAATCAAAGCCCCGAAAAAGCGTTTTATTTCACTTTAATTCCGATGTTTTTATTATTGATATCCTTTTTTATTCTAAAAAAAATAACTGCAAAAGATGAAATTTAAATTACATATACGTCAGACTTTAGAAAAATTATTAGCTCAGGAAGATACTGATGGTGATAAAAAAATAACTATTGATGACAAGGGTCCTAAAAGCTTTACGATTGAAGCCGAAAACGGAAATGCGGTAACTATAGAAGGAACCTATCACCTATCTAACTTATTGCAGGAATTAGCTTTAGCCAAAAAAAATAATACTGAATTTGCCGAAATAAACATCACCGAAATTACCGAAAATCCTGTAGAAAGAATTTCCCGAAAAATAAAAAATTTATATTGGAATGGACTCACCAGAACGATTGACGCAGTTGGCGTAAAAAAAATTCTGGAAGATGATAAGATTGAAAATGCCGTTTCTTATTTGTACGTGCCTTTTGGTGACGAAATTGTTTTTGATTATTTCAAAAAGTTGGAAGTTGAAAATTCAACGCTAAAAGTCATACAATTACCCAAAAATATAACGCCAGAATATGTATTATCGCTCAACGAAAAACCAGGTATTCTGGCCTTGGCGCTTCAAATAAAAAACAATCAAATTTCGGGTGTTCCGTTTGTAGTTCCAGGTGGAAGATTTAACGAAATGTACGGTTGGGACAGCTATTTTATCGCACAAGGTCTTTTGATTGATGACAAAATTGATCTTGCGCTGGGTATCGCCGAAAATTTCAAATATCAAATTGATCACTACGGAAAAATTCTCAATGCCAACAGAAGTTATTATTTGACCCGAACACAACCTCCGCTTTACACCTCTTTGATAAGAGCCATTATAGAAAAATCAAATCCTGAAATTTTCTGGGTAGAAAGACATCTAAAAACGGCTATAAAAGAGTACCAAACGGTCTGGATGGAGGAAGGAAAACGGCTAACATCAAATGGTTTGAATCGTTATAAAGCAGAGGGAATTGGAATTCCATTTGAAGTCGAAGAAGGTCATTTTGACGATATTTTAGAACAATTTGCTCCAAAATACAATCTTTCAACTCGGGAATTCGAAAAGAAATACCTCAAAAGAGAGATTGTCGACACAGCACTCGATAATTATTTTACGCATGACCGCAGCATGCGCGAAAGCGGTCATGACACCAGCAACAGATTGGTCGATATTTGCGCCAATCTTAACACTGTTGCTATCAACAGTTTGCTTTACAAATATGAGACAGATATTGCTTTTTTGATCGAAACACTTTTTAATAAAGAATTTCACTATGATGAGCATGTTTCCTATTCGAGCGATTATTGGCAAACAAAAGCCCTTTCCAGAAAAGAAAAAATTAATAACCTATGCTGGAACGAAGCCAAAGGCATTTATTTTGATTATAATTTTGTAACTGAAGAACAACATATATTTGAGGCTGCAACGACTTTTTATCCGCTTTGGGCAAAAATAAGTACTCCCGAACAAGCTGAAATTTTAGTAAAAAAGACATTGCCAAAATTTAAAATGAAAGGTGGGATTGCAGGAAGTACCAAAGAATCAATAGCTAGTTTAGATAAAAACTCTCCAACAAGACAATGGGATTATCCTTTTGGATGGGCACCTCATCAAATGCTTTTATGGGAAGGTTTATTGCACTATAATTTTATCGAAGAAACTCAGGAAATGGTTTATCGCTGGCTCTGGCTGATTACCAGAAATGCCGTTGACTATAATGGTACAATTCCAGAAAAATTTGATTTGGAGATAAATTCACACAAAATTTTTGCCGAATATGGCAATGTCGGAACCGAATTTAATTATATCACCGAAGAAGGTTTTGGTTGGATGAATGCTTCGTACCAATATGGTTTAACTCTTTTGAATGACCAGTTTAAACAAAAACTATCCGAGTTGATTGATCCAGATACACTTTTTTAAAACTTGTCGAGCTTATTGTTTACAAAAAAGCCACAGATTAAAATATTTCAAGGATTAAATCTGTGAAAATTATTAAATCTGTGGCTAAAAATTTTAAACCTTTCTTCCCATTAAGTTCTCACCAAATGCTCTTAAAATATTTTTCTTATCAGTATTAAGATCCATTTTGTCTAAAGTCTGAAATGCTTTATAAGTGTACATTTCTATCGCTTCCTGCGTTGCTTTTGAAGCGCCAGATTCGTTAAAAATGGCTTTCGCAGTAATTATTTTGACTGTATTATCTTCTAATGTTAGACTAAATAATTGCTGCAATTCTGAAGCTTTCTCAGGAGAAGAAAATTCTAATGCTTTAATGTACAAATACGTTTTTTTATTTTCGATAATATCACCTCCTACTTGTTTTCCAAAGGTTTCGGGATTTCCAAAAGCGTCCAAGAAATCGTCTTGCAACTGAAAAGCAAGTCCTAAATTAAGCCCGAAATCATAAATTAAATTGGCTTCTTTCTCAGAAGTTTTTGCGACAATTGCACCCATTTTCATGGCTGCTGCCACCAAAACAGCTGTTTTATATTCGATCATTTTAAGATAGTCGGCAACTGTTACGTCATTTCTTTCTTCAAAATCAACATCCAATTGTTGACCCTCACAAACTTCGAGTGCCGTTTTGCTGAACAATTTAGCCAAATCTCTAAAAATTATCGGCTCGTATTGTTCAAAATATTGATATGCCAAAATAAGCATAGCGTCGCCGGATAAGATTCCAGTATTAATGTTCCATTTTTCATGAACGGTTTCTTTACCTCTTCTTAGAGGCGCATCATCCATGATATCATCGTGAACTAAAGAAAAATTATGAAAAACTTCTACTGCCATTGCAGCCGGAAGCGCTACTTGATAATCGGTGTCAAAAACTTCAGAGGCCATCAGGGTCAGTACAGGACGCATCCTTTTTCCACCAAGATGTAAAATATAATCTATTGGTTCATAAAGATTTTTAGGCTCTTTATTAATGCTTTGATTTTTTAGATAAGTAATAAAAAAATCCTGATACTGGCTAATAGTGTGCATAAAATGAAAATCTGATTTACAAGCCTCAAAGATACAACTCAAATATGAAATATTAGTTTCTATTTTGACAGTCAATCTATGATTTTAATTTAGTTGTAAAATATTCAATTACAACTTATTAAAAATAAACACAAAAAAACACGGAAACTTTTTTGGTTTTTAAAGTTTCCTTCTTATATTTGCGCCATCAAATGGAAACCTACAACACTATAAAAGTTTCCGAAAGAGTTTTAAACGATTTACAAAATCAACAAAACCAAATAATTATGAAAACAACATGGACCATAGATTCTAGTCAATCAGATGTTTTAATTAAAATGAGACATTCTATTATTGCTTATTTAGGAGGAACTTCAAACAAGTTTGATGGCTTTGTAAACATCAAAGACAACGAAATTGAAGATGCATCCGTTGAGTTTTCATTAGATATAAACAATAAAAGCGATAGTTTTCAGCAAATTGATACCTACTTGCAATTACAGGATTTATTTGATGTAAATGAGCATCCTATTATCAGTTTTAAGTCGACTTCTTTTCAGAAAGTAAATAATAATATCAATTTTTTTAAAGGAGATTTAACGATAAAAGATGTAACACGAGTAGTAGAACTTGATGCTGAATTTATTGGGATTAACACGTATAACGGAAATAAAAAAGTAGCTTTTGAAATTACCGGTGATATCAAGCGTCAGGATTTTGGTTTGGATTATCATTCGTACAATCAAAATGGCGGATTGGCTCTGGGAAAAGACATCAAACTAATCGCCAATTTGGAGTTTAGTATATAAATCTCATAAATTAAAAAAATAATGTAAAATTATTACAAAAATAACGGAAACTCTTTTAGAATTTAAAGTTTCCTCTTTATATTTGTAATGCAATTTGACAGTAAAATGAAAGAAAAAATCATATCTAAAGCAAGTGAATTGTTTTTAAAACTAGGTTTTAAAAGTGTCACTATGGATGACATTGCGGGAGAAATGTGTATTTCTAAAAAAACGATTTACAAATATTTTTGTAATAAAGAAGTTTTGATCGAAGAAAGTACTTCGATGGTTCACAAACAGGTACACCAAATTATTGATACCATTGTTGCTAAAAATTACAACGCAATTTATGAGAATTTTGAAATTAGAGAAATGTTTCGTGACATGTTTAAAAACAATACCGACACCTCTGCAATTTATCAGTTAAAAAAACATTATCCTGAAATTTATCAAAATGTAATGTCGCACGAAATTGAGCAGTGTAGTCATTATTTTAGAGAAAATATCGAAAAAGGAATTCGGGAAAATCTCTATCGCAAGGACTTGAATATCGATATCTACGTCAAGTTTTATTACACCTTAATTTTTCACATTAACGAAACAACTATGTCTGAAAAAGAAGCACAGAAAATAGAATTAGAAGCGCTGGAATATCACACCAGAGCAATGGCAACATCTGAAGGAATACTGGAACTAGAAAAACAACTTAAAAAAATTACTACTTAATCATCAATCTATGAAAAGAATAATTCTTATATTTTTGAGTTCATTTGCCTTAACGGCAAACGCTCAGGTAAAAACTTTAACCCTCAAAGACGCTGTGAGTTATGCGTTGCAAAACAAAGCAGATGCTAAAAAAGCAAAATTAGAGGTTGAAAACAGCGAATATAAAATTCAGGAAGTGCGTTCCAGAGCGCTGCCTCAAATTTCTGCAAATGGTAACCTGACTTACAATCCTGTATTACAAACTAGTGTTATTGATGGAGCTGCATTTGGTGCTCCGGGAACAACTATTCAGGCGACTTTTGGCCAAAAATGGACATCAGGTGCTGGGATTTCGTTAACGCAAGCTATTTTTGACCAATCGGTTTTTACCGGTTTGAGAGCTGCAAAATCTACTCGTGAATTTTATCAAATAAACGATCAACTGACAGAAGAACAAGTTATCGAAAGAGTAGCCAACAACTACTATCAGGTTTATGTTCAACGTCAGAAATTGATATTATTAGACAGTACTTTTGCCAACACAACCAAAGTTCGTAATATCGTAAAAGGACAATTTGATAATGGTTTGGCTAAAAAAATAGATTTAGACCGTATTGTGGTAAAAATGTCAAACATTAGCACACAACGCCAGCAAATTTTAAATGCTGTACAATTACAGGAAAATGCTTTGAAATTTTACATGGGAATGCCAATAGAAACTCAGATTGAGATTCCTCAAACTGAATTTGAAGTAACCCCTGCTGCCTTGACAGAAGCTCCCAATCTGGGCAATAGAACAGAATATTTGCTTCTGAAAAAACAAGAAGAACTTTTGGTTTTACAGAAAAAGTCTATCGAAGCAGAATATTACCCAACTTTATCATTATCAGCCGGGTACAACTATCTAGGCCAAGGTCCAGAAATGCCTTTATTTGCAAAACCTGCAGACGGCGTTTATTGGTCTGATTATTCTGCAATTGGCCTAAATTTAAGAGTTCCTATTTTTACAGGATTTGGGGATCAACACGAAAACCTGTGGAGTTATAAAAATTATGCATAAATAGTAGTGAGTCTAAAAAGGAAGTATTCCACATTCCTCACACCTCTGAATTTTGATCTGAATGCTTTTATTTTAGCATTGAA
>NZ_JAGFBV010000016.1 GCF_017948595.1 Flavobacterium geliluteum | reverse complement strand
ATTTTGTTTTCTCTTAATTCTTCAACATTCTTTTTTTTGTAGTCATAACTTACAGAATTTAATTATATTCGTAAGGTACAAAATCAACTAATGTGCTACCGAAGGTTTAGTTCAACACACGCTACAACGGATTTGGGCATTGGGCTTAATGGAAAAATGATTTTGTATTTGGAAGATTTGGCAAACTCGCTCTACAAAGTGTTCTTCTTAAATATCGAGTTGGCTGTGCGAAGTCTCCCGACTTCGTACCCGTTACAATAAGCAAATTGCTATTTGGCTACTATTTTCCTCTGCTCTACGAAGTATTCTCTTGAAAAGCTGGCAAATGTCTGCGACTTTGCGGAGTGGGAAAACCAAGTTTGGTAAGGTTTACTAAGCTCACAAATGTATCTATAAAACGTACTTGATTGTCTGTAGCTATAGCGTCTTTAAGACTAGAAATACGCATCTGATGACGGGAAATTCATGTGATATGTTGCATTCTTAAAAATACGAAAAATCCTGTTTTAACAATAGGTTTTTGCTATATTTGTTTATAATCAAACGGAAGTTTTTTCACAGACTGACGTTAGCGATAATTACTCACTAAACCGGAGAATTTTACTTATGGAAAACAAATTTTGCTATAAATGTGGAAACATTGCAACTACTAGGGAACATGTTCCTCCAATTTGCTTATTTCCTGAAGCAAAAGATGTACTTGGATTAAATTTTAGGAAAGATTTAATAACCGTACCTTCTTGTGATGAACATAACTCAAATAAATCACATGATGACGAATTTTTAATGGTTTCAATTGCAGGAATTGTTGGTAATAATCTTGTTGGCTATTTACAAACCCAAACAAAAGTTGATAGAGCTATTAGAAGAAAAAGCAAAGATTTTTTAAACAAAGAAATCATAAAAAATTATAAACATCAAACCTTAAAGTCTAAAAATGGCAAAAAGTATCCTGTTCTCTATGGAAATCCAAATTATAACAGATTACTAAATTGTTTTGAACACATTTCTTATGGAGTTTATTTTCATGAATTTGGAGAACGATTTGAAGGAGTAGTAAAAATGTTATTGGGTTTTATAAATTACGATGATAATAACACACAAACGATGACTGAAATGGTCAAAGAAAAGTTTATTATAAATGAAATTGCAAAAGAGTTAAAAGGTAAAAATCCAACTGTCTTCAAATATCAGTTTTTTGAACCTGATCAATTCGGGTTAATTGGATTGGTTATGACTTTTTACGAAGGAACAGAAGTTTTTGTTGCTTTCCAACCAATAAACTCTAAAGAACCTTTTGACCTTTCTATGTCATTATTAAATGCTGGAATACCAACATTTATAGAAGTTGGAAATAAAATTTTTGAATTTAATAAAAAGTAACTATCGCTAACACTTGCTACAAGAGATTTGGGCATTTGGCTTAATTTAAAAATGGTCTTGTATTTGGGATGATTTGGCAAATCCGAAAATAAGGCTTAATTTAGTCCTAAAACCGCCTTATTACCAAAACGTTAGCATTCATTGTACGACATCATAACCAGTATTTAAAATGATAAATATGGCCATAAAAGTTTCAAAACTAAACTAAGATAGTGAATGAAAAGAATTCAATCCATAGATATAATACGAGGCTTGGTAATGATAATAATGGCATTAGACCACGTAAGAGATTTAATGCATCTCAGTTCAATAACGCAAAGCCCAACCAATTTAGAAACCACCACACCCATATTGTTCTTTACAAGGTGGATAACTCATTTATGTGCACCCATCTTTGTTTTTTTGGCAGGAACATCGGCTTACATTTCATTAAAAAGCAAAAACAACATTTCAGTAACGAAGAGCCATTTACTAAAAAGAGGTTTATCGTTACTACTACTTGAATTTACTCTTGTCAATTTTGCTATATTTTTTGATGTTGGTTTTCATACTATATTATTTCAAGTAATAGCCAGTACAGGTTTTGGATTTATTATTTTGAGTTTATTATTAAAATTACCCCCTAAGCAATTAGGCTTTATTGGGTTACTAATACTATTTTGCCATAACCTTGCACCGCTTATTCCGTTTGCCGAAACCTCAATTTTTAAATTTATTTTAATGCCCTTTTTTAGCCCAACTGCAATTCCGCTTTTTGCAGGAAAAGTATTTGTGATGGGCTATCCCCCGATTCCATGGTTGGGTATTATGTTAGTTGGCTTTGCAACAGGACAATATTTCCTGATGGAAGAAGGTAAAAGAAAGAAAATGTTCATAAACATTGGATTAATAGCATTGGTATTATTTATAGCGATTCGTTTTTTAAATATCTATGGCGACTCGCTGCAATGGACGTCTCAAAAAAGTAAAATATTTACTATTTTGTCGTTTCTAAATGTTACTAAATATCCACCATCACTTGTATTTTGTTTAGTTACATTAGGCATAATGTTTTTGCTACTTGCATATGCTGAAAATTGTAGTGAGCATATTAAAAAAATTGCTATAGTTTATGGGAAAGTGCCCTTGTTTTTTTTCGTAGTTCATTTTTATTTGATTCATATAATTACAATTATTGTTCTATTTATACAAGGTTTTCATTTCTCTCAATTAGAATTTGCAACAGGTACTTTTGGCAGACCAAAAGGCATCGAAAGTGGACTACAACTTTGGACAATTTATGTAATTTGGATAGCTGTTGTAGCCGCTCTTTACAAACCCTGCATCTGGTTTGGGCAATACAAAGCGTCTCATAAAAATTGGTGGTTGAAGTATACTTGATAGAAGATAAAAAACAACGAATCTGGCTCTACGAAGTGTTCTCATGAAAAGCAGCGCAAATGTCTCTAACTTTGCGGAGCGGTGCGATGAAAGAGCCAGCTGTATTTGCCAAAGAATAATATGAAAAAACCCAAGAAAATCATTCCGGAAGAAAGCTATTCTGAATACCTTAAAAAGGTATTAAAAAACATTTTTACACAACGTACCAGTCTCATTTATGGTGGATTGACATTTTTTTTAATTGCTCTTTACTGGTATGATAGCGGATTTGAAAATATGCTTAGAGTACTTTTCTTGTTGATAAATGCATCTGTAATCATGTTATTTTTAGGAGACATTTTAAGTACAATCATCTATAAAAAAATTTATAAAAACAGTGTTATTACACAATTGATTGTAATTTCTATTTTGACTTTTATAAGCTTTTTTTTCTTCGATGAAAATTTTAGATATTGGTCATTTGTTTTGGGTGTCATATTATTTATTCCAATACTGATACATATTGTGGTTAATGAAATCAGAATATGGCTAAATTTTTAAATAAAAGTCACTACTCCCGCTCTGCGAAGTGTTCTATTGAAAAGCTGCGCAAATGTCTTTGACTTTACGCAATTTTTTTAATTGCTATTATAATACGCTTCGATTGCCCGCCCGAGCGCATTATTTAGGCATTAAAATAAAGAAATTACAATTCCTTATTTTCCTAAAAAATGTAAGTCTTCATAGGCTGTTTTATTTATTATCTTAACTGCTTGCTTAAATGTTTTACCTTTATAAACAATATAATAAACAAACATAAAAAATGACGTATAACCTTGGACATTGTGCGAAGGCTCTTTAAAACATATAATATACTTTACTTTTTTACAGATGTTTAAAATATATTCAGATGCATTATAACTATAACAACTGTGCAGGAATAATAAAGATTGTCTGTCTAAACAAGATGTATTATTTAATATATCAACTATATCTGACCATAAATAGTAATTAGTATCATTACCTATAACCGTTCCTTTATCGTCTCCATGCCCAATAAAATAAATGAAATTGTATGTTGTTATACATGTATTGAATTTTTCAGATAAATCTGTCAAACAATTCATAATAATGTGCTCAATACTCATACAATTTATTGAAGCGTAATTATAAATAAAATCAAATTGCTCTTGTAAAATATCTTCAGGATTCGTAACCACAATAAGTACTCTGAATTTATCAATAATCGGTTCTGTAAATTTCATATAAACAAATATAGTATGAAAAAGAATTATATTTAGAGAGAAAATTCGGAATAAATAAAAATAACGAGGCATAAAACACACTACAAGCAATTTGGGTATTAGGCTTAATTTGAAATTGGTTTTGTATTTTAAAGATTTGGCAAATCCGAATACAAGGCTTAATTTAGTCCAAACTGCTGGTAACGCGGGAACGTTACAGGCAAACTTAGAGAAACCGAAAATAAAGAGAATGTTTACCAGAAAATCTGAAATTTATAATTACATAAAAAAGTATAAGAATTACGATTCTGACTTTTGGTCATCTGGACATGGAAATCTAGAAATTCTTACAATGCTTTTAGAATTTACAGATAATTCTTGGAGTGCATTAAAAAACGAAATAGAAAATTGGAAATCAGACGAAATAGAAATATTAGCCCAAGCTTTATGTGACGACGAAAGTTGGTATTATGAAAAAAGTATTGAAATAAATTTGTCACAAAGAAGTCATTTGTTTGCCAATATATTCGCTACAATTGAAACCAATATAGCTTTTGATCTACTTGATGATTTTGAATTTATATTTAAAGGAGAACCAAAAGAGAAAATTTTACTACAAAAAATAAAGGCGCAAATTGAAAACATGAAAAATCATCCGGCTTATGATTATTATTCTAAAGACAGAATATATTCAATTGAGAAATTGGTAATTGAAGAAATAAAAGCCAGCCGGTAACAAATGCTAAAACTTCATGGCTAGATTTTCGGTAAATTATTCGTTTCTTTTTCCTAAATTCCCTGCTCTAGAAGTGTTCTCATGAAAAGCTGTACAAATGTATCTGACTTTGCGTTTCTTAAAAAGTCCTTGAAAGATCATAAACATGATAAAAGTCTCCAGACTTTTTCCGTGAATATTTTTAAAATTATATAGGTTTTAAAAATTATAAAAAACTACAAAGTAGCAAAGCTGTTATTTTGAAGTTTTTCTTTTCAATAAATAAAAAACATTTCGATTTATAAGTAATCATGATAACAAAGGTGCTAAATTTGAAAGATAATTACGGAGGAAAAAGTCGGGAGACTTTTATTAGATTTACAGCTTTGAAGAGCATTTAAGGAGCACAAAGTCAGGAGACTTTGCGGAGCTGGCACCGAGGGACGTTGTACGATATTTTGACCAAAAAAACCGAAAAATGAAAAATATAATAATTTTTACCTTTATTTTAATTTTTTTATCTTGTAAAGCACAAGATTTTGAGAAAATATCTATTTCAAGAACTGATGTTTCCGAATTGTACGTAAATGATGAAAATTCTACAGAACTATTTTATTATAAATATCTTCCGAAAAATAGTATTAAAGGAGTTTTAGTAATTATTCCTTCTGGTGGAGAACTTGTTGAAAATACATTAAAACAAATAACTCTTCAAAAAATAGCAGTTAAAAAGGGTATTATGGTAATTGTACCATCAATAAATTGGGGAACGAATAATCGAGAAGCAGAATTCAAATTACTAGATAAAATTTTCAGTGAAATTGTAATAAAGCATAAAGTTTCAAAAGATAAATTTATAATCGGTGGACTTTCAAATGGTGCAATGATTTCTTTAACATACGCTGAAAAAGCAACTAAAAATCCTGAAAAGTTTTTTTTAATTCCAAAAGGTGTTTTTGCATTAGACGCACCTTTAGACCAAGCAAGATTTTATAAATATTGCGAAAGAGAAATCGAAAGAAATATTTATAAGCCTGCAGTAGATGAAGCAAAATGGATGAAGAATAATTGCGACAGTATTTATGGAGGATCACCAGAAAAATTTCCTGAAAAGTATGTAGAGAATTCTATTTATTCTTATGGAGCAAAAGATGGCGGAAATGCAAAGTATTTAAAAAAAATACCACTTTTAATGTTTACAGATTTGGACACAGATTGGTTAATTAATCAAAGACATCGTGATTTAAACGACTGGAATGGAATTGACATAATCTCAATGATAAACCAATTAAAAATAATGGGTAATGAAAATGCAAAAGTAATTGTTAGTCAAGGAAAAGGAGTTCGATTAGACGGAACGAAAAATCCACATTCTTGGTCGATTATGAATTCCGAAGTTTGCCTTAATTGGATAATAGAAACAATTGATAAATAAAAAACATCGCAAAACAGGCATTATTGACAACATCAACTAAAGACAGAAAACTAACTTTATAAATTTCAAATTGATTTTTATGAATAAAAAGATATTTAAAATCACGCCAGTCGCAATAATATTTACAATGTTAGTTCTTAATAGTTGTCAATTTGCTAATTCAGAAACTTCGGAGATTGGTCGTATGAGTCCAACCTGTTTAGATAGTTTGGCTTGGAAGAAAATTTGTCAAGAATATTCGATTGATAGTATAAAAGATCCAAAATTACTTTCTAAATTAAAAGATGTAAAAAATCATTTTATTAAACCTGATTACATACTTTATTTTAAAGATGGACCAGAAGAAATAATAGGGTGCGATTGGTATTTCATTAGGGTGGTTTATAATGAAAAAATTGCTGATCAAACCTTAACAGGATTAGACCCACTTCTGGGAAATGATGAACAAAAAAGGATAAGAAATAGAGTTTTGAAAGAGATCATGAAATACCAATGTGAGGAAGGTAGAAAGGAGACTTTGGAAGAAATGCAAGAGGATGTACCCTTCTCTGAATCACACAAAAATTATCCTTTAAAAATGACCCCTGAAATGACCGAACCAGAATCAATAGAAAAGTAGAATTAGTAATGAAAAATAGTGCCACTAACAGCTATTAAAACGGATTTGGGCAATAAGCTAAATAGAAAGCTTGTTTTTTGTATTTGAAAGTTTTTGCAAATCCGAAAAATAGGACTTAATATAGTATCAAACCCTATGTAGTAAAAGAAATTTAGAGGTAATACTGCTACTGTAAGAGAAAAAAAGGAATAAAAATGACAAATATATTTGAGAAAATTTACAAAATACATTTCTACGTTTTAGGATTCATTCTTTTGAATTTTACAATTCAGTTAATTATTGGTTTTAGTTTGAATAGTAATGTAATATTCATATTGAAAATTTTAATCTATTTTTCTGGTTTTGCATTATTTTTCAAATATAGAAAGCCATTTAGGAAGATTTCCATTTATTTTTTCTATTATTTATTATCGGGTTTAATTATAATTATGTTTTGGCTTTTTGGAGGAATATTTTTAGCTATTTTGTCTTCGATAATACTATTTCCTGTTTATCCAAAAGAAATTAAATATGAAAAAGACAACTTAAAAGTTTATTCAAAATTTAAAGGTTTTTTAGGTTCGTGTTGCTCGTATGAAATAGCCGAGAGTAAGCTATTTGTATTTGAAAAGTATTGCGGAGATATCAAACTTGATGTTGGAGATATAAACGCTAAGGGTACAAGTTTGAAAATTGTTAATGATTCAATTGAATACAAACATGTAATTATTGATTATAAAGACAATAAGAGAGAAATGGACACAATTGAAAAAATAAAAATTGAATAATTACTGTAGCCAACAGAGCCATTACAAACGATTGGAACAATAAGCTAAGTAAAAAGTTTGTTTTGTATTTGGATTTTTTTGTAAATCCGAAGAATGAGCTTAATTTAGTATCAAACCACAATTTGGCAGTGGAAATTTATACACAAGCCATCAATATTATGCAAAATGATAATCGGAAATAAAGAAAATTTCGCCATTGAATTTGAAAAATTGAATTCGAACCCAGAAATGGGTTATGGTAAATTATGGTTGCAAAATAAATTTTTTGGCACAAAAGAAGACTTAATTTATTTGAACGGTTATTTATTGTCATTACTGGATGAAATATTAAATGCCAAAATTATTACATCGAATATTGAAGACAAAGATCCAATAGAATTATTCAATTTTCTAAAATATTTTGGAAGAAATTATTTAATCTTAGGATCAACATTTACAGATAATTTTGAAGCTTATTGCTACAAAAGCAATGAAAAAATATTTTTGATTTGGAAACTCCGAGAAGTTGAAATGATTTTTGATGAACTGAGAAACTATGATCGAGGAATTCAATTCTGCAACGTAAATTATATTGAAATAAAAATTGTAAAAGAAGATTTTATTAATCAACTTAATAAAGCCTGATTATAACAGCTACTCTGCATTTATTTAAGCAATTGTGTTCTAATTAGAAAATTTATTATCCTCCATCAAGTAGAATTCTACCGACTGAAAACTTGATTTGACCACTGTAAAGTAGAATTCGACCGTATGCAAGAACGATTTGACCGCCGTCAAGTAGAATTCGACCGTATGCAAGAACGATTTGACCACTGTAAAGTAGAATTCTACCGACTGAAAACCTGATTCAACCGACTGAAAACTTGATTCGACCGACTGAAAACCTGATTCGACCGACTGAAAACTCGATTCAACCGACTGAAAACTTGATTCGACCGACTGAAAACTCGATTCGACCGACTGAAAACTTGATTCAACCGACTGAAAACCTGATTCGACCGACTGAAAACTTGATTGAAGCGACTGAAAACTTGATTTGACCCTATGCAAGTATGATTTGACCAGTGTAAAGTAGAATTCGACCGTATGCAAGTATGATTTGACCACTGTAAAGTAGAATTCTACCGTATGCAAGGAGGATTTGACCATCGTAAAGTAGCATTCGACCGTATGCAAGTATGATTTGACCATTGTAAAGTAGAATTCTACCGTATGCAAGTATGATTTGACCACTGTAAAGTAGCATTCGACCGTGTGAAAGTATGATTTGACCACTGTAAAGTAGAATTCGACCGTATGCAAGTATAATTTGACCACTGTAAAGTAGAATTCGACTGTATGCAAGGACGATTTGATCATTGTAAATTAGCATTCGACCGTATGAAAGTTAGATTTGACCACTGTAAAGTAGCATTCGGCTGTATGCAAAGATAATTTGATCATTTTTAACTAGCATTCTACCCTCCTACTCGTAGTCTCCCCTGACTGTGCGTTTCTTATAAAATGTACTTGTAAATTATAAACACTATAAAAGTTTCCTCACTTTTTCTTAAATAGGGCTAAGAATAATTAATTTTAATGCTTACTAAATTCAATTATAAAACAATTACAAAGTCAGTACAAAACACAAATACCAACATTAAAACACTGCTTATCAATATATTTACTAAAATATTTTTTACTATTTTCTAAAAATAATAGTTGAAAAATTTGCGAAACCGAATAGTTGCGTATATATTTGCAACCAAATGGTTTCGCAAATACTAATTTAAAATAGAATTTATGGCACGTATTAATCCTTACATCCACTTTAATGGAAATGCCGAAGCAGCATTTACATTTTATAAATCGGTTTTTGGTGGTGAGTTTTCAAAGATTTCCCATTACAAAGACATAGCAAGCGATGAGTATCCAATTTCGGAAAATGATGCCGAGAGAATCATGCACATTGCCCTGCCTATTAATAATGGTAATGCGTTAATGGCAAGTGATACACTGACAAGTATGGGACAAGTAATGGAAACCGATAACAGATATACGGTTTCTATTAGCGTAGAAAGCCAGGAAGAAGCTGTTAAATTATTTGTAGGACTTTCTAATGGCGGTACAATTGAAATGCCAATAAATTACGGTCCGTCTGGAAATTACTTTGGTATGTTTGCTGATAAATTTGGCGTTCAATGGATGGTAGATTTTGATCCTAGAAACATATGAGACGAGACATTTTTCAAGCCATTGCCGACCCTACAAGGCGGTCGATTATTACCCTAATTGCCCTGCAGTCAATGACACCAAATGCCATTGCAGAGAACTTTAATACAACCCGACAGTCGATTTCGAAACATCTTCGCATACTCACAGAATGCGAAATTATAAAACAAGAACAACAAGGAAGAGAAATTTATTATTCGCTTCAAATTAATAAAATGAAAGAAATTGATCAATGGCTGAACCCCTTTAGAGAAATCTGGGAAACTGCTTTTAACCAGCTTGATGACGTATTATTAACTATGAAAAACCAGAAAAAATGAAAAACGATTTGCTATTCGATTTTACCTTAGACAAACCATCTAAAACGGTATTGATAACACGAGAATTTGCTGCAGAATTGCCGCTAGTTTGGGATGCTTTTACCAAAGCAGAACTTTTGGACCAATGGGTTGCACCAAAACCATGGTCTGCCAGAACAAAACACATGAATTTTGAAGTTGGCGGAAGAAGATTTTATGCCATGGTGAGCCCGGAAGGACAAGAACGGTGGTCGGTTCAGGAATTTACTTCTATCTCGCCAAAAACCAATTTTAAAATGTACAATACTTTTTCAGACGAAAATGAAAACCGCCAATTACCTGGTTCTGAATGGGATTATAATTTTAGCGAACAAAACGGAATAACAAAAGTAAAAATCACCATTGTAAATGAATCTCTCGAACGTTTGGAAAAAATGATTGAAATGGGCTTTACAGAAGGATTTAAAATGAGTATTGATAACTTAGAAAAGTTATTAGAAACGCTATCTCAAAAATAATTTAAAAATAAATTGATAGCACATAGTTTATCATTACAATCACTATAACAGAGATAAGTATAAGCAATTATATTATTTTTAGCGATGTAAGATACTTTTTTTTGAATGTCTTTTCCTTTGTGAAGTTTGATCACTTATGATCAACTATATACATAAATGAACCCGTTGGGTATTGATCTTGACAATAATGGATCTATTCCTTAGAACAAAAGAATTTTTAAAGTTCAGAAAGAAAATAAAAGAATTTAATTAATATAAACTACCTCCAAGCGGCCAAACGTTGTGGGCAACCGAAAAAAACTGATGGACAAATCAAAGCTCAATAACTTTTTTCATTCTTTATTTCCTATACAAAAAGAAATTGTTGAAAAAATTACGGAAACATTTTGCGATTTTACACTAGATAAGAATACAATATTACTAGATAAAGATACTATTAGTACAAAAACATATTTTTTAGAGAAAGGATATATGCGTTCCTATATTCTTAATGAAGATAATGAAGAAATTACAACCAATATTTATTACGCTCCTTGCTTTGTAAATGACTTTTTATCTTTTTTCAAAAAACAACCTACAAAAGAAACCTATCAAACGATAACTGAATGCTCATTTTGGCAAACAAACTTAGAAAACGTCCAGAAAAATTTTCATAGTATTCCTGAATTCAGGGAGTTCAGTAGACTTTTATTTGTTATAAATTATTCTAAACTAAATGATAGAGTAATCGAAATGGCAAGTAAAAAAGCAGAAACAAGATATATAAACCTTTTAAAACAGCAACCTCATATTTTTCAAAACGTACCACTAAAAATTATAGCTTCCTATCTAGGTATTACCGACAGTTCGTTAAGTAGAATTAGAAAAGAAATTAGCAAAATATAATTTCTTGTCATTTATCAAGTGCTTATATAGTCAAGAGTTTTAATATTTGTGAAAAAATAAAAAATGCAAAAAAAACACATTGTTATTATAGGTCTTGGAGGCGTTGGTGGTTATTTTGGGTTTAAGATATCACAGAGTAACGAAACAAATAAACAAAATGAAATTTCATTTATTGCTAGAGTTAAAACATTTGAAATAGTAAAAGAAAGAGGTCTTACATTGCTCTCTTCTGAACACAAAAATAGCATCACAAATCCTGATGCTATTTATCAAAATATTTCGGAAATTAAAAATCCAGATTTGGTCTTTATCTGCGTTAAAGAATATGATTTAGAGAATATTTGCATCCAACTATCCAAAGTAATTACAAAAAATACAGTTTTACTACCAATGATGAACGGAGCTGATATTTATGATCGAATTCGAAAAATAATACCTAACACTATTATTTTACCTTCTTGTGTCTATGTTGCTTCTCATATAAAAGAAAAAGGGATCGTTGAACATAAAGGGAAAGCAGGACAATTAATTTTTGGTAAAGATCCGGAACATACTTCTGAAAATATTGATTGGATTCTAAATTTGCTAGAGATAAGTAACATAAATTTTGACTTTAAAGAGAATTCTCAAGTTGATATTTGGACTAAATTTATTTTTATTGCAAGTTTTGGTTTAGTAACGGCTAAACATAATTCATCTATTGGTGACGTTTGTACTATTGAATCGCAAAAAGAGGAAGCAACGAAAATTATGATTGAAATAAAATCAATTGCTGATAAAAAAGGTATTCGTCTGCACGATGATATTATTCAAAAAACATTTGAAAAAGCATCAACGTTTCCTCCGAAAACACCGACTTCTTTACAACTTGATGTAAATTCAGGAAAAGAAAATAATGAACTGGAACTTTTCGCTGGTGCGATCATTAATTACGGAAAAGAAATAAATGTAAGTACCCCTTTTTCTGAAAAAATATATCTGGAAATAAAAGCTACTCAAAACAGCTAAAGTTTTCGTTGGATGCGACGCCCAAAAAATGCAACTAATGTTGAACAGAAACACTGAAAATATGCAACTATCGGATTTACGAAAAATTTTGAAAAAAAAATTTAAGAGGATTTATAGTCCTCTTTTTTTTGAGTAGTTTTTAATGTGCTTTATTCACTTTTAAGTATAAAATCTTTTATATTCAAAATCAATTTTACGGGAATTAGAGATTTGCTATGTTGTTTTCAAAGTAAACGGAAGTTTTTTTAATGCTCAAAGTTTTAGTTAACTAAAAAGCCTTCAGAACAGAAAGGTTTTTAACAGATTCTACTAAAAACGTCTTATAAAAATTAAATTTCTCACTTAGCCCCGATGGAAGTGGCATCCTTTTATGGCAGTCACGACAACTATAGGAGCCATAAAAGATACAACGTACAGCGGGACAGATCGTCTTAAAATACGAAAATCGTCTGCTTCTAAAGAAATCTATTATTCAACAAAGCCTTGTCAATAAAGACTTTTGAAGGTTTTATAGTTGCTCTATTGCATGATAAGAAAAAATTATAACTAATTTATATTATAATAAGAAAAACATCTGTACATTTGCCTAACGGTGTTAAACAATTTAATACTCAAAAAAATGGCAAGTAAAGATCGTATATTAAGACAAAAAGAAGAGACAAGAACTAATATTCTTGAAGCTGCTTATGCTATCGTAAAAGAAGACGGTTGGCAAGGTCTGAGTATGCGAAAGATTGCCGATAAAATTGAGTATACTGCTCCTATTATCTATGAATATTTTTCTAACAAAGAAGCTATTCTTCAGGAATTAACAGGTAAAGGGTTTGTAAAATTGTCTAAAGAGCTGGAGAATGCCAAAGCCAAATTTGATAATCCAGAAAAACAATTGGAAGCGATGTGGATGGCCTACTGGGATTTTGCTTTTACAGATACCGAAATGTATCAGGTAATGTTTGGTGTACAAATGAATTGTTGTTCGCAACAGTGTGATGCTGCTAAAAAGCCTTATGAATTATTTACTTCGGTGATTGCCGAAATAATGAAAAACAGCAACCCAACGCAAGAAGTCATCAAACAAAAGTACTTTACTTTCTTTTCTGTTATTCATGGTTTGATTGCGATAAACATTATCAATCAAAGTGATATAATGGAAACGATTAACAATCAAATATTGAAGGATGCCATTGGTGGTATCATCAAATCAATACAATAAAAAAAATTTCAATTTTACTTAACAGTGATAAATGATTTAATAGAGTAAATAACAAGTTTGTTTTGCTATTATACTTAACAGTGATAAATAATTTAATACCGATTATGAGATAGAATCGGAAAGGCGTTGTATTATGATTATTTGCGCCAATATACTTAACGACGTTAGAAAATTTAATACTCATAAATACAAATAGAAAAAGTCCGATGAATAGAATTTTAAATAGCGAGAATGTCCAACAAATTAAAACCAATAGAAAAATGAAAAATGTAATTATAACCAGTTTTATCCTTGCGCTCGTATTAAGTAGTTGTGCGGATAAGGCGCAAGCACCAGCATCAGCTGCCCCTATTCTTCCTGTTTTAGCGATCACCAGTTCAAACGCTAACACAGATGCAGAATATCCGGCTGCGATACAAGGAGCTGTAGATGTCGAAATTCGTCCGCAAGTAAGCGGAAACCTCGAAAGAGTATATGTTGACGAAGGTGCTTATGTAGCAAAAGGTCAAACGTTATTCAAAATAAACGAACGTCCTTATCGTGAGCAATTGAATAATGCATTGGCCAGTCTTCATGCTGCCGAAGCGTCATATATCAACGCACAATTAGAAGTAGATAAACTGACACCTTTGGTTCAGAACAAAGTTGTTTCAGACTATCAATTGAAAACCGCAAAAGCTTCGCAAAAAATTGCGGCTGCCAACATCGAGCAAGCCAAAGCGATGGTTGGTTCAGCAAAAATCAATTTAGGATATACCAATGTTACGGCTCCGGTGAGCGGTTATATCGGAAGATTACCAAAAAAACAAGGAAGTCTAGTTGCTGCAACAGATCCACAACCTTTGACCAACCTTTCAGACGTGCACGAAGTGTTTGTTTACTTCTCATTGGGCGAAACTGACTTTATCAAATTTAAAGAACAATATGCAGGAAATACGATTGGCGAAAAAATTAAAAAATTACCTCCAGTATCCTTAATCTTGGCAGATAATAATGCCTACGCACAAACAGGGAAAATTGATATGGTTGATGGTCAATTTGATAAAACAACTGGTGCAATTACTTTGAGAGCTACTTTTCCGAATGCAAAAGGATTACTACGTTCTGGAAATACAGGAAGAATCCGTTTAGGTATTCAGCATGATGATGCTATTCTGGTGCCGCAATCGGCTACCATCGAAATGCAAGATAAAATATTTGTTTTTACTGTAAATAAAGAAAATAAGGTTACCAAAACGCCTATCACAATAAGTGGAAAAAGCGGAAACAACTACCTCATCAAAGATGGTGTAAAAGCAGGTGATCAAATTGTATTGAGCGGTATAGACAAACTTCAGGAAGGGCAGGAAATTCAACCTGAAAAATCAACTGCAAAAGTTGCCCAAATAATTAACAAAAAATAATTTTTACAAAAATGTTCAAAATATTTATACAAAGACCCGTACTGGCTACCGTTATCTCCATTTTATTGGTGATTTTAGGTATCCTAGGACTCACCAAATTGCCCTTACAACAGTTTCCAGATATTGCGCCACCTTCTGTATTGGTAACGGCGGTTTATCCGGGAGCCAATGCCGAAACGGTTTTACGTTCGGTTGCTCCTTCTCTTGAAGAATCTATAAACGGTGTCGAAAACATGACCTACATGAGCTCTACGGCTAGTAACGATGGTAGTTTGGCCATTACCGTCTTCTTCAAATTAGGAACCGATGCCGACCAAGCTGCGGTAAATGTACAAAACAGAGTAGCACAAGCAACAAGTCAGTTGCCTGCAGAAGTGGTACAACAAGGTGTTATTACGGCAAAACAACAAAATAGCTTTATCATGGCTATTGGGATGTATACCGATGATGAAGCAAAATACGATCAGACTTTTGTGGCCAATTATGCCCAGATCAATATCATTCCGGAAATCAAACGTATTCCCGGTGTGGGATCGGCCAGTATTTTTGGTGGTGTAAAAGATTATTCGATGCGTGTTTGGCTCAATCCAACACAAATGTCAACTTATCAGGTGACGCCAAACGAAGTGATGGCTGCCATTCAAGACAAAAGTTTGGAGGCTGCTCCGGGTAAATTTGGAGAAAGAAGCAAGGAAGTTTTTGAATATGTAATCAAATACAAAGGTAAATTAACCAAACCTGAAGAATACGAAAATATTGCCATCCGATCTAATCCGGACGGCTCGGTACTTCGCTTAAAAGATGTTGCCAGAATAGAACTCGGAGCTTATTCGTACAACAGTTTAACCCGATTAAATGGTAAAAAAGGTGTTGTAATCGGGATCATTCAGTTGGCGGGTTCTAATTCGAATGATATTCAGGTGGCGATCAATAAACTGATGGAAAAACAAGCCAAAAGTTTTCCCGCTGGCATCAAGCACAATATTTTTTACAGCACAAAAGTATCTTTAGACCAATCTATAGAGCAGGTAGAGCATACTTTGATAGAAGCCTTCATACTGGTATTTATCGTGGTGTTTATATTCTTGCAGGATTTTAGATCGACCTTGATTCCGGCCATTGCGGTTCCAGTTGCTATTTTAGGAACTTTTTTCTTCATGCAGTTATTTGGGTTCTCGATTAACCTACTGACATTGTTCGCTTTAATTTTAGCCATTGGTATTGTCGTCGATGATGCGATAGTTGTAGTAGAAGCCGTACATGCCAAAATGGAACACAAACACCTGTCACCAAAAGTAGCTACACACGAGGCGATGCACGAAATTACAGGAGCCATTATTTCGATTACGCTGGTGATGGCCGCTGTATTCCTACCTGTTGGTTTTATGGAAGGTTCTACAGGCGTTTTCTACCGTCAATTTGCTTTTACAATGGCAATTGCAATTGTGATTTCTGCCGTTAATGCTTTGACTTTAAGTCCTGCCCTAGCCGCTTTATTCTTAAAAGACAATCATTCTTTGGATGAAAATAAACCGTATGTAAAAAGAGGATTTAAAGAAAAATTCTTTGACGGATTCAACAATAGTTTCGAGTCTTTAACCAAGCGTTATGTGGGTGGTTTGCAATTTTTAATCCGTAGAAAATGGAATAGCTTAGGCGGATTAGCCTTAATTACAGTAGCTACTATTGTAATGGTAAAAACAACTCCAGCAGGATTTATCCCAACAGAAGATCAAGGATTTATTGCAATAGCAGTAAATACGCCATCAGGGACTTCATTGGATGGAACTCAAAAAGTGATGACCGAGGCAGAAAATACTTTAAGAGGTTTGGATGCTTCCCGATTTGTAACAGCAATTTCAGGTTTTAATTTGCTGACAAACTCAACCAGCCCTTCATCGGCAGTCGTTTTTGTTTTGCTTAAACCGAATGAAGACCGTGGAGAAGTAAAAAATATTGAAGAAATAATGAATCAGGTTCGAGGAAAATTAGGCGCCATTTCGGGCGGAAGTTTCTTCGTATTTAGTTTCCCTACTGTTCCCGGTTTTAGTAACGTAGAAGCTTTAGACATGGTGTTGCAGGACAAAACAGGCGGCAAATTGGACAAGTTTAGCGGGATTTCTCAGAACTTCATCGGAGAATTGATGAAACGCCCAGAAATTGCGGTTGCTTTTACTTCTTTTAAAGCAGATTACCCGCAATTGCAACTGGATATTAATGATGAAAAAGCCAATCAATTGGGTGTAAATGTCAAAGATATTCTACAGACGATGCAAACCTATTTTGGTAGTGCTCAGGCTTCCGATTTTAATCGATTTGGGAAATATTACAGAGTAATTGTTCAAGCAGATATTGCCGACAGAGCTGATCCATCTTCTATCGACCGTGTTTTTGTCAAAAACAAAACAGGAGAAATGGTACCCATAAATACATTGGTTAAACTCACACGTATTTATGGATCTGAAACGGCTTCGAGATACAACCTTTTCAACTCAATTTCGATAAATGCAATTCCGAAACCAGGTTTTAGTTCAGGAGATGCCATCAAAGCGATTGAAGAAGTCGCTGCACAACAATTGCCTGCGGGTTACAGTTATGAGTTTTCAGGACAAACACGGGAAGAGATTGCTTCTGGAGGTCAATCTACAACCATTTTCTTATTGTGTCTGATATTCATTTACTTCTTATTGGCTGCACAATACGAAAGTTATATTTTGCCATTAGCCGTAATATTATCAATACCTGCGGGAATCTTTGGTGTATTTGTAGCCATTGGTTTAACAGGAATTGAAAACAATATTTACGTACAAGTAGCACTGGTGATGCTGATTGGATTATTAGCCAAAAACGCTATTTTGATTGTCGAATTTGCGTCACAGCGAAGAAAATCAGGACAGGCATTGGTACGCGCTTCTATCGAGGCTGCAAAACTGCGTTTACGACCAATTATCATGACATCATTGGCTTTTATTGTAGGATTGATTCCGATGATGAGTGCCAAAGGACCATCAGCCCAAGGTAATCATTCGATTAGTATTGGGGCGGCTGGCGGAATGATTTCGGGGGTAATTCTGGGACTGTTGATCATCCCAGTTTTATTTATCGTATTCCAACATTTACAAGAAAAGCTTTCTGGAAAACCAGTAGCCGTAATTCATAACGAAGAAAAATAAACATGGAAAATTATATAACGACCATTTTGATGACCATCATAATTGGCATCGCTTACATATCCTACAAAGTTTCAAGAGATCTTGAAACCCGAAAAGATATTTGTTCAGAAAAATAAAATATAAAAATGAAAAAGTACATAACCAAAATTGTGATGGTCCTCATTTTGATGATCACCTTCATATCCTGTAAAGTTTCTAAGGATATCGAAACACCAAAAGATGCATTTCCTGAAAACTTCAGGAATGCATCAACTTCAAGTGATACCACAAGTATCGCGGATTTGGAGTGGAAAAATTTCTTTACAGAGAAAGACATCATCCAACTGATTGACAGCGCTGTAGCACGAAACAATGATTTGCAAATTGCCACAAAAAACATCGAAATTGCACAATACCGATTTACACAGTCGAAATGGAACAATGTTCCTGAAGTCAATTTGTTTGTAAATGCCACTACCAGCAATCCGTCTGACAATAGTTTTACAGGACTGAATCTAAATCAGGCGCTGGGTCAAAAACATATTGACGATTACTCGGCTGGCGCTTCACTATCTTGGGAAGCCGATATTTGGGGTAAAATCCGCAGTCAGAAACAAGGTGCTTTTGCTACCTATTTACAATCCGAAGAAGTTAAAAAAGCATTGCAGACCAATATTGTGGCCAACGTTTCAAAAGGATATTATAATCTCTTGATGCTCGATGCACAACTGGATATTGCTAAGAAAAATGTGCAGTTAAATGATAGCACCACCACTATCATACAACTAAAATACGATGCCGGACAGGTTACTTCATTAGCGATTCAGCAATCGCAAGCACAAAAACTGAGTTCCGCACAATTGATACCGTTATTAGAACAAAACATTGCAATTCAGGAAAATGCATTGAGCGTACTTACGGGTTCTTTTCCAAATTCAAAAGAAAGAACCACTCGTTTGAGTGTGATCGAAGTAAAAAACAATGCTGCAATCGGAATTCCCTCTTCTTTAGTGAGCAGAAGGCCCGATGTAAAAAGTGCTGAATTGGGTCTAAAAGTAGCCAATTCGAGAGTAGGCATTACCAAAGCCAACTTATATCCAACACTAAAAATTACAGCGCAAGGTGGCGTCAATTCGTTCGAAACCAGCACTTGGTTCAACATTCCGGCTTCCTTATTTGGTACGGTTGCAGGAGGTTTAACCCAACCTTTATTAAACAGTAAAAAAATAAGAACCGAATACAACATCGCCAAAGCCGAAAGAGAAAAAGCTGTTTTTACTTTCAGACAAGCTGTTTTAGTAGCAGTCAGCGAAGTTTCGGATGCGTTGGTTAAAGTTGAAAAATTAGAGAAGCAGGAATCTTTCTTAAAAGAGCGTGTAACAACTTTGCAGCAAGCCATCAAAAATGCCAATCTCTTGTTTAAAAACGGAATGGCAGACTACTTAGAAGTTTTGGTTGCCCAAACCAATTTACTGCAAAGCGAACTGGAACTGGCCAATATAAAAAGAGAACAATTGGCTGCCAACATAGAGCTTTATCGCGCTCTGGGTGGCGGCTGGAGATAATACCCATTTGATTACTATTTATTGCCAAAGCGCTGTAAGACCTCGGTTTTACAGCGCTTTTTTTAGGAGCTATTTCCTGCTGTCCTTCCAAATCTTTTGTGCCGAACAACGCCACAAAAGGATTTTCCCTCCCATCAGGGCTAGGGCACTCGGGTAAAATAAACGTTATTTTTTTGAATTAGAAAAAATTTTTGATCACTCTTAGACCGATTTTTGGATACTCTCGTTTTTTTGCATCATTTTTAGAATAACGAACACGTGTGGAAAAGTAATTGATGCTAAAAAAGAAAAAAATAAAGCATTAAATATTTCCTTATCCCTAAAAAGAAAATAGAGGAGCCCGATTCCTAAAATTGAGGCCAGCCAATACAAAAAACCCTTCTTACAATAGGTCTTAAAATTTTTAAATGTAATAGCACCGTAAATAAATTTTATTTGATCTAAAATGGAAGGAATACTATGCCAAATAACAAAGTAAATAGCGAAACCCCAGATTAAGCTAGACGTCTTAAAAAGAATGGCAAAGACTATAAGAAAAAACAATTCACTTTCTAATTTTCTACGAATAGTTGTAATTCTCCAATAAAAATAAGCACTTAAACTCATCAAAATAAAACCACTAATTAGGAGAATTTCTTTGATATACAGCGATGAAACTTTAAGACGTATAATATCTTTTACAATATTTTCTACTTCATTAGAATGAAAGAAAAATAATAAAAATAATATAAAGATACCATAGATAAAAGGATAAATAATCAGGATATATTTTGATACTCCAAAATCTAAATACAACCCTTGCTGATCACCAAAATGAAAAGCACTAACTAGAATAAAGAGAAGTAAGGCTATTGTCGGGAGTATGACAAAAAACAGCAAACCCAATAATACTACAAAAATATAATAGAGAAGATTTTTTTGGAAAGAAATATTGCTTTTGGAATCGTTTGTTCTCTTAATTAAAATTAAATCATTAGCTCCATGTAGAATACCTAAAGTAAAAATGAGTGAAAAAGCAATAATTATTTGCGCTTTTTCTGCGAAAAAAGAATCTAGCCATAAACAAAAAAAACTTGCTACAATTGCAAAATGCGTATATTTTAACATAATTCATTTTAGTTTTGTTTAAAGTTACGTAAAAATAATCAAACAAAACATTTTTTATTTTGTTTAATTATTTGTATATTTACTTAAACAAATAACCTTTAACTTTTAACCATTAATTTTAAATTTATGAGAAATTTTATGTTTATTGCAGGTTCTATTTCAAAATTATCTCCTACCGATTATGTAGGTTTTACTTTTTTTGTTGGTTGCATGGCTATGATGGCCGCATCAGCATTCTTCTTTTTATCACTAAGTCAATTTGATAAAAAATGGCGTACTTCGGTACTGGTTTCGGGTTTAATTACTTTTATTGCAGCAGTGCATTACTTCTACATGAGAGATTATTGGACTTCATTTGGTGAATCACCTACATTTTTCCGCTATGTTGATTGGGTTTTAACCGTACCGCTAATGTGTTTAGAATTTTACCTGATACTTAAAGTAGCTGGTGCCAAAAAATCATTGTTATGGAAAATGATTATTTATTCTCTAGTCATGTTAATTACAGGCTACTTTGGAGAAGTTATATTTAAAGATAGTGCTGCTCTTTGGGGATTCATCTCTGGTGTTGCTTATTTTGCTATTGTTTATGAAATTTGGTTAGGACAAGCATCAAAATTAGCAACTGCTGCTGGTGGGGAAATATATAAAGCCCACAAAATTTTATGCTGGTTTGTTCTTGTCGGATGGGCAATTTATCCTTTAGGATACATGATGGGTACAAATGGATGGTATAATGGATTTATTCCTACCGGTAATATTGATGTAGTATACAACATTGCAGATGCCATTAATAAAATTGGATTTGGCTTAGTCATTTACAGTTTAGCTATTAGTGCTCAGAAAGATTAATTCGTTTTACTAATAATGAACTAGTTAATCTATTTTTCGGTAATTTATAAGATGTTGATAGTTAATTATTTCATCAAATAATAGCAAAAAACAATTATTTATATATTATCGCAATTAAAAACTAAACAACCTTAGGGTTGTTTTTTTTATGATGCATATCTTTAAATGGAATAAAATCAATTTAATTAGAACCAGATCAACACATTGTTGTGGAAAAATAGTACAATCTGGATATTTGTATTTCTGAATTTGATACAAATGCAAGATTATTTTACTTAAAATGAGAACCTACAAACAAAAAACAGTAGTAAACTAATGTTTACTACTGTCTAAGATTATATTTTTATTAATCCTGTATCTCTGTTTCAGGACTAGACACGATTATTACTTTATTCCTACACTTTTGTTCTCCCGCTAATGAGCGAAATCACAAATAATACCAGGAATATAAAGAATAAAACTTTTGCAATACTTGCAGCTCCAGCGGCAATACCGCCAAAACCAAAAATTCCGGCAATAATAGCAAGAACTATAAAAATGACTGTCCAACGTAACATAATAATTAGTTTTAGATTAGTAATATGACTTGATTAGGTCTGTTTTGTTTATCAAAATTCAATTATTAAATCGAACTGTGTTAACTCAATCCACTATTTTTTTAGCTCAAAAAAATATCCTACACCTTTTTTAGTTAAAAAAAGAATCATTTCTTCAAATCTGACTACTCAAAACGATAATCTGCTATTTTTTTACAGCGCGTTAAAAAGTTCTTACAATTTTGTGTTTTGACTTACAAGATTCCCACCTAAATGCTTTAGAGTTAATTTTTTAGCCGATTGCATCAAACATGGGCTAGTGCTTGTTCTAATTTTAATTAAAAATAAAAAAACGATATGGAATCAGTACTAAAACATGGCGTCATTTTAGAAAAAACCGAAAGAACTTATGAAGAATTAGGAGTGTTGAATCCAGGAATTTATCAAGAGGGAAACATAGTGCACCTGTTTTACCGAGCGGCAAAAAAAGGTAATTTTTCTACTATTGGTTACTGTCAGCTGCAAGGTCCGTTGACTGTAATCGAACGAAACTCAGCACCTGTATTTTCTCCCGAATTTATTTATGAAATTCATGGTGTCGAAGATCCTCGAATTACCAAAATCGATGATACTTATTATCTGACCTATGTTGCGTATGATGGTATTAATGCTTCGGGGGCACTGGCAACTTCTAAAGATTTAAAAACTTTTAGAAAAAGAGGGATCATAACACCCAAATTCATCATGAATGAATTTACCAACCTTATTAGAAAGCATTTGCAAAACCCAAGTGTTGCCAAAATATTTGCTTTTAATATGGAGAGGAATTATCCGTTGACAGAGACCATCAAAGACAATTTGTTTATCTGGGATAAGAATGTAGTCTTGTTTCCAAAAAAAATCAATGGAAAATTTGTCGCTTTACACCGATTATTTCCTTCCATACAATTATTTACTTTCGAAAAAATCACTGATTTAACAGAGAATTTCTGGAAAGATTACATGAGTAATTTGCCCGAATATATTGTTATGGAACCCAAATACGAGCACGAGACAAGCCATATTGGGCCTGGTGCGCCACCTATCGAGACTCCAGACGGCTGGTTACTTATTTATCATGCTGCCGAGAGAAGAGAAAAAGGCTTGGTTTATCATGCCTGTGCTGTGTTATTAGACCTTCATAACCCCTTAAAAGTAATTGCAAGACTGGCAAAACCCCTCATAAGTCCGTCTGAATATTCTGAGAGACACGGTTATGTAAACTATGTTGTTTTCCCGACAGGAACATCCATTTTTGATGATCAACTTTACATTTATTACGGTGCAGCCGATGACAAAATTTCGGTAGCTTCTGTAAACCTCAACGCATTATTAATCGAACTAAAAAACAATCCACATGAAGAAATTGCCAAATAAATCAAAAATAGTTTTTCTTTCTACATTTCCTCCCACACAATGCGGCATCGCTACGTATACTCAGGACACGATCAAAGGCATAACCGATGTTTTTGGTAAATCTATAGCGTGTGAAATTTGCGAATTGGTAGACAAACCCAATGCGCAGAGCGATCAGGCGTATGTTTTGAATACACGAATTAAAGAAAGCTACACCCGTGTTGCCAAAGAAATCAATCAGGACAAAGCAGTTAAGCTGGTGCATATTCAGCATGAGTTTGGCTTGTTTAGCGGTAATTACGGCGACTTTTTATTATTGTTTTTGAATGAATTAAAAAAACCCGTGACTTTTACGTTTCACAGCGTTATTCCTAATCCAAATAACGAATTGAAAACGTTTGTAAAATTGTTGCTTTCGTACAGCAATTCTGTTTTTGTAATGACCAATCAGTCCAAAGACATTTTGATGAACGATTATAAGATCAGCGCCGATTGTATCACGTATGTACCACACGGAACCCATATTGTAAATTATGAAACGCCACAAAATGCCAAAGCAAAATTTGACATACAGGACAGAACCGTTTTGGCGACTTTTGGACTTTTGGGAGAAGGAAAAAACATCGAAACGGGTTTGAGAGCCTTGCCTAAAATTATCAAGAACACGCCCAATGTGCTTTATTTGATTATGGGCAAAACGCATCCCAATCTCATTATCGATGGTGTCGATTCGTATCGCACTAAATTGGAAGGAATCGTAAAAGACTTGCAACTCGAAAATAATGTTCGTTTTATCAACCGCTATTTGCATACAGACGAACTGCTGGATTACTTAAAAGCGACTGATATCTATTTATTTACTTCCAAAGACCCAAATCAGGCGGTGAGCGGTACATTTTCATACGCCATGAGTTGTGCCTGCCCTATTGTGGCTTCAAAAATACCGCATACCTTGGAAGTTTTAACATCCGATTCAGGAATTTTGGTTGATATTGGACAGGAAGATCAATTTGCAGATGCAACCATCAAATTATTGTCTGATGAAAACCTGCGCATCGAAATGGGACTTAATTCGTTTAGAAAAACCTGTACTTCTTCATGGGAAAATACCGCTATTGCACATATCAATACGTATAAAGAATTGATTGAAAACCCATCAGAAATTAAATATAACTATCCTTCAATTCAGCTGGATCATGTCAAAAAAATGACTACAGATCTGGGTATCATTCAGTTTAGCAAAATTTCTATTCCTGATCTTTCAACAGGTTACACACTCGATGACAACGCAAGAGCGCTGGTTGCTTTTTGCCTTCATTACAAACTCACAGCAGACAAATCAGACTTGCCATATATCCTTATATACATCGATTTTATCGAACGCTGTCAGAAACCAAAAGGAGATTTTATCAATTATGTGGATGAAAATAATCGTGAACATGTAGAACAAAATGCAGAAGTAAATCTTGAAGATTCTAATGCGAGAGCCATTTGGGCGTTGGGAAAAGTAGTGTCTCTAACCTCTGTTTTGCCAGATGCATTGGTCAATAAAGCGTCAAAATGTTTGTTGAATTCTTTAAAATGGGCTGAAAATATTCAGTCTCCGCGTTCAATTGGTTTTGCTACAAAAGGATTGTATTTGTATCACAACACAAATCCGAATTTGTATGTAGCGGCGATTATCAATAAGCTTAACGCTAAATTGTTATCCAATTACGAGATACACGCTACAAAAGACTGGAAATGGTTTGAAAATTATCTAACTTACGGCAACGGAATCTTACCAGAATCGATGTTATATGCCTATTTAGTGACCAACAAACCCATTTATAAAAAAGTGGCGCTGGAATCGCTTGAATTTTTATCCTCAAAAATGTATACGGAAAAGGGTTTCAAAGTAATTTCGAACAACGGCTGGTATCATAAAGACAGCGAGCCCCACGAATATGGCGAACAACCGATCGATGTCTCGTATACCATTCAGACTTTAAACTCGTTTTATACAGCTTTTAAGAACACAGAACATAAACAACAGATGAAAATCGCTTTTAACTGGTTTTTAGGCAAAAATCATCTGAACCAAATTATGTACCATCCTGTTACCGGCGGTGGATATGACGGTCTTGAGAAAGAAAACATCAATCTCAATCAAGGTGCAGAATCGACTGTATGTTATTTAACAGCACGTCTGGTAATGGAGAATTTAAAAGCTGCGGATGTTAAAGTAATTCCTTTAAAAACTAAAACAAACCTCGCAATTAATTCTTAAATACTTCCCTTTCAATAGTTACAAATCCCTTCTAAATAAGGGATTTGTAATTTTTAACACTTTTCCAAAAAAAACATAACACTCATTAAGCACTGTTACATGCGGAATGAGGTGTTTTGCTATACAATGAAAATTATATAAACTTCCAAATAAGTTGTGTAAGATATTTTCTTTAAAATGGAAGTAATTTTCTTTTCCAATAAAACAAAGATAATTTATAGGGTAAACTATTCTATTTCAAACCATTAAAACGATCTACTTTGATTCTTAATTTAAAAAATACATTCGATAATATTGGTAGCGTGACCATTTTTGCTACTAAGTTTTTTAAGGAGGTTTTTATACCGCCTTACGAAACAAAAGAATTTGTAAAGCAATGTTACGTCATCGGATATAAATCTTTGCCGTTGGTTGCCATAACAGGTTTTATTATGGGTCTGGTACTTACGCTGCAATCCCGTCCTACTTTGGTAAAATTTGGTGCAGAATCATGGTTGCCCGGAATGGTCGCCTTATCACTTATACGAGAAATTGCGCCCGTGATTACCGCACTTATTTGCGCAGGAAAAATATCCTCAGGAATTGGTGCAGAATTAGGTTCGATGAAAGTTACTGAACAAATTGATGCTATGGAAGTATCGGCCATCAATCCTTATAATTATCTGGTGGTAACACGCATTTTAGCGACAACTTTGATGGTGCCACTTTTAGTTTTCTTTGCAGATGCTGTTGGAATTTTGGGTGGTTATGTTGGGATTAACATTCATGGAGATGTTACTTTTTATCATTTTCTCGCACAAATTTTTCAGTCGTTACAATTTTTAGATGTCATTCCGGCTACGATCAAGACTTTTTTCTTTGGCTTTTTTATCGGAATGATCGGATGCTATAAAGGTTTTAATGCGGCCAACGGAACCGAAAGTGTTGGTAAAGCCGCCAATTCTGCCGTTGTTACAGCATCCCTGAGCATTTTTATTATTGATATGGTAGCAGTTCAGATAACCGATTTATTTATGTAATATGACCCAAGAACACGAAATAACAGCCCCAAAAACAAAAGCCAAAAAGGCGTCTCCTATGATAGAAATCAAGGATTTGCGCAAAACATTTGGCGCTAACAATGAAGTTTTAAAAGGTGTAAATCTAACGGTAAATAAAGGAGAAGATTTGGTCATTTTAGGACGATCCGGATCTGGAAAATCCGTTACAATAAAATGTATCGTTGGTTTGATTGAACCCGATCATGGCGAAATAAAAGTTTTTGACGAAAATGTACTTCATTTATCCAAAGAAAAACTAAACGAAATCAGAGTCCGTATTGGATTTTTGTTTCAAAGTGGCGCACTTTACGATTCGATGTCTGTTCGCGAAAATCTTTCATTTACCTTAAAAAAACACCAGCGTGACCTTCACGAAAGTGAAATAGAGAATCAGGTGATGGAAGCTCTGGAAAGTGTAGGACTTGGGGATGCGATAGACAAAATGCCCTCTGAATTATCCGGTGGGATGAAGAAACGAATTGGTTTGGCACGCACGTTAATTTTAAAACCCGAAATCATTTTGTATGATGAGCCTACAACAGGTCTGGACACCATAACATCTCGGGAAATTAGCGAATTGATACTGGATATCAAGCACAAACGCAAAACCACTTCGATCATTATTACGCACGACATGGCTTGCGCAAAACTAACTGCCGACCGGATTATGGTGTTGAAAGAAGGAGTAATACACGCAGAAGGAACCTACGAAGAACTAGAGAAAAGCGAAGACGAATGGGTACGTTCTTTTTTTGAATAAAATTATAACAAAAATTAAAAAATATGGATAAGCAATCTGGATATACTTGGAAATTAGGAATGTTTGTAACAATAGGTTTACTGCTATTTATTACAGCTATTTATTTTATTGGAAAACAACGAAACCTCTTTGGTTCGACCTTTCGGATCACATCTAACTTTAAGACGGTGAGCGGATTAGAGATCGGCAATAATGTTCGATTTTCTGGAATAAATGTCGGAACTATCGAAGAAATCACGTTAATAAATGATTCTTCTGTAGTGGTAGGAATGGTGCTAAAAGACGAAGTTCGTAAATTTATAAAAACTGATGCCCGTGCTACTATTGGTTCTGATGGACTGATGGGAGATAAAGTTTTGACGATCATTCCCGGTGTAAAATCGAAAGTGATGATAAAAAACAACGAAAAAATAGCTTCTATTGACGGAATAGAAATGAATGACATTATGAAAAGCGTCAAAAAGAGTGTTGATAACGCAGGTATCATCACCGAAGAGTTGGCGATTTTTAGTCATAGCATGAACAACGGAAATGGTGCTCTGGCACGTTTGGTTCGTGACGAAGGTATGGCCAACAGCGTTTCTAAAACATTAAATAATCTGGAATCCGGAACAAAAGGTTTTAGCGAAAATATGGAAGCTGCAAAAAGTAATTTTTTATTGAAAGGCTATTACAAGAAAAAACAGAAAAAAGCAGAAGAAAAAAAGGAAGCCGTAAAAGATAAAAAAGAAGAACAGGAAGAAGCGGCTAAAGAAAAAGCAGAAAAAGAGAAAGAAGAAGCCGCAAAGAAAGCAGAAGCTGATAAAAATAAAAAATAATCATCATTTCATGAGTTCTTCTCTTCAACATATAACGCTGAAAACACTTAAAATTACTGGAATTATTGTGGCCAGTACTTTGCTCCTGCTATTTTTGATTCCGATGCTTTTTCCCGGAACAATTGCCGCAGAAGTAAAAAAAATTGCCAATGAGCGATTGGATACAAAATTAGATTTCTCTAAATCGAGATTGTCTTTTTTTACACATTTTCCGTCTTTAACAGTTTCGCTGGATAATTTATCCATGACAGGTTCTGCTCCTTTTAGCAACGATACTTTATTAAAAGCAGAGCAAGTTGCATTTGGTATCAATTTAAAAAAATTGCTTTTTGATGATGAAGTCAAAATCTATAAATTATACGTTTCAAAGGCCTACATCAATATAATGGTCAACCAAAAAGGAGAAGCCAACTACAATATTTACGTGGCACCAAAAGATAAAAAAAATAAAGATACCACAGAAGAAGGAACAGCCATTCGATTAGAACGTATTGATTTTGAAGATTGTCATATCAAATATAACGACCGTTCAGCTAAGGTTTTGGTAGATGCAAAAGGCTTTAATTATGTTGGAAGAGGAAATCTTAGTGAAGATATTTTTGACCTGAGTACGGCCGCAAAAATAGATACTGTAGATTTTTATTACGGACGAACTGCATATCTTAGAAAAAAAGAAGTACATGCCGATCTTATTACCAGAATTAACACCCACGCCCTTTCTTTTATTCTTAGAAAAAATGAATTGCATATCAATAAATTGCCATTACGTTTCACAGGTTTATTTACCATTTTAAAAGAAGGTTATAAAATCAATATCAAAGCAGCATCAGATAATACGACTTTAAAAGATTTATTTTCGGTACTGCCTCCCGAATATTCGGGCTGGCTGGAAGACACCCAAATGTCCGGTCGTAGTGATTTGCTTTTTACTTTTAAGGGCGATTACAATGTTTCTAAAAAGCAAAAACCAGATCTCGCCTTTAATATGAAGATTAAAGATGGTTCAATAAATTATAAAAATGCAGTGGTTCCGCTGACACATCTTGAGATGAATCTGAACGCAATTATGCCTTCGCTTGATCTCGAAAAATTGATGGTGAATCTTAGAACCTTACGTTTTAAGGTAGGAAACAAAGATCATTTTTCGGCTTTTTTACAGAGCAAAGGTTTTTCAGAAATGAATGTAAATGCACGCATAAAAGGCATGCTGGACCTTGCTACCATTGATAAAAGTTTAGGTTTAAACACGATGGAGCTGAAAGGAATCCTTAAAACCGATTTGGAAGCCAATGGCCTTTTTAGTGCTTCACAAAAACTATTTCCAAAAACAAAAGGTGGCGTTAGTTTACAAAACGGATGGCTAAAAACAGATTCGTACCCTAATCCTATTACTAATATCACTTTTGTCGCAAATATTTTAAATAAAAAAGGCACCTTCAAAGATTTGATTCTGGCCGTTGCGCCTGCATCTTTTATTTTTGAGGGAAATCCAGTTTATGCCAGATTAGCACTTACAGATTTTAGTGATTTGACTTATAATGCAAAAGTAAAAGGAGAACTCAATGTAGGCAAAATATACAAAGTATTTGCTCAAAAAGGAATGGATGTGAAGGGTTGGGCCAAAGCCGATTTTTCGCTGCGTGGAAAACAGAGTTATGCTACCAACGGGCAATATGACCAACTGGATAACCGAGGAACGCTTGAACTCAAAAATATCAAAGCAACTTCTGAACTTTTTCCTAAATCATTTTATATCAAGCAAGGAAATTTTAGGTTTCAGAACGAAAAAATGTGGTGGGATAAATGTTACGCCTACTACGGCAAGTCTGATTTTGATATAGATGGGTATTTACTCAATACCATAAATTACTTTTTGGAATCAAAAGGTACTCTGAGCGGTAATTTTAACGTAAAATCAAAACTGATTGATGTGGATGAATTTATGGCTCTTAAAAAAGGTGAAAATAACGATCAAAATTTAGCGATTGAATATTCAAAAGAAGATAATCCTAAAATGAGCGGCGTTGTTCTTATTCCAAAAAACTTAAATGTAGCATTAAACACAGTTGTAGAGAAAGTAGCTTATAACGGCTTACTTTTAAAAAGTATTTCTGGAAAAACAGGTATCACAAAAGGGCAGTTTTTTATGCAGAATACTACTTTTAACATCATTGATTGTGCAGTAGCAATTGATGCGACTTATAAAGATGAATCTCCCACGATGGCCAACTTTGATTTGTATTTTAGAGCCAACGATTTTAGTGTAGAAAAGGCGTATAAAGAGATTCCGATGTTTAAAAAAATGGTGTCTGTTGCCGACAAAGCAAAAGGAATTATTACGATAGACTATAAAATAAAGGGCGATTTAAACGGAAATATGAGTCCAATTTACGGCTCTCTAAAAGGTGATGGTGTCATAAACCTAGAAGATGTGCAAATAAAAGGACTCAAATTATTTGACAAAATAAGTACAGCCACGGGACAAAAAGGCTTGGATAATCCTGATCTAAAAGGCATCGAAATAAAATCATCCATTGATAATAATCTGATTCATATTCAGCCCTTTACTTTTAGAGTTGCGACTTTCAGACCTACTATCAAAGGAACAACCAGTTTTGATGGTTTGTTGGATTTACGAATGCGACTAGGATTGCCTCCTTTCGGAATAATTGGAATTCCGATTGTGATTACTGGAACACATCAGAACCCAAAAATCAAAGTATTGAGCAAAACAGGTAAAAAAATTGATGACGCTATTTATGATGAAAAAAACAACAAGGTCATAAAAAGAGAAAAAGTAAGTGGCGCCTAAAATTTTATTGAAAACAAAAAACCAAAAATAATCCTATTGGTTATGAAGTAGTCTAACTAATTATTTCACGAGCGACTTCAAAATCATCAATTTTGGAGCATTTTTATAACGGTAATTGTTGTAGAAAGCTTCTAATTATTCCGAACCCCAAATACTTGATAATAATAAATAAGAGGCATTATATGATCAAACATGCTTAATTCAGAAAAATCCTAAGTGGAAACTCGGGATTTTTCCATTAAAATAAAATGAATAGCAATTTTAGACAATATTTATAATTCTGGTTTAGTTGACAATAATCAAACAACTGGTTTATAAAGTTTTATTAAAATAAATAACTCTTTTTTATCAAAAAAAACAGGAAAAATATAAAGACTTACTCTTCATTGAAGAAACACATGAACAATACTTATCTAAAACACAGGATACAAAATAGTTAACACTATAAAATTACAAGAAAATGAATTTACGATCTACCGAAACTTTCTGGCCACTAAAAAACGCATTGGAAAACAGTTATCCGTCATTAGAATCAGACGCTAGAGCAGATATTTTAATTATTGGCGGAGGAATAACTGGAGCTTTAATTGCCTATCAACTTATTAATGAAGGCAAAAAAATAATACTTGTTGACAAACGTGATATCTGCAACGGAAGCACGGCTGCAAGTACCGCTTTACTTCAATATGAAATTGATGTAGCCTTACATGAGCTCATAAAGATCAGAGGATTAGAGTGCGCAGTCGATAGTTATAAAAATGGTAAAAAAGCTATTTTTGATTTAAGAGAAATAATCGATACTATAAAAAGTGATTGCCATTTTGAGTTTAAAAAAAGTATCTATTTTTGTTCTTCAGAAAAAGATGTTCCTTTTCTAAAAGCAGAATTTGAAGCACGAAAAGAAAACGGATTTGTCGTGAAATGGCTCGAAAAAGCCGATTTGAAAGAATTAGGTTTAAACGCTCTTGCTGCTATAGAATCATCAACTGCGGCCGTTATGGATCCTTACAAACTGGCACAGGATTTACTGGTTTACTGTCAGCAAAACGGCATGCAGATTTATGATCGAACACGTATTTCTTCTATAGAAGATCATAAAGGAAAATTGATCGCCACCACTGAAGACAAAAAAAATATAACTGCAAATAATATTATACATTGCAGTGGCTATGAAAGTACTGAAACCCTTAAAGAAAAAGTAGTTGATTTAAAAAGTACCTACGTGATAACTTCGGAGAGTCTTATTGATTTGCCAGACGCTTTTAAGAATTCTATATTTTGGGATACAGCAGATCCTTATCTCTATTTTCGGGCTACGGCAGATAACCGAATCATTGCGGGCGGCGGGGATGAAGATTTTAAAGATCCAGTAAAACGTGACAAATTATTACCTCAAAAAGAGCAATATCTTTTGAAACAATTTAAATTAAAGTTCCCTGAAATTAATTTCAAAATCGACTATTCCTGGGCGGGAACTTTTGGCGAAACCAAAGACGGTCTTCCCTATTTTGGAAAACCTGACCCAAAACGAAACGAGCATTATATTTTAGGATTTGGAGGAAATGGCATCACTTTTAGCGTTCTTGGAATGAATTCTATCGCTGCTTCTATCAAAAATGAAAAACATCAGGATTTAGAATATTATAAATTTGGAAGATAACTAAACACAAAAGAGATTATTTTTGGCACAAAATTACAGCGAAAGCAATTTTATTTTGTGCCAAAATATTAAGCCGTAATTGCCAATGGATTAGTACTACTTTTATAATCTTTTGGACTGCAATTGAATTTTTGTTTGAAAATTTTAGAAAAGTAACTTCTGCTGGTAAAACCAATACAATAGACTATTTCTGAGATGTTTAAATCTGAAGTTCGTATCAGAATTTCTGCCTTCACAACCCTCATGTGCGTGATATAATCATTTACAGTTCTATTGTGAATCAGTTTAAAACCTTCCTGCAATTTATTAGGAGACAAACCTGATTTTTTACTCAGATTTTTAATGGTAAAAGCCTCTTCGGGACATGATTTAATAAAATCAGAAAGCTCTTTTATTTCCTCCATCTCTTTTAAAGTCAGGCAATTTGTGTCTTTTGAAAAATGATACAAATCATCAGAATGCTGTTGAATTTCCATTGCCAAGATGATTCTTAAAATACCTTCTTTCAATAAATTTCCTACTACTCCGGTTTGATTTACAGCTTCTAATTGTTCTATTTTTTCGGCGATCTGCAAATTATAAGAACCTAAATAAAAGAATTCCTTTTCATTTGCATCCTCAAAAAAAGTTTCTTTGATTTTTTGGTGCAGGAAACTCTTTTGATGTTGTTTAGAAACATCAATCCCTAAAGTGATTAGGTTGAATTTTGTTGATCGATTTTCATCAAAATACAAAACATTGTTTTTATTCTTTTTTGATGAAATAATAGCCGTTTGATAGTTTTTTAATTTCCTTCCCGTTCCAGAGACCCCAAAACTATGCAACAAATTTCCTTTAGAACAATATGCAAAATAAACAGATGATGCATCTCTATTCAAAATATTTACAGTGATTTTATCATAGAAAAGCATGTCAAATTGCAGATATGTAATAGTATCATTAAAGGATGCACCAATAATTGATCCTTTTGCAAAATCATTATCAATTTGTAAACAATACTCATCTAAATCAATTTGCAATTCTCCTCCAAAATTTAATTTAAGCTCTTCAAAAATATCGTCAATTTTCTCCGATTGTATGGTAACTATTTTCATTTTTCGAGGTATTTAAGATTCTATGATTTACTTTTATAGTTTTATGAGAACAATCTAAAGCGTAAATAAATTCTTTAAAAATCTATATTTCAAAGTTCGCATATCAAAGGATTGAATATGTTATATAATTTTTACAAATTGTTTTATAATTACCTATATATGAATATTTTACACCCAACTATCATCCAATAAAAATGAATATAATATGAAAAGTTTCTCTTTTCCTCCAATCGCTCCAGATGATGCTACTGTCTTGATTTTAGGAACAATGCCCGGTACAAAATCATTAGAAATGAATCAGTATTACGGTCATAATCAGAATAATTTCTGGAAATTTATGTTTGCCATTCTGCAAGAAGATTTTTCGAATGATTATGCGACCCGAAAAGCACTTTTGCTAAAGAATAAAATTGCGCTTTGGGACGTTTTACAATTTTGCGATCGGATTGGAAGTTTGGACAGCGCAATAAAAAATGAAATTGCAAACGATTTTGAATTATTTTTACATCATCATCATACAATAGAAACCATTGTTTTTAACGGTCAAAAAGCAGCCACATTTTTTAAAAAATATGTCGTTTTAAAGAAAAACTATCAGCTTATTACCTTGCCTTCTACCAGTCCTGCAAATGCCAGTAAATCATTTCAAAACAAATTACAGGAGTGGGAAATTATTGGTACACTCAAAAATTAAAGCTGAATTAGTGTATATTTACGTGACATAGCAAAAATAACAACTTATGAAACCTCAAAACCTAAAAAACCATATTCGTTTCTATACAGCCCATCATTTTGTCTATTATCCTGTTTTGATTGGCTTTTTGGTCAGTAGCATTTATTTTGCTTTTAAAACAGAAGATCATTTAATATGGACTTTTATAAGTGTCGTTTTTGTGTTTTTATTTTGTCTTGCTTTTATGTTGCGCCAGCATTACGGGCTTATTTTACAGGACAGAATCGTAAAATTAGAGCTCAGATACCGTTATTTTACACTATCCGGAAAAAGATTTGAAGAAATTGAATATCAATTTACAGACGAACAATTGTTTGCTTTTCGTTTTGCACCAGACAATGAGTTTTTACCACTTATCGATTTAGCGCTTCAAAACCATCTTTCGGGAAATGATATCAAAAAAGCAATCGTAAACTGGAAAGGTGATTACGAACGGGTTTAAATTGCTATTTAAAAAACTGAACAAATCACTATATCCAATTAAAGCTTAAAATAAATATTCTACAATATTCGAAAATTATTTGAATTGTGAAATAACAATCAAAACGATCGCAATTAAGGCTAAAAAAAGGCCGATAAAATTAATCTTAGATATTTTTTCTTTGAAAAAAAGCAGGCCAACAAGACTTCCTAAAATAATTACACCCATGTTCATTCCCGCAAAAACAGTAGAGGGATTGTCAGAGAAAGATTTGTGTGCTTTAAGGTAAAATAAAATATTTCCAAAATTAAAAATCCCTACCAAAGCTCCAAAAAGGATGTTTTGTAAATTTATTTTCGACTTTTTTGCTATCACGTCATATACGACAACAATGAGCGAAACTACTAGAGCGATACTAAAAACTACAAATAAAGAAGTCGTATATGGCAAAGTCGTGTAAAGTGCAATTTGCTTAAAAAGAATATCAATAACGCCAAAACCCAATAGTACCAAAGCCGGGTATATCCATTTATTACTGTCGTTTGCAGATTGCTTTTTTAAAATGAATAAAAGAGCCGTAAAACCTACTAAAAGCCCTAAAATTTTATAGCTATTAAAGTCTTCTTTAAAAATAAACCACGCCGCAAGTATCGGAATAAAGAGTGATAATCGCTGAGCGGCATCAGTTTTTACGATTCCCATATATGCAATAGAGGCGATCAAAAACAGAAAAACTACAGGCAATAAAATGCCGACCCCAATATAAATACTCCAAGGCGCATTGACTGTTAATTCCTGCACATTAGGACTAAAGGTAAAAAAGCAAAGCAACAATGCCGTGACATAATTGATGACTACTATTTGAATAGAATTGACCGAAAAATTTCGGCTAATTTTAAAAATAACGCCTACAATTACACTACAAAGAATGCTTAAAACAAGAAATAACATACGATTTGATTTTAATTACAAAAATAACATTTCTCTGTTTCAATCTTTTCAAAAAAAAATTTAATCGCTCTTCAACCAACCCGTAATACTCATTCGGGTATTTTGAGTTACCAAAACTTCATGTAATAATTCGTTACTTTTAAAGAAAATTGTTTTTCCCTGAGTAGGCGCAATCTTCTGATTACAAAGCTCTTGATAAATCAATAATTCACCTCCATCTGCCTCTTGCCAATCACTATTTAAATAACTGATCATCGAATATTTTCGACTGGAATTATTTTTAAACTGATCTAAATGTTTCAGATAAAAATCGCCTGTCTGATACAAGGAATAATGAAACTCATAACCTGTAATTCCGGCATAACAGCTTTCATTTAAATATAGTACAAAAGCATCAATTATCTCGAAAAATTCATTTTCAAAAATATTATTGTGCTTTTTATCCAACCAATAAATAGCGTCACTTCTCACCTTTTCATTATAAGAAAATTTCTCAGAGTTGCCTATTCCTGCTTCTTTCAGCAAACTATTTTTGTTTAAATTGAGTAAGTTTTGCTTTAGGTTGTTTAACAATTCTTCACTCAAAAAATGCTCCGAAATACCTATTTTATTTTCGATATAACTCGCAATCAAATCTTCAAAACTCTCTTTCATTTTCTTTTGGGAAAGACTGGAAATACAGCCAACAGAGCAAGGTAGACTAATTAAAAATGAAACCGTTCTCTTTTTGATTAAATAAAAAAAGCCTAACAGATTTAAATCTATTAGGCTTGTATCATGCAGGAGAATTTTAATTATAATTTACTAATATAACTTCCGTACATATCTTTAAACTCATGACCTTTTGCAAAACGGTCTTTGCTTAATTTTTTATATTCGACCAATCCCCATAAAATAAATTCTTTAAAGAAATAGTGATCTTTTTTATCTAATTGTGGCTGATATTTTTTTAGTAAAACATCCAAAGGTGACACTTCATTCAGAATGCTTTGATAATCAGCATCTGAACAATCATCTAAAAGTTCGAAACCACTTTCTGCAAAAAACCATTCGATTACATCAGAATAAGGTGTTTTTTCTCCTTGTTTTTCGAGTTTTTCTATTTTTGGCAAAAGTGTTGGAAATAATGTTCGAATGGCAGAACCAATTAAATGTTGCGCCACAGAAGCTGCTCCCTCCTGCTCTCCTTCATAAACCAATTCTACTTTTCCTGTAATGGCTGGAATGATTCCGATAAAATCAGACAAGCGTAAAATTGTTTTATCAGCTCCTAATTTTAAAGCACGACGCTCGGCAGTACTGATTAAGTTTTCAAAAGCCGTAATACTCATTCTGGCACTTACACCGCTTTTATTATCGATGTATTCGCTGTCACGAGCCTCAAAACTGATTTGTTCTAGAATATCTCTGGCTAAACTTGGTACATACACAATATCGCTTTGTGTTGCGTCTAACTTTGCTTCTTGTTCGGTAATAGTTCTGGCGATTTCTACAGTTTCTGGATAATGTGTTAAAATTTGAGAACCAATTCTATCTTTTAAAGGTGTTACAATACTGCCTCTATTCGTGTAATCTTCGGGATTGGCTGTAAAAACAAATTGCATATCCAATAGCATTCGTAATTTAAATCCTCTAATCTGAATGTCGCCTTCCTGCAAAATATTAAAAAGCGCTACCTGAATTCTGGCCTGTAAATCCGGCAACTCATTGATTACAAAAATACAGCGATTGGCTCTCGGAATCATTCCGAAATGGATCACGCGGTCATCTGCGTACGATAATTTTAAATTGGCTGCTTTTATCGGATCGACATCACCGATCAAATCGGCTACGGTAACATCCGGCGTTGCTAATTTCTCAAAAAAACGTTCGCTTCTGTGTAACCATGAAATTGGTGTTTCGTCTCCTTTTTCAGCAATTAAATCTTTTGCAAAACGCGAAATTGGGTTTAACGGATCATCGTTGATTTCTGAGCCCGCCACAAATGGAATGTACTCATCGAGCAATTCGATCATTTTTCGAGCCAATCTCGTTTTGGCCTGACCACGAAGCCCTAATAAATTGATGTTATGGCGTGATAAAATGGCACGCTCTAATTCTGGAATTACAGTGTTTTCAAAACCGTGAACGCCCTCAAAAACAGGTTTTCCAGTCTTGATTTTTTCACGAAGATTATTTCGCAATTCGTCTTTAATACTTTGACTTTTATATCCTGCGGCTTTTAACTGACCTAATGTGTTAATATTTTCTATTTTCATTTTTATTGAAATATCTATTGTTTATATTTTATATGAGCATTGCGACTTCGCTCAACGTGACAGTTGAAATCTTTGAACCTTTGTTACTATGCACCTTTGAACCTTCAATTAGCGCACCCTTTTCTTCCTATTGGTTTCATAATCTTCAAAAATCATTTCGCCCAAACCTTTAATTCCGGTGTAAAACGCTTTTCCCTGATTGGCTTCGGTAAAATGATTGACAAAACGCTGCAAATAAGGATCATTGGCAATCATGAAAGTCGTAATCGGGATATGTAATTTTCGGGCCTGTTGCGCCTGTGTGTAACATTTATCTACAATATATTCGTCAAGGCCGTTGCTGTTCATATAATAAGAACCATCACGTTCTCGCACGCAACTCGGTTTTCCATCGGTAATCATAAAAATTTGCTTGTTGGTATTTCTTTTTCTACGCAAAATATCCATTGCCAATTGCAAGCCTGCAACGGTATTGGTATGATAAGGCCCAACTTGTAAATACGGCAAATCTTTAATTGGGATTGTCCAGGCATCATTACCAAAAACCAAAATATCAAGGGTGTCTTTTGGGTAACGTGTGGTAATCAATTCTGCCAAAGCCATCGCTACTTTTTTGGCTGGCGTGATTCGGTCTTCGCCATACAAAATCATACTGTGGCTGATGTCGATCATCAAAACAGTACTCATTTGCGCCTTAAATTGTGTTTCTTCGACCACCAAATCATTTTCTGTGAGCATAAAACTTTCTACTCCATTATTGATTTGGGCATTTCGCAGACTTTCTGTGAGTGAAATTCTTTCTAAACCATCACCAAAATTGAATTCTCGAAATTCACCCGTGTGCTCATCACCGTTTCCAGCATGTTTGGTTTTGTGATTACCACTTCCGGCACGCTTTAAATTACCAAAAATCTGGTCTAAAGCTTGCTGGCGAATGGCGCGTTCTGTTTTAGCTGTTATGCCAAAACCAGAAGTCCCATCTTCCTTGGCCTGGTCTTTTATGTACCCTTTCTTTTTTAAATCTTCGATAAAATCATCGATGGTGTAATTTTCGTCTGTTAGTTTATATTCTTTATCCAACTCCCGAAGCCAGTCTATTGCTTCATCAAAATCACCCGAAGTATGGGTGATCAGCTCTTTGAAAATGCCAAAAAGCTTTTCAAACGGAGATTGAAAAGGAGCTTCGTATGTTTTAAAATAAAAACCTTTTTTAAATTCGTTTTTCATACTTCTAAAATTACACTTTTTTAAAACTATGCTAAAAGAAACGTTTATTAATTTTTAGTTAAAAAAACATTCAAAAACAGGTCAAAATTAGTCCTAAAACTACTAATTATTCAAACTTTCCGTCGAAGTAAAACCAAGCACCATTTTCAAATTTAAAAGTAGAGAACTCGTAATGTGTTTGAGGCAGCTGTTTTTCATTCAGAAAATAAGCCTTAAATTCGACAGTATGTTCTGTATGATTGAGAATTTCTAATTTTTACCATGTATTAGCGGTGGCCCATTTTAGGATTTCTGTTTTCGAATAATATTTACGCTCCGAAATAGAAGTTGTTGCTAAAAGATAATCGGCATTATGAGTGGCATAAGCCGAATATCGCGAACGCATCAAAGTCAATGCTGTCGGTGCTTTTTGATTCTTTTGAAGATACAATTCGCAGCAGTTTTCAAACAATAAACCAGTATCACAAAAACATTTTTTATTCTCCATCAACCTGTTCTTCACCGTTAATTTTTACATGCAACTGATTTAATAATACTTGATAGCGACTAATTTCTCTCAAATCATCATCTTCCTCCGCATGATCCAGTAAATCATCCAAAGTATCGCTTACTTCAAGCAATTTATTGTTTGCTTCTCTATTGTTTTTTGCAGCAATTAGATCAATGATTTCTTGCACGCTTACTTTTAAATCTTCGAATTTACTCATGTCTTTTTTTGTTATTTTTTTTAAAAAGTTTCAGGTTTTCTTTAGTTTCAAGTTCTAGCAAAGGAACTTGAAACTTGAAACTTTTTTATTCTTCTTTTTTGTCTTCGTTAAACTTCTTAATAATTTCTTTCAGCTTTTCTTTACGCGCAATCTCAGCCTGTTTTACTTTATTCTGGGCTTTGTGCAATTTGTCGTTGTGCTTTTTTATATTTCTTTCGTTGTTGCGTCCCATTGTGTTTCTCTTTTAATTTCGTCTAATGTTTTCTCGGTGTAAATTAACTTATGGATGATTGTTCCTCTCAATTCATCGATATCTTCGTAATCAAAATGTTTTGCCCACGAAGTCAGTTGTTGTAAATTCCTGATTTGCTTGATTCGTTTTGTGGTTTCAAAACTTGTCCTTAAAATTGCTTTTTTATCGTACTCAGGATTGTTTTTATGTTGATAATTGACAGTGTTTTTTTTGTAATCGGCCTGGATGTAATACAACTTTTCGTCGGCATTGTCCGGATAAAACTCGCTCCAAGCGGCAAAACCTATTTTTGTTTTTGATTCGGTTTCAGGTTCTAGGGCCACCAATCTCCATTTGCTGTTGGCTAGTCTTCCCCAGTGATTGGATACACGATACATTCCGGCTTCGGTGTAATAATAGGTACTTCCGGCTTTGCTCTGAAACTGAATTTTTAATCCTTCTATCGCTTCCGGCAAGACTTCCTTAAAAACACAAAATGTATTTTTGAAAGAATTAGGATGTGGTTTAAAGTTTTTTTGCATGTGCAAATATACTCAGATTGTCTGGAACTCCCTAAAACAAAGATAAATTGATTAACTTTGCAGCATCAATTTTAAAATACTGAATCATGACTAAAAGTTCACAAGAAAAAATGTTGCAAAAAGGAATTTATACCGGCATCATGGAAAAAGATGAAAACAACAATTATTTTTGTGGTGAATATCTTTTAGATTATAAAATGGCGCATTCTAATCATAACATAGGTGATTTGATTACAATAAAATCTATAATCGAAAATCCAAGCGACATGAGCTACGATAAATACCCGAAAAAATCGAAGAACTTTGCTAAAGCAAATCTTAAGCCTGAGCAGGAATAGTTTTAAAAAGTTTTATTTGTTTGAAGTTTCAGGTTTCAAGTTTTACAACCTGAAACTAAATTCTCTTATCACCTTGAATCCCTAGCCCCGATGGGAAGGAAAATCCTTTTGTGCCGTTGTTCGGCACAAAAGATTGGAAGGAACAGCGGGAAACAGCTCCTTAAAAAATAGCACTCTTAAAAAAATTTCAGAATACATAAAGAGCATTTTTGAAAATACATTTTACCAATTTTTGGAATATTTTTTCGATCAAAAGTAAAAAGTTAAAAAAAAGTGTACCTTTGCAAAAAATTTGTCTTTTTGAATCCTTAATATCAATTTCAAACTAATAGACAAGTAGTTACCTTATTTATGAAAAAAATAGTTGAATACCGCAAGTTACTAAACGTAGACAAAACTGCCGAATTAAAAGATTTAAAAACCATTTATCGCAATGCAATGAAAGAGTCACATCCTGACAAATTTCAAGGTGATGATGCTGGTTTGAAAGCTGCAGAAGAAAAAAGTAAAGCAATTATTGAGGCTTATCACTTTTTGGTAAGCATTAATCCTGAGACAATTAAAGCTAATTTACCTGAATATACAGAAACGATTTCGACTTGTTCAATTACAGATTATAAATTTGTTGACGGTCGTTTGATTATCGATTTTTCTAACGGAAGTGTTTACGAATACATCAGTGTTCCTAAAGCGACTTACGTAAAAATGGTCAATGCTGACTCTCCGGGAAGATTTGCAAAAAGACACATTTTGAATTCTTTTACGTGGAGAAAGAAAACAAATCAAGAATAGATTCTCTCTATTATACTTTGAAAAAGCGATACTTTGGTGTCGCTTTTTTTATGAAAAAACTTTAAATTATCCTTAAAACTAGCAAGGTTCTGTTCTATTTTTAAACAACTTCTGATTTCGATTCTTACCTTTGCAAAAAAATTATTTATGTCGAATATATATTTAGGGTATCATTTTACGATTGAGCCAAAAGAATTAGGGTCTGAAATTTTAATAGCCGAATTGGGAGAAAAAGCCTTTGAGAGTTTTACCGAAACAGAAAACGGAATTTCGGCTTTTGTGAAGAAAGATTTATGGGATGAAAATATTCTGGACGACATTTATATTTTACAATCGGAAGAATTTAAGATTGAATATACTTTTGAAGAAATTGACCAGGTTAACTGGAACGAAGAATGGGAGAAAAATTTTGAACCTATAGATGTAGATGGAAACTGCCATGTTCGCGCTCCTTTTCATCCTAAAACAGACGCCGAATTTGATATTGTTATCGAACCAAAAATGAGTTTTGGAACGGGACATCACGAGACTACTCACATGATGATTCAGCATTTACTGGAAACAGATGTAAAAGGCATGAAAACCTTAGACATGGGTTGCGGAACAGCCATTTTGGCCATTTTGGCCGAGATGAAAGGCGCTCAGCCAATAGATGCAATCGATATTGACAACTGGTGTTATCTCAATTCTATAGAAAATGCCGAACGCAATAACTGCAAACATATTACCGTTTACGAAGGAGACGCAGCTTTATTATCAGGTAAAAAATACGATTTGATTATTGCCAACATCAACCGCAATATTTTGCTAAACGATATGCAAAGTTATGTAGATTGCCTGAACCCAAAAGGAACTTTACTTTTAAGTGGTTTTTACGAAGAAGACATTCCGTTTATCGATGCTTCCTGCACAGAAAAAGGGCTTACTTATGTTAAAAAGCACCAAAGGAACAACTGGGTTTCATTAAAATACGTAAATTAGTTCAAATAATTCCAACAGTACAAAAACCTAAAAAACATGAGTACTAAAGAAAAAGTAAGAGAAAAAGTTCGGGAAAAAGAAGCGACTGGTTTCAATAACGAAATCATTGTTTATAATGATGATGTAAATACTTTTGATCACGTAATTGAGACTTTAATGCGCGTATGCCAACATACTCCCGAACAAGCAGAGCAATGCTCGCTGATCGTGCATTATAACGGAAAATGTACCGTAAAAACGGGTCCGATGGACAAATTAAAACCACAATGCACACAACTTTTAGAAGCAGGACTAAGCGCTGAGATTGTTTAGATTGCGAATTATTTATAAAAACATTCTATTTTTTTCTATATTTGAATAAAATAGAATGTTTTTTTATGGAAGAGTATGGAAAAATATTAATTATTGCCTCACCTATTTTTTTAATTTTAATTATTATTGAAAAAATATACGGCATTTACAAAAAGGAAGATACAGTACCTTTGATAGACAGTGTATCCAGCGTTAGCTCAGGGATGACCAACTCTGTAAAGGATGTTCTGGGGCTGAGCCTGACGTTTATTTCGTATGAATGGCTGGTTTCGAAAATAGCTTTTCAACATTTAGAAGCCAACGCACTCTCCTACTTCATCGCCTTTTTTGTCATTGATTTTTATGGCTATTGGAGCCATCGTTGGGCGCACCAAATTAATTTTCTCTGGAACAAACATGCCATTCATCACAGTAGCGAAGAATTTAATTTAGCTTGTGCTTTGCGTCAACCCATTGCCAGTCTGGCTAATTTATTTACTTTTTTATTGATTCCGGCTGCTCTTTTAGGTGTTCCGGCAAAGGTAATTACTATCACTTTGCCATTGCATTTATTTCTGCAATTTTGGTATCACACTAAACACATAAAAAAAATGGGTTTTATCGAAAATATTTTGGTAACACCGTCGCATCATCGTGTACACCATGCTATTAATCCCGAATATTTAGACAAAAATCATTCGCAAATTTTTATTTTTTGGGACAAACTTTTCGGCACTTTTCAGGCTGAATTAGACGATGTACCTCCTGTTTTTGGCATTACAAGACCCGCTAATACTTGGAACCCGATACGAATTAATTTTCAGCATTTGAGTTTATTGATTGCAGATGCATGGCGTGCCGAAAACTGGAAAGACAAATTGACTATTTGGTTCCAACCAACAGGCTGGAGACCTGATAATTTTGAAGAAAAATATCCTGTGAAGAAAATAGAAAATGTATTTAATTTTGAAAAATACGGCACGCAAAATTCGCAAAAACTAATTTTTTGGTCGGTTACGCAAGTTTTAATCACTCTTTTGTTTGTTACTTATCTGTTTGATAATGTAGCTAAAATTGGTCTGCCTAATATTTTTATTTATGGATTTTTTATTCTGATTACCATTTACAGCTACTCTGAATTGATGGACAAAAACAAAAATGCGATTTTCTGGGAAGGCTTTCGTCTCGCGATTGCCATCGGAATTATATCTTTTTATGGCGATTGGTTTGGGCTAAATCATGTATTATCGTTTAGTACTTATATCATATTGGTTTATTTGATAGTATCTTTTTTGGCGACACTTTATTTTGTTCAGATAGATTTTAAAACTGAGCCCAGATCTTTTATCCATTCTTAAAAATTTTTATGAAAAATACACTATTCCTAAAAATTTATATATTTTTTGGGCTTTTTTACCTTTTTATTTTACTCTCAGGAAACGAAAGTCTTGATTTGTTTTTAAAACCATTTTTGATTCCATTATTAGGAGTTGGTGTTTATTTGAATGAAAAATTTCCATCCAAAAAAATTCTTTTGACGGCATTGCTGTTCTCCTGGATGGGTGATATAGTTTTGATTTTTGCTGATAAAGACGAAATCTATTTTATAGTAGGTTTGGTCTTTTTTTTAATTTCGCATTTGGTTTATTGTCTGCTTTTTAGCAAGCAAATCAAGACTAGAGCAACAAAGAACAAAATTACTTTTGGAGCTGGAATACTGCTTATTATCCTCTATTTGGCTGGAATGTTAGCTGTTTTAATACCCCATTTAGGACCATTAAAAATTCCAGTCACCGTCTATGCCAGCGTAATTTCTGTCATGCTTTTATTTGCTTTTAATGGATTTTTGGTTTGGAAAAAGCCCGGAAACCAATTTATTTTTGTTGGTGCTATTGTGTTTGTAATGTCGGATAGTATTTTGGCTATTAACAAATTTTATGCACCAATTGAAAGAAGTTCTTTTTTTATTATGCTTACCTATCTTGTGGCACAATATCTGATTGTAGTGGGTATTCTGAATTTGAATTCAACATTCAAAAAAATACAGGAAAAATAAGAATGAAGCAAATTGAAGTGATTTTTTTACTTTTTAATCCTTTAGTCTTTGGCAAAAAACTTTTTACATTTGTATCAATATCTCAAACTATGAAAAAAACAGCTTTTTTTATCGCCATACTTATTTTAACAGCTTCTTGTGTAAGTACGAGATCGACTTTGAAAAATGTAGATGACAACGCACCCGATCTGATTTTGAAGAAAGACAATACTTTTGCCATTACTTTGTTTAGCAAAGACAAAAAGTATGGTTATGACCCTGACTATCCCGTTAATATTTTTTATCAAAATACCAGAGACGAAGCCCTTAACGAAAATCGGTTTCTGAATGCTTTGGCGGGCCCTAATGGAGAAAAAATCACCTATACACGATTAGAAACCTGCTGTCCTTTCCCTAGCAAAAGAAGCGACATGGGTGCCGGATTTCTTAATGTGTACGAACTTAAATGGGAAGGACAAAAAAAACCGGTAACACTTTATCTTAATGTTTACGAAAAAGGTATTTTGATGGTTCCGATGGGATTGAGATTGAAGCAATAAATGTATCGCATTTGATTGTAAACCCAGCAAACTGATTAAAACATAACCGAAAAATATAATTTTAGAAAGAATGCAACAATCAAAAAATCATACTAAAATTGAAGCTTTAAGTTTTAATTTACAGCATTATTTAGACAGAATTAAGTTTTTTGGACCAATAGAATTAAATTTTGAAGGCATCAAAAAGCTCATGCAATGTCAGCTATTTAGTGTTCCTTTTGAAAATATTGATGTTCAGGCAGGAAAAATTATCTCGCTGTCGGGTGATGATATTGTAGACCAAATTGTTCATAAAAATCGAGGTGGATATTGCTATCAGATTAATGGTTTGTTTTCTCTCGCATTGCAGGAAATTGGTGTTCCGCATTACTATGTTGCAGCACGCCCTCTGGTGAATCCCGGGCAAAATCCTAAAACACATTTGGCGATCATTGCAACGATCGAAAATGAAGCGTATTTGATTGATTTGGGCTTTGGCGGTAACAGTATCAGAGAACCTTTGAAACTCAGCCAAACCGATCGTGAGATTCAGCATGATTTTGATACTTTTACTTTGGTTACAACCGAAGAGGGTGACTTTTTACTCCGTGTTTTAATTGGAAAAGAATGGTCTAATTTGTATTCCTTTGATTTGACGCCACAAAAATGGATTGACTTTAAACCTGCCAATCATTATAATTACTCGCATCCTGACTCGTTTTTTGTACAAAACTTAATTGTTGTTTTGCAAAATCCGTTGGGCAAAAAAATGCTTTTTAAAAACGCAATCAAATCGGTTACTAATGGAACAAGCGAAATTGTATCTATTGAAAAGGATCAATTACCGACTATTCTGGAAACCGAATTTAACATTACAATCGACAAATAATGTTGAATTCTTCTTGCTGCGAACTGCACTAATTTACGCTAATTTTTAAATTGATTACGATTAAGGCATTCCTGAAATTTCTTGAAAACGTATAGCAATAGCCCTGATAGCAGTGAATATCCTTTTTTGAGAAAGCCTATTTTTTCTGGTTTTGGCAGAGCGACCAACGGAAGCTCCTGCAAAGACCAATAAAAAAAGGATTTGGAAAAAAAGATAGGAACGAATAGCAGGAATAGCTTCTTAAAAAAAACTTAAATCAAGAACCGTAAATAGTAAATCATAACTACCTTTGCACTGTCAAAAAAACATATTATGAACATACAACATATTCCACAAATTAAGCATACTGAAAGCGGTAATTTCTTTTTATTGGCGGGTCCTTGCGCTATAGAAGGTGAAGAAATGGCGCTGAGAATTGCCGAAAAATTAGTTGGTATTACCGACAAACTTCAGATTCCTTATGTCTTTAAGGGATCATTTAAAAAAGCCAATCGTTCTAGAATTGATAGTTTTTCCGGAATTGGTGATGAAAAAGCGTTGAAAATTTTAAGAAAAGTTTCGGAAACATTTCACGTTCCAACCGTGACCGATATTCATACCAATGAAGATGCGGATATGGCAGCACAATACGTAGATGTTTTGCAAATTCCTGCTTTTCTGGTGCGTCAAACCGATCTTGTTGTGGCAGCTGCCAACACAGGAAAAGTGGTCAACCTGAAAAAAGGGCAATTTATGAGTCCGGAAAGCATGAAACATGCGGTACAAAAAGTACTGGACTGCCACAACGAAAATGTGATGGTTACAGATCGTGGTACTATGTTTGGTTATCAGGATATGATTGTAGATTACAGAGGTATCCCGACGATGCAGCAATATGCTACGACGGTTTTGGATGTAACGCATTCTTTGCAACAGCCTAACCAAACTGCGGGTGTTACGGGCGGAAGACCTGACATGATTGAAACTGTTGCCAAAGCGGGAATTGCTGTTGGTGTTGATGGTATTTTTATAGAAACCCATTTTGATCCTGCTAATGCAAAAAGTGATGGTGCTAACATGCTTCATTTGGACTATTTTGAAGGTTTGATGACCAAATTGGTAGCGATTAGAAAAACAATCAATACATTTTAATTTTTAATATTATTTTCAATTGAAAGCAAAAATTATATTTTTTTTTATGTTGTGTTTTTCAATAAACACATTTGCTCAGGAAGAAATCGCAGTACAAAAATACACAGCTCATAATAAAGGGAAATTCTTTGTTTCCTGGGGAGGTAACAGAGAAAGTTACTCTAAATCTGATGTAACATTTAGAGGAAAAGATTATAACTTTACAGTAGCAGACATGAAAGCACATGATAAGCCAAAAGGATATCATCTTGATTATATAAATCCGGCAAACATGACCATTCCTCAAACTAATTTTAGATTGGGGTATTTCATTAACGATCATTATAGTGTTGCTATCGGTTGGGATCACATGAAATATGTGATGACTCAAAATCAAACGGCCAATGTTACGGGGTATATTGATTTACCTGCTGATCAGGCAGGATCTATTCACAACGGAGTTTACAATAACACACCTGTAGATATGTCTCAAGGTGCTGCTGCTGAAGGTGGTAATCCTGACACTAATACTGCTTTTTTAATGTACGAACATACAGATGGTTTGAACTATGTTAATACTGAGGTTTCAAGACATGACGATATTTCGAAATGGTTTGGTTTGCCCAATACAGATAAAGTGCAGATTAACTTAACAGAAGGTTTAGGGGGAGGAATTTTGTACCCAAAAACCAATACCATGCTTTTAGGTAAAGAACGCCATGACGATTTTCATATATCAGGTTATGGGATGTCTGCAAAGGCGGGTATCAACTTTACGTTTTTTAAGCATTTCTACCTTCAGGGTGAGTTAAAAGGTGGCTACATCAATATGCAGGACATTAGAACCACGCAAAGGAATGAAGATACTGCTTCGCAGGAATTTTTCTTCTTTCAGAGAATTATTGCTGTTGGAGGAATTTTTAGAATCTAAAATTTCTTAAAAATATATTTTAAAAAATAGTTGTCAATTAATTTGGCAACTATTTTTTTTATGATTTACTTTGTAATTCAAAGTTCTTTTAATCATTGTTAAAGTATTAAAAAAAAGATAATCCTCCTAAAGTGTAATAATGTACTTTTAGCATTTAAAATAAAAAGATGAAAAAACAAAAATATGTGTTTCTTGGAATTACGTTTCTGCTAAGTTTTGGCCTTGTACTGTTTGTAGCAATGTCTGTCTTCCCTAACAATCCGTTTTTAAAAACAAAGACAGAAAACACCATAGAAAGTAAACTTAAAGATGGCGATATTATTTTTCAAACCTCGCAATCTCCTCAATGTGAAGCAGTGCGAATTGCAACTAATTCAAAATTTTCGCATTGTGGTATTATTTACGCAATAGACGGAAAATGGTTTGTTTTTGAAGCTGTTCAGCCTGTAAAACTGACTCCGTTTAACGAATGGATTCAGCATGGAAAAGACAATAACTATGTTATAAAAAGATTAAAAAATGCTGACCAGCTTTTAACTCCTGTTGTCGTACAAAAAATGCAAAATTACAGTCAGCAGCTTGATGGAAAAGAATATGATGCCTTTTTTGAATGGACAGATCAGCGTATTTATTGCTCTGAATTGGTTTGGAAAATATACAAAAATGGTGCTGGAATTACTTTATGCCCTTTGCATGCTTTGAAAGAATTTAATTTAAATGATCAACGTGTACAGGAAATTTTGAAACAAAGATACGGAAATCATATTCCCCTCAAGGAAAAAGTAGTAGCACCTTCTAACCTTTTTGAGTCGGAACTCTTAGAAACAATCATTGACAACTACTAAACAAAAAAACGAAACACTGAAAAGTCAAATAGCAGAATAAAGAAGCATAGTAATGCTTTTTTATTTCTCATTATACTTTGAAAAACAAAGTACTTTTAAAAAATTTATATGAAAGATCTATTTATTGAAAAAATGTATGAATGGTCGAGAAAACCATATCAAAAATACATCAAAAGAAATGCGCCTTGGGATATTACCAAAGAAGAATTATTAGACTTTCCAACGGGAAGTTTAGGTCGCGGAATTGGCGATTTTCTTATGCAAAATAATTTTGATATTCAGGAAAAACTAGAAGATCATGATGTTATTCACGTCCTAACCAATACTGGAATTTCGGTTCAAGACGAAATCGCCATGCAGTATTACCTTTTAGGAAATAGAAAAAAGAGCCTGTATTTATTCTTGGTTATTCTTTCGGGAACGTTATTTTATCCTACTGAAATTGGGTATTTTTTAAAAAAATATAAAAAAGGACAAAAGGCACTTCCTTTTTATTATCTGGATTTTTCTAAAATGCTCCTTACTCCTATTGAGTCCATCCAAACTACTTTTAAAATTTAAAATTTTATGAAAATTTATACCTCAGCATCTTTTCAAGAACAGCAATCTACAGAATTAGCCATAGGAAGCTTTGTTATTAGTACGTTGCTATTTATACTTTATATCACAGCAAAGCAGAGCGCTGACATTTTAATTATTGCTGCCCCTTTTATCGCTTCTGCCATTCTGCTTAATCTTATCATGCTGTCTCATTTAACAGATCTATTTGTTCGTAAAAGCCAGCAGCGCAAAGATATTGCGGTAAAAATTTTAATTCTGTTATCCAATATTCCGATTGCTTTTCTATATTATCTCATTATAATGAAACTTTAAGCTCCAATTTATAGCAAAAAAAGCCACTCTTAAAGTGGCTTTCTTATGACTATTATTTCTAAACTCTTAGTTAGAAGCTGGCAACACGATTCCGTTTTGATCTACTAAATAGAGTAACGAAGCCATAGTGGCAGCACCAAGTTCTAATTCTCTTTTGTTGATAGCATCAAATTTATCATTTGCTGCGTGATGGTAATCAAAATAACGTTGTGAATCGGGTTTAAGACCTACTTTTACTAATGTTTTAGAAGTTAAAGGATCAATATCAGAACCACCGTGGCCAATTGTAAAACTATGCACCATATACGGTTCAAAAAAGTCTTTGTAGCCTTGAATTTTTTTCAAATTCGCATCATCTGCATCAATAGAAAATCCTCTAGGAGTAAATCCGCCAGAATCACTTTCTAATGCAAAAATGTGGTTTTCTTTATTCTGTTTAGCAACCTCTTCGTATTTTTTTCCACCTCTGGTACCGTTTTCTTCATTCATAAACAAGACAACACGAATCGTATTTTTAGGCTTATAATTAAAACTTTTCAAAATTCGAATTGCTTCCATACTTTGCACCACACCAGCCCCATCATCATGTGAACCATCTGCTAAATCCCAAGAATCCAAATGTCCGCCAACAACCATGATATCTTCCGGATGGTCTTTTCCTGTAATTTCGCCAATCACATTATATGATAAAACGTCTGGCAAAGTCTCGCAAGATTGTTTAAAATAGAATTTCAGACTTGGATTATTTTTTAAAGATTCACTCAATAACTCGGCGCCATTGGTACTAATAGCGGCTGTTGGAATGTACTGTTCTTTTGGCAAATCACCATAACTTTGATTACCAGTATGCGGAAAATCATCCAGACGCAAATTCATCGAACGAACGATCGTTCCTACTGCTCCTAATTTTGCCGCTTCTTTTGCTCCTGCATATCTTTGATCTACACAAGCTCCGTACGATTTGAAAGTCTCAATATTTTCTGGGTCCATTGGTCTGTTATAAAACACAATTTTTCCTTTTACTTTATCTCCTAATACAGCTAAATCTGCTATTCCTTTTACTTCAATAACTTCGGCAGTGATTCCAGTTTTTGGAGTTGCAACAGAACTTCCAAGGGCGCAAATTGGCACAACTGTCTTGGTTTTATTGTCTAGAATATAGGCAGTTTCTTTTTCGCCACGTACCCAATGCGGTACCATGACTTCTTGCAAATATACTTTGTCAAGACCTAAAGTTTCTAACTGCGATTTTGTGTATTGTACTGCTTTTGCAGCACTTTCAGAACCCGATAAGCGACTTCCTATATCATTAGACAAATACTCTAACCACATATAACATTTGGAGTCGGTTAGCGCTTTTCTGTAAAATGATTTAATGTTTTTTTCGTCATTTGATTGTGCAAATGAAGTTAATCCGCTTAAAAGCACTGCAGTTAAAAGAATCGTTTTTTTCATAGGTTAATTGTGTTTTTTGGGTTTTAGTTTTATTGGTTTCACAAAAGAACAAAATTCTTTACAACCCGACGTAGTTTTTTTAAACCTTTTCAGAAATTCGAAACAAAATTATTTTACTTCAATAATCTTATTTTTTAAACCGATACCATTTTCATTAAAAGCCTCAATCGTAAAAAAGTACTTCGTTCCTTTGTCCAAGCCTCTAAAATCATACTTATCAGCGTCATACACCATGATCGTATTGTATAATTTATCCTTCTCTATTCCGTAATAAATGGTATATCCAACGGCATCAGGTTGCTTTTTCCAAGATATCATTGCATTGCGGGAATCTTGTAAATTTCTGTCAACTTTAAAATTACTAACCATTTTTGGTTTCGCCAACAATCCATTTCCAAACACTCTAAAATCTGAAATCGCAAATAGTCCGGAAGCATTATGAATGTTCTCCATTTTAATGTAACGTGCCATGATTGGTTGAATCAACTCAAGGTAATCGTGAGGAGCATCTTTATCATTTTGGGATTTATCAACCACTAATTTCCAATTTTGAGCATCATCAGACATGTAAATTTTATATTGGTAATAAATGTCCATTGCTTTATTGTATTGTGTGGCTTTGTGATCTGCATAATTAATTTGCAGGGCATTTATCTGCATCTTTCTGCCTAAATCAAGTTGCAGCCACTCGCCAGGTTTATCTGTTGTAGCAGACCAATAAGTTTGAATATTCTCATCGGTCAGGTTTTCTGCATTATAGCAAAATTTTTCGAATACCTTTTTGCCTCCATTATCCACCCTGTGCGTCTCAACCTCGCTGCATTCTTCAGCAGAAGAAACTGTTAACGCTTTTTTGTATGAAAGTAACATCCAGCCCGAAGAAGCTCCTTTGGTATGATCCCGCTGTTGCGTTGGTAACATGATTGGAAAATCGCCGTAGGAAGTGATAGAATACATGATATCATCTTTATCAAATCCTGCCGGAAACATATCGATACGACGCTCAAATCGGTCTTTTATCGAAATTTTACACGTTCCTGTATTCCAGTAATTTCCGTAATTGTCTGCAAAAGTATTTCCGTGTCCCGCACCAATTACAAAACCACCAGGTTTATAAGACATCGGATTGTGTTTTTGATATACGAATGGACCTAACGGATTATCACCTACATGAACCCCATTTGCATAGCCTTTAAATTCGGTTGCCGGTGCGCCGTATTGCATATAATATTTTCCGTTGTGTTTGGTCATCCATGCCCCTTCTATAAAATTTCCCCATGGTGCTGGCTCCATATCATTATTAGGGCCGAAACGTTCCCATCCATGATTGGACGGATCTAAATTGACGACTGCTTTTATTTCGCCGTAAGGCTGCTGAATATCTTCTACTTCAGTTGCTTCATATAATTTACGATAATCTGCCTGATTTCCTTTTGGCAGCCACGTTTTATAATCTACTTCAACTCCTACGAGTGGTAATTTTCCGCTTGAACCATAATACATATATACTTTTTTGTCGTCGTCCTGAAAAATAGCAGGATCCCAGGTGGGTAACATCGCTGTGTCAACATGTCTTAACCAGCGACCCGATTTTGGATCAGCTGTTTTCCAAACCGGATGGTCTTTTTTCCAGGTAGAACCTACATAAAAAAGTGTGTCATTTACAACCCAAGCCGCAGGAGCACATTGATCATCATCGGCAGGTTTTCTTTGAAAACTTCCGTAAACAAAATTCCAGTCGGCCAGATCTTTGCTCCAAAAAAAACCTGCCTGATTGGTGGCAAACAAGTAATAATCTCCTTTGTAATTAATAATCACTGGATCTGCGCTAGAACGGCGCGATTCCGGAATTCCGTTATGATTATTAGTCGTGTAATTGTAGCCAATATTGATCGGATTACAATAGGTTGTAGCTGGCTTATTGGGGTCAAACCATTCTGTTTTACCCGGAATCTGCTGTGCTGATAAATCAGCGTAAAAAGCAATCATTAGAAACAAAAATAAAATGGAATATCGTTTGCTCATTTTGTATAATTTTAGGGATTAGTAGATTTTGAATTAAAAAAAGCCCTTCGTTTAACCATTCACGAAGGGCAATTACTAATAAATAAACCAACTATTTAGTTAACTCAAAACTAACTTTCTTATCGGCATTTGAATTTCCTCCTAGGAAAACATCAAACTGCCCAGGCTCTGCTACAAATTGTAAATCAGAGTTATAAAACTTTAAATCTTCCACCGTGATTTCAAAAGTCACCGTTTGTTTTTCTCCTTTTTTAAGGTTGATTTTCTGAAAACCTTTCAGTTCTCTAACCGGTCTGGTCACAGAACCTACTAAATCTCTTATGTACAATTGTACGGTTTCTTTACCTTCAAAATTTCCAGTGTTGGTAACCTCTACCGTAACCTTTAGTTTTCCGTTGACATTCATTTTATCAGAAGAAATTTTAATATTCGAATAATCGAAAGACGTATAACTTAATCCGAAACCAAAAGGAAATAATGGTTCATTTCTCTCATCGATATAGTTGGATCTGAATTTTTCGAACTTACCCTCTGTGTTAGAAAGCGGTCTTCCTGTATTTTTGTGAGCGTAATAAATAGGCAGTTGCCCCACGCTTCGTGGAAAAGTAGCAGTCAATTTTCCGGAAGGATTTACATCTCCAAACAAAACATCGGCAATTGCATAACCTGCTTCTGTTCCGGCAAACCAAACATTTAAAATCGCTGGAACAGTATTGTTTTCGTCCTGAATAACCAAAGGACGGCCATCAAATAATACTAAAACAACTGGTTTTCCGGTTTTTAATAATGCATTTAATAAATCTTTTTGTGCCTGCAGAATCTCTAAATTGGTTCTACTGCTGGATTCTCCGCTCATTTCAGCAGATTCACCCAAAGCAGCCACAATTACATCAGATTGACTGACCACTTTTAATGCTTCTGCGATAAGTTCTTCTTTCGAACGAGCATCACGATGCAATGTTTTTCCGAACATTGTAGCGTTCGTCTCAAAAGTTGCATCATAATCTAAATTGCTTCCTTTGGCATAAAGCACTTTTACAGACTTTCCGGCTACTTCTTTGATACCATTCAATAGCGTAACCGAAGTTCCTTTTTTGGTCGCCACACTCCAGGTACCGGACATATTTTCTTCGGCATCAGCCAAAGGTCCGATAACCGCAATTGTTCCCGATTTTTTAAGCGGTAACAATTGGTTTTGATTTTTTAATAAAACCAATGATTGAGCGGCTATTTTGCGGGCTTCTATTCTATTATTAGAAGTAAAAATATCCGTTTTGGCCCTTTTTATATCACAATATTTATAAGGATCTTCAAACAATCCTAGATCATATTTGGCTTCTAAAATAAGTCTTACAGCCGCATCTATTCTTTCTATAGTTACTTTTTTCTCGTCAATCGATTTTTTTAGAGTAGTTAAGAATCCTTCTCCTACCATATCCATCTCTACACCAGCATTCATGGCCAAAGCAGAGGCAGCCTGTAAATCACCCATTCCGTGATCGATCATTTCGTTAATTCCAGTAAAATCTGTCACTACAAATCCTTTGAAACCCCATTGCTTTCTTAAAACATCGGTCATTAACCATTTATTTCCAGTAGCAGGAATTCCATCAACTTCATTAAAAGAAGCCATAACAGAACCTACACCGGCATCTACAGCAGCTTTGTAAGGAGGGAAATAATCATTGAACATCCTGATATGGCTCATGTCTACGGTATTGTAATCACGACCTGCTTCTGGCGCACCGTACAAAGCAAAGTGTTTTACACACGCCAAAATTGAAGTGTTTTTTGACAAATCATGTTGCTGATAGCCGTTTACCATTGCTTTTGCAATTTGACTCCCCAAGTATGGATCTTCGCCGGAACCTTCGGAAATTCTTCCCCAGCGAGGGTCACGAGAAATATCAACCATTGGCGAAAACGTCCAGTTGATTCCGTCTGCACTGGCTTCCTGAGCAGCAATTTGAGCACTTCTTTCGATTAAATTCATATCCCAAGTACAAGACAATCCAAGCGGAATTGGAAATGTTGTTTCGTAGCCGTGAATAACATCCATACCAAAAATCAATGGAATTTTTAATCGGCTATTTTCAACAGCCAGCTTTTGTACTTCTCTAATTTTTTCGACTGATTTTATATTGAACAAACCACCAACTTTACCTTCGGAAATTTTTTTTGATATATCAGAGCTTTTGGCCAAACCAGTTGTAAAGTCACCAGAACTAGGCAAATTTAATTGTCCTAATTTTTCATCCAATGTCATCTTCGACAATAATTCGGCTACAAATTCGGCTTTTGGTTTGATTTTTACGCTATTTTTAGACTCCTTCTTTTGAGAATACCCCAACAAGGCACATCCTAAAAAGAGTAATACTACTTTATTTTTCATTCTATTGTATTTATATGTTTGTGTGTGTTAAGAAAGTGAATTAAAAACCGTATTTCGATGAATGAAAACCTAAGGTGATCAAACCTTGTTTGGTCTCGGGCGCATTCATAAATAATTTCCATAATAAACCAGATCTATAGTTTTCAATCATAGGAGCAATAGTTCCCTGATCAATGGCTAAATAACGAGGCGTTACCCAATTATACTGTGGTGAAAAAGCATCATAAGGCCCTGCAATACCGACATATTTTGTTTTATTTTCATCATATAAATAATGTAAAAACTTCATTGCCTCTGTTGGAGCAAAAGGAAAAGACGACAAAGCTGCGGTTGGCGAAATTACTCCCGTATCATTATTTGGCTGATGTGCCGTATAACCAGTTGTGCCGTCTAAATTTCTGGTATAACTTGCCGTAAGTCCCCAACATTTATCAGAGTAGTCTTTCCATCCTTTGGGGTTTGTTATACTGTGCTGCACCATAATTTTGGCGTGATTTTGAGTTAAAACTCCATAATCTGCATATTTATCTTTTAAATTATTTGGGTCAAGTCCCAAATACGAATAATGAGACCAGAACATGGGTCCAACGCTTCCTGTAGCTCCGTTGTAATTTAAAACAACCGGAACTCCGTATTGGGTGCCTGCGTTTACAATTGCTCCGTTTCTTGCCCAAGCTTTATGATATGCAGCAGCAGAAATCGGATGCGTTGGCGAAGATGCAGCCATGATGTACGTGATCAGACATTCATTGTAGCCTTCTAATTTAAAATTCATTTCCCAACCATAATTGGGAGACCAATGCCAATAAAGCGCTTCTTCGCCTTTGGTGTACCAGTCCCATTCTACGCCTTTCCAAAGTTCATCTGCTTTTGCAGCTAATTCTTTTTCGGTCGTGCTTCCGTTTTTAAAATATTCTCTGATAGTAATGAGAGCCTGACAAACAAAAGAAGTTTCTACTAAATCTCCTCCGTTATCTTTGGTTCCAAACGGAATTACTTTTCCTGCTTTATTATCCATCCAATGTGGCCACGCACCGTGAAAACGATCTGCTTTTTCGAGAAAATTTAAAGCTGTTGTAAGTCTAGAAACAGCTTCGGCTCTTGGCAAAAAACCTCTTTCTACTCCTACAACAATAGTCATTAACCCAAAACCAGAGCCTCCTGTGGTGATAATATTAGATTCGAAATTAGGATCTTCAGTGTGATATCTTTCTCGAGCCAATTTTGAATTAGAATCAGCATAATCCCAAAAATATTTTATTGCATCTTTCTGAACCTGGTCTAAAGCTTCGGTATCTGTTAGCTGTTTTACTGGTATTACTGGATTTGTTGGCAAAGGTGTCACTGCATTATTACCTTCAGGTGAAGAAGACGAACATGAGAGAATAACACTCAAAAAAAGAGGGATATATAAACTACTTTTCATTTTTTGTAAGTTGTGGTATTTTTTTGTAAAAAATACACCTAGAATTTTTAGTCCTAGGTGTATGATAAAGATGGGTTACCTTTTATTTTTTCTCTATTTTAAAGAGAATTGTAACTTCACTATTAGTAAGATCAAAATCCTACATTACTTGATTCAGTAATGATAATTAAGGATTTAATACAAAGGATTTTGAGAAGACAAAGTTCCTGCTTGTTTTAAGAATGCAGCTGGTATAGGAAACAATTCATGTTTACCCACAACAAAAACTTTATTATTATCCGCAGTGAAAGCAGCTTTGGCCTGACCTGTACGTACTAGATCAAAAAAGCGATCATGCTCAAAAGCCATCTCTACCCTTCTTTCTTTCCAAATTGCAGTTCTAACATCAGCTTGTGATACAGCAGGAGTTGCTCCTAAATTTGCTCTGTTTCTAATTTGATTCAGCAAAGGAATAGCCTCCGAAGTTTGTCCTAACTCATTAAGAGCTTCTGCTTTCATCAATAAAACTTCAGCATATCTTAGGTATTTAATATCTACATCTGTCTCCCAGGCATCTGTGTAAGCAGACGAATAAGCTTTGTAGTTATAGGTTTCATTTTCAACTGTCGTTGGAATTACCCTACCATCGTACAAAGTAGTTCCTCTAAAAATAATGGTTGCTGTTTTTCTAACATCGCCAGGCTCATAAGCATTTACTAAACTTTGAGATGGTGTATTGAAACCCCAGCCCCATCCACCAGCACCACGAGCACCTTGTGTGTTTGAGTAACCTTCGATTCCTTTAGCAGGTACAGCACCTTGAGCATAAATTTCGAAAATAGATTCAGAATCAAATTTTCCTGCAGGTCTAAACATGGTAGCATAATCATTGGCAAGTGAATAACCTGTAACTTTATTACAATTGTCAACTACTTTTTGCCAATTTTTTTGATACAAACTTACTTTTGCTAATAAAGCATACGCAGCACCTTTTGACACTCTTGATTTTTCATTGGCTCCATAGGCCGATTTTTCAGGTAATGCAGCAATAGCGTCATTTAAGTCACTTTCGATAAAGGCATATACTTCAGCAGAGGTTTTGCGTGTCAACTGCATAATTCTGTCTGAATCTGAACCTGGAATAGGCAAGTGGTCTACAATTGGCACTCCTCCAAAACATTTCACTAAAGTAAAATACATAAAGGCTCTTAAAAATTTGGCTTCACCTGCTAATCTGGCTCTTAAATTGGCATCGGCTTTGTCTAATTTAGGCAAAATATTCAAGGCCTGGTTGCATCTATTGATACCATCATAATTAGCATTGAATATACCTTCAACAGAAGGATTTGATGCATTGTAAGTCAGATTATCCAATACATCTTTATCTGTGCCGGTATCTCCAGGAGATGAACCTTTATCGGCATCATCAGACGTAATACTTGAAAGTCCGATCCAACCAAATGAGGTCATGTCCCAATTCAAGAATTTATTATAAATAGAGGTAACAAACTGAGTTGCACCAGCATCATTATTAAACAATTCGACATCATCAGTAGAAATAGATTCTGTTTGATCTACATCTAAATAATCGTCTGCACATCCTGTAAAAAAGAGTGTTGATAATACAAACGTTGCTATATATATCTTTTTCATAATTTTAAAATTTTAAGTTAGCACCAATTACAAATGATCTCAAAGTTGGATAAGCATCTAACTCTACTCCTTGCGATCCGTAAGGATTTCCGTCACCATTTAATTCTGGAGAAAATCCTGAGAATTTTTGCGTAATAAACGGGTTAATAGCATTTACATAAATTCGGCAAGCACTAATAAAACTGGTACTTTGTAGTGGCAATTTATATCCTACTGTAATATTATTTATTCTGAAGAAATCTCCAGATTCCAGATAATAAGTCGAAGCAACTGGGACTTGATTGAATGGTGCTGGATTAGAAGCAGATAAATTACTTGCTGTCCAAAAATCAGTGGCAAGAGATGCTTCTATATTTTCGCCAGAAAAACGTTGTGCTTTTTTACCATTGTACACTTTTGCTCCATTAGTTCCGTAACCATCTACAGAAAAATCAAAGTTTTTGTAGTTGAATCCTAAAGAAACTCCGTAATTCGTTTTTGGTAAACTAGAACCAACATATTTTTTGTCGGTAGTAGCGTTTAAAACATTCTGAGTTACTTTGTCACCTGCTGCGTTATAATACAGCATAGTTCCGTTGGCGGCATCAAAACCAGCATATTCGTAAATGTAAAAACTTCCTAATGGCTGACCCACTGTAGTATTGTCCAACAATTTAGTATCCTGACCATTACCTAATCCTCCTCCCACAACCGGAGACAGAATAACGTCTTTTAAACCTGTAAGTTCATTTTGATTACCCGAAAAGTTTCCGCCGATATAATAACTAAAATCGTCACTCACTTTATCATCCCAACGTAAAGATATTTCGTAACCTCTATTAGATACTTCACCAACATGCGCAGGAGAAACGTTTGTAATTCCCGAGGTAGAATAAGGTCTTGTGTTTAAGATTATATTGCTTGTATTTCTATCGTAAACATCAAAAGTTCCTGTTAATTTACTGTTTAACAATTCAAAATCTAAACCTACAGAAGATTCTTTTGTGATTTCCCAAGACAGACTTGGATCAATTTGAGAGTTAATAGTTGACCCTTCGTTTAAAATAGAACCACCTAGATAAGCATTTTGACCAGATGTGTAGCTTGCTCTGTTAAGAGGTACATTTTGATTTCCTAATTTTCCCCAACCTCCTCTTAATTTTAGTAAATTAATTGTTTTTGAATCGGCCAAAAAGGCTTCTTTAGAAATAATCCATCCTAAACCAAAAGCAGGAAATGTACCCCAACGGTAATCTTTACCAAAATTAGATGATCCATCACGTCTAACCGTTCCGGTTACCAGATATTTATCCATCAATTTGTATTGAAAACGAGCTAAGTACGATGCCAATTTCACTTCATTAAATACTTCATCTTTATAGCTGGTGATATTTGTAGCATATTCTACATCTTTTAAAGCCCAGTAATTTGCATCAGTATTTACATTTTTTCTTGCAATAGTCAATTTTTCTCTGGCACCTCTAACACTTGTCTCAATACCAGCCATAACCTCAACATCGTGAATTTCTGCAAATACTTTATTATAAGTCAAATAGTTCGCCAAATTCCAATTGTAGTACTGTTCTCTTCCTTTTGTTAATAAATTTAAATTAGCATTTGGAAATTCTTTTTCATAATCACTCGCAACTTTGTTAGGATTTGCCGCTAACCAAATATTTTTAGTGTCAGAAAAGTTATATTGTTTCCAAGTGTAATACTCTCCACTAAATTGAGAGGTAAATTTTAACGATTTTAAAATTTCGTAATCTAATTTTAAACCTCCTTGTAATGTGATACTTCTTTGTTCTTCATCAAAAAAATCAAGTTGAGCCACTGGATTCCCTACATTATTAAATGCAGATCCAGTTTGACTCACCAAACCATCTGCACCTACTCTTGACACTCCATATTTTCCATCAGCAAAGCGCACAGGAACAATTGGCGACTGTTTGTAAGCATTTGTAAAAGCGCCCAACGGTTTAGGTGTAGATTTTGTAGAAGTAAAACTAAAGTTTTGGTTTAATGTCAGTTTTTTAGAAATCTTGTATTCATTATTCGTTCTAAAAGTAGTTCGACCATAATCCAATCCGTTTAGAACTGCTTTTTCTTCATAATTCCCTAAGCTGAAAAAATATTTAATGCTTTCAGTTCCTCCCGAAACAGAAACATTATTTTGAGTATATGATCCTGTTCTTGTAATCTCATCAAACCAATCTGTGTTTACAGGCTGATTTTGTGCAAAGGTGTTATTTTGCAAAGCTGAATTAGTAAAACTTGCATATTGATTACTATCAGCCATTTTTACTTTTTTAAGAGGTGATCTTACACCTGCAAAACTCTCAATCTCAACAGAAACTTTGTCACCTTTACCTTTTTTAGTAGTAATAATGATAACTCCATTTGCCGCTCTTGTACCGTAAATAGCCAATGCCGACGCATCTTTAAGGATATCATAAGATGTAATATCATTGGTATTGATATTGTTGATATTATCCGTTTGCATTCCGTCAACCACATACAAAGGTGTTCTTCCTCCCAAAGCAGTCCCCAAACCTCTAATAACAACAGACGGTGAACTACCCGGCAAATCAGACGAAATTACTTGTACTCCCGCCGCTTTACCTTGTATGGCCTGCGAAGCGTTAAGTACCTTCGTTTTGGTGATTTCTTCGGATTTTATAGAACTGATAGCCGTTGTATTGTCTACTTTTTTTCTTGTCCCATACCCAATTACTACCACTTCCTTCAAAGCAGTGTCGCTTGATTCTTTTAAGACAATATTCATCGTACCTGTAGTTGCAGGAACAGAAACAGCATCAAAACCAAGCATTGAGATTTTTAAAATCTCACCCTCTTTGGCATTAATTGTAAAATTTCCATCAAAATCGGTATCAGCAGAAGTTCTGGAATTAGCAGCACTAATGACAGCTCCCGGAATTCCCATTCCCGTGCCGTCTACTACTTTTCCTTTAATTGCTTGTCCAGACATGTACGCCGGAAGTAGCAAAAGCGCTAAAAAGCTAAAAATAAAATTTTTCATACAGTTCGTAATCGTTTAAGTTAGTAGCGCCAAATTACACAATTACAACGTTGTAGTACATCATTTAGGTCTACTACATGATTACATCAAAACTATAAAAACAACACTTAAATCATTGTAATTCAAATACATATTTACAAATTTCGTCTTCATTAACATATCATTATGATGTAGTAATGATGTATTGTAATAATGTAAAAAAAGCACTTTAAAAATAATATATTCTTAAAATTTAGTAAGTAAAATTAGATAGTCAGTAAAAATTTTGGTAGATTTTCTTCTTGAGAAAGGTTTAATTTCTTTCGTAAACGATAACGATGCAGTTCAACTCCTCGAAAAGATATATTCATCATGGGAGCAATTTCTTTAGAAGAAAGATTCATTTTAAGGTAAACGCACAGCTTTATATCCTTGGGAGTAAGGTTGGGAAATTTTTTGGAAAGATTAATAATAAACTCATTGTGAATCTGATTGAGGTTGGTTTCAAAAATTTCCCACTCATGTTTATTAACTTCATTAATTTTGATTGCTTTTTTAATTTCACTTTTCAGTTTATTAAAATCTTTTTCCGAATCTAAAATACGCTGAATGTTCTCGATCATTTCACTTTGCTTCGCAATTGATAAAGATTTCCCCGCTACTTCAGACGATTTTGTCTGCAATTCCAATTCAAGAATGTGTTTTTCGTATTCCTGAATATTCAATTCATTCTCAGCTTTCAATTCCATTTCTAGAATTTCTTTCTGATGTTTTAATTCTTCTTTCTGCAATTTTAACTTTTGAAGGTAGCGCAATTTATTCCATTTATAATAAAAGAAAAATATTGCTCCAACAAAAAGCAAATACAACAGTATCATCCAAAAAGAAAAATACCAAGGCTGTGCCACATTAAATTCGAAACTGGAAACTTTATCATAATTAGCACCATTATGTTTATAAATGGTAATGGAGTGAAAGCCGTTGCTCAAATTATTCAAAACAATAAGGCCTTCTTTTATAGAAACAAATTCCTTAGTTTTATCAAGTTTATAAAATAAATTGGGCTTTTGAGCACCATAAATTCCAGATACTACATGAATTTTTAACTCTGAATTAAATTTAATTTTATCATCATTATTTACAAGATTTTGATCGCTAAACGCTTCAATTTTTAACTTTAGATTTTGTTTGTTTGCATTTTTTAACTGAAGCGAAATAAAACCATCATCAAGATTAAGCAGATAATTATTTTTTTCTCTAAAAATTCTCAAATTGTCATTGATTAATTTTCCCTTATAATATTTTTCCTGAATGATATTCCAGACAAACTTATTACCATTGGCATAAATATGATACAAAATCCCGTTTTGAAGCACAATAAAATGACTCTCGTCAATGGCTACGACATCCGAAATATTCTTAAAATTATCATTAAACAATTCGTTTTCTTCCAGTTTATTAGTCAATGAATTATAGGTGTACCAAGCATTATTTATAAGAAAAAGAATTTCATTTCTAAATTCGAAGATTTTTACACCAAAATCATTCTTGATTTTACTTTGCTGCGTTATGTTTTCAACTTTCCTTGTTTGGTATTCGTCGTTATATAAAACACGATAAAGACCCCGATAATTATCTGCCGCCCAAAGCTCGTTCTTCTTATTCTGAGCAACATATTTGATTGGTTTAGAAAGATTTTTAATCGTTTTATTTTCCTTTAATTTAGTAGCGTCATCATAGACTAAAATCCCACTGTAATTAGATTGAAAATAAGTATTATTGATAGAACTTTTAGACAAATTCCAACCGCCATTAATCGCATTTATTTTAGAAAAAAGACCATTATTGTACACAAAAGTACCATCATTATGACCTATAATATATTGGTTATTAATTTCTGTTATATTCCAGGCTTGTCCTTGCGTATTTGGAATCATAGAAAATTTTCCAGATCCGTACTCAAAAACACCATGATTAGAAGCTATTAAATAACCATTTTTTGTTGGCGCTACCGAATAAACGGAGCCCAAAACTCCTGTATTATCATAAAAAATAGCAATTGGAGAATTTACCTCAACATGCGCAATTCCGTTATCCAGACCCAGCCATAAATCGTTTTCTTTATCTACTCCAATACTCAAAATAGAGTTGTTCATCAAAACATTGTTACGATCAATATTTTTGTACAAATTGGTATTCAAATCAATAATATAAACCCCTTTATTTCCGGTACCGATAACTAATTTATTGCTGTTGATGAACTTCGCAACATTGATCGTCGTTTTCTTCAAAGTTTCATTTAATGGATTACTCCAAGGAATCAGATTGTTTTTTCCAACAATAAAAACACCTTTTTTCTGCGTAAAAATATACGTCTTTTTCTGGTGTTTTTCGATGGCGTGTACGACACAGTTTTTAAGTACATTCCAGCCTTTTGGATTTGCAATTTTAGCATCCTCCATCTTAAAAACACCTTTGTCAACCGAGGCCACATAAAGACTGTTGTCTACCACAAAACAGTAAGAAATCAAAAAAGGAAATTTGATTTTCTTTACCTTTTTTCCCTTATAAATAAAGACATCATTGAAAGATTGGAAGTAAATAGCGTCATTAAATTTAAATATTTTCCAAATTTCCTCATTGTCTTTTTCATCAAATAAATGAAGGTTTTTGGTCATCGAAACATAGTGCATCTTCCCCTCTTTTCTATACCAATAACCAAATTCTTTGTAAGAACCCGAATAAATCTTATCACCATCGACCATTATAGAACGAATGATGGTTTTATTAGGCAAGGTATATTTCTCCCAAATTACGCCGTCGTATCGTAGCAAATAGTGATTATTGGCAAAGTACATGGCATTATCATTTCCCTGAACCACATTCCAGATTTGATTATCACCCTGATAATTTGATTTATTATAATTTTCAACGAAAGGAAGTAATTCTTGCGCTTGAATTGGTGAAACTATTAAAAAGAAGAAAAATGCTTTTAGAAGTATCGATTTCAAAATATTCGTATTTATACTCAAAGATACTGACAAATATTCAATTTGAAAGTATAAAAAAAGCTTCTCAATGAGAAGCTTTTTGTTACAATTACAAAATAAGGCAGTGCATTATACTACCAGATCAAACCTATTTTAAAATCTTTTTTATCTTTTTCTAACTTCAGAATAAAACCAGAATTAACTGCTTGTTCAACATAAAACTCATCACCTTCATTTATAATATTCCAAAAATCCTCTTTAAAAGATTTATTTCCTATTCTCCATTCATCAAAGTTAACCACATAACTTTCATAATTACTTTCATCATCATAAAAATATTCCTTTTTCTTGACTTTTACAGTTCCAACATATTTTTGTTTTTCTTTTAAATCATTATAGAAATTAACATCCTTTAATGAACCCATAAAAATAAAAACATTTATTACAATAATAAAAATCCTGAAAAAATAAAAAGTAGAATTTGAGGAGTCACAACCAACACATAAATAAACAATTAAAAGAACTAATAGCGAAAAGATTGATCCTAAAATCCTAGTCTTGGACTTACTTTTTTTTTTAATCTTTAATGATTCAATATCTTCTTTTGAAAGCACGGCTTTTGTTATTGGCATGTTTCTTTTAAACTTTTAATTTTGAAGCAACTGATACACCTGATTAGCAATTTCAAATTCTTCATCCGTAGGAACGACCAAAATTTTCACTTTAGAATTTGGCTTATTAATTTCGCGAATGTATTTGGAACGAATTAGATTTTTTTCTTGGTCTATTTCTATGTCAAAATACTCCATATCTGTACAAACTAAATTGCGGATAAAAGATGAATTTTCGCCAATTCCAGCTGTAAAAACAATAGCATCCAAACCGTTTAGCGCAGCAACATACGACCCAATTGTTTTTTTAATTCGGTAAGCATTCATCAGCAAAGCTAGTTGGCAATCTTTGTTACCTTTTTCGGCTTCAGCTTCAATATCGCGCAAATCACTATAACCTGTGAGCCCTAACATTCCACTTTGCTTAAGCAATATCGAATTTACTTCGTCTGCTGTGTACCCTAAATTTTTTATAAGATAAAAAATTACCGACTGGTCAATATCGCCTGCTCGGGTACCCATTATTAGTCCATTAGAAGGAGAAAAACCCATAGTATGATCGATGCTCTTTCCGTCTTTAATGGCGGTCATACTACACCCGTTTCCTAAATGGATTGAAATTATATTCGATTTCTTTTCTAAATAATCAATTGCTTTTTCAGAAACATATTTATGACTTGTTCCATGAAATCCGTAAACACGTATTTTATGTTCCGTTAAAAGATAATTAGGAATCGCGTACTTGTGAGCCTCTACCGGAATGGTTTGGTGAAAAGCAGTATCAAAAACAGCTACTTGTACAGCATCTGAGAAAATTTCTTCGGCGACATTTATACCCACCAAATGAGCTGGATTGTGCAACGGAGCCAACTCAGACAATTCTTTGATCTTTTCTTTTACCTCATCAGAAATAATTGTAGTATCAGAAAAATAGCTGCCTCCGTGCACGACACGATGACCAACAGCACTAATTTCTGAAGTCGATTGTATTACTCCTTTTTCAAAATCCAAAAGCATTTCGGCTACTTTGGTCAGACCTTCTTTATGTGTTGCAATTGGAATTATTTCTTCTATTGAATTGGCTGCTGTTTTAAACGTAACATTTGAAGTTTCCAGTCCGATTCTATCAATCATACCCGAACAAATTACTTCATTGTTAGGCATTACCATCAATTGGTATTTTATGGAAGAACTTCCTGAGTTTATTATTAGTATTTTCATTTTTTTTAATTTATCGAGCTCGGATTTTATGGATTAACTAATGCAAAAACGCAGATATAACCTGATTTTTTTTTAATTTAACTAAAATAACTTAAAATATAGATTAATATAAAAAAAGTAAAAATCATAAATATGATATTGAATACTTTAAATACAATTTTATTAGTTTTTGATTCCTTTAACCATTGTCTGGTAAATTCTGAATTTCTTCTTTTATATTTTTTTTGGTTAAAATAATTCAACATCAAACCAATTATTAGAAAACAAACAAAAACAAAGTTAATACCAACCACCAAACTTGAAAAGAAAACTTGCTTTAAAATTGCACTAATAGCTATTATTACAAATGCTCCAAAACTTGAAATAATAGTAGTTTCTTTTCCCGAAGATTTAGCTCCTGTATTGAGATAAAAGAAGAAATTGTATATTTTATTGATATTCAAAATATTGCTGTTAATTTCTCAAATTATAATAATTTTCAAACTCATAAACCAAAACTCATAACTATTAAAATCCCTGCGCTTGAATAGCCGTTATAACAACAGTATTGATAATATCGTCTACCGTACAACCACGGCTTAAATCGTTTACGGGTTTGTTTAAACCTTGTAGCATCGGGCCAATGGCCAACGCTCCGGTTTCTCTCTGAACGGCTTTGTAGGTATTATTTCCTGTATTCAAATCCGGAAAAATAAGCACACTCGCCTGCCCTGCTACTTCAGAATCGGGCATTTTGCTTTTTCCAATTACTTTATCTACTGCTGCATCGTACTGAATAGGCCCTTCAATTTTTAAATCAGGGCGTTTTTGTTTTACAATTTCGGTGGCGGCTCTTACTTTCTCTACCTCATCACCTTTTCCTGACGAGCCAGAAGAGTAAGACAACATCGCTATTTTGGGCTCTATCCCAAACGCAGCGCTTGAATCTGCCGATGAAATAGCAATTTCTGCCAACTGTTCTGCCGTAGGATTTGGATTAATAGCACAGTCTCCAAAAACCGAAACACGATCTTCCAGACACATAAAAAACACCGATGAAACCACTGATGAATTTGGTTTGGTTTTGATGAATTGCAAAGCGGGTAAAATAGTATGTTGTGTGGTATGAGCCGCTCCGGAAACCATTCCGTCTGCGTGGCCTTTGTATACCATCATAGTGCCAAAATACGAAACATCTTCCATCAAATCTCTCGCCATTGTGATGGTTACATTTTTTGCTTTTCGAAGTTCATAATATGTATTAGCATAGTCTTCGTAAAATTCAGATTCTATCGGATTGATGATCGTTACTTTCGAAAAATCAAATGTAATTCCAAGTTCTGCTACTTTGTTTTCGATTTGTTTTTTATCTCCAATAATCGAAATATCCACGACATCCATTCCTAATAATCGTGAAGCTGCAATGATAATTCTTTCGTCATTACCTTCCGGTAGTACAATATGTTTACGATGTTGTTTGGCTCTTTTGACCATATTATACTGAAACATTTTTGGCGTCATGCCTTCTGCCTGAAACGTGATTAACCTTTCTGACAATGCTTCAACTTGTACATATTTTTCGAAAGTACTAATTGATGTTTCAATTTTATGGGTATTATTGGCGTAAATTTTTGACTTAATCGCCCCAATTCTATTCGTAATCGAATACGTTCCACCTTCAACTGAAATTATCGGAACAATGGCAGAAAGTCCTTCAATCAATTTTAAAATACTTTCTTCCGGAATAATATTACCTGTTAAAATAATCCCAGAAATAGTCGGATAATTAGCAGATTCATTCGCTTGTAAAGCCCCTAAGATAATGTCTGATCGATCGCCGGGCGTAATAACCAAAGCGTTATCGTGTAAATGAACTAAGTAATTGTGCAGCTGCATTGCTCCTACACTAAAATGCCCAATTTCGTTGTTTAAGTAATTGCTTCCAAATAATACCTTCGCATCCAGCTCATTGACAATTTCCTGCATGGTTGGGTTATTCAAACTAGAAATCAACGGAATGGTATTGATCAAAACGCTTTCGGGCAAACTTTTTCGTAAACCTTTGGTAACCAAATCAATATTTTCAATTTGCACTTTATTGGCAATAACCGATAAAACCTCTACTTCTTTTACTTTGAAAGAATCATAAACCAGGTACAAACTATCCACTAATTCTTCTAAGGTTTTGCCCACTCCCGATCCGATAATAATGGTTGGAATACCAAGATTCTTTGCAATCAGCACATTCAAATCCAGTTCTATCGAAGTTCCTTCGCCTGTAAAGCTTGTTCCTTCAACCAAAACAAAGTCAAAACGTTCCTCGAGACGTTTGTATTTTTCGATAATTAAATCTAAAACTTCGCCAATTTTACCTTTATTTTTCTTTTTGATTAATTTGCTTTTGGTAATCGCATACGCCTCTTCAAACTTAATATCAAGATTAAAATGTGAGAGGACAGTTTCGATATGATTGTCTAATTCTCCGTCTACAAAATCTTCAACAATTGGTCGAAAGTATCCTACTTTGGCTGTTTTACCAATCAAAATACTCATCAAACCCAGTGTAATAATTGATTTTCCGCTATTTTGATCGCTGGTGGCTATATATATCGCTTTACTCATAATTTTATATTTTGAAACTAAACAAATATCGTTTAAAAAGGATTTTTTATTATCGAAAAAAGTTAAAACCAGCGTCTTTTCTTAAAATAAACAATTAAGCCCACTACTAAGAATAACATCGCTCCCATTACTATAAAATATCCGTTTGTAGTATGAAGTTCCGGCATATTGTCGAAATTCATTCCATAAACGCCCACAATAAAAGTAAGTGGAATAAACACTGCCGAAATGATTGTGAGCGTTTTCATAATCTCATTCATTTTTCGGCTTTGTTCTGAAAAATAAAAATTTGAAGCACTCTCGAGCGAACTCATATCTGAATCGATCTGCTCTAAAAGTTCTAAACTTTTTTGATGTAACCGAACAAAAAAGCTAAAAGTTTCTTTTTCGATTCCGTTGTAAGTATCATCATCTTTAATAGTTTTCAAATAATACAAAGAATCTCGAAGCGGAATAATAGACCGTTTTAAAAAATTAAAATTATCACGATGATTTTCAATTTTTTCTAAAATAAAAGGATCCGCACTTTGCTTGGCCAAATTGATCAATTCTTCAATGCTTTCCTCCTCATCCTCAATGGTAATATAAAAATTTTCCATGACAGCATCTAGGAGTAAATAAAGCAAATAATCTACTTTTTTTGTTCTGACAATACCTGCATGTGTGCGAATTCGTTCGCGAATATGTGTAAAAAAGTCACTTCGCTTTTCTTGAAAAGAAAGAAGGATTCCATCTTTTAAAATAAAACTAAGCTGCTCGACTTTGAGACCGTCTGTAGATTCTGATGGCAAAAGTGATTTTATATTGAAGAATAAAACATCCTGTTGCTCTTCTAATTTTGTTCTTTTGGTAGTATTTAAAATATCAGCCAATAAAAAATCGTCTAGCTTAAAGTGGTCACCAAGCGTTTTTATTAGGTTAATATCATTTAATCCGTGAATATTGAGCCAATTATTTTTAGTGTAATCAATACAAGTATTGAGAGCTAATACGGTAAACTTTTCATATTCGATAATATCTGTATCGTTATACACAAAAAGTTGCATTTCGGTTGCATGATCTTTGTGCACTCCAGTATACTCTAAACTAGTGTGTTGAAGCTTTCTACCTTTCTTGTATTTTATTTTTCTCATCAAAATGATTTATAAAGTAATATTACAAAAAAGTTTCCGAAAAGGAAATGACAATTGTCATTTTGTATTGACTTACGGGCATAAAAAAACCGAGTCATTTCTGACTCGGTTTTCTTAATACTTAGTACTAATTACTTAATACTTATTTTACGGAATGTAATTTCTCATCAATCAAATATCTATAGTTTTTCAATCTGTCTGTAAATATCTTTTTTGCTTCTGATAATTTCAATGTTTCCAGAACACGATTCAGCGTTTTATTGGTTCGTTTCCCAACATTAAAGCTCAAAACTGTTCTAGAATTCTTTTCCAAGGCATAAACCAGCCAGATGTAATTTTTCTTGTGTCTAATATAAGTGCACAGCTCATCGACTTCATAAGTTTTGCCTTTGCTGATAATGGATTTGGAAATATTCCTGGCAATTGAAACGATTCTTTTCAATAATGTTGTGGCTGATATTTTCAGTATTCTTGCTATGCTTCTTATTCCTAATCCTTCTTTTGTTAATTGAATAATATTCTGATTTATATCTAATTTATAGGCTTGATATGTATAATTTTCTATAAAACGGTAAAAGCAAATTTCACAATAGTACAGTTGTTTACTGTTTTTAGTTTTTCTATTTTTAACAATTTTTTTCTTTCTATATCTTGGCGATTTATATCATCACTGACTCTGGAACACGAGGTAGCATTTTTACTCATTTTAGTTCTTTTAAGACAATATTAAAACAAAAAAGATGAGAATTACTGCTCATCTTTAATTTATTTTTTGCTATTATTTATTCTATTTCAACATGTTAGAAATGTAAAATCTAATATCACTAAATCTGAAACACTGTTCTTTTTTTTTGAGCATCAATTAATTTCCTCATGAACTCAATTTTATTAGTATCTAAACTCATTACTTGATTTATCCAAATATCAACAATTTCTATTAATTCATCGACTTTAAGCTTACTACAAACAGTCTCGAATTGATTTTTACTGGTAAAAATGTTCTTCGATTTTAGATCTATAGCATCAGCAATGCCTTTTTGAGTTTTTGCTATATGGGTTACCAATTTTAAATTGAACAACTCATGAGCATCCCATTTTTGTGAGGAATTGATCATTTCGTGAGATTTAAAAAAACCTACTTTTCTAGTAAGAAGACTATAAGCACCCATTCCCGGAAACGTGCCGAATAAAGATTCTGGAAAGCTAAATTTAACATGTTCTTCGGCAAGGATGTAATGTGTAGACAAGGCACACTCGAAACCTCCTCCAAAAGCATTTCCTTGTAATATAGATACTACTATTGCATTTGTTCTAAAGCCATTATTGATATCGCATACAATTTTAACACATTTATAAGCATAATCTCTTAATTGATGAACATCATTATTCTTAATACAGTTTAAAAACATTTCCAAATCTCCACCCATACTCCAAACTTTTTTGCTTGAAGATTTAAAAAAGACATGTGTTAGTTTTTTAGTTTCAATAATATTTTTTATGCTATCTAAAGAATCATAAAAATTACAAATTGTTTCATAAGAATAAAATAATTCATCATCAGAGCCTATTTCTATCCATAATATTTCATTTTTGTAATCATGTTTGATATTTATATTTTTTTTTATTTCCATTCTTTTTGTGCGCTTAACTTTAAAACTTTTCTTGTTTTTAAATAGTAGTATTTATTTTTAAATTTCATTAAGTAGCTATTGTTTATTAAAGTAAACCCAAACCACTTTTGAGTACATTGTCTTTTCTATTTACTCAATACTAAAGGCATACATAAAATCTTTTACACCAAAGTAATATTGTCCGATTTCCAAATCTTTTACAATTAAATAGTCTTATCCTTCTTTTATCTTTTTATATCATAAGTAATTTCATAGAAAGAAGTTGATGCAACAGTAGCTTTTGCCATTGTGGTGATAAATCTTATTTTGTCTTTTTTAATTTCAAATTTTTACCAAATCAAAAACTAAAGCTGCATCTTTCCTTTGGGTTACTTTTACTGTAAAGTCTGATTCTGCTTGTTTATAAATACTCACGTTTGATGAAACATCATTTAAGAAATAGCCACTTTCAGCTCCACACAATACTTAGCTATTGCCATTATGTTGTACTATGATTTTTGAAATCAGTTATATTCTTTTTTTGAGTCAAAATGAGCCAGTTAATCTTTACTCTCAAGCAGATAATCTAGTTATTCAATTTTAGTTTAATTGAATATTTTTATTACTAATTTATTGTTTTATCATCCCAGTACCAATCATACGAATTTTACCAATAATATTAATTGTAGAGGAACTTGTTGGGGAAGGTTTTACAGTAATATTATCACTTGCTAAACTAATATCAATAGTCAAATCGTTGCCATTAATCAACATATCAGTGCCAGCAATTTTCTCAACTGGCTTAATTTGCTTCTGTATTTGAATGAATGTCATTGTGCCACTACTACTGGTTACTTCTCCTTTATATTCTCTATCGAACCCTTCGTTGCCAGTAACTTTGATTGTTGCATTTGTTCCACTTCTACTTACAGTTACTTTTGCATTGTAAATGTACCCTAAGCTAGTAAAAGGATCATTTGCAACTTGAATATTTCCTGCAAATGTTCCTAGGTTGGTTCCTGGATTTGGTGCATCTGTACCATTGTTGTCATCATTGTTACTACATGATGTGATTGTTGCAATTGCGAATAAAAGTAATGCCGATTTAAAGATTGAATTTTTCATTTTTTTTGTTATTTGATTTTAAGTATTATTGTAAATTGTTAAATATTTGCTTATTCTGTTATCTGATTTCTTAATAAAAAGAACTTCTAAAAAGTTAAGCGGGAACTAATTTTTATTTTATAATTTGTAGGTAATACCAATTTTACCTACACTATTAACACTTCCCGTAACACATTCGATATTGATTGCGAAATTTTTATTGAAATAATATCTTGCCCCAATTTGAGCTCCAACTCCAAAGGGTTCATCAACAACTAGCAAATCGTTATTCTTTTTGTCATCTACAATCCAACAGTAATAATTTAGATTGACTCCTGCATAAAAGTCCCATTCTTTTGAAACTTTCAAAATTTCATTAAAATGATAATTTGCATTACCTTGAAAACCAATTATTGTACTTTTTATCCCATATATTTTATAGGATTGATAAGACGCTTCTGCTCCAATGGTTATTACTTCGGATAGACCATAGTCGGCACTAAAATAGACAGGACTTCCCCAAGAAGAAGTACCAAACCCAGCGTTAAGTTGAGTCTTTCCCTTTTCTAATGGCGACTGTGCATATGAAAATGAAACTAAGAAAATTGATAATGTTACTACGATTTTTTTCATGAATGAATTCTATGTGTTGTTTTTTATATGATTTAATAACAATGATTTGAAGATGAAAACTAATCACGGTTAAACTATTTTTTACGCTTTGTTTAGTCTTATTTAAACCTATAATTGGTAAAATTTATACTATTAGATAGTAACATTATCTAGTCTCAGTAAAATGCGTAAACAAAAACAAATGATTGATTTCTGTATCTTTAAGCAAATTTAATTTTACATTACTTTACAGCTCTTGACTTTTGGTAAGAAATCATTCTAATGATTTTTTTGATTTAATATCAGTTGGTCCGTATACAAAAGCACCGCCTGGACAATACAAAATGATTTTTTGTTCCTTTATAACATTTTCTGGAATTAGTTCCGTTAATATTGTTTCTTCGATATTTAATTTCTTGAATTCTTGATTTAATAGATGTTTTTATTATGAGTCTTTAGGTCGCTTTTTCTAAATTTTAAGTAATTAATAGGTGCTTTAGAAAAAATTGATTTTATTCCTTTTAATTTTATAAAAGTTATAACTATTTAGAATGAAATACTTTTCATTTTCTATTTAGAGATTGGTTAAATTCAAATTTAGGACACATTATGCTTGTAGAGACAAGTCTTTCGTATTATTGAGGTTTTTGGGCAGTCATAATGAATGAGTTGGTGTTTTCAGCGGTTATTTTAAATCCATTTTTTAAATAAAGTTGTATTGCTCTATTCCCTTTTAAAACACTAAGAGTAACTTTCAAGTTTTTACAGAATGCTTTTTCAAAAATTGAACTTAAAATTTTCTGACCAATTCCTTTTCTTTGATGTTTTGGATCGATTTGAATTTGGATTATTTCTATTTTTTCGGTGTTTTCTATGACTTTGAGAAAACCGACTTTTTCGTCATTATAGAAAATAATTTTAGCTTGATTGAAAAGATGCATTATTCTATTAATATTACTTTCTTTCGATACTTCCATCCCAGCATTTATGAGATGCTCAGTCATAGTCTCTTCTCTTAGACAAAGTAGATAATTGATATCTAACTCTGTTGCCTTTTTGAAAGTCAATTTTATTTTTTCCATTTCATTAAGTAATCCTCCATGGTGGATTTTTTCTGTTATCTCCTGCATAAAATAATTTGATTTTATTACTATCTGGATCTCTCAAAATTGCTTCTTTCCACAAGTATCTTTGATCTGTAGGAAGCTGTTCAAATTGAATACCTTTTTCGATCAATTCATTTACCTTTTGAGTTAAATCGTTGCTTTCAAAATATATGGTTGTTCCATAGTTAGTAAATTCATTTTCTGATAAACTTATTGAAAATGTAGCATCGCCTTCTGGGCATTCAAAACGAGCATAATGAGCTGATTTTACAATCAATATTAATCCTAACATTTGATAGAAGACAATTGATCTTTCAATATCCTTGACACTGACCGTTACTTGATTTAGATTCATTTTTTTTGATGTTTTATATATGAAAAAGTTTAGTAGATGTATCCATTATTCGTAATAAGATTCCTTATGCATCGGCAGTTTATATCTCTTGACCTATTAATTGTTGCATCTTTTATTTTACGCTAATTATCATTGTCAAATTGTCAAAATATTTACTATCTCGCTTGAAAAAATCTTTAATTATACCACATTCTTCAAATCCCATTTTTCTGTATAAGTTTAGTCCTAGTTCATTTTCTTTATAGACTTGTAACCAAACTAACTCTAATACGGGATTTCGTTTTGCCCATTCAATTGTCGAATGTAATAATCCAACACCAAGTCCAGCGTTTCTCCACTCCTTAAGCATTCCCATTCCGATAACTGCTGTATGTTCCATGATTTTTCTTCGACTTCCATTTAAGTCAATATTGCCAATTATTTCACTGTCATATTCAGCAACTAAAAGCAAAGAATTATTGCTTATCAAAAAAGCGTTTATCCATTCCTTTTTTTGTTCAATTGATAGGTTGATTTCCTGTTCAAGTTTTGGAACATACTCACTTTGTGGGATATAATTTTTTATACAATTTAGCAATTGTTCGGCATCGTCAATTTCAGCTTGTCTAATTGTCACAAGTTTTAGATTTTTTAGTTCTATTATTTTTGGTTTAAATTTCAGCATAGTGTTTGTTAAATTACAACAAATATTGCACTCATAGTGGCTCTTAGGCTTCAGCAGGCTATTGCTTGTATTTGTCGCATAACAAATTTTCTCCCTGCTTCCTGTGTCGGCATTAAATATTTTTCGCCCATATTTTATTTTGTCTTGATATAGTTTGGCCAGCCCGTTTGGGTTATATATAACTAATATATAGTCACTAAAAACCTTTACATATATTATCCCAAAATATTGTCCTTAAAGCATTTATACTTTTGTAAACATTCTCAAACACATACGCCTTTTAGATATAAAAATTATTATTTATTTTAATATTGCAATTATCTATTGTTTTTATTGGCTCATTTTCTATTATCGGTCAAGGGACTGGTAGCAAAATTGATTTACGATAGTTTTAAGATAAGAATAGTTAATGAAAAGTGTATAAAATAGGACAGGTTTCGACCTATCCTATTTTGGTGAAAATACTGATCATTAAAGATGATTTTTTGTTTACATCTTAGTAATCCCACTATGACTTATTTTACAGTGTACGATAGCTTACTGCTTTCGGATAAACTGAAAAAACCAATTGGAGCGTCTTGTTCATCATTTTGATTTTTTATGTTGCCTCTTACTTTTGTTGGTGGTACCTGAAAAGGCCCATTTGCTCCACCACTTGCATTGCCAATCAAGATTTTCATATAAGTATAATACCTTTCAGATACCCCATATAGTTTAAAATTGATCTGCATATCTTTTTTTAATTTTTCGTGCGAATAAATAAAATAAAGCAAGTTTCCTTCTGAAAATGTATCGGGTTGATAATCAAACTCTGGAAAAGCGTTTGCAGGACTTTGCACCTTTACTATGTAAAAATCTTTTTGATTGGCAATATCTGTACATTTAATTCTTATTCCAATTTGATCGTTGTTTAATCCAATTTTTATTTGTTCAACGTCATTACTAATTTCCGGTGTTTGCTTCAATTTTTCCTCTGCCGTGTACGTTTGCCCATTGTAGGTAACCGTCAATTTGTAGGTTTCGCCAATAACCGGAACAAAATTATTACACACATATTGTCCAGTTGGAGTGCCAGTATTCACTTCAACAAAATTAAATACCGTATTGGCACTATTAGTTACAATAACAGTAGCTCCAGAAACTTTTGGAACCTCCGTTTGATAATAGCCTGTAGTCTTTGTAAGTCTAATAGTTTGAATGTTTCCCGCTGTGCCTTTTTCCCAGTCTATTGCAGCATCAATTACTAGTTTTGGCGCAGCTGTTTTTAAATCGGGTGTTATTGTTTCTTCACAACTTATCAATAAAAGAACGGTAAGTAATAAAAATAATTTTTTCATTTTTTTTAGAATTTAAAGTTATAAGTAATTCCTGGCATAACGCCAAATATTGAGAATTGAACAGCTTCGCTTGCGGCTGTATCAGCATTTTGTCTGAAGTTTATGGATGCCGCATTTTGACGATTATATAGGTTGTATAAACTAAAAACCCATTCGCCTTGCCAACCTTTTTGTTTGTTTGGTTTTGGAACATAAGTTGCCGAAACATCTAGATGATGAAAAGCTGGTAGGCTATTTTCGTTTCGTAACCCGAAATTAGGAACACTAATGCCTTGGTAGTCAAATTTCCCATCTGGAAAGGTGCTTGGCTGACCAGATTGAAGTGTGAAAATAGCTCCATAACTCCATCTCTCATTCTTTTTATAAGTTGATGTTACGGATAAATTGTGTAGTTTATCAAATCCTGATTTATACCATTTTCCATCATTAATTCCAGTCTCGTTTGCATTTCTTCCCGGAGTTTGTTGTTCTGCTCTTGAAATAGTATAGGAAACCCAACCCTGTAATTTTCCTGTGTTTTTTCTTAAAAAGAATTCTAATCCATAAGAACGACCGATTCCATTCAATATGATTTGTTCAAGGTCGTTGTTCGCAATTAGTTCAGCACCATCAATATAATCTACTCGATTTTTCATTTTCTTATAAAATGATTCTATTTCAATCGAATATTTATCATCACTAAAATTTTTAAAATAGCCAATTGCAAATTGATCTAAAATTTGAGGTTTAAAAAAATTATCGCTAGGTGTCCAAATATCCAAAGGTGTAGGGGAACTTGTATTTGAAATTAGGTGTAAATATTGTGACATTCTATTGTAACTTGCTTTAAATGATTGATTATCATCAAATGCAAAAGCTAATGCTAATCGCGGTTCAAGATTATTAAAGTTTGTAATAGTTTTATTCTTACCATAGAACTTAGTACCAATTGGTGTGGCCTTTTCATATATTTTTGCATCGTTGTTGAAAACAACTGCTTGATTGTTGGTATAAATATTTACTACTTGTTCACCAAGTCTAGTAAAATTGCTAAAACGCAATCCATAGTTTATTGAAAACCGATCTGAAAGTTTTTGATCCACATCAAAATAGGCAGCGTTTTCAATAGCGAATTTTCTGTCTAATTGTCTTGCTATAATCCCCGAATTTGAACTTGTTGGTACAATTGTGCCAGGATTGAATTCATAGTATTGTGCATTTACACCATAAGTAAGCTTTAAGGCATTACCTAAATAGTGTTTAAAGTCATATTTTAGATTGAAATTTTTGATATCACTTTGCCAGTCAAACTTAAAAAAATCAAGGTTTAAGCCGTAATAATAGTTACTATAGATTACTGATAGATTAGAAAACAATTTATCTGAAAACAAATGATTCCAACGTAGATTTACAAATGAATTTCCATAGGTATTTATAAAGCCACCACTCAAATCAAATTGATCACGACCAAAATAGCCAGAAAGAAATAAGGTATTTTTATCGTTTAGCTTATAGTTTAATTTAGTGTTCAAATCGTAGAAATAAGCTGAATTCTTGTTATCGGCTAATTTTAAAAACAAATGACCATAGGTGCCACGACCGGCAACTAAAAATGAGCCTTTTCCGCCAGAAATTGGACCTTCTGCCATTAATCTACTAGAAATTAAACCAATGCCACCAGTATATTTATACTCTTCTTTGTTACCTTCTTTTTGATAAATATCTAAAACGGAAGATAATCGTCCACCAAATCTTGCTGGGATACCGCCTTTATATAGTTTTAGATCCTTAATCGCATCGGAATTAAAAACAGAGAAAAATCCAAATAGGTGTGATGAATTGTAAATAGTCGCTTCGTCAAGTAGTATCAAATTCTGATCAGCACTACCACCACGAACATTAAATCCAGATTGGCCTTCGCCTGCATTGGTAACCCCTGGAAGTTGAAGTATTGATTTTATGATATCTACTTCACCTAATACAGCGGGCATTTTTTTTATGGTTTGAATTGATAGTTTATTAACACTCATTTCGGAGTTTTTGATTTCGGAGCGTTTTTTATAGCTGTCAACTTTGACTTCCTCTAGTGTTTGGTTGTTTTCGGTTAGCGCAAAATCTTTTTTTACATTTTGAGTTACTAAAATCTTCTCTTCGAGGGTTTCAAAACCTAAATAACTAATTTTTAAGGTATACTCTCCTTTTGGAATTGTTAATGAATAAAAACCATATTCATTCGTATTGGTTCCGACTTTCAATTCAACAATATATACGTTGGCTCCAAACAATGTTTCGGTCGTTTTTGCATCCTTTAATGTACCATTAATAGTGAATTTTTCTTGAGCTTTTATACTATTAGCGACAAAAAAAGCAAATAGTAGCAACAATATTTTTTTCATTTTTTTTATTTTTTTTGAATTAATATTTTAAAATTTAGGTTGTATTTATGTTTATATAAAGATTCTGAAGGCTAATTGAAATACAGAATTTCTATGGCTGACTTAATTTTTTTAGTTAAACTCATACTATATCTAGGTATAAGATCCTTTCCTAACTATTTAAGTATCATCATAAATAGTATGAGAAGGTATAAAGACAGTCAAGCAAAGTGTTGGAACTACTTTTGTTACTTTTTTTACAATTTTATTCTTCATTCATTTTTTATGCAAAACTAAAATTGAATCTTCTTAACCCACTTAACAAATGATAAGAAAAATGATTATTTAGTAGGTGGTTATTTTTTAATTTGCTAGTTTTGAAAATCTAATAAAAATGATTAATTTTATGAGCATAGCACTTCAAAACACTGAACTATCTGAAAAAGAACTCAGACAAATAGTCATAGATTTTATTAGTAATTTTGGAATGTTAACATCTGAAGAAATTGAGGCACTTGCTGACTTAATTCAGGTAAAACAGTTTAAAAAAGGTACTTTTTTATATAAAGAAGGCGAAAATTGGGATAATTGTTATTGTATCTTGAAAGGAGCTCTGCGTGAGTTTGTACTGGTTGATGGTGTTGAAAAAACAATACATTTTTTCTTTGAATACGAATCAGCTGTTAAGTTTACCTGTCATCAATATAAGAATTTGGCTGATAGTAGCTTGATATGCTTAGAAGACAGTATTGTAATAGTTGGAAATTATGACCCCGTTCAAGAAGCAGAAATTTATAAAAAATTTCCAAACTTACAAGAAATAACGAGAATGGCAACTGAACAAGATTTTGGTAAGATGCAAGATTTTTTGTCAAGTTTTATGACTTCAACGCCAACTCAACGCTATGAAGATTTAATTACTACTCGACCTGATATATTACAGCGGGTTCCATTACATCAAATTGCTAGTTACATTGGTGTTACTCCCGAATCTTTGAGCAGGATTAGAAAAAAGATTGTTTCAAAGTAGTTTGCTTTTTTAAAATAAGCCAAAATGCTAAAACCAATTCGCCTAAAGCCATTGGCAAACTCAAAATCATTTCTACGTTTTCTTTATATAGTAAATAATCCTTAAATAAAATATTCATTACATTATTCAAAATGTAACAAAATGCTGCTACTATTGTAAATATTCCAATATAGTTTGGGATTGTTTTAGATTTAATGATAATATAGCCAAGTAACAAAAGATGTAATCCAAAAACAATCAGGCTAATAGACCAAATTTCTAAAAAAGCACTCAAAAAATTCATTATATAATCGTTATTTTGATTTTGAGATCTTATTAATTGTAACATTACTATTAAACAAGATATTGCAATTCCTAACAAACTTGAATAAACCAATCTTAATACACAGCAAATTTTGGTAATGAATTTGCTCGTGGTTTCAAAAAAATCATAAAGCGCTATTGATACTAAAATATCCAAAACTAAAATTACAATAAATAGAAAAATAAATATTCTAAATTGTTGCTCAAAATTTTTTAAGTTAGTTAATGTTTCTTGGGAATTACTTGGTACATATATATTTTTAAACAAATATCCATAAGCTATACCAGCAATAATCGCCATAAGTAATAAAGAATACCCTATAATTTTACCCACTTCATGATTTTTCATATTTTTTTTATTTTAATTTATATTTTTTATGGCTAATATATAACGTCATTGAACTTGTTGATGAAATTTTAATTCAATTTATCAAAAGTGACCTTAGCATTCAAACAGCAAAATTTTTTAATTAAATTTAGTTATATTGTATCCTACAGCTAACTTTTCCAACATTTTAGCAGTTACGACCTAAACGAATTTAATTCTATCTTCTATATAAAGTATAATCATAAAATATATATTCTCTTCACTAAAAATTTCGCTAATGCACAAATACATTGTTATATATAGAACTTACTTGGATAAGTTAAATTATTTACCATATCATTAATCACGTTTTCGATAGCTTTTGGCTGTTCTTGATTAATACAATGACCACTCTTGGGAACAAAGATTTGTTTGCTTTTTGTTGAAAGTAATAAAAAATCACTTTGCATTTTATCCCAAGAATTTATCATTTCCAGTTTTAATTTATCATCTTTTATAAAAGAATTATAGCGTTTATTATCTGTAGTAGTCAATACATAAAGAGGAATGTTACCAAAAGAGTTTATTTTTGATGCTTCCTTTTTCATAGAACTCATCTTATCTTGCTCTTCCAACACTGCGTATGCACTTTTATATAGTAAAGCGGGCATTATAGAATTTTGATATTCGTATTGTTTACCATTCGGAAACATACTTTTGAACATTAGTCTAGCGAGGCCAAATGTATTGGCAAATTTCAAAAAACCTCCTGGCAATCCTTGATTTACCATTTTAAATAGTTTGGTAGATGAATATTTTTCATCATTGGGACATTGAGTATCGACTAATAAAACTCCTGCAATATCGTCAGGATATTTGTTGACAAAAAATCGGACGAGTGTTCCTCCAAATGAATGCCTCACAAGAATGCAAGGTTTTGGAGCGTTAGATTTTTCTAGTAATAGATGTAATTCTTTGGCAATTTCCTCACCTGACTTGGGGTTATTACCTCTATCACTCCATAAAACTCCTGCTCTGTCATAGGAAATACTAGTGTAATTAATTGGTAATTTCTCTTGAATATGATACCATTGTAAGTGTCCAGATGGATCAAAAGCTGCTTCAAATACAACTGTTGGTCCACCACTTCCTTTTTTGTAATAATGGAGGCGATGATATTCAAGGTTTACAAAGTTACCATTAGGATTAATTTTTTCAGCCTTATTTCGGGATGCTTTTTCAAAAAAAAATCCAATAAAAAGTAATAATAGCAACAGTATAATTAAGCCTAAGCCGATTCGTTTTGACCATTTAAAAATTTTTTTCATGTCTTTTTATGCAAATATATATTTTTGTTTTAAACATAAAATTGACTTAAGATAAGTTCATCTAGATTGCATAGTAAACGTAAATAATGTTTTATAGCAGTTTAAAGTGGCTTTCTCTTCGGCAACAATTGAAAATACTATTGAAACTTTTTAGTCCAATTGTTTAAATCTAGTATGTTCCAAATCTCTATTTACTTCTTTAAAAATGGTCAAAATAATTACTAAATTTAATTCTACTATTTTTTTATCAATTACTTGAAAAATATCAACTTTAAATTCAGCTATACATAAAAGTAATTTTCATACAAATCATCAATAAACTAAATTCTAAATACGATAGATTTTATTTTCACCTAAACGATTAAGATTTCTTGAATGCTTCCAAAAACAAAACAACATCATCCTTATAACTTGCACCAATAGGGATTTCTATACCACAAACGTCAATTTCATTTATTGTAAAAGCATAAATTTTAGTACTATTAATTATAAATGAACGATGAATTCTTATAAATATATTGGGGTTTAATTCTAATTCCATATCGCTTATTTTATATTTAGATGTAATACTTCTGTTATCTTCCAAAACAATTTTTATGTAATCTTTTACACTCTCAATATAAATAATGTCCTGAAGGTAGATTTTATGGTTTTTAATTCCTGATTTTATTAAAATAAAATCTTTTGAATCAATTTCGAGAGTTTTTGGTGAAAATTTTGAATATTCTATTAAAAACTTATCGACTGCTTTAAAAAAACGTTCAAAAGTAATTGGTTTCAGTAAATAATCTACAACACCTAACTCAAACCCATCAATAGCAAAATCACGATAGGCTGTAGTAAGTATTGTTTTTGGCGGATTTTTAAGGTTTCTCAAAAACTCAATTCCCGTCATATTGGGCATTTTTATGTCTATGAAAAGTAAATCGATGGTTTGCAAATTCAAAATTTCAAATGCTTTTAGTGCATTATTGCAAGTTGCCACAACTTCTAACGCATCAATTTTATCAATGTGCTTTTCAATTAGTCGAATAGCAAGTGGTTCATCATCAACAACTAAACATTTAATTTTCATCATTAGTATTGTAAATTAATTTGTAAAACTACGGTGAATGCTTTTGCCGTTTGTTGTATGTCTAACTGATAATTATTTGCATAAATCAAATCAAGCTGTTTGGTAATGTTTGATAATCCTATTTTAACTTTATCTGAAATCACAAATGTGTTTGAAACTGAATTCGAAATTTCGAATTTAAATATCTTGTCTTTTTGATAGATGTCAATATCAATTTTTGGCGACCCACTATCTTCGCCAGCACCATGTTTGAAAGCATTTTCTACCAACGACAAAAGTAACAATGGTGGAATTTGTATGTCCTTTTCAATGTTACTTCCAAATGAAATTTGCAATCGATCATCATAGCGTAACTTTTCTAGTTCGATATAATTCTTAAGTAATTCAATTTCAGTGTTAACGTTAACAAATTGATCGTTGCATTTGTATAAGATATGATCTAATATATCCGCTAATTTTCCAATGGCAACAGGAGTTCTTGGCGAATTATCTAACGATAGTGAATAAATATTATTTAAAGTATTAAACAAAAAATGCGGATTTAATTGTGCTTTCAAAGCTTTTAATTCTACTTCTGCATTTTCTTTTAATAACTGTGTTTCTTCTTCTTTTTTTCGTTTGTATTCTAAAAAAAATTTAACAAATAAAAACATAAATGAAACCATAAAAACGGCTGGTATGTAGTGTACCCAAAGCTTACGCAAGTCAGTAAAAATCTCAAAAAATGATTCTTGTTCAAAAGGCGGAACTCTAAATAAAGGTTCGCCAACATAAACTACTGTTAATCTTGCTAAAGCCGAAAAAAAATAGACAGTAAAAAAGAAACAGAAAAATGCCAAAACATATTTCTTTCTAAAAAATATTTTAGCAATTATAAAATAAGCTAAAATGTAAGTAGCTAAAGCTTGAGGAATTAGCAAAATAATAAGAAAAACAAGAGTTTCAGCTAAAGATTCGTCCTCGGTATTTAAACCTACCGAAATATTTATTAGGGTATAGCCCAACCAAAATAAAACATGCTTTAAAATTCTGTTACTTTCTATATACTCCCATATTCTTTTAAAAAAATCCATAAACTTTATCTTTATGGTAAATATAATCAACAACTCTACAGATTTAAATTATTATAGACGAAATAGTTGTTTTTATGCCTCAACACACTATTTATATATATGAATATTCGTCATTGCTCATTTTTTAATTATTAAGGTGCAAAAATTAGATTTCTATCTTCCGCCGAATCTTGTTTAAAAAAACAAACCAATTTTGCCCAATAATTTTTAAAAAAATAAGATGAAAAAAATTTTGCTTTTTATTGCACTTTGTTTGTCCAACATTTTATTCGCTCAAGAAACTCCGAAAATCTTAACAATTAAAGGAAAAGTAATTGAAAAAAAATCTAACCTACTCCTAGAATTTGCAACAATTTCGGTTATTAATTCATCGGATAATAAAATAATAACAGGAACTATTACTGATGATAAAGGAAATTTTACTGTAAAAACTTCTTCAGGAAAGTATTCTATAAAAGTAGAATTTATTGGATTGAAAAGTGTTGTACTAGAAAATATAGATTTACAAACCAATCAAACAATCCCAACTATTTATTTAGAAGAGAATACAACACAACTCGAAACAGTTGAAATCAAGACAGAAAAATCTACTATTGAACATAAATTAGACAAAAAAATATTTAACGTTGGTAACGATTTGATTTCAAAAGGTGGGAATGCAACCGATATTTTAAACAATGTTCCGTCGGTAAATGTTACCACTGAAGGCGTTGTAAGTTTACGAGGAAATTCAGGAGTTCGAATTCTAATTAACGGGAAACCATCAGTTCTATCAGCAAACAACGGGTTGGAACAAATTCCGTCAGAAAATATTGAAAAAGTTGAAGTCATTACCAATCCGTCTTCCAAATACGATTCGCAGGGAACAGCAGGAATTATTAATATCGTTCTGAAAAAAAACAAAATGAGTGGTTTTGGAAGCTCGGCGCAAATAACCACGGGAACACCAAATAATCATGCTTTGGGCTATAATGTGAGTTACAAAAACAAAAAAATTAACTTGTTTTCTGATTTACGATACCAATATTTAACAAGGTTTAGAGAAGAATCTTCTTTGCGAACAAATTATAATAATAATGTAGTTGATTCTTATTTAGAAAGTACTGCAAATAGGGTTAGAAATAACAAAACATTTAATATTTATTTTGGTGGCGACTACTATTTTAATGATAAAAATACAATTACTATAAGTTATTATTATAGAAACAACACTAGCAATGATTCAGCAGACTATAAATTTAATTTTCTAGACAATAATCGAAATTTTACCCAAATAATTACTGCAACAGAAACGTATCGAGAACCTCAAATTGCCAATCAAATAGAATTAAATTATATTAGAACTTTTGATAAAGTTGGAAAAAAGTTTACCATAAACTTACAATATAATTTTTGGAATGATGACGAAAATGAAGCCATTCAGGAAGAAGAAAAATTGCCAACAATTTCTAAAAAAACATTAAAAAGTAGAGATATAGAAAGCAGCAAAGATTTTCTTTTCCAAACCGATTACACAATTCCAATTACCGAAAAATCAAAAATAGAATTTGGTTTAAAAGGAGAAATTCGACGAATAAACAGTGATTATGAAGCGTTTGAAGATAACACACCAATAACTAATTTAACTAATTTGTTGAACTATAAAGAAAATATTTTTGGCATTTATTTTCAATACGGAAGCAGTTTTAAAAAATTAGAATATCAATTGGGTTTAAGAACAGAACATTCTAATACGGGGAGCAATGACCGAATTAATCTGTTTAACATTAATAAAAAATACACCAATTTCTTTCCAACTGCTCATCTTACTTATGGAATAAATGATGAATTAAACCTTCAATTAAGTTATAGTCGAAGAATAAGTCGACCACAATTTTGGCAACTGAATCCATTTGGAGGTATCGCCGATAGACGAAATATTCGAATTGGAAATCCCGATTTGAATCCAATGTTCACTGATTCGTATGAACTAGGAACTTTAATAAAATGGAAGAAATTATCCATAAATCCAAGTGTGTATCATCAATTTTCAAGAAATATTTTTGAAGATATAAGGACAACCAATGCCAGTGGAAACTTAGTGGAACAAGCTATAAATTCTGGTACCGAAAGTCGTCTTGGAGCAGAAATTAGCATTACCTATTCGCCTATTAAATGGTTAACACTTTCTGGCGAAATGAATTATTACAAGTTCAACCAAAAAGGAGTTTTTAGTGTTTCTGATAATGCTTTTACTTCAAGATTGAATTCAAGAATTAAATTTTCAACTTGGAATTTTCAAACCAACTTTAACCATCAAGGGGCCAGAAAAAGTGGTCAAATAAATGCCGATGCGCAATATTGGGTCGATTTGGGAATGGGAAAAGACATCTGGAAAGAGAAAGCAACCATTACTTTTAAAATAGATAATGTTTTCGATTCTAGAATTTCTCAAGGAGTTGTAACGGGTAACGATTATACTTTAGACTATGATTTCAAAAATGCCCGACATAGAATTTATGTCACTTTTACTTGTAGATTTAACAGAAAAAAAAGCGACAAAGATCGTTTGCCAGAGTAAAAGTACACCAATTTAAAACAAAATGTTACAAAAGTAAATGTCAAAAACTCTTGCAAAGTGAATCCCAAAATTATAAAAAGATTTGTTTCTAAATAGTTTTCTTTTTGAAAATAAGCCAAAATGCTGTAACTAATTCGTCCAAAGTCATTGGGAGACTCAAAGTCATATCTACGTTTTCTTTGAATAGAAAATAATCAATAAATGTTCATTCTATCATACAAAATGTAACAAAATACTGCTACTATTTTAAATATTCCGATGTAGTTGGTTGTTACACTAGATTTAATAATAATAATAATAATAATAATAATAATAATAATAATGTATCCAAGTAACATAAGATGTAACCCAAAAACAATCAGACAAATAGACTCGTTAGCGGTAAGTTGACCGCAGAGACCTAGAAATTTAACGTTTAACAAAAATTAATAAATAAAAAAAAATGAAAGTAAAATTCACATTAACACTATTTTTAACGACACTAATATTTTGTACTAATATTATAGGACAATCTAATATTAAAACAGAAACTTCAATAGAACGTTTTATTGAAAATAAAATGCTTGAAACGGGAATAGTAGGCATCGGAGCATCTATTATCGTTGATAAAAAAGTAGTTTGGTCAAATGGATATGGTTTTGCAGACAGAGAAAATAGAACTCTTTTTACGCCTTCAACTATAATGAATGTAGCTTCCATTGCCAAAACTTTTACAGGTGTTTGCATAATGAAAGCTGTTGAAGAAGGAAAAGTTTCGCTTGACGAAGACATAAATAACTATTTACCTTTTAAAGTTATTAATCCAAATTATCCTAATGACAAAATAACATTGCGACATTTGGCTACTCATACTTCAGGGCTTACAGACAGAAACCCATTCTATGGTGACAGCACTTATTATTATGAAGGTCGTAAACCAGAACAATTAGGTAAATTCTTAAAAGATTATTTCGTACAGGGTGGTAAACACTACTCAAAAGACAACTTCTTAAATGCCAAACCTGGAACATATAGAGATTACTGTAACATTGGTGCAGGATTGGCAGGATATATCATTGAGGTACGAACAGGAAAAACTCTAAACGAGTATGCTAAAAAACATATTTTCAAACCTTTGAAAATGCAAAATTCAGGGTGGGCATTAAATGAAATTGATATTACCAAACATACTAAACTTTATGAAAAGAAAGGAGAAAGCATTGTGCCAATCCAATTATACGAAATGACAACTTATCCAGACGGTGGCATTAGAACTTCGGTAGATGAATTGTCTAAGTTTTTTATCGCTTTGATAAATGAAGGTGAATATAAAAAAACAAGAATTTTGAAAACGGAAACCGTAAAAGAAATGCTTCGTTTTCAACACACAGAAACAAATAAACCTGAAAACGTTAACATCAAAAAACTTAACCAAGGTATTTTTTGGGCTACAAAATTAGGAGCAACCCGAATTGGTCACAATGGTTCCGACTCGGGAGTGAGAACATTTATGCTTTCAGATTTAAACAAAGAATTTGCTGTAATTGTATTTTTCAATACCAAATTGGACGAAAAAGACGAGGGAATTTACTTTGACATTTATGAGGAACTTTACAAATATGCAAAGGACTTAAAAACAAAACAAACAACCAAACGTTAACAGGGGTCGTTGTTACGCAACTCTTTTAAAAAAGTAAAATTTCAAAATCTGCATAAAAAACAACCTCGTTTAAGCACATTTAAGCGAGGTTGTTTTTGGTTTTATATTATATTTTAAATTGTACGGTGATTAAAAACAAACATTTCAATTCATTGAAAGTTGTTTTTAGAGAAGTAGGCCCTTTTACTTTTGTTACTCATACAACTCCGGCTTTTTTTTGTTTTTTTGGAGATGAAATTCAAGTTTTTCTTGAGATCATAGGTTAACGCTACCATCAAAACGTGTTTGTTGGCTTGCTTGATTCCTCTAGTATTGACACGTTTGATATGATAAAATTGACCAACGTTCCTATTACTGGTTCTATGGTTTTACTTCTCACTAGTACCATTTTCTGAGCATAGCTTGAATGGGTATACTAACTCTGTCATTAATAATAAAGACTATCTACAATTTTATAATTCTTAATAATTTTTATGAGGAGTCTCATAAAGTGCGTCAGTAAAAAAAAGCAGGAAGGTATTTACAAACCTTCCTGCTTTTTTAAAATCAAATTTAAGAATATTGAAAATCTAAAACCCACTTTTCATCTCAGCATTAGCTGGTGGCTCTATTCCTAAGAGTTTTGCAATTGTTGGAGCAATTTGCAAGGAATACATTTCTTTGATTTCCTTTCTAGGAACATCGGACACTGTCCTAAAAAGTGTGTAAGCTTAAAAATAACGGGGTTTGACTTTTTAATTAAAGTTGAACCCTTTTTTCAAATATAGTTAAGAACTGATTGAGTATTAATCCCCAATTATGGATTGGCATTGTCCATTTTTTGGTAGCTTCTCTTAAAGCCAAATATACAGATTTTAAAACTGCTTCATCGGTTGGGAATGATAATTTATTTTTGGTGTATTTTCTAATCTTACCGTTTAGATTTTCGATTAGATTAGTGGTATAAATTATTTTTCTAATCTCAACGGGGAAGTCAAAGAATACGGTAAGTTCTTCCCAATTGTCTTGCCATGATTTTACAGCATATGGATATTTACTATTCCATTTATTAGCAAAATCTTCAAGAGAAGCCCTGGCAGCCTGTTTGGTTGGAGCATCATAAATCTGCTTCATATCTTTAGAGAATTCCTTCTTATCTTTCCACACTACATAACGCGCTGAGTTGCGTATTTGGTGCACTACACAGATTTGAGTCTGTGATTCAGGAAATACATTTTTAATAGTTTGAGTAAAGCCGTTTAGGTTATCTGTAGCAGTAATTAATATATCTTCAACACCTCTGGCTTTTAAATCTGTTAAAACTCCCAACCAAAAACTGGAACTTTCATTCTTGCCCAACCACATACCCAAAACTTCTTTTTTTCCATCTCGATTCAGGCCTACAGCTAAATAAATAGTTTTGTTAATGACCTTAGAGTTTTCTCGAACTTTAAATACAATCCCGTCCATCCAAACAATTAAATAAACAGCTTCTAGTGGGCGATTTTGCCAAGCTATTACATCATTAGAAACAGATTCAGTAATTCTAGAAATAGTGGAGGTTGAGATATCAAATTTATAGACTTCTCTTATTTGTTCTTCAATATCACTAACGGTCATTCCTTTGGCATAAAGAGAAATTATTACATTCTCTAATCCATCAACCATATTTTGACGTTTTGGAATAATCATGGGATTAAAAGAAGCTTCTCTGTCTCTTGGAACCTGGATGTTTGATTCTCCAAATGAAGTTTTTATCTTCTTATTGGAAAAACCATTACGAGAATTAGTTGAAGGCGTCTTTTCGTGTTTCTCATATCCTAGATGAGAATCCAGCTCTCCTTATAAAATAGCTTCTATCCCTCGTTTTTGTAATTGAGCAAGAAAACCATTTAGGTCTTCGCCTGTTTTGAATTGTTTTAAAAATTCATCTGATAATAAATCTTCTTTTTTCATAAGACTTTGTAAATGTTAAAGTTAAAAAAAAATGATGGGGTTTAAAATTGGAAAAACCGGTCAATTTGACCACCTAATTCCGAAGTAAATTGACCACCCGTTCCGGAGCAAACTGACCACCTGATTCCGGAGCAAATTGACCACCAAGTTTTGGGGTGAATTAACGATTAAAAACTATTCATTTTTTCATGTTGTTAGAACCATACATTCGTTAAAAATATACGGATTATGGCAAACAAAATAACAGACATGAGTAAAATTAGAAAAGTAATTAAATTCTATTGTAACGGAAAGAGTAAGTTATTTATAAGTAGCTACTTATCCCTTTCAAGAAATACGGTAAAGAAATATATTTCCTTATTTGAAGTTCTCGGATTAAACTTTGAATTAATCGACCAAAAAATCGATGCAGAGCTGGAACTTTTATTCTCCCAGACTAGTGTAGAGGCCATTAGCCCGAGATTACAGACACTTTATGCTTTTTTTCCTAAAATGGAACGTGAACTAAAAAAAGTTGGCGTTACCGTGCAGCATATGTGGGAACAATATATTGCTGTAAATCCGGATGGTTATCGAACTTCACAATTTCATTATCATTACAATATATGGGGCAAGCGAGTTAATCCGGTCATGCACATGAACCATAAGGCTGGTGATAAAATGTATGTTGATTATGCCGGAAAGACACTCTCAATTATTGATATAGATACGGGAGAGGTCAAAGAAGTACAATTTTTTGTAGCAATATTAGGAGCCAGCCAATACACGTATGCTGAAGCTTCCATGAGCCAGCAAAAGGAAAATTTTGTTGACTCAGTAGAGAATGCCATGCGCTTTTTTGAAGGTACTCCTGCTGCCATTGTTCCGGATAATTTAAAATCTGCAGTAATAAAAAGCAGTCGTTTTGAACCGACAATCAATGAAACCCTGGCTGATTTAGCAGAACACTACGAAACTACAATTTTACCTGCCAGAGCTTACAGACCCAGAGACAAATCATTAGTTGAAGGAGCTGTTAAGATATTATATCGAAGGATTTATGTAACCATAAAAGAAACTAAGTTCTTTTCTCTGGAAGAATTAAACCAGCAGATCTGGGATTTACTTGACTCTCACAGTAACAGAAAACTAACAGGACGGCCTTATTCCCGCTTTGAATTATTTTTAGAAGACGAAAAAGAAAAACTACGTCCACTGCCACAAGATCGTTTTGAAATTAAATATCAATCTTTTGCAACAGTAATGCAAAACGGTCATGTTCAATTAAGCCAGGACAAAAACTATTACAGCGTTCCGTATCAATATGTAAAAAAGAAAGCAAAGCTGTTATATACCAAATCAACGGTAGAGATTTATTATAAATACAATCGAATAGCCGTACATCCACGAAACTACAAACCTTATGTCTACACAACAACCCCTGAGCATTTAGCAAGTACACATCAATTTGTAGCTCAATGGAGTGCTGCCCGCTTCATTGAATGGGCTAATAATATTGATGAGTCAGTAGGGGAATATATAATGCAGATAATCGAAAGCAGAAATCATCCGGAACAGGCTTATAAAAATTGTTTAGGAATACTGAATTTTGAAAAAAAGGTAGGCAGACAGCGATTAATAAATGCCTGCAGGCGGGCACTTGATTTTAAAATTTACAATTTTAAGACCATACAAAATATTTTAGAAAACAACTTGGATCATATTGATTTTGATCAAGAACCTTAGCAGGAACTTCCCAATCACAGTAACATAAGAGGAAAACACTATTATAACTAAATTAAGTCTTGAAAAAATGAATGAATCCACAGTAACCAAAATGAAACAAATGAAGCTTTATGGCATGTTTAATGCTTTTAAAACAGCCATTGAAAGCGGAAAAACAGATCATTATACCCTTGACCAGTTTGTATCGATGATTATTGATGCAGAATGGGATGAAAGGTACAATCATCGTATTGAACGAAGTATCACTAATGCCAAATTCCATTACAAATCAAATATTGAAAGTATCAATTTCGATGTATCACGTAACCTGGACCGAAAGATGGTACTGCGTCTGGCAGAATGCGAATTTATAGAGAAAAACGAAAACATTTTAATCACTGGAAGCACCGGTGTCGGTAAAAGTTATTTAGGTACTGCATTAGGTTATCAAGCCTGTATACAGGGTTTTAAGGTAAGTTATTTTAATACCTCAAAATTGTTTGCTAGACTAAAAATGGCTAAAGCAGATGGTACTTATCTGCGGGAACTTACCAAAATACAAAGACAGGATGTTATAATACTTGATGATTTTGGACTCCAAGCACTTGACAGCCATAACCGAATTACTCTTTTGGAGATCATAGAGGACAGGCATAATAACGGCTCTATAATAGTGACATCACAAATCCCAGTTCAAGGATGGTATGATATAATTGGAGAAAAAACGATAGCAGATGCAATATTAGACAGACTGATACACCAATCTCACAGGCTTGAATTACATGGAGAATCGATGAGAAAGAAAAGAGGAATAAACAAAGAGTGATATTTTATTATATTTGAATACTAATTAACAGATGAAAAAATATAGTTTTTAATCAAAACGGAGGTGGTCATTTTGCTCCGGAATTAGGTGGTCATTTTGAACTGGAATCAGGTGCTCACTTTAAATTGGAATGGGGTGATCAATATCACCGGAATTTGCAATGTAAGCACAAATTCCCTGCAGAATTATTAATTAAACCATCTGTAATCCATAGATTATCTTCACTTTTATAAAGAGAAATTTCCGTTTTCAGTTTCTCTAAATCTCTAATGATTAGAGTTTTTATTATGTCTTTATGCATTTTATAATTTAAATTATTTGATTTCTACATGATTATAAATAGTTTAAAGTATAATTCATCATAGAAAAATTTGTACTACTGCCAATAAATACAGTAAGTTTTCAAAAAAAATTACTGTATGTTTTAATAATTAGATCTCCATATATTGATTCAAAATAGCTACAGCTTGATAATTTTTATTTTCTAGAGCTATTGTAATGGGCACCTTATTTGAATAAACTTCCTTTACATCTGGTAAAGCACCATTTTGTAAAAGTAAGATCATCATTTCTAGATTATTCATTCTAATGCTTTCAACCAATACACTTGTAAAGTACTCGGGATGTTGATAATTTAAATCAACACCAATCTTTATATAGTATTTTACTAAATCGAGGTCGTTGTTTTTAACACCCTGAAACATATCTTTCCAATCTCCTCCCATTTTAATTTATTTTTTTCTTTGTAGTATAGAATAACTTTATAGAGATACCTTAGTGGATCTAGTAATTTATTTTCAAATTACAATTAGGTTAAAAATTTCATTCTAATTTCATTGGTTGGCACCACGCATTCGCTTTTCTTTCCAAATAACTTATACCTGTATTTTGAGAAAACAGCATAACAGTAATCTCTGATTTTTATAGGGATTATTTTAGCAACAATGAAAATTCTTGGAAGACCAACTAACAATTTACATATCTCAAGTAAAGCTTCTGTTTTTACAAAAACTTGTTTGTTATTGATGAAAATAATTGTGTTTAATGAACTCTCATAGTATGAATTTGCATGTAATAAGTTCATTCCTATTTCACTTTGTTGAGAGGCAAAACGTAGTTTATCTCTTTTATCATATTTAATTAAGAAGAGTACCGTCGAATTGCAAAAATTACATTCGCCATCAAACAGAACAATTCCTTTATCTAGTTCATTTCTTTTTTTTACCATTTTGTTGTTACATAAAATTCAAGAATTCTAATTGCTACAAAAAGTAATAATGAAAAGATAACTTTTAAAAAAAACTTCTTTTTTGAAGCCGCAATCTTTTCAATACTTGTTATTATTCTGAAAATTTGTATTACTTTTTGTTTGCTAAACCATAAAATAGCTACAATAAATAGTTGATAAATTATTGCGGCTTTTAACGCACCTAAATTGACACTATAAAAAATATCTTGGAGGATTACATTTACTAATATAGTTGAAACAAATAAGCAACCTAAGATTCTAGTCTTTTTAATCAGCATCAAAATACCACCTGTAATTTCGAGTGCGCCTAATATTAAAACAAATGGTTTTGAATAGCCGTAAAATGCCCACATTAATTGCATTCCGGTCAATTCTGAGACTTTTTTATTAATTGCTATTGCTCCATCAAACTGAATTACTTTACCTATTCCGTAAGCAAACATCGCCATTACAACGATATAAGTAAAAGCATTTTCTATTATTTCAATTATCTCTTTTTTATCGAATTTCATTACTTTAAATTTTTTAAGTCAGATAGCAAATATTTTTACTTTTTACTATTCTTATTTTTTAATAATCTTTATTGTTTTCATTTTGCCTTCAGAAAATAATCTTATGAAATAAACTCCTGCCGGTAAATTTTTCATATTAATTTCAAAATTCTTGTTGTCTTCATATTTACTTGAAACAAATTGACCAATACTATTAATTATTTCATAGTTCGAGATTTTTTCTGAATAGGATACATCTAGATAGTCTGAAACTGGATTTGGACTGTAGGTGAAATTTAAATCATCGAAACGCTCAACTTTTAGGCAAGGACCCTTCGCAGTAACTGGAGTCCTCATTGCACTTTCACAACCAGAAATAGTTTGAGAAACATAATACACAGTATTTGCAACCAGAACTGTTGTTATCGGCAGCACTGTTGTACTTGTAGATGATTCGTACCATAAGAGATTTTGTCCATCTACTACAAAATCTGCTAATGTTGCAGTTGAACAACCATCCTGAATACTTTGAGCAATTGGTGGTGGCGTATTATTCACAGTAATTGTCAATGTCGCGGTAGTAGCACACTGTCTTGCTGATGGTGTAAAAGTATACGTTGTGGTTTGCGTATTATTCAACGCTGGTGACCAAGTTCCAGTAATTCCATTGTTAGAAGTGGTTGGCAAAGCCGACAAGGTTGCACCTGAACAAACCGCATTCACAGCTGTAAATGTTGGTGTACTATTCGGATTTACAGTAATTGTCAATGTGGCCGTGGTGGCACATTGACCTGCTGTTGGTGTAAAAGTATACGTTGTGGTTTGCGTATTATTCAACGCTGGCGACCAAGTTCCAGTAATTCCATTGTTAGAAGTGGTTGGCAAAGCCGACAATGTTGCACCTGAACAAATCGCATTTACAGCTGTAAATGTTGGTGTACTATTCGGATTTACTGTAATTGTCAATGTGGTAGTGGTGGCACATTGACCTGCTGTTGGTGTAAAAGTATAGGTTGTGGTTTGTGTATTATTCAACGCTGGTGACCAAGTTCCAGTAATCCCATTGTTAGAAGTGGTTGGCAATGCCGACAATGTTGCACCTGAACAAATCGCATTCACAGCTGTAAATGTTGGAGTACTATTCGGATTTACCGTAATTGTCAATGTGGCGGTGGTGGCACATTGTCCTGCTGTTGGTGTAAAAGTATAAGTTGTGGTTTGCGTATTATTCAACGCTGGTGACCAAGTTCCAGTAATTCCATTGGTGGATGTTGTTGGCAATGCCGACAATGTTGTACCTGAACAAATCGCATTCACAGCTGTAAATATTGGTGAACTATTGGGATTTACTGTAATTGTCAATGTGGCCGTGGTGGCACATTGACCTGCTGTTGGTGTAAAAGTATACGTTGTGGTTTGCGTATTATTCAACGCTGGTGACCAAGTTCCAGTAATTCCATTGTTAGAAGTGGTTGGCAAAGCCGACAAGGTTGCACCTGAACAAACCGCATTCACAGCTGTAAATGTTGGTGTACTATTCGGATTTACAGTAATTGTTAAACTTCCGGTCATTGTAGTGGAGCAACCGCCAGTTGTTCTTGTAGCAACAACAGTATAAACACCAGCCGCTGTTTGATTCCCGAATCCAATTGAATTTCCTGTTCCTGCAATTGGAGTTCCAACATCAGTTCCATTATTTTTAAGTTGATAGGTAATCCCAATTTCAGAATCTAAAACTACCACAACTTGCCCAGTACCACCAGCACAATAAGCACCACCTCCACTTAAAGTATATGCTGTTGGATTTACACAAGGTACTGCATATTCATAAGCGCCTAAATCAGGTTGTGTGTCCCTAGAAGTTCCAATAATGTCAGTAGTTGGAATTCCTGCACCAGTTAGTCCAAAGTTTTTTGCTGGACTTAAGTTTTGTATTGCCAATCCATCATCTGCAGTTGCCCATTTATTGTCTGCGCCATCACCATCTGAAGCATTAACAAGGAGCGGGTTACTATTTAAACAATTAAGTAAAACAGAATTGGCTATGGCTAAAGGACTTCCAGTGGCATCTCTGATAATACAGTTTTGAAAAGTCGGTTGAAAACCCACTCTATTGTCTTCACTGTAAATTTCATTTCTCCCTGGAACACCTGCATTTGCGGTTGGTGCATTGTTCCAAAACAAGCAGTTTTTAAAAGTTGCTTTAGAAAATCCTTGATAAGCAGTTCCTACAAATGATGACGTATTATTAATAAAACTGCAATTAGTTATCGTTGATGTATTTGAATCAGCCCCACCAAATTTAAGTGCTGCCGCATTTTGAGCTGAGTTATTATAAAAAACAGTATTAGTTATGGTATGCGTACCATTTAATTCTATAGCACCTCCCACAGAGCCAGCGATAAATCCTGAGCCGCTTGTATTGTTTGAAAAGATGCATTTATCAAGGGTACAATTACCTCCAGCAATTAGCATACCTGCTCCAAAAACACCAAAACTATTTCCTCCAACCAAAAACGAATTGCTATCGATAATACAGTTAGTAAATGTTGATGTGCAATTTAAATTAACTGCTCCAGCACCCCAAGAATCGTCATCCTGATTAGTGCAATCGGCACTATTCCCTTTTATGGTGCAATTTGCAAAAGTTGTAGCTGAACTGATGTTATAAACACCACCAGCTTTGTAACGATCTACCTCTCGTGTATTAAGAATGATTCGTGAAGCACCGGGTGCCGTTGCATAACCTTTTGTAATTAAAAAACCATCTAAAGCAGTTATATTAGACAAGTTAACACTTACAACGACATGATAGGCGTTGTCGGTTAAAGTATTGAGAGTTCCTAAATCACCACTCAGTGTAGTAACGTTAGTTTCCCAATTTCTTTGATTTAACAGCGTTTCATTTCCTAAAAAGCCGCCGTAAATTTTTACACCGCTTTTGAGGGTAAAGGTTTTGTCTCGGTTGTCTGCTGGTGTTGTACTTCCAAAGGGGTCGTGTGTTGGTAAGTAGGTTCCTGCTTTTACCCAAATGGCATCACCGCTTGTTGCACTGTTTATAGCAATTTGTAAATCACGTTTTGCTGATGCCCAGCTTGTACCTGCACCTGAATTATCGACTCTATTAGCATCAACGTAATAGGTTGTCTGAGCCATTGAAACTAAGGAAAACAAAATCAATACTATATTAAGTGCTTTTTTATGTAAAGTTGAATTCATAATTAACTCATTAAATGTTAAAATTATTTTGGTTTGTTGTTATCCAATCATGAATATATTTTGCAACTTCCTCCCAATGTTCTTGAACACAAATTGAATGTGATTTTGAATGGAACTCTATGAAGTTTTTTTTGCTAGTTGTGCTTTGGTAAGCACAAAAATTCCTTCTGTTTAAGCTACTTGGTATAATGTGATCCTTTTCTGCACTAACAAAGAGCAACGGCTTATGTGGCTTGTTGAAGTCGATATAACCATCATCCAACCTACTACTTCTAGCTATTTTACGGCTTTCAGGGACAACTGCTTTTTCATAAATCTCATCTGAAATCTCACTAGTCAATGTATTGCATATAGCATAACGAAACCATTTTTTGGTACCACAAAAAAGACTATTCCCCATAAATGGATTTACCGTACTTAAATTAGATTTAATATGACTCCATTTAAAACTCCAAATACCTTTTGGTGCTGCCGAAGTAATACAAATACCCATAATGCCAATTTTGTTTTGAATTAGTTTTTGAACAACTAATCCACCCATAGAATGTCCGATTAAAATTGGATTTAACTTATGACATTCAATAAACTCTGTGTAATGCTTTATGACGTCACTTAAACTAATTTTTTTCAATTGCTGATTTGGATTTTTTCTTAGATCAGCTGGATTTCCATCATGAAACGGATAATTGGGTGCATAACACTTATAGCCAAGATTTTGAAAATATACAATCCAAAGTGACCAACTATTTGCATTTTCGTGAAGTCCATGAATAAATACAATTCCCCTATTGTTTTTCATTTAACTTCATCTTTGTACTGTTTTACAATAACATTTTTAAAATCTCCACCACTATCGTCACCCATAAAAAGACCTATCTTACCATTTCGATAGTTATTTAATTTATCGACTTCTAATGCTGGTTTTTTAGCATCATTTATATAAGCTTTAACCGATTTATTATCGACAACTATTGTCATTGCAAACCAACCATCAGGATTTGGCGGATTGACAATTTCTTTTTCGTAAAGACTGTTTTTCTCTTCTCGTAATTTTTTCCAAGTATCAATTGGATGCGATATATATTGAATAGCATGAACCCGCCTTATTGAATCTTTTGCAATAAAATTGAAAGGTCGGCAATAGACTGCATCGTATGTATTGTCATCTTGACCGTGAAAAGCTATGCCAATAAAACTTTTTTGTACATTTTTACCACGCATTTCAATTTTAATTGTGCCGTTTTTAAAGTCTTTAATTGGTAACCAAACTATTCCTTCGCTTTTGTTTTCTGAAAGTTTGATATAACTATTTGAAAGGCTATCGATTACTTTTGCTTCTCGGTTTATAATTCTTAATTGATTGGTTTTAATAAGCTTGAAAAGGTTCAATTTTTGCTCTTTTTGAGAGTATGTTAACAAGCTAATTAACATCATACAAATTATATTTAGTTTTTTCATTGTATTTAATTATGAAAGTTTTAAACGAATTTTAAGTAAGTCTTTTTTTTATTGCCACATAATTACCGGAAATACACCATTAATTATCAGCAAAATAGAAAATTGCGCAATTGAAAATGTTGCCAAAAAATCAAAAGACATAAAATTTTCTTTACCAATTAATTTATGAATTAAGACATAAATTGAAGCTATTGACAATAAAATAGAGGATGCAAATAAAAGTATATTAATGAATGTCAAATTTCCCATTTCCATAAATGGCTGGAAAGAGAATAGAAATATTGAAACTAGTAAGAATAATGATGCAGCAAACATTAAGGAATAGGTTTCCTTAAAATAAGACGCTTTGTTTTTAAAAAATCGGATTAAACCATTAACAAAAAAGTAAAATATAGATAATATACCAATAAGAAAACTAAATGCTATACTCAAAATTTTAATTCCACTTACTTTCTTAATTGTTCTAATTCCATCAGAAATCAGTAAATCACCATTTTGATCCTTATACAAAGTGTGAGTAACATTCGTTCTGCCTTTCATAGAAAATGTATTATTCCCTAAATAAAATAAAGTTTTATTTTTACCCTGAAATGGTCTGATTACCAAATCATTTCCTAAAAAAGCAACTTTTGTATTTGAGAACACCCAATCAATCAATTTAAATGGTTTGACCACTGTGATTATTGGTATGTAGTATCCATTCCATTCAGTTAAAGAATTTTCAATTTTTTGTTTCTTTAAATTTTTGTTAATTTTATTTACGCCTAGATAGTTTGTAAACTCATTATTAAACAAGTCGTAATCGGCAGTTTCACTATCCATATTATAAGCTATAAAGAATGCCTTTTTACTTTCAGGAAACATATACAGCATAGCTGAAAATCCTAGGGTGTTTCCGTTTTTTGCCACACCAACGGCACCATAACGATCACGCTGATAAGCACCTAATGCATAACCGTAAGGAACACCTTTTTTGTAAGCATCAGTAGACTTTTGAATACCTACTTTTGACAAAAGGTTTTTATCAATCAAAGTTTTGCCATTCACCAATCCGTCAGACATCATAAACCACATAAACTTTGCCATATCGTTTGCTGTAGTAGTGAATTGTCCAGCAGCTCTCAAATACATTGGTATTGATGCAACAGGATTTCCATTGTCAAAATGACCAAAAGCTAATTTTTCATCGGCAAATTTTCCAGATTGTGAGATAAAATGAAAAGTGCTTTCAGTCATACCTAATGGTTTTAAAATAGTATTGTCTAAATAGCTTTCATAAGGTTGCTTGGTAATTTTTTCAATTACCATTCCCAAAATTGAATAACCCAAATTTGAATACGAATCAATCGAGCCTGGCTTGTATTGCACTTTTAAAACTGAAACATCACCTTGATATACTTTATTTAATGGTGTATCTGCCTTTGCGGTTGAACTAAAAATATGCCAAAGTCTAGCATCCGTTAATCCCGAAGTGTTATCTAATAAATGTCTAATTGTTACTGTATTTGTTTTATCCCATTGGTTTTCAATGGGCAAACTCGGCAAGTATTTTTTAACTGGATCATCTAATTTTAGCAATCCTAATGTTACCATTCTTAACACACCAGCTGCTAAGACTGTTTTTGACACTGAACCAACATTCATTTTAGCATTTGAAGAAATAATCTCGCGTGTTTGATTGTTTTTATAGCCATAAGAGTCTATTGTACTATTTCCATTTTGTGAAATAGTACACCATACTGCACCAACAATTTTTTCTTGTTTTAATAAATTTTTAATAGTTTTCTTCAAACCACTTTCGTATTGAGAGTAAGAAATACTTGAAAGGAAAAAGAAGATAAATATATATTTAAAGTGCATGTTTATAATTTTAAAATTATTTAGGATTTGCTTGACTTCCTGCTAAAATTCCACCGTCGATTGTTAATTCTATTCCTTTTACGTACTTGCTTTCGTCACTTGCCAAATACAAAACACCATAAGCAACATCAATTGCTTCTCCAAATTTCCCTAAGGGAATTCCAGCTTCAACTTGTTTAATCATTTTTTCTCTTTCTAGACCTTCACCAAACATTGTGTCCCACATTGAAGTCATAATTGCTGCTGGGTGCACACTGTTGCATCTGATCTTGTAGCCCTTTTCAGCACAATAAAGTGCTACACTTTTAGTGTGATTTCGTACAGCTGCTTTACTCGACGCATAGGCCACGGCTGCTGGAATGCCCACAATTCCGCTTCTTGACGAAATATTAATAATACTTCCTCCGTTTTCTTTCATTAGTGCAATTGCATATTTACACCCTAACATTGTACCAGTTGCATTGACCTTGTGAACTTCTTCACAAGAATCTATATCAACATTTTTCAGCATCAAAAGGCCCATTGGTCTCTAAAAACCCTGTTATTCCAGCATTGTTTACTAGAATATCTAACTTTCCGTATTTTGCTTTTATTAGGTTCGAAATTTCAATCCAATCACCTTCTTTTTGGACATCAAGTTGATAATATTCGCTTTTTTCACCAAGTGAATGAACCACGATGGTACCTTCATAATTATTAATATCCGTTATTATTACTTGTTGCTTGTTGCTCCTTGCTCATGAAAAACTTCAGCAATTGCCTTTCCTATACCTCGTGATGCACCCGTTATTAGTGCTATTTTATTTTCTAATCTCATAAAATTATATACCCTTTATTTATTAATTTAACCCATCGGATGAATCACATCCTTTTTTAATTTATTGATATTGTTGTTTTTAAAACTATCGTTTGTGTTTGAAATAAAACTAATAGATATGAATAGTAACATTACCGTTTAATTTCTTAACATAATTTGGCCCACTGGGTTGATTGACTTTTTTTTCTAGTAATCAGCCAAACTCCAAAAGTTATTTCCCATAATCCTCCTAATGGAACGAAATACATGCTCCACTCTAAATTCATTAACTCCATTAAAAAACCGAAAGCTAATAAAGCATATCCTACTATTCCCCAAATTGCTAGCCAACTAGGAGTTATTCTGTACTTGAATAACGTTAAACACATTGGTATGCTTCCTAAGCCTAAAACCAACATAGCTATAAAATAAACAAGACCAGAAAAGATGCGAATTTCAGTTAGAAGATTTAAAACCACACTGGCTAGTAATATTCCTTCATATATTCTCGTAAAAAGGTAGACAAAGGCTATACTTGGTCTAAATTGATTTATTGCTTCTCGTAGCAAAAAACCAATAGAAATTACAATAACTGAATTTATAAGTAGTAACAGTGCACCAATAGTTTTGGTGTTTTCGTTTTCGAAGTAGTATTGTCCAAAACCATAAGCAGGAAAAGCCAATAAAAACAAAAGTCCAATTATTTTAGCATTATTAATTTCAACTATAGAAAGCTTGTTTGCCATGATTTATATCTTAATTTATATTGGACTTGTTTTTTTACTTTTAGTCCTTTTACATATTTTTTAGTTCTTCGTAAATATCAAATGATACTCCTTCTATTCAGGTTGCAAAACCACATTAATTTGTTCTGTACTCACGTGGCATCTATCTGCTTTTACAACTATTGAATTTGAGGTATAAGTTTTGTATCCATTTTTTGAAACAGTTATAATATATGTTCCTTTTCGTTCATATGCTCCAACAAAATCGGTGTGAACTATGCCAATTTCTTTTAGAGTTTCAGAGTAATTATCATCTCGTGCAATTACGGTTACACCCGAAGGATTTGGTAAATTTCCATTTTGCAAACTTACTTTTACTTGTAGTCCAGCAAAAGCTTGTGTAGTACACACAACATCATCAATTGGATCACTTTCACAAGTTGATGCCAATAGAAATGGTATAAAACATAAAATCAAAATAATTTTTTTCATTATTTCCCTTTTTATATTAAAATTGTTTTTAAAACTTTTTAGGTAATTCTAATTTCACCTCCACTATTTGCATTGCTGACGCCTTCAAAATTTATTGCAAATTTGTTATTGAAGTTGTTTGTTGAGAACAAGTGGATGATGTCATTTCTTAGATTAAAACCAACATCAGTTGCAATAAAATAATCACTATAACTTTTGGAAGCAAAATTTTTGCTTTTGCATAAAATAGATTTAAAATTATCAATTGCTTTTTTATGTTGCTAAATAATGCTAAATGCAAACATAAATTCATTAGAACCAAAGAAGTATTCTCCTTTTTCCATATTTTTCACAATCAAGTAATAGTATTCATCTTTGATTTTTTTTACCCCATAACTTATTTTTTCAAAAGAAGTTGTAGTACTTGTTGCTTTGGCTTTTGTGGTAATAAAAACTCTTTTGTCTTTTCTAATTTCAAAGCGAACCAAATCAAATACTGATGTAGGATCTGTTCCTGAAATCACTTTTACAACAAACATTAATTCGGGTTGTTTTGCAATTTTACTACTTGATGAAACACCATTCAAAAAGAAACCGCCTTCGGCACTGAAAAGCCCTCTGGCTTTTGCCATTGAATTATATTGTGATTTTTCCAGTTCTGTAGTTTTCTTTGATTTAGAATCGTAGTATGCTGGTTTGTCATTGAACTCTGGTAAATTTTGTGCTAGTATCATGAAACTATTAAACAATAGAATCATGACTAAAAAAAATGTTTTCATTTTTGTGTTTTTTATTTATTAGAATTAAAAAAATTTATAGTATCTTAAAATAAATTCGAGTGCAATTAATTAAACCCTATAATTTATGATAGGGCATTATAGATGCTATAATGATCTATCAAAAGCAAATTTAATTTTATGGAGATAGTTGGCTCTTACCAAATGATAAGAAATGAAACTAAAAAGAAAATAAAGATTATCATTTGACAAATGAAATTTGACGAATTGTGTCTTTAAATTATTCTACATACTTATTATGTAAACTGTTATTAATTATAAATGCAACTATCAAATTAGGAATCCAGCATAGCCAAGCAACAGTTGCATAAGTTGTGTTGAAATCATCAAAAATCAATTCTAACAACGGCAACCATATTCTTAATGTTACTCCTGAAAAACATGCTGAATAACTAAAGACCATCATTTTTTGATGAAGCTCAAACTCTTCACTTTTAATGTAAAAAAAGCCCATCAAAGTGGTATAAAACCAAATTATTCCTAATATTGTAAATCCTATAATTTGTATTTTACCTCCAGTAGCATAAAAACTAATAAAAATTGAAGCAAGTGAACTAATTATAGCTGAAATAAAATAGGTATTCCCAATTATCTTATGAAAACTCATGTATTTATTTCTGATTTTTGGAACAAATTGAATCCAGCCTATTGATAATGCAATTCCTGCAGAAATAATATGAATATGAAATGTAATTTTCCAAGTTAAATTAGATAAAACTTCAAGTGATTTTGTATTAATTATTCCGAAAGTAATATCATAGAAATAGAATGCAAAAGGCATTAAACTGAATAGAATAGCTAAAATTGCCAACAGGGAAAAACTGATTTTTTTTACCATAATAATCTATACAGATTTATATCTTTCTATTAATTCCAATCTGAAAATAGAATGGCAAAGTTGGAGTACTTTTAAAGTCTTGTGTTGCCATAGTTCCTGCTCTTAAGTTTAGATCATTGCGACCGAGAGAAAAACCCGATTGAACACCGTAAAAGAAGTTACCTGCAGTTGGTATGTACCAACCACTTTTAATTCCTGGGTAATAATTTTTCAAAACATCGCTGTGCTTAATATGAGTAACTATTGCTTTATCAAAACCAAATTCTCCAGCCACATACCACTTGGACTTATAATATCCTGATACCGCCGATAATTCACTTCCGAAATTTAATAGTTGTGCATTGTCATTCTCAAATCTTCTAAAAACGCCATATGCTTTAAGAGTGGTTGAAAATCCACCTATTTTGAGTACTTCTGCTTGTGCGCCAATTTTTGTTTTAAAATCGTCCAAAGCAGTATCTCCAAATGATGTAGAGAATTCAGCATTTAAAATCATAGGGAGTTTAGTGTTTAGTTTATGACCGTACCCTAGGTCAATAGTTGTACCGTAAAGGAGTCCGATGTTTAAACTGATGATATGTTTTTGCTCATTCTTTAGACTTCTCCAATTTATATTTTGAGAAAATGAATTTGTTGCAATTAAAAAAATTAGTGATATATAAAAATTAGACTTCATTTGTATTTTGATAGTTTTGTTAGAGAAAAAAAGTTCTGTTTTAATTTTTTTTAGAAAAATCTTGTACTGTTAATAGTATGATATTATAAGGAGTTCAAATAAGTAAGAACTTTTGGATATACACTATTCCACTTAAAATAGATCATTTCGTGCCCAGTATCATCAATTCTTATAATTTGATGAACTGGAAAATAATTAGCTTGTTTTTGAGCATAAGACGAACCAAAAGCTTTATTATTTTCACTAAAAAGAATTAAAACCTTTTTTTGAAATTGATTTAAATTAGTGGTAAAGTCAAAGTTATCTTTTTCTGCAACTTCAGTTAAACTAATAAGTGAAACAGCACCATACCTCCAAAATGGAGACGAAGCTTCAATACCTTCTACATTTCCACCAGCATAAGAAAAGGATGATTGAATTGCTGATTTGTAATCCAAAACTTCATGTTGTTTTTTTGTACCCGTCAAAAATTGATCTAAATATAAAACATCATTAGTAGCCTCTGAAAATAGTTCTATTTTTTTTGTTTTTTCAAGATATTCCTTTGTTTCTCCCCACTTTAATCCACCAGCTTCAGCCAAAATTGCACCTGTTATTTTATTTGGATTTTTATTAATAAAGGCTGTGGCTAACATTCCACCCCAAGAATGTCCAAACAAGAAAACTTTTTGATTCGGTGCTGTTTTGTAGTGTTCAATTACAGCATTTAAATCATCTAAAATTAATTGAAGAGAATAACTGTTTTTATCATGTCTTTTTGACAAACCTGCACCTCTTTGGTCATAAAAGACAACAAAGTAGCCATTATCAGCTAATTGTTTTACGTTTAATCCGCTTCTGTAGTCGGCGCCAGGACCACCGTGTAAAAAAACCACCATTGAATTGCTTGGATTACCAAAAGTCTCTGAGTGAAGCATCGTTCCGTTAACAGAAATTGAAGGCAAAGTTGCGTCTTGGTCAACAGTTTTTGGAACTAAAGCGCCTGGTTCGTTTGAATCAATTTCTGTACAAGAAAATTGAGAAGTAACTAAAAGTAAAAAAGTTACTTTTAACAAGAAAGGTTTTAATTTCATAATTGATTTAATTTTTATTTTTATTTGGCAAATATTTGTCAAATTAAACCAACCAATCGACCTTGCGTGAAAGTGGGGACTAATTATAATTATTGAATATTGATAATCAGCAATGTAAGAAAATTAAATTTAGATGATTAAAAATTGGTTCTTTCTTTTAGCAAATTTAAATATTCAGAAGGGGTCATATTTGTAACTTTTTTGAAGTATTTATTAAACGAGGATTTTGAATTAAAACCACATTCAAATGCAAGTGATAGAATAGTATATTTTTTGTTTTCGGGGATTGCAACGAGTTTTAAGAATAATTCTACTCTTTTGGTATTGATATAATCGTAAAAGTTTTTTTGTTCAAAAGTATTAATGACCTGTGATAAATTGTTTGGGTAAACATCTAAAATTTGCGCTAATTCTACAAGAGTTAATTCGGAATTAACGTAAAGTTGCTCTTTAGTCATTCTAGTTTTTAGTACTTCATATATCTCAAAAGCAGCCTCTTGATTTAAACCAGACTTTAAATATTTTGAAGGTTTGTTTTCTTTTATAATTTCATCATCAAAGGGTTGATTGATTTCATTTTGAATTATACTTTTATTATCAATTAATTGATTTTTTTTTGTAAATATCCCCACTTGATTAATACCGAAATAACCAATAAAAATAACAAATAAAACAACTACTGAATATATTAATTTATCATTTCCTAAAATAATAAAAATCCAAATTAAACCAATTCCATAGATTAAATAACGTAACCACGCTAGATTAATCTTTTCGGAATATGAAAATTGATTTAGAATGTTTTTTTTGTGTTTTTTGAGTAATAGTAATGAACAAATGACATAAATAATTCCAGAGCAAATAATAGCTATTAAAGTAAAAATAAGTAAAGTTTCATAACCTCTCCCTTCGTTTTTAAATACTAAAATTTTAGTTTCATTTGGTAATTGAAGGAAATTAAATAATGAAAAAAAAGAAATTATGACGGGCAAAAAATGTAATAACTCTATTTTCCATTTTTTTAATTGATTTGTTGCTGATGCTGTATATAAATAATTCAAGTTGCTAGTTAATTGTTTTATTTAATTGTAATCCGAATACAAACAATGTAAGCTTTATTAGAAATCCTTCCAATGTAACAGCATGTATTGTTCTGGGGAATAATTTTTTAATATCGCTG
>NZ_JAGFBV010000015.1 GCF_017948595.1 Flavobacterium geliluteum | reverse complement strand
TAAACAAAAAATTGATATAATTTTGTCTTTACAAAGCATTGGTGAGGTTTATTGGTTCGCAAAACAAATTTACTAAACCTCTGCTTTGTTTTTTATACTATAGAAACTAGCAACTTGAATTAATTAATTGCTACATTCGGGGAAAGTAACTTTTATGCTACGATCCCCGTTTTTTAGTATTCTTCTTCTCCTTTTTTTCTTTACTTCCTGCAAAGAAAAAAAGGAGAAGAATATTATTAAAAGTCCCATTCAAAAAGAAGCTCATATTTTACTTGAAAAAGGATTATTCAACCTTAAGAATAAAAACTTCAATAGTGCTTTCTATAATTTTAATAAATCAAAAATAAAATTTGAATCTCTTCACGACAGCATAAATATTGCATATAATTTGATTCAGATGGCTTCTATTCAGCAAATCAATGGCGATTATTACGGCAGTAAAGAAACCTTAACAGAAGCTTTACCATACATTAAAAAAGACGATATTTATCTTCTTTCAATATATAATTTCTTTGGCATTGCAGATAAAGAATTGTCACTTTACGATGATGCTATTATTTCATACAAAACTGCTTTAAAAAGTGTAACGGATTCAATATCAAAAAAATCTCCCCTAAACAATATTGCGGTTGTTTATATCAAGCAAAAAAAATACGACAAGGCTATTCAAATTTTGGAATCAATTTTAAATAGTAAAATAAGTAATCAGTTACCTCAGACAACAAAAGCACGTGTTACAGACAATTTAGGTTACGCTTACTTTAAAAAAGGAAATTTTGATAAAGGTATTTCTTTGATGAATGAAGGACTTGCGATGCGAAATAAAATTGATGATGCATACGGTGCGATCGAAAGCAACTTGCATCTCGCAGAATATTATGCCAAAACTAATCCGAAGAAATCTATTGACTATGCGCAAACTGCTTATCAAACGGCCACAAAATTTAATAGTATTGACGAACGTCTGAAAGCATTATCCTTTTTAATTTCAACTGATTTTAGTTCGAAAAATACACAGTATGCCCAAAAATACATTTTCCTGAACGATAGTATTATCAAGATTCGAAATAATTTTAAAAACAAATTTGCCAAAATAAAATACGATTCTAAAAAAGAAAAAGACGAAAATCAGAAACTTCGTTTAGAGAGAGCCGAAAATTTGCTGACGCTTCAAAAAGTAAAGTACCAGCGTATTGTTTGGTTGATTGTAGCAGTTTTTCTTTTGATTCTGATTCTGGTTTTGATTCGCTATTTCCGCAACAGAAATCGAATCGGAAAACTAAAAGCTTCGTACGATACCGAGACCCGAATTGCTAAAAAAATTCACGATGAGTTGGCCAATGATGTATTTCATGCGATCACTTTTGCCGAGACCCAATCTTTGACAAGCGAGAATAAAAAAGAAAAATTATTGGAGCAACTGGACCAGATTTACGTTCGTGTAAGAGGAATTTCGAGAGAGAATAACGATGTTGATACGGGTATCGGATATTCTAAAAACATCAAAGAAATGCTCTCTACTTTTAACTCTGAGAGTAGAAATGTTATCATTAACAATTTTGAAAAAGTAAATTGGGAAGGTCTGGATGATATAAAAAAAATCACTATTTACCGCACTTTACAAGAGTTAATGGTCAATATGAAAAAGCACAGCGAGGCGTCTATAGTGATTGTGAAGTTTGAAAACTTGCAAAATTCGCTGCTTATTGACTATGCCGACAACGGAAAAGGATGTGCAAAAGAGGAAATAATCAAAAATGGTTTGCAAAATATGGAAAACCGTATTCTGGCCATAAAAGGAACTATTACTTTTGACTCAGAACCGCATAAAGGTTTTAAAGTAAAAATAGCCTTGACTAAATAAGAGCCACATGTTTAAAAAAGTATTAGTAGCCGAAGATTTTGACAGTATTAATCTAGGAATCGAACAAGCCTTAAAAGATCTGAATATTGTAGATTTTCAACATTCGAAATATTGTGATGATGCATTTTTGAAGATGCGAAAAGCCATCTTGGATCACGAACCATACGATTTACTAATTAGTGATTTGTCTTTTAAAACAGATCATCGAGAAGTAAAAATTGCCAGCGGAGACGAGCTCATCGAGCAAGTTCGCGCGCTGCAACCGAACATTAAAATTATTGCCTATTCTGTAGAAGACAAAGGCTATCGTATCAAGTCACTTTTTGAAAACTCAGGGATAAATGGTTTCGTACTTAAAGGCAGAAACAGTATCGAGGAACTAAAAAAAGCGATCAACTTGCTGGCTGTCTCAGACCAAAGATATGTTTCATCTGAAATAGCGACAGTCATTCAAGAAAAAAACAACTACGAAATAGACGATTTTGATGTCCTGATTCTCAAGCAACTTTCGTTGGGTGTACCTCAGGACGATATCGGCGCAACATTTAAAGAGTTGGGCATAAAACCCAACAGCAAAAGCACTATCGAAAAAAGAATTGCCAAACTTAGAGACTTTTTTAAGGCAAACAACACGGTACATCTCGTGGCTATTGCAAAAGATATGGGAATTATTTAGGTTTTTTTTATCACATTACGGTTTTCCATAAAATACTGGTTTTTAATGGTTTTACATTTGAATAATTAAAAAATCAAATACTAAACCATTCTAAAAATGAACCTTATGGAAATTAATATTCAACTTAAAGCGTTAGCTGATAAAATAAACCAGCTAAAAAGCAAAATCGAGACCGAAGAGTCTACCAAACATGCTTTTGTGTTGCCTTTTATACATGTTTTGGGATATGATGCTTTTAACCCTCTGGAAGTAGTGCCTGAATTTACAGCCGATTTAGGTTTAAAAAAAGGCGAGAAAGTAGATTATGCCATCTTTCAAAACGGAGAACCCATTATCATAGTTGAATGCAAAAGCTGGAAAGAAAATTTGACCGTTCATAATTCGCAACTTTTTCGTTATTTTCATGTGACCAAAACTCGATTTGCACTTTTGACCAATGGAATCGAATACCAGTTTTTTACTGATCTCGATGATAAAAACAAAATGGATCAGAAGCCATTCTTAGAGTTTGACATCACCAATCTCAAAGAAAATATTATCAATGAAATTACAAAATTTCATAAAACAAATTTTAACGTTGATAACATTGTAAGCAACGCAAGCGCTTTAAAATATATCAAAGAGATTAAAAAGCAAATCACTATCGAATTGGAAAATCCTTCAAACGATTTTACAAAACTTTTCGCCAATAAAGTGTATGCTGGGAGACTTACAGAAAAAGTAGTAGACGAGTTTAAAGATTTGGTACAAAAATCCTTAAACCAATTTATCAGCGAAAAAATAAATGACCGTCTTAATGCTGCACTTACCAAAGAAACGATCAAACAGCAAGGAGAACAGGTTGAATCTATTGAAGAAGAAAGTAAAATAATTACAAGCGAAGAAGAACTTGAAGGGTATCGCATTATCGTTGCCATACTAAGACGAAAAATTCCTACCAGCCGAGTTGTTTATCGTGATACCCAATCTTATTTTGGTATTTTATTAGATGATAATAACAGAAAACCTCTTTGCCGATTGCACCTTAACGGCAGTAAAAAATACATCAGCCTCTTTAACGAAAATAAAACCGAAGCCAAAATCTCTATTGCTTCAATTGATGATATTTATCAATTTGAAAAGGAATTACTGGACACTGTCACTCTTTATGAAACCGAATAAAATTCATAAAAAAACATATTAATCCCGTATAAATACGCTATTTCATTAGAGTTGTTCTTTTTACATTTATAAAATATGCTTTTCAATTATAAAATACCGCTCGTATTGCTGTCTTTAGGATTAATTTCCTGTAAAAAGCAATTGCCTCCTCAAAAAATAAATACTTTTTACAAAGAGGTAATCACGCCCGCTGACCGCCAGACCATTACCGTAGAAGAGGCCAAAACCTACCATACCAATACAACGCATCAGTACGAGTACAGGACAGGAAAACCAGGACATTATGAGTACAATTATGATGTAAAAGGAATAAATACCGAAGGAGATTCTGTTTTTGGAAACATTAATATTGAAGGAAAATATGGTGCCGGAATCCTGACAAACGATTCGATTCCGGTTATTGAAATAAAGGCTGAATGGGTTCATTATGGAAAACTAAAAGCAGTCGATCAACACGGAAACTACTATCAGCTCGTAGTCAGATAACAGTAGTACTCCCCAAATCTATACGTACATGAAAACCATTTATATCCTACTGTTTCTTTTTCTGAGTCCTTTGAATATTATCGAAACTCAGGTTTATATTTGTGGCCAGACGGGAGCCAAAAAATACCATTATAACGAAAGCTGTCGTGGCTTATCTTCCTGCAAACACGGAACTTTTAAAACATCTCTTTCGCAGGCCAAAAACTACGGGCTTACGCTTTGCGGCTGGGAAGATTAGGCAATAAAAGCATAAAGATGTTGCCTCTGAAGTAATCTTCTGGATGTGCTATGCGTGTAATTATTTTTTATTTATGAATAATCGGTTGTAGAAGCCTTTTCTGGCGATTTTTTATTTTAGAAACTCAAATTTTAATTACATTGCAAATCCAAAAACACTACAAATGAAAACTCCTGTTGCCTCTTGTTTTATATTCTTATTTGTCTTTGCAAATACAGTAAATGCTCAAAAAAACAATGCTATTTACGACATCGTAGTGGCAACAGATGGCAGCGGAAATTATACTAAAATACAAGAAGCTTTTGATGCTGTGCCCGAAAATAACTCTAAACAAATTGTGATTTTTATAAAACCGGGGATTTACAAAGAAAAACTAACACTGGCTGCTGCCAAGAAAAATGTAAAGCTTGTAGGCGAATCGTACCAAAACACAATTCTGACGTATGATGATTATGCCGAAATTGCGGGCGGTACCAAAAAGTCTTTCAGCGTATGCATTGAGGCAGATGATTTTACAGCAGAGAACATTACTTTTGAAAATACCATCGACAGCCAATTGCCACAATACCAAAAAGGAGGGCAAGCTGTCGCGCTGATGGTTACGGGAGACAGAGGTGTCTTTCACCTGTGTAAAATAACTGGTTTTCAGGACACTTTTTATCTAAAAGACAACAAAAGAACCTACATTAAAGATTGCATTATTGACGGAACCACAGACTTTATTTTTGGTGCCGGAATAGCCTTGTTTGAAAACTGCTTTATCAGCATCAGAAAAGATTCTTACATCACCGCGAGCAATCATGAGATTGGCAAAAGCAAATATGGTTTTGTGTTTAAAGATTGTGTTTTTATGACCTATCCCAAAGAGACTGTCACCAACGTAAGTTTTGGCAGACCCTGGGGTGCTGGTGCCAATGTAGTGCTAGTTCATTCGTATGAAGGCCCCAAGATAGCAGTAGATGGTTGGTCGGTATGGTCAAAAGACCCCAGCCATAAAGCGTTTGACAACTGGAAAACTACTTTTTATGCCGAATACGATTGTTTTGGTCCTGGCTATCAACCCAAAAAACGGTTGTCATGGACACATCAATTAACTAAAGAAGAAGCATCTATGTATACCAAAGCAAAGATATTTGCGGCTAATACTACCACCGCGGTTCCTCTTGAAGGAGATTGGAATCCCGTAATCGAAAAGGACAACTGCCGCTCTATTCTACCTTCTAAAAAAGCTAAAAACGCTGTTGCGAATTATCAAAAAGCATTCTAACAGGGATAAAATAGCGTTATTGGGATTAAAAGCTCCTCCGATGGGGTTCTGAGCTGCAACGTTGAGGTTAGGAACCGCATCGTTTAGGTCTGGAACCCCAACTTTGGGGTTAAGAACCGCATCAACGGGGTTAGGAACCCCATCGTTTAGCTCTGGAACCTCAAATTTGGGGTTAAGAACCGCATCAACGGGGTTAGGAACCCCATCGTTTGGGTCTGGAACCTCAAATTTGGGGTTAAGAACCCCATCGTTTAGGTTTGGAGCCTCAAATTTGGGGTTAAGAACCGCATCAACGAGGTTAGGAACCCCATCGTTTAGGTCTGGAACCTCAAATTTGGGGTTAAGAACCGCATCAACGGGGTTAGGAACCCAATCGTCTGGGTCTGGAACCTCAAATTTGGGGTTAAGAACCTCATCAACGGGGTTAGGAACCCCATCGTTTAGGTCTGGAACCTCAAATTTGGGGTTAAGAACCGCATCAATGGTGTTAAAAAACCCAAAATTGAGCTATAAAAAAACCGAAATCAATTAAAGTTGATTGCGGTTTTTAGTTCTTTTTTATTCTAAAGAGATTGCTAAAAAACAATTTCCATTATTGTAAATTCCTGCCCAGCCTTAGTAAACGTTTGCTGCGTATCTTTCAATCCAAATTTTGTATAAAATGTCTTTTTATTGGTTCTCGCATTGCACCAAACTTTTTTCAGTCCTTTGTCTTTTGCAAGTTGCAAAATATATTTCAAAAGTCTCGAAGCCATTCCTTGTCCCTGATAACTTTCTAATGTTGCGAGTTTTCTAAATTGCATTTCATCGGCAATGATAAAGCAGGAAACTACCGTTACTAATTCTTCATTAATAAATGCTCCAAAATGCAATCCTTCATCATCTTCTTCGAGTTGAACAAATTCAAAGGGCTGATTGGGCCACATCACTTCATGCCTGATTTTCCAGGTATCAGAAGCTTTGATTTCTTTGATTATCATAAGGAAAATTTAAAAATCATATCCCGAAAAAACAGTAAAAACCTAAGGATATACTACTTTTTCGCAATATATTTCGGGATTATCGACAATAATTTTCTTGGTTCCTTCTTCTGTTTCCTCACCTACACATAGCATTTGCAATGTTTTTGCAGTATCATCCACATTATACGTCCAAATTGTTTTATCAGATAAAATAATTCCAGAAAACACACCATTCAAATCCTCTTTATCATAAAACACAAAGTTCTCAGATTTTACGATTTTTCTTTCTTTTGTTTTTATATTTTGTTCATAAAACAAAATCTGCTTGTCATTTATAACGATTAATTCGTCCTTTTCACTGCTGGAGATTTTGCTTTTTTCCTTAGTTGTCCAGCTTGGTTCGTTCCCTGTTTTTCTCCAAGTGCCCTGTAAATGGTTTACTAATTCTTTCCTTAAAATTGTTTTCAGTGTATCGACTTTTTGTCGTGATTCAATACCTATTGGGCTTTCCGGATCAATTTTAGAGGCAACAGAGAAAAGATCAATTGCTTTTGTGTACTCTAATTTTTTGTAATGAGAAACAGCTAAATCATATCTGTTTTTTTGAAATTTTTTTTTAACATCGCTCTGAGCGTAATTTTGTAATGCAAATAAAAAGGTAATAATAACAAGATAATTTTTCATAAAATAAAGCTATATTTTTGGCAAAAATAGATAAATTATTTCTAAATCCCAGCTAAATATATTTGCTTTTATTTCTAGTATTTTTCGTTGTTTTTTATTTAAAAAAAACCGTCTTAATCGAAAGAAAAAGACGGGTTTTTTAGACAGTAATATGTACTAAAATTAAAGAATATAATCGGTATTAATAAAATTTGATTCTTTACTATTTAATAATTCCTGCAAAATTTCGTTGTTGTAATCAATATCTTTTGAAGCTACAAACGTACGAATCGAGAACGAACGCAATGCATCCGGAATACTCAAAGTACCTACAGCAGAGTCTTTTCGGCCTGTAAAAGGAAACGCATCAGGGCCTCTTTGGCATGAGCTGTTTAAGTTTACACGGCAAACCAAATTGACCAAAGCATCAATAAGCGGTGCAAGAGTTTTGATGTTTTTTCCGAACAAACTCACCTGCTGACCATAATTGGACTCCGCCATATCGTGCAAAGGTTCTTTAATATCTTTAAATGAAATCACTGGAATAACGGGGCCAAATTGCTCTTCGTGGTACACACGCATTTCTTTATTAACAGGAAATAAAACCGCTGGAAAAATATAATTCTCACTATGTTTTCCTCCTTTTTCGTTCAATATTTTGGCTCCTTTAGCCGTTGCATCATCAACCAATCCCTGAAGATATGCCGGCTTATCTGTTTCAGGAAGGGGTGTCAGAGAAACACCTTTCTCCCACGGATTTCCAAAAACTAACGCGTCCACTTTTTCAGAAAAACGTTTATTAAATTCTTCTGCAATCGACTCATGTACATACAAAACCTTCAATGCGGTACAACGTTGCCCGTTAAACGACAAAGTTCCGGCAATACATTCCTGAATGGCCAAATCTAAGTCGGCATCCGGCAAAATAATAGCGGGGTTTTTTGCTTCAAGACCTAAAATCAAACGCAATCTATTTTTATTAGGATGCTGATCCTGCAAAGCAATTGCCGATTTACTATTTCCGATAAGTCCTAAAACATCAACTTTTCCCGACTTCATAATAGGAGAAGCCACTTCTCGGCCTCTGCCATAAATAATGTTTATTACGCCTTTAGGAAAACTGCTTCTAAAAGCTTCTAAGAGTGATGAAATACACAAAACACCATTTTTAGCAGGTTTAAGAATCACGGTATTTCCCATGATAAGAGCCGGAATCAATAATGCAAAAGTTTCGTTGAGAGGATAATTGTATGGCCCAAGGCACAAAACAACGCCCAAAGGACCACGACGGATCATGGCATTTACGCCTTGTACTTTAGAAAAATGTGAGCTGCGGCCGTTTAACTCTTTATAACTGTCAATGGTATCGTAGATGTATTCTACAGTTCTATCAAATTCTTTTTGCGAATCTCCCAATGTTTTGCCTATTTCCCACATCAAATATTTCACTACTTCGTCTCGGGTGGTCTTCATTTGCTTAACGAAACTTTCCATACATTTTATACGGTCAATTACCTTCATCGTAGGCCATAAACCTTGTCCCATATCATAAGCATCATAGGCAGATTGCACCACTTCGTGAGCTTCTTTTTCTCCCATAAAAGGAATTGAACCCAATAGCGTAGGAGCATATTTTTCGGTAGACGATATCGTAGAAAACACAGGTGTAGTCTGACCTGTCCATTTTTTTAACTCTCCGTTTACAAGATAAGTATCTTGATTGATAAGGGTTTTAATCTGAAATTCTTCGGGTATCAAATTCATAATCTCGTAATTTATAGTTTGGTTATTTAATAGCTTTTCAAATAAAAGAGAGGCTTTTTCAGGGCCTCTCTCTAACTTTTATGACTGTACAGTTTCACCTTCCCAATCCAGGATTCCGCCAAGTAAATTATAGGCATTTTCAATCCCTAATTCGTTCATTATTTGGCAGGCTTTGGCGCTTCTTGCACCAGAACGACAGTACACATAATAGTTTTTGTTTTTGTCTAATTCTTCGATTTCATAAATAAAACCTTGTCCTTTATGAATATCTATGTTAACGGCATTTTCGATATAGCCGTCGTTAAATTCGTCTTCAGTTCGTACATCCAGTATAACTGCGTTTTTGTCAGCAGCCAGCTGAGCAATCCACTCTTCTTGTGATAAATTCATAATATTGTGTTTTTGTAAAATTACGATGTTTCTACTAATTAAAAACGTGCCCAATACGATTTCGATTATTATTCTCAGAAAACGTTTTAGAGAAAGTAGTTTAATCAGTGAAATACAAATTTACTCACTATTTTTAAAAATATACTCTATAAAATCGATAGAAAATAAGATTTTTTCATTTGCATAAAATACCTTCAAAATATGATTTTCTGACAACTTATACTGTTACATTCTGTTATCTTTGTATAAAATCATCCGTTTAAATATTTTTTTAATAAAATACAAGCCTTTCAAATTAACGGTTTTCGCATCAAGCAGCATTCAAAACAGCAAAAAATTCGAAGCTGCCCAATGTAACCTAATCCTTCTCATTCATGCAAAATTCTATACAAAAACTGTTTCCCAACTTCTCAAGCGAACTCATTTCGGATATCGAAAAAAATGCCAGCGAGCAAGATTTTAAAGCGGGAACAATTTTAATGCGCACCGGACAATACATCAAAAACACCATTTTGGTCACCAAAGGAAAAATCAAAATTTACCGCGAAGGCGAAGATGGTGGTGAGTTCCTGATGTATTATTTGCAACCCGGGCAAGCCTGTGCTATTTCGATGATTTGCGCAACCAAAAGCGAAAAAAGCCAGATCATGGCCAAAGTCGTTGAAGATGTTTCGGTGATGATGATACCGTTAAACCTGATGGACAAATGGATGATGGAACACAAATCATGGTACGAGTTTGTGATCGAAACCTACAAAAACCGTTTCGAAGAAATCCTCGAAGTAGTAGACAGCATCGCTTTTCGATCTATGGACGAACGTTTAGAATTTTATTTAAAACGCCACTCAGACGCCTGTGGCTGTACCGAAGTAAAACTCTCTCATCAGGAAATTGCAACAGAACTAAACACCTCACGAGAAGTAATTTCGAGATTACTCAAAAAAATGGAACAACGCGGTCTGGTAAAATTAAACCGAAACCAAATCGAGCTTTTAAAAATAAATAGTTGAGACCATTAGCCATAAAATACATTCGTGAATACATCAAAAAAATAATTTAAAATTTCTTCTCGTATGTGACAAATGTTACTGCACATTTGCGTTTAACGACCCAACTTTGCCTAAAAATAATACAATGGAATATTTAGGATATTTTGCTTCTATCATCATCGGAGTTTCACTTGGTTTAATTGGCGGAGGCGGCTCGATACTCACCATCCCTATTTTGGTTTATTTATTTAAAGTAAATCCAGAGCAAGCCACCTCGTATTCGCTATTTATAGTAGGATTGACAGCCATGTTCGGGAGTTATAGTCACTACAAAATGGGCAACCTGCAACCTAAATCGGCTTTGTATTTTGCGATTCCATCCGTAATTTCAATACTCATTATCAGAGAAGTAATTTTTCCTCAAATTGCCTCAACACTATTTTCTATCGCTTCTTATTCTGTTTCCAAGGATTTCCTCATTATGATCATCTTTTCTATATTGATGATTACTGCATCGATCTCTATGATTCGAAAAAAAGAGCCCAAAATAGTAACAACTGAAACCAATTATTTGCAATTAAGCATCATCGGTTTTGTAGTCGGAATCATCACGGGATTTTTAGGCGCTGGTGGCGGATTCTTGATCATTCCCGCTCTGCTCTTTTTTGCCAATTTACCCATGAAACAAGCCGTTGGAACATCACTGCTCATCATCGCCATCAATTCTTCCATCGGCTTTGGAGGCGATCTATACATCGGCACACCAATCGATTACCCGTTTCTGCTAAGCGTTTCTGCAATGGCACTCACCGGAATGTTTATTGGGAGCCAACTCTCCAAAAAAATTGATGGTGCCAGACTAAAACCTATTTTTGGCTGGTTCGTCCTCGTCATGGGATTTTATATCATCACCAAAGAAATGCTTTTTTAATCTAATTAGTTTCAAACAATTTGGCACATTTGCTTTTAAAGACAGCATCTATTTTGGGCGTTCCCTTCGGTCGGGCTATCCGCTAAATCTTTTTGTTTTTAAAGAAAAAACAAAAAGGATATCGCTCCTATCCCTAACGCACACTCGAGCAATAGAGCATCCAAACTATATTTTAGGAAAACAAAAAAGGATGAATTTTTACAACTCATCCTTTTTTCTAAAATATACTTTCTAAATCCGTTTATTTAATCGGTTTATCCACTACTGGTCTGTTCTCTCTGTTGGCCAATTCCCACGCTATTACAAAGGCCAATTTGGCTCTTTTGGTCAAAGCATCATACTCAATTTTTTCTGGTTCATCTCCTTTTTGGTGGTAATCTTCGTGAACTCCATTAAATAAAAAAACAGCAGGAATACCGTGTTTTGCAAAGTTGTAATGGTCTGAACGCTCATAAAAATGATTTGGATCTGCGGGATCGTTAAATTTAAAATCCAAATCTAATTTAACATATCTTTCATTCTGAGCTACCGTAATATTATGCAAATCCGATGATAATCTGTCGGCACCAATTACATACACATAGTTATTAGTATTAGCATGTTCTACATCACGGCGACCAATCATATCAATGTTAATATCGGCAATAGTGTTCGCAATCGGAAATAATGGGTTTTCAGAATAATAGCGTGAACCGTGTAAGCCGTGCTCTTCGCCCGTAACGTGCAAGAATAAGATAGAGCGTTTTGGTCCGTGTCCGTCTTTTTTAGCTTTTGCAAATGCTTTTGCAATTTCTAACAACGCCACTGTTCCGGAACCATCATCATCAGCACCATTATAAATTTCTCCCTTTTTAATTCCTACGTGATCATAGTGCGCAGAAATTACCAAAACTTCATTTGGCTTTTCACTACCTTCAATATAGGCCCAAATATTCTCCGAATCAGGAAGGTTTTCGTTGCGTCTTGCATTCAAAAAAGCAGCAGGAACAGCTTGGTAATAATCTTTGGCGCCCTTAGGAAAAGGAATTCCGTTATTCTTGTATTGCTCAATCATATAAATACCTGCTTTCTTTTGTCCTTTCGAGCCCGTTTCACGGCCTTCCATTTCATCAGAAGCAACAATGTACAGCATCTTTTTTAAATTTTCTTCAGAAATAATATTCATGTATTTCGCTGGTTCTGAATTGTCTTGAGGAGCGGCTAACTGTGCGTTTTTACAAGAAAACGTAGATGCAATTAGTAATAAAACTAAAAATTTTTTCATTTTAAATTAATGTAAGTTGACGAATATATAAAAGGTGTATAAAACGAGTAAAAATAGAGTAAAAAAGAAGTTTATAAAAAATAATAGAACGGTTTTTATAAAAGAAATCCATCGCGTTTCTCCATAAAAACGATGATGTGCAGGAAAAAAATAATAGATCATCCAGACGTAGCCAATAAAATTGGTAATGTCTGCCACAAAAGCTATCGGACTATTTTCTCCAAACATGCCAATCACTTTCTGAGTGATAAACATGATGAGAAATAGCAATAGCAAAAACGAAAAGTAGTGCAGGGTAAATATGCCGTGATCAAAATAATACCATTTCTTTTTATTGTGAAATAACCATAGAAAGAAAGCAAAAAACGGCATTACTACAAACAATATTTTCGGAATATTATGAAAGAAAGATTCGATAAATTTTTCGATAATTTCCTTTTTTGAATAATGTTCGGTAACCACCAAAACTTTCTTCATCGCCCAATATTCAAACTCAGAAAATTTTTCTTTTTCTGTTCCGTATTTTTGAATAGAATCGAGTTTCCTAACCGAATTTAACTCGAATTCTAATGACTCATCCAACTTTTTATTGCTCGCTTTAGCGGTTTTCTCTGTTTCTAAAGAAATGACTTCTCCGCTCTTATTTAATTGTTCACTTACGTTATTAGGAAACAAAGCAATCAAAAGAAACGTAATAAAACTGATAAAAATATAAAGGCGCACTGGCGCCAGGTACGAAAGTCTTTTTCCGGAGAGGTATTCTTTAGTTAGTGTAGATGGCTTAAAAAGTAAATTCCGAATAGTTTTCCAGAAAGCATTTTCGTAATGTGTCAAATCTTCAAAAAAATGAATAAACAAATGGTGAAATGTTTTTCGAGATTCTGTATTTTCCTGCCCACAATTGGGGCAAAAGTGTTGCTCGACAACGTGCCTGCAGTTCAGGCACGTTTTATCTTTTCTTATTGTACTTTTTGACATTATTGTGGTAGTTGATCAGTTGGTTGAGCGTTATTTTTTAAGCACTTCATTCAAAAATAATTGCAAATGCTCAAAAGCTCTTTTGGCGGCCTTTTCGTTGTAAGCAGCCCCTTTAGAATTGTCATTTCCCGCTTCAGGATTGGTAAACGAATGTACAGAATTGGCATAATAAATCATTTGCCAGTCTGCTTTGGTATCTCTCATTTCTTGCTGAAAAGCAGTAATTTCTGCTACAGGAACAAAAGGATCATCTGCACCGTGACATACTAACACTTTTGTTGTAATAGGCTCAGCAGTACGAGCTGCATCTTTTCCTAAACCTCCATGAAAAGAAGCTACACCTTTTACATTTAGGTGACCGCGAGCGGCTTCAAGAACTCCAGTTCCTCCAAAACAATAACCAATTGCAACAATATTATCGGCGTTGGCACCCGATTTTACCAATTCCTGCAAAGCCAAATCAATTCGTTTTTGATAAGCCGCAACGTTTTGCTTATAAAAACCGGCTAGCTTTCCAGCTTCGGCAGTATTTTTTGGATAATTTCCCTCGCCGTAGATATCGGCAATAAAAACATGATAGCCGAGTTTAGATAAATTTTCTGCAATTCCTTTAGAAGCATTGTCAATTCCTAGCCATGCCGGAAGCAATAAAATTCCGGGATTTTGACTGCTTTTTTTGGCAGATTTTATCGATAAGCCATTTAACACTTGACTTTCATCTGCATATTTCACAGGCTTTAATTGAGCAGTTATTGTACTCGAAACTAATATAGTAGTTAAAATTAAAAGAGCATAATTTTTCATAAAGATAGATTTTAAACAAATATCTGAAATAATATTGTACTAAAAAACCTCTGAAGATATTTATTCTAAAGCTTTTACTATATAATTTACAAAATAATATTTCTTTTAAAGGCACATCCCAATTCAATCATCGAATCTGTTTTGGCAATACCCGGAATATTATCAATTTGCTCGTACAAAATCTTGCGCATGTGCTCATGATTTTTTGCTGTAATTTTCAAATATAAAGTAAAAGATCCTGTTACAAAATAGCATTCTGTAACTTCCGGAATACCTTTTAGTGTTTCAATGATTCTCTCGGAATCCGAGTCTTTATTGAGCGTAATACCCGTAAAAGAAGCCCAATCGTACCCCATTTGTTTCTCATTTAACACAGGTTTAATTCCCGAGATAATGCCCTGTTCCATCAGACGATTGATGCGCTGATGCACCATTGTATTTGATATTTTCAAATTAGTGGCAATGGTAGAATAGGCAACCCGACCGTCTTTTTCTAATTCTTTTATTATTCTAATGTCAAATTCATCTAAAATTTCCATGAAATTGTTGTTTTTCGTTTAAAGCTATAAAGATAAAAATAAGTCTGATTTAATTCTTTCGAACAATATCAAAAATGACTTATTATGCTGTGATTAAAAGTAAAATTAGTTTTTAAATATGATTTTTAAGTTAAAATTATTCTTTTTTAATCAATAAATAAATAATTTTTATATTTTTGTACTACTAAAAAATAAATGATCATGGGACATATTCAGGAAGTACTTTCATCAAAATCTGAGGTTTTAATTGAAAAAGAAAATAAATACGGAGCTCACAATTATCACCCGTTACCTGTAGTTTTAGAAAAAGGCGAAGGAGTTTATGTTTGGGATGTTGACGGCAAAAAATATTATGATTTCCTTTCTGCCTATTCTGCTGTAAATCAAGGGCATTGCCATCCAAAAATAGTAGGAGCCATGATTGATCAGGCACAAAAACTTAGTTTGACTTCGCGTGCTTTTTACAATGATAAATTAGGAAATTACGAAGAATATGTAACCAAATATTTTGGTTTTGATAAGGTGCTGCCAATGAATACGGGTGCAGAAGCAGTTGAAACAGCGCTTAAATTATGCAGAAAATGGGCCTACGAAGTAAAAGGAATTCCGGAAAATCAGGCGCAAATCATTGTTTGTGAAAATAATTTTCATGGAAGAACAACCACGATAATTTCGTTCTCGAATGACGAAACAGCTCGTAAAAGTTTTGGTCCCTTTACAGAAGGATTTATAAAAATTGAATATGACAACCTCGAAGCCTTAGAAAAAACATTAGCCTCATCAAAAAATATTGCGGGATTTCTGGTAGAACCAATACAAGGTGAAGCAGGCGTTTATGTGCCATCTGAAGGATATTTAGCAAAAGCCAAAGCACTTTGCGAAAAACATAATGTTTTATTTATTGCCGATGAAGTGCAGACCGGAATTGCACGTACCGGAAAATTATTGGCCGTACACCACGAAAATGTACAGCCTGATATTCTTATCTTAGGTAAAGCAATCTCTGGAGGTGTTTATCCCGTTTCGGCTGTGTTGGCAAATGACGAAATTATGAATGTCATAAAACCTGGTCAGCATGGTTCTACTTTTGGTGGGAATCCAGTTGCTGCGGCTGTTGCTATTGCGGCGCTTGAAGTAGTAAAAGACGAAAAACTGGCAGAAAATGCAGAACATTTAGGAATTATTTTAAGAAAAGGATTAAATGAAATTGCCGAACGCAACGACCTAATTACTTTGGTGAGAGGAAAAGGATTACTGAATGCAATTGTCATTAATTGTACTGAAGATTCTGATTTGGCATGGGAAATTTGCTTAAAATTCAGAGACAACGGTTTACTGGCAAAACCGACTCATGGCAACAAAATAAGATTGGCACCTCCATTGGTAATGACCGAAGTACAAATTCATGAATGCCTTGATATTATTGAAAAATCTCTAAACTATTTTAGATAAATAACAATACTCCAACTTACTTTATTCTCAAAAAGACGATTATGTTTCATGATCGTCTTTTTTTGTTTACAATTAATAAAAATGCATTATTAGCTGATGTTACTTCCCATCAATTGATCTTCGATTAATAGTAACTACAATAAAACGTTGCACAGCACTTTATTCTGCATAACTTTGATTGAAGAGCTTTTGCCAACTTTTTTAAAAAATTAGCTCTTTAATATTTACTTTCTTTTTACCTTTTTAAAATTATTTTCTATGAAAAAAATATTTATACTTTTTATCGCAAGCATACTATTAATAAGCTGTAAATCTCTGGTTCCAGTAAAGTTAGAAGAAACAAAATCTGAGTATGACGACTATAATTATCTTTTTATTGCCAGAGGAAATGAGCCTTTTTGGGAGGTAAAAATAGGTGCCGAACAAACCGTTTTTAAATCATTGCTTCCGGGTGCCGAGAAAATTGTTTTTTCGTCTGTCGAGACCATTACCACAGCCAACGCTAATGTTAAGATTTATAAATTGAGTAATTCGAATTACAACTTTCAGATTACCATTTTAAAAAAAGAGTGCACTACTACTATGTCTGGCATTATGTCACCTTACAGCGTACAAATTTTAATAAAAAAAACAGCAACTAATCAAGTAGAAAATATCGAAGGCTGCGGACATTATGTGACAGATTATCGCTTGCATGATATATGGGTTTTAGAAGAATTAAACGGTAAAAAAGTAGCAATTTCTGATGTTTCTAAAGAGTTGCCAAGAATCGAAATAAATGCGTCTAAAAATGAGTTTATGGGTTTTGGAGGCTGTAATTCTATCAATGGACGTTTGTTTTATGAGAAAGATTCCCTTCGTTTCACCAATGTAACTTCGACCATGATGGCTTGCGTTCCCTCAAATTATGAGGAGGAATTCCTAAAAACCCTCCAAACCACGACCCAATATTTTATTGGAAATAATCGATTGTCTCTTTCTGATGCTTCCGGTTTACGTTTGATTTTTAGAAAAGTAGACTAGATTACAATCTAAAAATGTAAGATAAAAATTATATTATAATTATTTTAACATAAAAATTTTCTTATAAATATAAAAATAATCGTAATTTTGAAAAATTAAACTTACAAATTATATTATTTTTTACATGAAAAGGATTTTAATGTTATTAATTACAGCTTCATTGGCTTATGGCTGTAACGCTACCAAAGAGGCAAAACCAACCACGAATTCACTCTCAAAAGCAATTGAAAACAAATTGCAGGAAGTTTGGGTTCTGGATGAGATGAACGGTAAAAAGGTTACCGAATCTGATTTTGCGCAGCAACTTCCTAAAGTTGAAATCAATACTTCAGCAGAATCTTTTACAGGAAATTCGGGGTGTAACGCTATTAAAGGTTTTTTGTTTTCGAAAGAAAAAGGAGAACTTCAATTTTTAAATGTGAGCTCAGAAACAAAAAAATGCCCGGCAGCTAAAAAAGAAGATGAGTTTTTAAGATTATTAAAAACAACAACAAATTACACTAGAAAAAGTGAAAAATTATCACTTTTCAATCAATTTGGACCAACGTTGGTCTTTAAAAAATTGTAATTAAAAAAAGTAGTTTTTTTTAATGCCTCTCGTCTCACAATGAGAGGCATTTTTTTATCATTATTTCGTTGGATATTATTATTCCAATTCTTCAGTAGGCTCTTCGTCTTCAATAAAATCCAGCTCCAACGCTCTAACCGTCTGAACAGCATTTCCTGCAATACCGCGAATAGAGCCATACATCCCTAAAGTGTTATTGACTACTTTTTCTATTTGTTTCTCACGCTGTTTCCAGATACGCTGCATGGCTCTTTTTTCAGCATCCAAATCACTTTGCATCTGGGTAAAACCTTCTACGATTCCTTCTATTTGCAAACGAAATTCGTTACTAGTAAGAAAATCATACAACATTGCCATTTTATCGCCTTTGTTTTCTTGCGCCTGAACGGCTTGACTCACTTGTATAAGCGATTGTCGCAAAACGGCACTAAGACCTTTAAATTCCTCATAAGTACAAATCCAGATGCCATCACGCATTCCTAACCGCTCCATTCCGGCAGGCATAACTTCGGTTACTAAAACGCCGATATTGGCTTTTTTTGTTCGTATATCATTCTTAAATTTCTCAATCCATGCGGGCTGAAATGCTTTTGTGCGTTTACTTTCGTAATAAATAGAACCACAATTTTGTAATTCTCTCGTGTTTACAATTTGCAAACAATCTGCTCCGTTGGCGCCTTTTTTAACTTCGTCGATACTGTCAAGTGGAAAATTATTTGCCAGCCATTCCTCAATTGCAAGCTCCATTACTTCGCCCTGTAGCTGCATAGAACCTTGCTCCTGCTTGCGTTTCATTTCTTCGGTAAGCTTTTTTTGTTCTTCGAGCTGCTTTTGAAGTTCTTTAAATTTCAACTCGTTTTTATCATCCTCCTGCTTTCTAATTTTATCACGCTCGAGAATTAAAGTAGCGTTGAGCTGCTTTTCGGCTTCGGCCTGAATAGCGTCTTTCATCTCGAGTTTTTCACGCTGCAATTTGGCAATTTCGCCTTCCATTTTATTGAGTTCTCGAATTTTTTCAGATTTTTCTGTGAGCTCCTTCTCCATCGATGTCAAACGATCTTTGTTTTCCTCTTCGAGTTTGTTTTTTAGTTTTTCGGTAATTTCTTTTTCGGCTAGTTTTTTTTCACGCTCCAAACGTTCTGCAAAAAGTTCGTTTTCCTGCTTTTTTTTGGCTTCAAATTCAGATTTTGCTTTTTCTAATTGCTCATTTTTTAGTTCGAGTTCTCTCGACTGAACATTTGCTTTTTGTTGAAATTCTTTGCGAATACTATCTTCCAACTGATGTTTCAGTATATCATTTACGTCGATAGTGGTTCCGCAGCTTGGGCACTGAATTGAAGATTGCTCCGCCATTTTATTGAGTTTATTAAGTCGAATTATAATTTGCTAAGATATTTAAAATTGAGGGCTTTTGCCACACTACGTAAGCCAATTTTGTATATGCAGACAAACTTTAATTCGTGAACTTTATCAAATGCTGAAACAATTATCATTTACAAAACTGCAGCTGTTTTGTAAACCTGAATAGGAGCATCAATGAGATCTTCGCTTTTTGCAATAAAGTCCTGCAAATACTTTTGATTATTATGAAAATCAAGTCCATCTTGGTCTTTCCACTCTTCCCAAATGATAAAAATATTTTTTGTTGCGTGTAAATCGTATCGCATACAAGCCGCTTCTTTTCTGGTTTCGGTAACCAAATTATGCAACATATTTTGGACTTGTTCTCTGTTTTCTGTTTTACTTTTTATGATGGCTGTAATTGAAATCATGATTAAAAAGTTTTAAAAATTTATTGAAGATGATGGTATAATTTTCCTTAAATATACTACTATTTTCAGAGGTAACGCCTTTTTCGAGATCATGAAAATAGAAGGTGTCGAGTTTCTCAATACCAACAAATTTATCGACTTCTTCATCAAGAACGATGGCTTCTTTGATATTCATTGTTTTGATTTCGAATTTTCTGCTATTGGTCAAAAATTCGATGGTCCAATCGGTGACTGTTTGGTTGAATTTTCAGCCTGAATGAGCGAAATTTTTTCCTCCGTTGATGATAAAAATTTTCTTCAAATTGTAAATGTTCTATTGAAGTTGAGAATCGTGTGAGGGGTAGCAGCGGTATCCTTTTGTTTTTTTCTTTAAAAAACAAAAGATTTAGCGAATGACCCGACCCCGCTTTTTCTGCGGGGACACACTCAAGAACTTCTTATTGTTTTCATATGTGTAATTTTTTGACAACGTAAATAGTCCGTCGGAGTTTAGAAAAGCGATTCGGTTAGTGTTTAAAAACAATTTTTTGCCACAGATTAGTGGATTAAAAAGTATTTTTTATCTGTGTTAATTTGGGAAGTATGTCTATTTTTATTTTTTAAATCTGGAATCAAAAATCATTTTTCTGGTGCTTAAAACTTTAATTTTTGAGGCATCTGGATGATTTGGATTTATTAAATAATTAAATTCCTCTGGTACGATACTGCTTGGGACTTTTAGGACTGCAGATTCATTGTAATCTATAAAATCATCACCAATCATCTGAGTAGTTGCAATAGGTGGTTTAGCATTCCAATCTTCTGGTAAATCTTCGAGGTTTACTTCCTGAATTAGTATTTCATCGGGAATTTCAATTTCGACATAAAAACGATCTATGGGCAAATCTTCACTTAAATCTAAGTGTACCGACACCTCTAGAGTGGCCAAAGCCCTGCTTTCGGCAGTATAAACCATTCTGGTGTTGAGGCTATTCCAACGATAGCCTTCAGACATAGATGCTCCGATACCTTTTAGAGTTGTGGATAAGTATTTTTCTCTTTCAATTCTAAATACGATCATTATGCCAAGTTTCCAAACTCTAATCTATTCAGACTAAATTTGACTTCATTAATTCCTGTAACAGTATCAAGCATATTTTCAGGAATGTTTCCGCCAATAGAAAGATTCGGTTTTTTTAACCATCTTTGAAACTTTTCTTCCTCATTATTAAAAACTTCCAGTCCGTAGTCTATCAACTCATTGATTAAAATAACCAATTCGCTGTCTCTACTGTCCAGCAGTAAATGCTCGCTTTTTTTCTTATTATAAGTTGTTTGGGGAATTCCGACAATCGCCAAAACTGATTTTACAGGATTGTTGAGTCTTCGGCTAATTTCTTCGATAGAATCGTAAGGAATACCAGATCGTATGACGCCAACACGCTCCAATTTATTGCTCCAGCTATACTCTTTCCCTCCGGAATATAATGTAGATCTTTTTATGGAGATCACTTTTCCTGAGGCATTTTGAATACTTCTTTTAGTGTCAAAAGGTTGTGTTTTTTGTTTGATACTTTTCATTGCGCAACAAATTTGCTACAAATATACAATATTTTTGTTGCTTAATTAAAGAAATTAAATTAAAAAACTAAATTATCTTCTTGATCACACGCAATTTATGAGTATGTTTATTTATTTCAGGATTGTAAATTCCTAAGTGATCGAGACGATCGATGCGTACTTTTCCACTTGCGTGAATGATGTAGTTGTTTTCCATGATGATGCCAACATGAATGATGTTTCCTTCTTCATTATCAAAAAAAGCCAAATCACCTGGTTCACTTTCTTCAATAAAACTTAGCGGTTCTCCCTCTAGGGCTTGCTGCGAAGCATCGCGGGTGAGTTTGTAACCGTTTAATTTGTATACCATTTGTGTAAAACCAGAACAATCGATTCCGAAAGGAGTTTTTCCGCCCCAAAGATAAGGAGCATTCAAATACATGTAAGCTGTCGTTATTAAAGTACTTTTGGGCTTTATACCGCTGGTTCTGGTTCCTTCAAATCCAAAATTAGAGGTATTAATTTCGCTATTATTCAAAAATGACAAGGAAGCTCCAAGCGGAATAGGCAATAATAAATTATCCGGAGAAGTAATATAATCAATCAAATCGGCATTTAAAATAATAGCCTCATTGCTTAATTGATTAAAATTTGTTTCAGAAATTACCTGATATTGTTTAGAATCCATCCATCCTTCGTAGCCATCAAACTGAATCCTGATTCTAGCCCATTGGTTTTGGCGTTCTAAAATTTCGATGTGTTCACCAAACAAAAGCTGCGTAACAATTTCACTTCTGTCACTTGGTTCCAATCGAACAGGTACTATGGCTAGATTACAAATTCCGAACATTTAAGATAATTTATGTATTTAAAATTAGGAGTTATTTTTTTAGAATAACTCCTAATAATGCTATTTATTTTTTAAACTCGTTCTATCACAATTGCCGAAGCTCCACCTCCACCATTACAAATAGCGGCAGCACCCGTTTTGGCATTATTTTGTTCTAAAACATTGAGCAAAGTTACAACGATTCTGGCACCAGAGCAACCAAGAGGATGTCCTAACGAAACAGCTCCACCATTTACGTTTACTTTCTCGTTATCCAAACCAAGGATTTTAGAATTGGCCAATCCAACGACAGCAAAAGCTTCGTTAAACTCGAAGTAATCAACATCTCCAATCGCTATTCCGGCTTTATCTAATGCTTTTGGTAATGCTTTTGCCGGACTTGTAGTAAACCATTTTGGCTCCTGTGCAGCATCCGCATAGCCTTTTATGTAGGCCAAAGGTTTTAATCCTAATGCGATTGCTTTTTCTTCAGACATCAAAATCACAGCAGCTGCTCCATCGTTTATTGTTGATGCATTTGCGGCAGTAACCGTTCCGTCTTTGGTAAAAACAGCGCTTAAAGAAGGTATTTTATCTAATTTTACATTAGTATATTCTTCATCTTTCGAAAAAATTACGGGCTCACCACGTCTTTGCGGTACTTCAACAGGAACTATTTCATTGTCAAATCTTCCTGCTTCCCATGCTTTTGCACTTCTTTCGTAAGATTGTATAGCAAAATTATCCTGTTCTTCACGGCTAATCTGGTATTCAGAAGCACACAAATCAGCGCAAACTCCCATTGCACTGTTGTCATAAGCATCTGTCAAACCATCTTTTTGCATGCCGTCTAACATTGTGGCGGGACCAAATTTAGTTCCGTTTCTCATTTGCACATAATGCGGAATGAGACTCATATTTTCCATACCTCCTGCTACAACTATTTCTGCATCTCCGCAAGCAATGGCTTGTGCACCAAACATAATGGCTTTCATTCCGGAGGCACAAACTTTGTTTACAGTAGTACAGGCAACCTTCTCAGATAATCCCGCAAATAGTGCAGCTTGTCGGGCTGGCGCTTGTCCAACTCCAGCTTGTACTACGTTGCCCATAAAAACTTCATCAACTAATTCTGGGTCAAGGTTAATTTTTTGTAGTGCGCCTTTTATTGCGGCTGCACCTAATTTTGGTGCGGGAACGGTAGATAAACCTCCCATGAAACTTCCGATAGGTGTTCTAACGGCAGAAACGATAACAACTCTTTTGTTCATTTTCTGTAGACTATTAGTTAGTGATAGCAAATTTAACCTTTATTTGTAGATATTCAAATTTTGAGCGAATACGATTGAATTTTAAATTGAGGTTGTCTTTTTGTTAATTCTATTCGTTTGATTGTTAAGTGTTTTAAAAAAAAGATTGAAAAAAGATAAAAAAAAGCACCAAAATAGTTGCGAGTAATACAATGTTGTGTTACATTTGCAACCGCAAAATAGGACTCGTTTCCTTGAGCTTGGAGAGGTGCCAGAGCGGTAATGGAGCAGATTGCTAATCTGTCGACGAGCAATCGTCGCCAGGGTTCGAGTCCCTGTCTCTCCGCATAATAATTTGCTTTTCGGGGTGTAGCGTAGCCCGGTTATCGCGCCTGCTTTGGGAGCAGGAGGCCGCAGGTTCGAATCCTGCCACCCCGACAAAACTTTCCATAAAGTTTAAAAACAAATGGACGCATAGCTCAGCTGGATAGAGCACCTGCCTTCTAAGCAGGCGGTCGAAGGTTCGAATCCTTCTGCGTTCACACAAAGCCTCATAATCTTTTGATTTTGAGGCTTTTCTGTTTTAATTACCTATATTTGAAATCAATATTTTTCAAAAAAAATGAATACACCTTTTCAACAAGCAAGTATCTGGATTGATGCCGAAAATGCTCAGGATCCAAATATCGAAATTGACCAAAACAACGAATATCCAAAAGAGTTATTGTACTCAATGAGGATGTATCAAAAACTAATGGATTTTGCTCCAGATGCTTCTGAGGAAGTCCAAATTGCAGCAAAAGCACAACACATTTGTCGATGGAAAGTTGCAAGGGAGTCTTACGCTATGGATCGTGTTGGTTATTTAAGATGGAGAGAAGATTTGAAAAAATTTCATGCCAAAACTACTTCAGAAATTTTGGAAAAAGCTGGTTATGATGAGGCTTTTATTGCTCGTGTTTCTTTTTTAATCGAAAAAAAATTACTTAAAAAAGATGCCGAAACACAGCTTCTGGAAGATGTCATTTGCCTGGTTTTTCTTGATTACTATTTAGAGCCTTTTGCACAAAAACATGATGACGAAAAACTAAAAAACATCATCAAAAAAACTTGGGATAAAATGTCTGAAAAAGGACATAAGGAAGCTTTAAAGATCAGTTACTCTGAAGAAAATTTAAGTTTGATTAAAGCATCTCTGGGGTTGTAAATAAACCTATCAGAGACTAATTCATCGGTTTTGATTTTACAACTATAGTTTTTACAACATTTAAACTCAATTATTGTTCTAAATTTAAATTCTGAAAGACAAATTCATCCTCGAAATATTCTTTAAAATAAGAGCTTAATTTTGATGTGTTTCTTACCACATCACCAATGACAATAATAGCTGGTGACGCGATGTTTTTTTGAGCTACTAAGTCAATAATTGAGCTAATATTTCCTACTACTTTTTGCTCGTTATTTTTCGTTCCGTTCTGAATAATGGCAATTGGCAAATCATCGGCTCGGTTTGCCTTGTAAATTGAAACAATTTTATAAAGCTGATGCATTCCCATCAAAATTAACACAGTTGCGGCTGATTTTGAAGCCAAATGAACATCTTTAGACAATTCATGATTAGAAGTTGTACCTGTAATTACCCAAAAACTATCGGCAACATGCCGCTGTGTCAAGCTGATACCTGACGAAACTGGAACACCCAAAGCCGATGAAATTCCGGGAACGACCGCAGTCTCTAACCCAAATTTTTCTACATATTCAATTTCTTCACTTCCGCGACCAAAAACAAAGGGATCGCCTCCTTTTAGGCGTACAACATGACCGTAACGATTGGCCATAGAAACGATTAAATCATTAATTTGATCCTGCGTATAAGCATGGCATCCTGAACGTTTGCCAACAAAAACAATCTCAGCATGAGTTGCATATTGCAATAATTCTTCGTTTACCAAAGCATCATACAAAACCACATCGGCATTTTTTAACGCTTTTATGGCTTTCAGCGTAATTAGTTCAGCATCTCCAGGACCAGCGCCCACAATGGTTAGTTTTGGTTTTTTAAAGTTTTTCATACTCCTTTAACTTAAATTAATATTGAGGTCGTTTAACTCATCCATCGAATGAATACTGGTCAAATGAATCTTTTCGCTATCTTCTATTGTGATAATTTGATGCGGAATTTTCGCGATTAAATCATTCATTTTTAACTCCCCTGCATCAATTACGTTTTTGATAACTGCCACTATTTTTTTTGAATAGATTCCGATTAACGGATGCAATCTGCTTTCGGAAGTAAAAATGGTAATTCCCGCTTCCTGGTTGTGCCTCGTAATCAAGTCGGATAATAATTGTGTTGAAATTAAAGGAATATCACAACTCAAAATCAAATTAAATTCGGTTTCAGAATGTGACAAGGCCGTATAAATTGCTCCTAAAGGGCCTTTGTCCATTATAATATCTGCTATTTTTGGATATACCAAATAATCGTATTCTTTTGAGTTTGTTACTAAACGAATATTTTCTGTAATAGGCAAAATTGCCTGAATAATATGTTCGATAAAAGGCTTTTTTTGAAACAAAACCAACCCTTTCTCCGACTGGACGTGATTGCTTTTTCCTCCGCAGAGAATAAATACTGTTAGTGTCTCCATAACAAACAATTTATTGATGATTTACTACTAATTTATATGTTTAAGCTTCAGTCAAAGTTGTAGTTTTGATCTTTTAATTATTGTTTAATTTATCGGCAACAAAGTAACCGATTCTCCCTTTTTTACATTTTCTACGTTATAAGGAACCATCAATAAACTGTTGGCCTTTGCGAAAGTATCGAGCAATACCAGGCTATTATCCTCTAAAACAGTTACAAATGTTTCGTCATATAAAACTTTTAAAAAAACTGTTTTTCCTGATGTATTTGTAATTTCTGAATTTAATTTCCGAATTACTTTTGGTACATAAATTTCTCCAAAACCCATTTTATTTTTTATTGCGGGACAAACGTAAACATAAAAATTAGTTAATAACGATGCTGGATTCCCTGATAAAGTAAAAACTAAAGTTTCCTCTTTTTTTCCAAAAAAAAGTGGTTCTTCAGGTTTTTGATTGATTTTATAAAAAAGTTCTTTCACTTCGTCTTCGAGTAATACTTCTTTTACAGCATCAAAATCTCCTGCCGAAACTCCGCCAGAAATCAGGACAATATCATATTTTGAAAGACTATTTTTTAGTGCTTTTTTAATTGCTTTGAAATTATTTTTTACTCCAAAAACTTTCGTTTTTTTGATTCCAATAGTTTGTAGTGCTGCTTGAAGCATCAGCGAATTACTTTCGTGAATTTTATCTTTTAGGAATTTTTCATCCGTTTTAACCAATCCGTTTTCTATTACCAAAAGAGCTATTTTCGGCTTTTTATAAACCGTAACTTCTGTAATTCCTAAACCATATAAAAGACCTATTGAAGCCGGTGTAATTAAAGTATTGGCTTCTAAAGACACCTCATTTTTGTCAATTTGTTCAGTTTGTTCCACATTTTCATGAATATTATCGAACTGATCCGGCATTACGGTAATCAAAATTGACTTTTCATTTGCCATCACATAATCATGCGTCACGACAGTATCGGCGCCATCGGGCAAAAAAGCTCCCGGAAAAACACGCACGGTTTGGTTATTTTCCAGTTTTGTATTTAAGTGTTCTCCCGCCTGCAAACTGCCTACAATATCATATTGTTGTTTTTCGCTGTAAACAAAAGCGTAACCATCTATTGCAGATTGTCGAAAAGCAGGTGTCGCAGTGTGAGAGTAAACCGTTTCTGCCAAAACATAGCCCAAAGCCTTGCCTAGAGGAATTCTTTTGCCCGGCATTTTAGAACTGTTTGCCTCGACTATCGCTAAAGCTTCAATAACTTGTATCATTTTTTTGAAATAAAAACTACGTTTAAGTACTTATAAACATAAGTATTTTGTATTAGTATGGGTGATGAATTTGAATTTATTTTAATCTCTATAAAATTAGTCTAATTTATTCAATATCAGCGTTCAATTTTGAGCTAGTTTTTATTCAAAATAAAACCATTGCTGTACCAACAAAAATGGTCAGAGAAGCATTAGTCTAATTGATTTATTGTTTTCTAAATTATGCTGAAGCTTTTTTTAATCAGTAAAACCTTTATTTATAAAAAAAAACTTATGACATCATTTACCCTTCCTGTGTCCAAAAAAAGCCCGTTCATGACATTTTACTATCAAAAAATGAGGTGATAAATTAAATTTACTATAGAAAAATAACCCAATCCATTTCTTTCTTATTAGTAGTTTTTTAGTAATCAAACCACAAAATCATGTCGTACTTAAACGTCCCTCGTCTTACCTTTTCAGGAGATTTCATTTCTGATGTCTCTACGGTCAATAATGACCCACAACATTACAACAATAGCAGCTTTGAGCCTTCATTTCAGCAATTTGGCAAAGGATCGCAAAACGGATGGTGGAACCCTGAAGGCGGTGCCACATTTGGATTTCAAAATTGTTTTGTAAAACGAATTACAGGAGAAGATGGTACTAGCACCTCAGATCCTTTATTGGATGGCATTATCGGTCAGGTTGTATGTGGTGCTGAGGGAAGAAACTCCGGAAAAATGGTAGATTTAGACCCACAGCAGCAAATGGTTTCACAACTTTGGGGTGTAACTTTTAGAATACTTACCGCTAAGAATGAGTTGTTACTTGAGGGAAAAATTGAGCCTACTGGTTTTAGGGATTTACAAATGCGTCAGCAATCTGGTGGCAGGGTTAACGGACAACCTTTAGGAGGTTCATGGACTTCGGTTCTTGAAGATGTAGTTTGGGGCGATTTGGCTGTTAATTCCCCTTTTTTACTGGCCTTAAAAAATAAAACACAAGGAAATAAACTGAGTATAAACTTAAATGGTTTTGGCTATTATTACAGTCATGCTGAAGATGGCAGATTTTCATTAGGACGTGTATTAGGAAGTTTGGGACCTTGGTTTTTCAACGAACCACAACTTTTTGCGCCTACCAGAAGATTATACGGAATTCTTTCTAATGGAGGTTCTATCTTCTTTGGTACTTCCAATTTTTTATTCGATAAAAATAATGCAAGACTCTCGATTGATATGGGAAGTTCATTCCCTGTATCAAACTCGATAGGCAACGTTTCGCTAACTACCAATTTATATCTGGCTGTTAGTAAAAAAGCAATAAACGCTCCTTCTAGCCCAAATTCTGTTATAGTTGCTAGTACCGATATTGTACTTATCGGTAAAATTGAGTATCAAAACGGAACAGATTGGCTCAATAAGACCAGTGCTATCTTAGATTTTAATAACCTAACTGCCGAGGCCGTTGCTGCCTTAGAAAATAATCAATTACTATTACTTGGCGGCTCTTCACAAGCAAATCAATATGTGGTTATTGCACGAGAAGCGATTAACGGACTTGTAGTAAGAGCAGATAATTTTGTACAACGTTTAGACACCAACCAAACCAATGAAGTGAGATTTTATGCCTACCAGTTTGGAAAACCTCTACAGAACGCGAGCCTAGATATCACTTTGGAGCCAGCTACGCCAGTTTCTCCAAAAAACGAAAACACCCCACCTATTTGCGACATACCGGGAAATAATTATCCCGCAGCAGGCCTTAGCTTTGATGCAAATATTAGTACCGATGAAAATGGTTTGGCAATATTAAAATTGACAGGAAACAGAATTGATAGTCCACGAGACTATATGGATGGTCAGATCTACACACTGGATTATCAGTTAAGTGGCGTAACACCAGATCCTGCATCGGGTTCTATGATGCCAGATGCTTTTATTGCAATACACTTAAGAGACTATTTTGAAATTCCAGAGAAGCCGGTTTGGTCAGATATTAAAGATATTATGGTACAATTTGCGCATCTCTACCCTATTATGAGTAAGTTTTTTATTGATTTTAGTGATCCTAATGCAATGATAGCCAAGAAGGAAATTTTAACGTTTGCGTTTGATAGAGACATCAAAGATCCTATCTACATGCCCGTAACCCGAGATTTATCAGAAAATAAAAGACTGACTATTTTAAAATGGCTGGAAAACCCAATCATTGATGAGCAGGTTGCTGTAACAAAACAAAAGACGATAGCAAAAGTAAATGTAGTGGAAGAAATAGCGTTAACAGAAACTATCACTTTGACAAATAACCAAGAGCGATTAAAAAATGCAGTACGAGCAAAAAACGGCTCCAACTTTAGTAGCCCTGAAATCACTAATCTATTTGAATTCTAAATTATAACATTATGCTAAAGATAAGTCCTAAATTTGTAAATTCTATAATCAATGCTGAAAGTTTAGAAGAACTTTTTCCATTGCTGCAAAATGCTATCGAACTAGAACATGCTACGATCCCTCCTTATTTGACAGCATTGTTTTCTTTTAAACCCAACACCGAAGCTGAGATCAGGAAAGTCATCCATTCGATTGTAATCGAAGAGATGCTGCACATGACCATCGCTGCGAATATATTGAATGCTTTGGGAGGAAAACCAGACATATCAAATCCGAATTTTGTACCCAATTACCCTACCCATTTGCCTATGGGCATTGGTGAAGGCCTAATAGTGGGTATAGAAAAATATTCGCCCGAACTGGTAAAGAATGTTTTTATGGAAATAGAAGAGCCTGAAAACCCTATAGTTTATGAAAAAACGGCAAAAAAGAGTGCTTTACCAACTTTCAGGACCATCGGAGAATTTTATATGGCTTTACAAAAAAAAATAGACGAATTAGCACCAGAAAAATTACCGGGTGATCCTGCTAGACAAGTGACTTCATCATTTTTTGACTCTAATTTACTGTATCCCATTCTAACAAAACATGATGCCATGAGCGCCATCAATATAATTGTAGAACAAGGAGAGGGAACTACAACTTCGCCAATAGACGAAGAGGGAGAATTAGCACATTATTACCGATTTCAGGAATTATATGTTGGGAAAGAATTAGTCAAAAATCCAACGGCTCCAAATGGTTATTCTTTTAGCGGACCAGTCATCCCATTTCATCCCAATAATGTCCAGCCTATTTTTCCGAACACCAAAGCAAATATGCTGCCCGAAGGTTCTGAAGAAAGAAGACAGGTAGATATTTTTAATAATTCTTACAGTGATTTATTAAACGGGCTACATCGTACTTTCAATGGAGAACCCGAATATCTTAACAATACGATCGGAGTTATGTTTGATTTGAGGTTAACTTCTCAGAAATTAGCTGAAATGCCATTTCCTGGAAAAAAAGGTTACACCATTGGACCTTCATACGAGTTTACCAAAACACTTTCTGAACACGAAATTCTTTCATAATATGAAATTCAAATCAAAAGCTCTAATTGTTAAGTTATCTGTAAGTGATGTCGTAGCATCCAGAAAATTCTATGAGGAAATTCTAGGATTTAAGGTCGATGATAAATATACGCTCAATTCGGGTGGGAATTTCGGAATGGAATCATACCTACAAATGTACCTGGACTCTAAGCAGAAAAATGATTTTATGCTGGGTTTGTTTAAAGACATTAGTGTGCCTTTTTATCCGTTGCCCGAAACCGGCAGCGTTCCGAGTTTTATCGTAGATGATATCAAGGCAACCCTGGAGTATTTTATAAGTAAAAAAGTTGTGATCGATAAAATAGACGGTGTAATAATCAATACTAATACTTCGGATAAAGGGTATGTTGACAAGTTTTTCTTTTTTAGAGATCCTGACAATAATTCTTTGGTCATCCGCGAGAATATTTTGAAATAATACTGGTATAAAAGAAGTGCTAAATTAAAAAGAAATGATAGCAAAATCAAGTAAAACTGCCGAGGAAATCATTCAGAACCTGCTTCAGAAGAAACTTTCCGAATCTGAATTAGAGTGGTTTACTGCTACTATCAAATTCGAAAACAGCACCTATTTTTTTAAGACATTCGGATTAATCTCCAGAAACATTTCGTCGGTTTTTCCGCAATGGACTACAGAAGAAAAAGCATTGTTAGAGGATTTGTATCCAGGCTTTACAGAGAGTAAGTGGGATTTACAGCAGCTTTGTCGTTGCTTGTTAATGATACAACTTCCAAAACATCAAAATATTGAAATACTGAAAAACTTAGCCGAAATGGCTGCAATTACAGAGCTTGTTTGCCTTTATAAAGGTTTATTTTTTCTAGAGAATGCTCACGATTTTGTGCCAATGGCTCAGGAAGGAATCAGAACCAATATGGTCGCTGTATTTGATGCCATAGCATTAGGAAACCCTTTTGCTGCAAAATATCTGCCCACAGATGCCTGGAATCAATTGGTTTTGAAAGCCGTTTTTATGGGGCTTCCATTGTATCAAATCACCGATTTAGACTTGCGTAAAAACGAAAAACTAGCTTTGATAGTTCACGATTATATTCACGAACGCTGGTCCGCAGGAAGAGCAGTAACACCTGAAATTTGGAGATTGGTTGTGGGTTTTATAAATACCGAAATAGCACAAGATCTAGTAAGTGCTGTACATAACGGAGATGACCTAACAAAACGAGCAGCCTTCAAAACAATAAAAAAAAGCTCATTTTATCATGAAAATGAAATGCCCAATGAAGCACTGTTTTATAAAAACATTTCATGGAATGCGATAGGAACAAAATATTATTCACAATTAAATTCTTAACCTATGTATTTTATTGACCCACATATTCACATGGTATCCAGAACTACTGATGATTACCAAGCCATGCGTGCCGCAGGTATCGTAGCCGTTATTGAACCCGCTTTTTGGCTTGGACAAGCCAGAACAGAAGCCTCTTCTTTCAAAGATTATTTTAGCACTTTGGTAGGTTGGGAAAGATTTAGAGCATCACAATTCGGAATCAAACATTATTGTACAATAGGTTTAAATTCTAAAGAAGCCAATAACGAAGCTTTGGCAGAAAAAGTAATGGATTTATTGCCTTTGTTTGCCGCCAAAGAAGGAGTTGTAGCTATTGGCGAAATCGGTTATGACGATCAAACTCCAGCTGAGGATAAATATTTTAGATTGCAGATCGAACTGGCATTACAATTTAATTTGCCTGTAATGGTTCACACTCCACACAGAGATAAAAAAAACGGAACTATCAGAAGCATGGATGTGTTGGAAGAACACGGAATCGCTCCTCACATGGTCGTAATCGACCACAATAACGAGGAAACTGCCAAACATGTTTTGGACAGGGGTTATTGGACCGCTTTTACAATATATCCTAATACCAAAATGGGGAACGAACGAATGGTAGAAGTTGTAAAACAATATGGCTCTGAGCGTATTATTGTCGATAGTTCTGCCGATTGGGGTGTGAGTGATCCCTTGTCTGTTCCTAAAACTGCCGCTTTAATGCTCGAAAGAGGTATTGCGAAAGAAGATGTTCATCTAACTTGTTATAAAAATGCATTGACAGCTTATTCTCAAAGCGGGCAAATGCATGAAAAAGACTGGAAAAATGAAATGGTAGTTACCCAAGATACAATGTTTGAGGGAAGTAGTGTTCTGAGAGGACAGGAATCAAAAAAAATTGTATACCCAAATATTATTATCGAAAACTAAATGTCAAGTAAGCCCTTTTATCTATTAACCTTAATGCGTCCGGCCAATATTATAACTGCCATAGCAGATATTTTGGCAGGTATTGCTATTTCGGGAGTTTTAGTTTTTACTGGTAACAACGGTTATTTTCTACTCGATTTATTATTATTAGTTTTTTCTACTATTGGCTTATACGGAGGAGGAATTGTGTTTAATGATATTTTTGATTTAGAATCAGACATCATAAACCGTCCCGAAAGAGTGCTTCCCAGAGGTTTAGTACGTAAAAAGGAAGCCATTTTATTGGGTTGTTTTCTGTTGCTGATGGGCATTGGATTTGCTTTTGCAGTTTCTACATTAAGTGGTGTTTTAGCCATTATTATCAGCATTCTAGCACTTAGTTACGACAAGATAAGCAAACATTATCCGGTAATAGGTCCTTTAAATATGGGGCTTTGTAGGGGAGGCAATTTACTTTTAGGAATGAGCATCAGCAACGACGCCGTTTTCAATTATTGGTACATTGGCATTATTCCTATTTTATTTATTGCCGCCATCACGCTTACTGCCAAAAAAGAAGCGGCTGGCAATAATAAATCCACTTTACTAATTGCTATGTTTTTGGATGCCGCCGTAGTGGCCTTGTTTGTTTGGATAGGACATCTACTAGGATTTCGGTTCTGGATATTGATGCCTTTTCTTCTTTTTTGGTACGGAATTAATTTTTTTGCAAAATACAAAGCATTCATTCATAACCAACCCGACACCATTCAAAAAGCTGTAAAAACGGGAATATTGTCTTTAATTCCGCTTAATGCGAGTTACGTTGCAGGTTCGGCAGGATTGTTTTATGCGCTACTGGTGCTGGCTTTATTGCCTGTATCAATTTTATTATCTAAAAAATTTGCAGTCACTTGATTATACCTCATAAAAATGAAACACCAACATATACTTCAGCAAAATTTTCAAGTCGCATTTAATTATGACATTATTTTTAGTCGTTCTTTATTTGATGTAAATAATTCATCGCTTATTGATGTGATTAAAAAAGAGCCTGGTTTTCAACAGCCCAAAGTCACAATCGTGATTGATAAAGGTGTTGTAGACTGTACAGAACATTTTATCACAAAAGTTATCCATTATTTTAATCATCAGCAGTTCAGAATTACCGAAAACAATATACTTGTAGTTCAGGGTGGTGAAGTCATTAAGAATAATCACAATGATATCGAGGCCGTACTACAATTAATAAACAATAATAAAATAGACCGCCATTCTTTTTTAATAGCGATTGGCGGAGGAGCAGTATTGGATGCTGTGGGTTATGCTGCTGCAATTGCACATCGTGGCGTGCGTCTGATCCGAATACCGACAACCGTTTTGTCGCAAAATGATTCTGGCGTTGGCGTAAAAAACAGCATGAATTACTTTGGCAAAAAAAACTTTTTGGGCACATTTGCACCGCCCTATGCTGTCCTCAATGATTCCGACTTTTTAAAAACTTTGAGCAAACGCCATTGGCGATCCGGTATTTCCGAAGCCATAAAAGTAGCGCTTATCAAAGAGGCATCATTTTTTGACTGGATAGAAAAAAATACTCAGGCACTCAACAACAGAGATGTTTCTGTTATGGAAACACTCATTATTCGCTGTGCCGATTTACATACTGACCATATTTCTAAAAAAGGAGATCCTTTCGAAAAAGGTTCTTCCCGTCCGTTAGACTTCGGGCATTGGGCGGCACATAAAATGGAGCAGCTTACCAATTATGAAATTACACACGGAGAAGCCGTAGCGATTGGTATCGCCCTCGATGTTACCTATTCTTTTTTATCAAAAAGAATTGATCAATCAAGCCTGGACCGAATCTTAAAATGCTTTTTAACATTGGAGTTTGCAATAACACATCCCATCCTTGATACGCATCTTGATGAGGTTATAAAAGGATTAGATGAATTTAGAGAACACCTCGGAGGTCAACTAACAATCATGTTATTAAGCGATATTGGCACGGGAGAAGAAGTACATTCGCTTGATAATAAATTAATTACAGCATCCATTCAATACTTATACTCATTTTGCCAATTAAATACAAAAGTATGTTAATCAGTGCAAATGGTCATTTAAGTTATTGTACCAACATTCACGCGGGTGAATCGTGGGAAGCTGTTTTTAAAAGTATCGAAACGTATTGCATTCCGCTCAAAGAAAAAGTCTCACCAAATAAGCCATTCGGAATTGGTTTGCGTCTGTCTTACCAAGCCGCCACCGAATTAACCTTAGATAATAATCTTTCAATATTTAAGGATTGGCTGCAAAATAATAAAATGTATGTCTTTACGATGAATGGATTTCCTTATGGAAATTTTCATGATCAACCCGTAAAAGACAAAGTTCATTTTCCGGATTGGACAAGCGACGACAGATTGCAGTATACCCAATTACTTTTTACTATTTTGTCTGAACTTTTGCCCTTTGGTTTAGAAGGCGGAATTTCTACTTCTCCACTCTCCTACAAACATTGGTACCCCACCGAAGCCAGTTTGATTGAAGCAAAAAAAACAGCCACAAAACAATTGGTCGCAGTGGTCACACAGTTAGTAAATCTTCATGAAAGTAAAGGTACAATGATGCATTTGGATATAGAACCGGAACCCGACGGGATCATTGAAAACAGTGCCGAATATATTGCTTTTTTTGAAGATTATTTACTAAAAGAAGGGGCATCATTATTGGCCGCTACTCTTTTTTGCAGTCTGCCAAAAGCAAAATATTACATACGCAATCATGTGCAGCTTTGTTATGATGTTTGCCATTTTGCCATTGGATTTGAAAAAAGCGAAGATGTACTTCAAAAAATGGAAAAGCATAATTTAAAGATTGGAAAATTACAAATTAGTGCTGCTCTCAAATGTACTGCATCATCAAATACAACAATTCAGGAACTACAGAAATGCCTCCGTACTTTTGATGAACCTACTTATTTGCATCAGTCAGTAATAAAAACAATAAACGAGGAACTGCTAAAATTTAATGACTTAAAAAACGGTATCGAGGCCATGCAACGAGAAGATTTTAAAGAGCTGCGTACACATTTTCATGTTCCAATTTTCATTGAAGATTACCAGCTATTGCAATCTACCCAAAATGATATTATTGATGTTTTAAAAAAATGGCGCCAAAAAGAGTTTACCAAACATCTCGAAATAGAGACTTACACTTGGCAAGTTTTACCTGCCCATTTACAAACAGATTTGGAGCAATCAATCGAGAGAGAATTAAAATGGGTTTTAAACAGAGTAGATCATAATGCAAAAGAGCAAATGATCGATGCAAAAGCACTTTAAAAAAAAGTAAAATCAAAACAATGCAGCAAACTGTCGTTATTAATGTAGTGGGGCTTACCACCAATTTACTCGAAAATCCAGATCTTTTTTTGCACCAATGGTTAAAAAAAAATAAGTATTTGAGTAGTATCGAACCCGTACTTCCTGCCCTTACCTGCTCTGCCCAAGCCACTTATCTAACTGGAAAATGGCCTTCAGAACACGGTATTGTAGGCAATGGATGGTATGACCGAAATGATGCCGAGGTAAAAATGTGGAAACAATCAAACAAACTGGTGCAATCTGAAAAAATATGGGACTTAGCGAGAGAAATTGATCCAACATTTACGTGCGCCAATTTGTTTTGGTGGTACAACATGTACTCTGACGCTGATTTTACAGTAACGCCTCGTCCGCAATATTGGGCAGACGGACAGAAAAAACCAGATTCTTACTCAAAACCAGCTAATTTACGAGATCGCTTACAAGACAAATTGGGCGTATTTCCGTTGTTTGACTTTTGGGGGCCAAAAACAACAATCCGCTCAAGCGAATGGATTGCAAAAGCGGCAAAACTCGTTTACGAATGGCACAATCCAACCCTCACCTTAATTTACCTACCACATTTAGATTATTGCTGTCAAAAATTTGAGCCCAACTCTCCAGAAATTGCAGTAGATTTAAAATCTATCGACCTAGTTTGCAAAGATTTAATTGAATATTTTGAAGATAAAGGAACACAAGTAATTGTTTTATCTGAGTATGGCATTACCAAAGTTACCAACCCAATACATATCAATCGGTTTTTGCGAACTAACGGTTATTTGCAAATTAGAGAAGAAAAAGAACTCGAATTATTAGATACTGGTGAGTGTCGTGCTTTTGCATTGGCAGATCACCAAATAGCGCATGTATATATCAAATGTAAAAATGATATTCAGGAGCTGAAAAAATTACTGGAAAAAATACCTGGAGTGGCAAAAGTGCTGGATAATGCCGGAAAAAAAGCGCATCATCTGGATCATGAACGTGCAGGAGATCTTGTACTTGTTGCAGATCAAGACAGTTGGTTTACTTATTATTATTGGTTAGATGATCGCAAAGCCCCCGATTTTGCCCGCACGGTAGAAATTCATAAAAAAATAGGGTATGATCCTGTTGAACTATTTCTTGACCCGAAGAAAAAATTTATTTTACCTCGTATTATTTTGAAATTAATTAGAAAAAAACTCGGCTTTCGCACTCTTATGAATGTAATTCCTCTAGACGCCAAACTGGTTAAGGGTTCTCATGGATGCATCCCGAAAAATGATGCAGACAAACCAATATTTATCAGTAAAAATAATCTTCCAGAAAAAATAGAGAGTAATTTTATATGTCAATATATACTCGACATTATTTTTAAAAAATAATGAAAAAATTAGTTTCAAACGATACAATTCTTTTTATCTCTATTTTGTTATTCCTTTTTATGTTTTTAAAATCAATGACAACTGCATAAAAGTGTAACAAAAAACACTAATAATTTTCTTCTCCGAAAAAACAAAGCAATCCTAAATAAGTTACAATTGTACTTATTACTCTTTTTCTTCATTTTCTTGCTGCAGGTAAGCAATAAAATTCATTGGAGAAACCCCCGTAACTTTTTTAAATGTAATACTGAATCTGCTGTGAGAAGAAAAACCTGCTTCATCTGCCAGGTAACTTATCTTATATTTCAGGTAACTGCTGTCGTTTTTTAATCGATCAACAATATAATTTATGCGCAATTCATTGATATAAGTTGCAAAATCTTTTGACTTATTTTTATTGATGACATACGATAAATATCGATTATTTATTCCGAGTTCGCCGGCAACTGTATTTAGAGAAAGATCTTTATTAAGATAAAATTGAGATTTCTCAAATTCCTTAATACTTTTCATAATACTTCTTTCTGTTGCCTCAGACATGTATTCTTTCGTAACTTCTTTCTTCGGAATTATTTCAACTTCTTCGTTAAAAGTGATAGCGCTTCTGCTGATAAATTTTTTATAATCTTGTCTTCTTCTGTAGATATAAATTCCTAAAGTAGTTAAAACAATAAAAGTACAGCCGCCAATAATTACAAAGGTACTTCTCTCATATTTGGATTGATTGTCAAGCTCTTTTTTCTGAAGTGTTTTGATTAATTCGTCTGCAATTATTTTTCGGCTATGTTCTTCATCTTTATTCAGTTTTACATTCTTTTCATTGTAAATAATGTATTTTTTTTGGTCTGTTTTTTTATAAAAATCCAATAAAGAACTATATACTTCCTGCTTCAATATAAAGAAATTCGAAGCTTCTGCTATCTGCTCAGCTTCCTGATAATACAAGTTTGCTTTTTTATAATCTGCCACAGAAGTATAGACATTTGCAAGACCATTTAATATAAAACCTTTCAGAGGACTATTTGAAGACTGAGACAATTCAAGTTCTTTTTGTGCTTTTTGGTAAAAAAATAAAGACGAATCAATTTTTTTTAATGAAAGATAATTTTTGGCTATAAGTTCGTCGTTAACTGCAATTTGAAAGTTTTTATCAATAGAGGAACCCGCTTTTTCAAAAAGGATATTACCGTTTTTAAGACACTCAATTGCTTTTGAATAATTGGCGGCATACATCTGGTAATAAGCTATTTCCTGAGATAAGTTTCCTTGAAATTTATACATTTCATTTTTATCTTCAATTTTTTTACTCGCCGTTAAGGCCTTTTGCAAATAAATTTTTCCGATGCTGTAAATTTCGTTCTCTCGGTAAAGTGTTGACATAAAACCATTTATTCTCGCCTGAAAAGTGTAATTCTCGTCGATTACAGCAAAATTATTTGCTTGTTTCAAAGCAGCAATAGCTTCACTTCGTATCCCATATTGACGCAAAAGAGTTGCCTTGAGCATACAGGCTTTTATTCTCTCCGTATTGTTTTTTGAAATTTTAAAAAGATAAGTAGTATTGCTCAGTGCCTTTGTCGGGTCTGAACTTAGCAATACCTGAGATGTTTCAGAAAAAATACTATCGTATTTAGAATTTTGCGAATAACTTGAATGATGAGAAACAATAACTGCAAAGAAGAAAAGAAAATATTTTAAGTGCATATAAGTAGGTTAATTAAATGATTTACAGGCTTATAAATTCGATTTTAAATTTAAAAATATAATTATTTTTATTAGTAAAAGTTTTTTTTGAAATATTCCATAACATTAGTACTATTTAAGTCCTTATGGGCATAAAGTATTATTTTTTTACGACACTTATTACATCAATAATAACTATACAACAAGATAGTAAATTTTCTAAATTAAAAAAATAAGACAGCTACTTTCTAAAAAAAATATTTCGGAAAAGCAGAAAAAAATAAATTAAAAATGACACAAAAAAAGGTTGATTAAAATAAAATTTTACTTGTAATGATTATTCTTTTTGTTACCTGTAATTGGACTTTTGCAAAAGTAAATTAATTTGTTGTTTTAGCATTGTTTTTAACAAGAAAAAGATAATTTAATTTCTGACTTTTAATGTCTCTTTCCATAGTCAAACCACCTACTTTTTACTGCCATTTCACAAGAAATATCTCTTGATCTAAAAACTCCAAGTAGCCTTATTCTGAACTATATCTCAAAAGGATTCCTGAAACACCAATTTCTCTTACGGCTAGTAAATTTAAGCCTTCAAAGAGCTTAAAACTTCTTTTTCATAAAAACCTGTAAAACAGATATATATCTTTTTTTTATAAGAATTATGTTTTTCTTATTACGCAATTGGTAAAGAGTCTTGACATTTTTTGGCCCTGTAGTTCGCTAATTTCGCTGATGAATTATGTAGATAAATACAGAACTAAATTATCATTTATGACCAAAAATCTTACACTAACACGCAGCTGTTTTTACCTAAAAAAACAACTGATTTACCTTTTATTTTTCATCTTATTTATGGGTTACAAATCTTCAGCTCAAAACAAAATTAGCGATGAAGATAAACAATTTTATAAAGTGATTTCTTTTGGAGAAAAAATTGATTTTGGTACTGTTGATACATCCGTAATGTGGACCATAACCAATACGAAAAATAATAGTCACGCTACTTTGATCGGTAACCAAATTAATGATTATGTATTTGAAGAACCAGGGGAGTATGATATTAATTTTCAAGAAAACAAAAAACACGATGAAGAATGCAATCATCCTATGTTTGCAGAAAGATCTCGAATAAAAGTAACAGCTGTGAAATTATCTTATGATTTTTCGAAGATAGCTTTTTCTCAGAAAATCGAGAAAGGAAGAAATTATTCAGACTTGATTATTACGGTTCCTGCAAAAATCATCACAAAAAATAATTCGATCGCCACATTACCTACACCTGGCTTGTCAATTGCCGGATTAGGGGTTTCTTTTACTGCTGTGCCGTTAGAAAAAGAAATTATCCTGAATAATAAAACACAACTTCTGAAATATAAAGTGTCTGGAATGGTCAATAGCGAAGCCTATCTGATGTTTGATTTTTTTGATTTCAATAATCAGGTACAGACATACAATCTTCCACAGATAATAAAATAATCGTATTACTTATGATAAAAAACTACTCTACTTTAAAGAAAATATCGAATTTTAAAAAAGCATTTTATCTGCTTTTTATATTTTTCGTCTTCAGTCAAATAGCAAATGCTCAATGTGCTTCGCCACCCGTTGGATGCCCGAACACTGATCTCTCTAATTTTGGGACTGAGTCAAATAACAATGCTGCAACAATAGAATATGATAATTTTGTTTCCAGTTTTCACACCACAATTGTAAGAACCTCAGACGGTTCTTTGCAAACATGGGGAGAAGACATTGGTAATGATGGATTGCAAGATGTATTATCACCATTAACAATAAACGCAACAAATTTTCCTGCTTTAACGGGTACTCCTTTAAAAGCTGGCTTGGGAAGCGTCTCTGCAAATAATGTTCAGGGAATTCTTTTGGCCACAGATGGTTTGTATGCTTGGTCAAAGGAAGGAATTGTTCTTGATGGTTCAATCACTTCAAGCACTACTTTTCAAAAAATTACCATTAACGGAAATACAAATGGTTTGCCAACAGGTGTAACTCCAGGAGATGTTAAGATGATGTTTGCTACTTATAGAACATTAGCAATTACAACTTGTAGCGGAGATGTTTGGGTAATTTCGCAAACCGCAAGTGTTCGAGGTAATGGGGGAACAGGAAATGCAACCACATGGTACAGAGTAACTACCTCAGACGCTGGCAATCCGTTTTTGACGGACGTAGTAGCCTGTAGAGGAAATTATGACGGTCTTATGGCTTTGAAATCAGATGGTACTGTATATGTTTGGGGAGTTAATGTACTTTTAGGAGATAATACAGCTGTAATTGCAAGTCAAACCAGAGCGAGACAAATGGCGATACCTGCTATAACACCTAAAATGATTAGTTCTTCGGGAAGCGGCACAGAAAGATCATATTATATTTTAGCTACAAATGGTAATTTATATACTGTCGGTGAAAACAGTAACAGACAATTGGGAGACTGGACAACCACAGATCGATTAGGATGGGTTCAGCCCCGATATACATCAGCTGCGGGGCCAGTTATGAGCGACATTGTCTGGTTTAGCGTACAGGAACATGATAATTTATACGGAAGCGCCAATGTGATAAATACTGCTGAAAATTTATATGCTTTTGGGCAAAACAATAACTCTTTGCTTGGAACTCCATCTGACCCAAGTAATCCAACTATGCCAACTGGAGTGAGTCTTACAGATAAAATTCTAGCTGTTGAAACGGGTGGACATACCACAATGATTGTGAAAAGCTGTGATGCAAACTTTGGTTATGTTGGTCATAGAATCAGGGGAAGTATGGGTAATGGTTCAAATACAACCAGTACAGAAGCTTCTTATAATTTTGCTACAGCTGCCGTACAAATTTGTGGTGTAGAATCGATTCCGGTAATTCAGCCTATCTCAGCAGGAGGAGGACCAGGATCTAATTATTGTGTGGGTGATCCTGTTTTATTAGAACCAACCCCAGCGGGAGGGACATTAAGTATATTAAGCGGCCCAGGGACATTAACGGGTAATACAGTAAATTTTACAGCAGCAGGTACAGTCGTAGTTCAGTATTCAGTAACTACTGCCTGTGGAGGCACATCTGTAACCTCTAGAAATTTTGAAGCTGTGCTTTGTCCGTTGGACTTGCAGGTTACAAAAGCTGTTAATAATACTAATCCAAGTGTTGGTGACAACGTTACTTTTACTATTACAACAACCAATAACGGACCCTATAAAGCTACCGGTATCACTGTAAATGACGTACTTTCGTCAGGTTATACCTTTGTAAGCGCGACTCCTTCAGTAGGAACATGGACTGCACCAAACTGGACTGTGGGTAGTCTTACCAATGGAACAAGTGCTACTCTGTCTATTGTAGCAACAGTTAACCCAACAGGTTCGTATGTAAATACAGCAACCGTTACAGGAAATGATCCTGATACAACCGCTGCTAATAATACTGCAACCGTAACGCCTTTGGTTGAAACCAATCTTGCAGTAACAAAAACAGCACCTAATGTTACAACCAACGTAGGAAGTAATGTTACGTTTACTATTACAGCTTCGAATGCCGGACCAAGTGCTGCTACAGGAGTTACAGTAAATGATGTACTTCCTGCGGGTTACACTTTTGTGAGTGCAACACCTTCGACAGGAACATGGTCTGCACCAAACTGGACTATAGGAAATCTTGCCAATGGAGCCAATGCAACACTTACTATTGTTGCGACAGTAAATGCTACAGGACCTTACAGCAATACAGCTACTATTACGGGAGCACAAAATGATCCAACACCAGGAAACAATTCGGGATCTGCTACACCAGCTGTGAATCGCTTCCCTGTGGCTAATGATGATGATCAAAGTGCTTTTCCCTTAACGGAAGATGGAGCTGATGGTACCGTGAATATACTTACCAATGATACAGATCCAGATGGTAATCCTTCTGCACCAGTAAACGGAATTGGACAATTTACAATAGATTTAGATACTGCTCTTGCGGGAATTCAAACCACATATTCTGATGCAAAAGGTGTCTGGACATTAAATACAACAACTGGAATTGTAACATTCAATCCAGCCAATAATTATAACGGAACAGCGACAATCACGTATACATTGTGCGATGTATCTGGTTTATGCGACAATGCCGACATTACATTTGTAGTAACGGCTGTAAACGATGCGCCAGTGGCCAATAATAATGCTGTTTCTACTGATGAAGACACGCCGGTAACCATCAACATAACTACCAATGATACCGATTTGGATGGAACCATTGATGTGGCTACAGTCGATTTAGACCCAGCGACAGCAGGGATTCAAACGACTTTCACCGTAACAGGACAAGGAACTTATACCGTAGACAATACTGGTCTAGTAACTTTCACGCCAGTGCTCAACTACAACGGAACGGCAACACCAATCAATTACACCGTAAACGATAATTTAGGTTTGGTTTCCAATATCGCTACTTTGACCATTACCGTGAACGCTGTAAACGATGCACCAGTGGCCAATAATAATGCTGTTTCTACTGATGAAGACACGCCGGTAACCATCAACGTAACTACCAATGATACCGATTTGGATGGAACCATTGATGTGGCAACAGTCGATTTAGACCCAGCAACAGCAGGAATTCAAACGACTTTCACCGTAACAGGACAAGGAACTTATACCGTAGACAATACTGGTCTAGTGACTTTCACGCCAGTGCTTAACTACAACGGAACAGCAACACCAATCAATTACACCGTAAACGATAATTTAGGTTTGGTTTCCAATATCGCTACTTTGACCATTACCGTGACCGCTGTAAACGATGCGCCAGTGGCCAATAATAATGCAGTTTCCACTGATGAAGACACGCCGGTAACCATCAACGTAACTACCAATGATACCGATTTGGATGGAACCATTGATGTGGCAACAGTCGATTTAGACCCAGCAACAGCAGGGATTCAAACGACTTTCACCGTAACAGGACAAGGAACTTATACCGTAGACAATACTGGAGTAGTGACTTTCACGCCAGTGCTCAACTACAACGGAACAACAACACCAATCAATTACACCGTAAACGATAATTTAGGTTTGGTATCGAATATCGCTACTTTGACCGTTACCGTAACGGCTGTAAACGATGCGCCAGTGGCCAATAATAATGCTGTTTCCACTGATGAAGACACGCCGGTAACCATCAACATAACCACCAATGATACCGATTTGGATGGAACCATTGATGTGGCAACAGTCGATTTAGACCCAGCAACAGCAGGGATTCAAACCACTTTCACCGTAACAGGACAAGGAACCTATACCGTAGACAATACTGGCCTAGTGACTTTCACGCCAGTGCTCAACTACAACGGAATAGCAACACCAATCAATTACACCGTAAACGATAATTTAGGTTTGGTATCGAATATCGCTACTTTGACCGTTACCGTGAACGCTGTAAACGATGCGCCAGTGGCCAATAATAATGCTGTTTCTACTGATGAAGACACGCCGGTAACCATCAACGTAACCACCAATGATACCGATTTGGATGGAACTATTGATGTGGCAACAGTCGATTTAGACCCAGCAACAGCAGGAATTCAGACGACTTTCACCGTAACAGGACAAGGGACCTATACCGTAGACAATACTGGTCTAGTGACTTTCACCCCAGTGCTCAACTACAACGGAACAGCAACACCAATCAATTACACCGTAAACGATAATTTAGGTTTGGTTTCCAATATCGCTACTTTGACCGTTACCGTGAACGCTGTAAACGATGCGCCAGTGGCCAATAATAATGCAGTTTCCACTGATGAAGACACGCCAGTAACCATCAACATAACCACCAATGATACCGATTTGGATGGAACCATTGATGTGGCTACAGTCGATTTAGACCCAGCAACAGCAGGAATTCAGACGACTTTCACCGTAACAGGACAAGGAACCTATACCGTAGACAATACTGGCCTAGTGACTTTCACCCCAGTGCTCAACTACAACGGAACAGCAACACCAATCAATTACACCGTAAACGATAATTTAGGTTTGGTTTCCAATATCGCTACTTTGACCATTACCGTGAACGCTGTAAACGATGCGCCAGTGACACTTGATGATATAAATTCTGTAATTCCTTCAGTAGCGGGAGCGACAGCTATAAATGCCTTATTGGCAACAGATTTAGATGGAAGTATTGCAAACTATACCGTTTTAACATTACCATCTCAAGGAGTTTTAGCATTAGCGGGAATTCCGGTAACACTAAACCAAGTATTGACTCCTTTAGAAGCGAGCATGCTGACCTATGAGCCAAGTGGAACATTTACAGGTAATGACACTTTTACCTTTACAGCAACAGACGATTTAGGCGCCTTAGCTTTATCGAGTGCCACTATTACAATTCCGGTTGGAAATAATGCACCAGTTGCACAAGACGACATCAATGCTAGTATTCCTTCAAGATCGGGAGCAACAGTTATTAATGATTTGATAGCAACAGATACTGATGGAACAATTGCAAATTACACAATTTTGACATTGCCTTCTCATGGAGTTTTAGCATTATCGGGAATTCCGGTAGTAGCCAATCAGGTACTAACACCTTTAGAAGTAACGATGCTTACTTATGATCCTAGCGGAGCATATTCAGGCAATGATACATTTACTTTTACAGCTACTGATAATCTGGGAGCTATTGATGCCAGCCCTGCGACAATAACACTTGTTATTGAAAAAACACTTCTCGATGCAGTTGATGATCCGGTTAATTCGGTGGTAGGAATAAATAGTACAGTAACGGTTGTCAATGTATTTACTAATGATACTTTAAATAATAATCCACTTCTGCCTTCAGATGTGAATTTAAGTGTAGTGACACCAGATCCATCAGGAGTTTTATCATTAAGACCTGACGGAACAGTAGAGTTAATTCCAAATGCACCACCCGGAAACTATTCTTTAACCTACGAAATTTGTGAGACAGTAAATCCTACAAACTGCGATCCAGCAACAGTTTCAGTTTCGGTTGTTGCACCAACGATTACAGTAACAGCCAACAGCTATTGTTCTAATAATACGCCTTATGTAGCTTACAGTGTTGTAGCAGACAATTTTACTCCAACAGATTTATTAACAATCAATTGGATAGACAGTGCAAATAATATTGTAGCGACTCAAAATAACATGCCCTTAAGTGGTAATGTTTTATGGCCTGGAGCAACAGTAGACGGTAACGGTAATCCAACAGATTGGCCGGGATGGTTATTAGTAAACGGACAATGGACACAAGGAAATGATGGTTTTCAATTAACAAGACCTTCTGTTACAATGCAGTTTACACTAAATCCAACACAATCTGTAGTTGTAAATTATCCATCAGCAGTATCAGGTTGTAATGCGATGCCTACCTTCGGCATTGAGGCGGGTAATGACGATGATGTAGTCCTTGCCGATGGTATTAATGGTTCATTAGAAGTGATTAATGTTTTAGATAATGATAAATTAAACGGAGTTCCTGTTAACGCTTCAGATGTTATTGTAAGCGGAACAAATTTACCCACAGGAATTACTCTTAATCCCGATGGGACAATTGATGTAGCACCTGGTACAGCAGCCGGTAGCCATATTTTAACTTATCAAATATGCGAAGTGGCGAATCCAAACAATTGTAGTACGGCAACGGTTACTATTTTTGTTGAAGTTCCTGCAATTGCTATTGTAAAAACAGTAGTACTTAACGATAATAACGGCAATGGATATGCAGAAGCAGGAGAAACGTTAACCTATAGTTTTTCAATAACAAATAATGGAAATGTAGCACTCCAAAACATCGTAGTTACTGATCCTTTACCAGGAATTGTTATGAGCGGTGGCCCAATCAATTTAGCGGTTGGACAAACGGATAACACTTCGATTACAGGAATCTATACACTATCTCAGGCAGATGTAAACTCCGGAAGCATTAGCAATCAGGCAACTGTGTCAGGAACGACTCCTAGCGGAATAAATGTTACAGACAAATCAGATTTTAGTGATCTTCAAGGAGAAAACCCAACTATTATAGAATTAAGTGGTTGTGTGATCAAAATCTTTAATGCCGTATCGGCAAACGGAGATGATAAAAACGGAAGGTTTTATGTACAAGGTTTAGAATGTTATCCGGATAATACGGTTGAGATTTACAACCGTTGGGGAGTATTGGTATTCGAAAGAGAACATTATAACAATAATGACATTGCTTTTAGAGGTATTTCTGAAGGTCGTGTTACTATCAAAGACTCAAACGGATTACCTGAAGGAACATATTATTATATCGTAAAATATAAAGATAATCAGTCCAATACGCATCAAAAAGCTGGGTATTTATACCTAACCAAGTAATATACTATACCAATTAAATGGCTTAGTCAATTAGGCTGAGCCATTATTTAAAAATAAAATAAATGAAAAAATTAGTTTTAGTTTTATTGTTTTGTTCGGTTGCCAGTTTTGCTCAGCAAGTTGCGCAGTTTACACAATACATGTATAACACCATTAATATCAATCCTGCTTATGCTGGTTCCAGAGGAGTCATGAGCGTTTTCGGATTGTATCGTACGCAATGGATTGGGTTAGATGGCGCACCAGAAACAAGCAGTTTTTCGGTAAATACACCAATAGGTAACAATGTAGGAATTGGAGTTTCATTAGTAAATGATAAAATTGGTCCCACAAATGAGAACACTTTATCAGCCGATTTTTCGTATTCTATACCAACATCAGCCACAGCTAAACTTTCTTTTGGTATAAAAGGATCTGGCAATTTATTCAAATTAGACCCTACTAAATTAACTCCCGAAGATCAGGGTGATCCGCAATTTCAGGATTTTAATAATAAATTCTCCCCTAATGTAGGAGCTGGTGTTTATTGGCATACAGACAAGGCTTATGTAGGTTTATCGGTACCCAATTTCATTCAGACCAATCGTTATGATGATAATGAAGTAGCGATCTACAAAGACCGAATAAACTATTATTTTATTGCAGGTTATGTGTTTGATTTGGATCGTTACGAAACCATAAAATTCAAACCCGCTTTATTAACCAAAATGGTAGAAGGTTCACCATTGCAAGTAGATGCATCTGCCAACTTTATGTTTAACGACAAATTTGTTATTGGTGTTGCTTACAGATGGAGTGCTTCAGTAAGTGCCATGGCGGGGTTTCAGATCACAGACAGTTTGTATTTGGGTTATGCATATGATCGCGAAACAACAAAATTGGTCAATTATAATTCAGGATCGCACGAGATATTCCTGCGTTTTGAATTCTTAAACAAATATGGACGAATAACTTCACCAAGATTTTTCTAATTATGAAAGTAAAAATTTTAATTTATACTGCTTTTTTGTCGTCTGTCTCTTTTGGCGTAATGGCTCAAAAAGCAATATTAAGTAAAGCCGAGAAACAATACGATCAGTATGCGTATATAGATGCTATTGCTATTTATGAAAAAGTAGCAGAAAATGGGTATAAGGACGAAAAAATGTTTCAGAGATTAGGAAATGCATATTATTTTAATGCAGAACTGACCAAAGCTGTAAAATGGTACGATGCCTTATTTGCTCTCAATGATCAGCAAGAGCCCGAATATTATTACAGATACGCTCAGGCGCTAAAATCTGCAGGTGATTATACCAAATCAGACAAAATGCTTGACCTTTTTAACGAGAAAGTCAAAACAGATACCAGAGGTGTTTTATTCGAAAATAATAAAAACTATCTCGAGCAAATTCAAGCAAATTCAGGAAGATTCGAAATACTGGATGCAGGCATAAATTCTAAACAATCTGATTATGGCAGCACTGTTTTCAATAACAAATTAGTATTTGCCTCAGCCCGCGATACCGGAAGTGTAGCCAGAAAAACATTCAAATGGACCAATAGGTCTTTTACGAATTTGTATACTGCAGATTTAAATGCGGATGGAAATTTACAAAATCCAACACGCCTTGAGAAAAAGATCAATTCTAAATTTAATGAATCTACACCCATTTTTACCAAAGATGGAAAGACGATGTATTTTACAAGAAATAACTTTTTACGCGGAAAAAAAGGAAAGGACGATAAGAGAATTACACTATTAAAATTATACAAAGCAGATTTTGTAGATGACACCTGGACCAATGTTGTAGAATTACCTTTTAACAGCGATCAGTTTAGTGTTGCGCATCCGGCTTTAAGCGCAGATGAAAAAAAACTGTATTTTGCCTCAGACATGCCGGGAACTTTAGGTCAGTCTGATTTGTATAGTGTGACAATTAATACCGATGGTACATTTGGAAAACCCGAAAATCTAGGTTCGCAAATCAATACAGAAGGTCGCGAGACATTTCCTTTTATATCAGGCGACAATGAACTTTATTTTGCCAGCGACGGACGTCCAGGCTTAGGAGGACTTGATATATTTGTAGCAAAAATCAAGGAAGATGCAAGTTTTGACCGCGTGCAAAACATCGGAGAACCTGTAAATACAAAATTTGACGATTTTGCCTTTATCATTGACCATACGACCAGAAAAGGTTTTTTCTCTTCTAACAAACAAGGCGGAATTGGAAATGATGATATCTATAAATTTACAGAAACCAAAAAACTTGATTGCGAGAAAAAATTGTCAGGAACAATCGTAGATGCCGATACTAATCAGGCGGTAAGCGATGCAAAAGTAATTTTGCTTGACGATAAATTTCAGCAAATTACCGAAGTTACTTCAGGTGCAGATGGTACTTACAATTTTGATGTAAAATGCAGCAAAACCTATCATATCAGAGTTGCCAAGCAAGATTATGAAACCAACGAAAGTCCTATTACTATTAATCCTTCAGATGATAAAGCAAAACTAGATGTAAAGCTCGAAAAGCAAATCAAGCAAATTGGTGTTGGAACAGACTTGGCCAAAACCCTCGACATTCCTATTATCTACTTTGATCTGGATAAATCTTTTATTCGAAAAGAAGCAGCCTTCGATCTGGAGAAAGTTTTAGCGGTAATGAAACAATATCCAAACATGAAAATAGATGTTCGCTCTCATACAGATAGCAGACAAACACAAAAATACAACATGGCTTTGTCTAACAAAAGAGCCAAAGCCACCATTCAATGGTTTATACAAAACGGAATTTCCGCTTCCAGAATAACCGGCAAAGGCTACGGCGAAAGCCAGTTGGTAAACAAATGCGCCGATAATGTGCCTTGCACAGAAGAAGAGCATCAGTTAAACCGAAGAAGCGAATTTGTTATTGTTTCTATGCAATAAAGCATCCCGAATCTTTATTTATAAAAAAGCTTAACCCAAGAAGACCGGCTCATCCCCCCGAATGAGTCGGTCTTTTTTTTGTTTAAAATCTAGTGTTTTCATTATTTGGGCGTTCCCTTCGGTCGGGCTATCCGCTTTATCTTTTTGTTTTTAAAGAAAAAACAAAAAGGATATCGCTCCTATCCCTAACGCAACTCTCAGCTAAATTAGAACTTTCCTTTTTTACTAGATAAATAGTAATTTGTACTTTTCAGTCAGACGTTGCTTAAAGTCATTGCGAGGAACGAAGCAATCACATTAAGCTAATGAATTGTCAAAACAAGATTTAATAAAAAATCTGTCAAGTTGCAGCAAAAAACTCAAAAAAATCAATGTTCCCCATACCCAACCTCATCCATTTTACCAGTAAAAACACGGTATTGCACAATTAAATAAACAATCACTAGAAACAAAGCGATAAAAAACCAGCTCATTCCCGCATACAATCCATATTCGCCAGCGGCAGTATTATAAATCGTTAACGAAGGATTGACTTTATTGGTTGAGGGTAAAACATTAGGAAAAATAGAAACCGCTGTTGAGGCAAAACCGCCCACCAAAAACAAACTCGAGAATAAAAATCCCAAGCCATCTTTTTGGTACGATCGGACCTTAAACAATCCGATGATACCAACAAAAGTCATCATTGGGAAAAACCATAAAATCGGGTTTTCAACAAAATTATGAAACGGCTTCGGCTCAATAAAATGCCAGATTTGCAGCGAAACAATAACCAAAACCAGCAAGACAATATTAAGTTTAAAAACCAACTTTTTAAGCTGAGGATTCAAAGACGAATTGGTTTTGAAAATAATCCAGTTGGCGCCGTGAATCATCAAAGCAACGACACTCACTACTCCCAAAAAGAGCGTAAACCAGTCAATAATTCCCAATTCATTGGCTTGTGGACTAAAAGTAGGATTCCATAAAGGCAAAAAGAAATAATGTGCTTCTTGCGTAGAAACGCCGTTGGTTACCATTCCGAGATTAACACCACGGACAATATTCCCAAGAGCAATCCCAAAAAACAAGGCCAAAAGCAAACTTGCAATTCCGAAAGCTTTATCCCAGATGGCTTCCCACATCGGATGATGCACCTGACCGCGCATTTCTAAACCAATAGCACGAAAAATCAACAGCCATAAAATCATGATCAGAGGCAAATAAAAACCACTGAAAGAAGAGGCATACAAAGTAGGAAAAGCAAAAAACAATACGCCTCCCGCCGCAATAATCCAAACTTCGTTGGCATCCCAAAACGGGCCAATGGCGCTTGTAATTGCTTTTTTATCTTTTTCTGTTTTGGCAAAAAACAAATGAATAATTCCTGCTCCAAAATCGTAACCGTCTAATACAATGTAAACGGCCAGAATTCCCATTAAAACTACGTACCAAAAAAATTCCATACTTATATATTTTCAGTTATGACTTCTGTGTGCGGGCCTTTACTAATAATTTTTCCAATTAAAAGCAAAAACAAAATTCCGAGTAAAAGATACAATCCTATAAAACCCAACAAAGTAAACAATGTATTTCCCGAAGAAACAGTTGGCGAAGCTCCCGCAGAAGTTCGCAATAAATTATAAACGAGCCACGGTTGTCTGCCTAATTCGGCAGTATACCAGCCCGTGGTGTTGGCGATATAAGGAAACGGCATCATAAACATCAGCGACCATAAAATCCATTTGGTTTGGTATAATTTTCCTCTAATTAATTGAAAAATAGCCAAAACCATCAAACCGATAAATAACGTTCCGAGTCCCACCATAATATGATAGGCATAATAAAGTCCCGAAATATTGGTAGGATGCAAGTCTTGATCAAACTTATCCAGACCTTTAATTTCTTCGTTCCAGCTCCCGTACGTCAAGAAACTTAGAATATTAGGCACAGCAATTTTATTGTCTAATTTTTTATCTTTTACGTCAGGTTGACCGATTAAAACAATTTCAGAACCTTCTTTTTCGGTATGAAAAATTCCTTCCATAGCAGCAAAAGTTACAGGCTGATATTTCACCACATTTTTAGCCAGTAAATCACCTGTTGGAACCGCTACAAAAAGACTCGAAATCAAACCAAAAACAACGCCTGTCTTTACAAATAATCTGCCGAAAGAAACATTCTTTTGACTCAGAATATAAAAAGCTCCAATTCCGGCTACCACAAAAGAACTTGTGACCAAAGAAGCTGCCTGATTGTGCAAATAAGAAGGCCATAACCACGGATTCAGGAACAAAGCCTTGAAGTTGGTCAAAACAAATTTTCCGTTTTCAAGAATTTCATAACCAACTGGATTCTGCATCCAGGAGTGTGTTGCTATAATCAAGTAACCGCTCGCCCACGAACCAATCATAATTAATAATCCGGTTACAAAATGCCACTTATGCCCTATTATTTTTTCTCCAAATAAAAAGATGCCGAGAAAGGATGACTCCAGAAAAAAGGAGAACATGCCTTCCATAGCCAAAGTCTGTCCGATAATTCCGCCCGTCAATTCTGAGAATTTTGCCCAATTAGTACCAAACTGAAACTCCATCGGAATTCCTGTTACGACACCCATTGCAAAATTCAGGGCAAAGATCTTCATCCAAAAATGAGTAGCATGATTGTATTGTTCATTTTTAGTTCGGAGGTATTTCCATTTAAAATAAACAATAATCAGCGAAAGACCCATTGTTAGCTGCGGAAAAAGATAGTGAAAGGTAATGGTGAAGGCAAATTGCATTCGGTCATAAAAAAGCATTTCTTCCATAGAGCGGTATTTGTTTTATGAAGTTCCACAAATTTACCTATTAAAAGCCAGATTTCTAACCACAAAAAACATTTAATTTTTTGGTGCCTCATTAAAAATTATGCTTCATGTTTTATAGAGAAAAACTTAAATTTGCTTATGCGGGTTATTCAATAATATTCTAAACATTTTTAATCAAAAAAAATGATTTCTGTAACATTAGTCACTTACTTTCCGAAAAAACAGAGTTACCTTTGTCAAACAATATTTTAGATATACTATCATGAAAATAGAACAAATTTACACTGGATGTTTAGCGCAAGGTGCTTACTATATTACTTCAAATGGTGAAGCTGCCATTATTGACCCATTACGAGAAATCCAACCTTATCTCGATCGTTTAGAACGTGATAAGGTACAATTGAAATATATTTTTGAAACGCATTTTCATGCCGATTTTGTTTCGGGACATGTCGATCTTAGCAAAGAAACTCAGGCGCCTATTGTTTACGGCCCTAATGCTACCTGCAAATTTGATTGTGTTTCAGCCAAAGACGGACAAGAATTCAAAATAGGAAACATTATCATTAAGGTGTTACACACTCCCGGGCACACGATGGAAAGCACAAGCTTTTTATTGATTGATGAAAACGGAAAAGATCACGCACTTTTCTCTGGGGACACTTTGTTTATTGGTGATGTAGGACGTCCCGACTTAGCGCAAAAAGCAGCGGGAATGACCCAAGATCAACTGGCCGGAATTTTGTTTCACTCTTTAAGAGATAAAATTATGCCTTTGCCAGATGATGTAATCGTATATCCCGCACACGGCGCCGGAAGTGCCTGTGGAAAGAACATGAGCAAAGAAACCGTTTCGACGATAGGAAATCAAAAGGCGACAAACTATGCGTTGCGTGCTAACATGACCGAAGCCGAATTTATTACCGAAGTTACAGATGGATTATTACCTCCGCCAGCCTATTTTGGTATGAATGTCGCAATGAATAAAGGAGGTTACGAAAGTTTCGAATCGGTTTTGAATAACGGGATGAAAGCGATTGATGTTAAAGAATTTGAGGCTGTAGCCGAAGAAACTGGCGCCTTGATTTTAGACACCCGAAATAATAGTGATTTTAGCAAAGGATTTATTCCGCAGTCTGTAAATATTGGTATCAACGGTGATTTTGCACCGTGGGTAGGAACTTTAATCGCCGACGTTAAACAACCTATTATATTGGTTACCGAAATTGGCTTAGAGGAAGAAGCCGTAACGCGTTTAAGTCGCGTAGGTTTTGATGCGATTATCGGACATCTTGACGGTGGTTTTAAAGCTTGGGAAAAAGCAGGTTTTGAAGTAGATAGCGTTAATAGAATTTCGGCTGAGCAATTTTCAAAAGAGTTTAAACCTGAGGACAGTAAAGTAATCGACATTCGTAAAGAAACAGAATATAGTGCAGAACATATTGACAATGCGTACAACAAACCGTTGGCTTACATTAATGATTGGGTAAAAGATATTAACACTAACGAGCATTTTTATTTGCATTGCGCAGGCGGTTACCGCAGCATGATTGCAGCTTCGATTTTGCAGGCACGCGGTTTTAGAAACTTTACCGAAATTGAAGGCGGTTTTGGAGCTATCGCAAACACCAATATTCCAAAATCTGATTTTGTTTGTCAGAGTAAAGTATTAAAATAAAAAGATGCAAAGGTGCAGAGGTACAAAGTAGCAAAGGTTTTTTTTAACCTTTGAGCCTCTGCTACTCAGAATCTAAAAATAAAATAACAAACATAAAGATGCGAAAAGCGATAATGGTTAAGCCTTTGAACCTTTGAACCTCTACAACTAAGAACCTTAAAAATATGCTAGAAATCCTAAAAGAACCTTGGCCATGGTACGTTTCCGGTCCGCTAATTGGGCTAACCGTTCCTATTTTATTAATTATCGGAAATAAATCATTCGGAATCAGTTCGTCATTGCGCCATATTTGCGCCTCTTGTATTCCTTCAAATATTACTTTCTTTAAATACGACTGGAAGAAAGAAAGCTGGAATTTATTCTTCGTTTTCGGCATTTTCCTTGGTGGAATGATCGCTGCTTATTTTCTATCTAATCCAAATGCGATCGAAATCAATGCAAAACTTTCAGAACAATTAGCATCTTATGGCATCACTGATCACTCGGGATTGCTTCCCAAGCAGCTCTTTTCGTGGGAAAGTTTATTTACACTTCGTGGGTTTATCATGATTGTGGTTGGAGGATTTCTGGTTGGTTTCGGAACTCGCTACGCAGGCGGTTGTACCAGCGGGCATGCGATCATGGGAATTTCAAACCTGCAATGGCCGTCTTTGGTGGCCACAATTTGTTTTATGATCGGAGGTTTTATCATGGCCAACCTGATTCTACCTTATATTCTTTCACTTTAAAATTTTAGAAAATGTCAAATTCAAATTTAGAAGATACAGATACAGAAGGCATCAACGCAAGTAAATTGAAAGATTCAGTATTTTCGAACCTAAAATACCTTTTAGTAGGAATTGTTTTTGGAATTGTATTCGTAAAAGCAGAAATCATCAGCTGGTATCGCATTCAGGAAATGTTTCAGTTGCAATCTTTCTTTATGTATGGTGTTATTGGAAGCGCAGTTGTAGTAGGAATCATCTCGGTTCAGGTGATAAAAAAATTCAATATCAAAACCATTCAAGGCGAAAAAATAGAAATTCAGCCTAAGACCTTTAATAAAGGACAAATTTATGGAGGGCTGTTGTTTGGTTTTGGTTGGGCCATTACAGGAGCTTGTCCAGGACCACTATTTGCTCAGATTGGAACGGGAGTTACCGTAATTGTTGTCACTTTAGTCAGTGCTATTTTAGGAACTTGGGTGTATGGCTACTTTAAAGACAAGTTACCTCATTAATATTTTTACCTTTTTTATTCCATCAAACCCGACAGTTTTTTTACGTGTCGGGTTTTCTTTTGCAACAAAGCATACTCAGTCACAACTTTAAACAATAGTTAAACACCATAAAATCAATTATTTAAATATAAAAAATTACTGTAACTTTATCTATAATTATTCAGTTAACAGTAAATGTCAATATTCCAGCCGGCAGTATTAACTTAAAATTAACACAACACTTGTATATACAACTATAAAAAGTTATAAATTTGTATATACAAATTATACACTTACGACTATGACAATTGAAGAGGTTATAAAAAGTACAGTTAAGATGGATAATGCGAAAAAAGTTATTCTGAACATCATGTACACGCAGAACGTGATTAATGATAACTTTAGTGAATTAATGAAGCCGTATGATCTATCTGGAGAACAATATAATGTATTACGAATATTGAGAGGCCAAAAAGGAAAACCTGCCAACATGTGTGTCATACAAGAGCGTATGTTAGCAAAGACAAGTAATACGACTCGATTGGTAGACAAATTATTACTAAAAGATTTGGTGACAAGAAATGTTTGCTCGGACAACCGAAGAAAAATTGAAGTCCTGATCACTCAAAAAGGATTGGATATTTTGAAAGAACTGGACCCAAAAGTAGATCAACATGAACATTTTTTTGCAAAAAATATAAGTCCTGAAGAATTAGAATTATTAAATTATTTATTAGAAAAATACAGAACCAATACAAATAATTAAAATTATGAGCACATATTTAGAAAACCTAAATTGGAGATATGCTACCAAAAAATTTGATGCTACCAAGAAAATAGCTGATGCAGATCTAAACACAATAAAAGAAGCAGTACGCTTAAGTGCCTCTTCGTACGGATTACAACCTTACAAAGTTGTTATTGTAGAAAATCCAGAAATAAGAGAGCAACTAAAAGCTGCCGCTTATGGACAAACTCAGGTTACAGACGCTTCACACTTATTTATTTTTGCAAATGACGTAAACGTTGGTGAAGATGCTGTAAACAAATACATGACCAATATTAGCGAAACAAGAGGATTACCTTTAGAAGCTTTAGCAGGATTTAGTGACATGGTAAAAGGCTCGATAGCAAACTTATCGGCTGAAGCAAAAAATAACTGGACAGCCAAACAAACTTATATTGCATTAGGCAACTTATTAAACGCTGCCGCTGAATTGAAAATCGATGCAACTCCGATGGAAGGATTTAATGCTGCTGCATTTAATGAAATCTTAGGTTTTGACAAACTAGGTTTAAACGCTTCTGTTATTGCACCAATAGGCTACAGACACGATGAAGACGAAGCACAACATTACAAAAAAGTTAGAAAATCACAAGAAGAATTATTTATCAAACTATAATTAATATTAATCTAAAATCAATTTTAAAGAACATGAAAAATTTAAAAACAATTGCAATAGCATTATTCGTAGCGGTAGCTAGCATTTCTGTAAATGCTCAAACTAAAAAAATCGACGTAAAAGCAAGTACTATCAAATGGGTAGGAAAAAAAGTAACTGGAGAACACTCTGGAACTGTAAATTTTAAAGACGGAGCTGTTGTTTTTAAAGGGAAAAAATTAACTGGCGGAAGTTTTACAGTAGACATGACTTCATTGACTGCTACAGATTTAACTGGAGAATACCAAGGAAAATTGAATGGTCACTTGAAAGCAGACGATTTCTTTGGAACTGAAAAATTCCCAACAGCAAAATTAGTTTTCAAAACTATCGGAGCTAAAGCAACTGACGTATATACAGTAACTGCTGATTTAACCATCAAAGGAATTACTAAACCAGTTACTTTTGACATCGCAGTAAGCGGAAATTCTGCTACAACAGCTTTCAAAGTTGACAGAACTAAATACGACATCAAATACAATTCTGGTAACTTCTTCGAAAACTTAGGAGACAAAACAATCAATGACGATTTCGAATTGGCAGTAGTTTTAAAATTCTAATATTTCAGACTTACTCGTTCATCTATTAAAGAAACCTCAAAAGCTTGTGCTATTGAGGTTTCTTTTTTGCGATATATTCAAAAAAATAACGTTCATAATCTTTACATAACACTTTGGTAATAATGATTGGGGTTTTGATTAACATGAGTCTTTTAATTTTGGGACAAATAAAAATATCAAAACTAGCAATCAAAATTATGAAAACAAAAATGCATATTGCACTTCTAATGCTGTTAAGCAGTTTTTTTCTTCAGGCACAACAAAAAGGAATCACCGGAAATACCAACTGGATGAGCAACTGGACCAATTTTAAGCCTACTGCCATCGAATACAATGAAGCGACCAATATAATTGCTGGAACGATCGACAAAGACACCAAACTTTACAAACGCAATACGTACCAGCTCGTTGGGGTAGTTTACGTAACAAATAACGCCGTTCTGACTATAGAACCGGGAACAGTAATTCGCGGAGACGACAAAACTTGCGGCACTCTCGTTATCGCAAATGGTTCAAAAATTATAGCTGAAGGACTAGAAACAGATCCTATTATTTTTACATCGAATAAAGAAGTAAACGACAGAAAACCAGGCGACTGGGGCGGAATTATAATTTTAGGAAAAGCTCCCATAAATACTCTTGGCGGAATACATCCTTTGCCTTTTGATCTGGATCCAGTGATAAACCATTACGGAGGCCAAGAAATTGATGACAACTCGGGTATCATAAGATATATTCGAATTGAATATTCGGGTCGAAAATTAAGTGCTCAAAAGGAACTTAACGGATTATCATTGGCGGGAGTTGGTCGCAAAACCGTTATCAATAATATACAAATTAGTTTCTCAAATGATGACTCTTTTGAATGTTACGGAGGAGAATTAAACATGAGCAATCTGATTTCATACCGTACAACCGATGATGATTTTGATTTTACGCAAGGTGCACAAATCAATATCAGTAACAGTATTGCGATTCGTCATCCTTTTTCATCGGATGTTTCAGGCTCAAGATGTTTTGAAGTAGATTCTTATGATAAAATTCAAAACACAGACGTCTCTAAAAAATTTACTCATATAAACGCCAGCAATATCACACTTGTAAATCTGGAAGAAAACAACCAAGGTTTGGTTCGTGAATCTATTTTTGTGAGAGAAGATACTTTTTTTAATCTAACCAACAGCATCATTTCAGGCTTTAGCCCTTTTGCCTTGTTAGAAGGAAATATTGGTAATGGAGAGGTAAATTTATCTAAACTTATATTCAAAAATTTGATTATTAACAATTGCAATGGCGGAATTACAAGCGAATCTACAGGTAGCAATACTATCGTTCAAAGTTTTTATAACAAACCCGAATTAGAGCTTTCATACACTAAAATCAAAAACAGTGAGTTGTTTACATTACCAAATATCAAAGGGAATCCAGACTTTAGAATGAACCAAAACAATACGCTTGCCATCGGAAATTAAGCAAGTATAAAATTATTGTTTTTGAAATCTAACAAATTTCTAAGTTTATAAAGTTTTTTTTTGAAAATTTATGTATTCTAATTCAAATTACATTTATATATTTGTAAAATCAAAATAAGATATGAAAACAATAATGAACAATACTTGGTGGTGGAAGAATTTACGTCAAACGTCGTGAACAAAGCTTCCTATGGTATTGTAAAACTATAAATATAAAAGGCTTGTCATCACGACAAGCCTTTTTTTTTTGGTCAAAACTCAATTAAAAATAAATTAAAATTTAAAAAACGAAATACTTTGAAACCTTTTATACTCAACACTCATTACAAACAAATTCTGGCGGACACCATTACGCCAGTGAGCATTTATTTTAAAATTAGAGATAAATTTCCGAATAGTTTATTGCTAGAAAGTAGTGATTATCATGGCAATGACAATAGCTTTTCATACATCTGCTGCAACCCTATTGCTACCATTAAGATCGAAAACGAAATTATTTCGAAAAGCTTTCCTGACGGAACAACAGAGCAAATTGCCATTGATGCTTCAACCAATATTCCAGAAGTAATTCAGGCATTCTCTAGTCAATTTAAATCAGAGAAAAACGATTTTAAATTCATCAATAATGGTTTGTTTGGATACATTTCGTATGATGCTGTTCGTTATTTCGAGAAAGTCGCCATTGCCAAAAAAGACAATGCTACTTCTATCCCGGATGTTTTTTATGCGGTGTATCAAAATATTATTGCTATCAATCATTTCAAAAATGAAGCGTATATTTTTTGCCACAGTGTTGACGGTCGAAACAATATTTCTGAAATTGAGCAATTATTACAATCACGAAATATCGCTTCGTACAAATTCACCAAAGAAGGCGAAGGTTTCTCTAACTTAACAGATGAAGAATTTAAGCATAATGTGGCTTTGGCAAAAAAACATTGTTTCCGTGGCGATGTCTTTCAGCTGGTTTTATCACGCCGTTTCACACAAGGTTTCAAAGGTGATGAATTTAATGTTTACAGAGCTTTGCGAAGCATTAACCCTTCTCCTTATTTATTCTTTTTTGATTATGGCGATTTTAAAATCTTTGGTTCTTCGCCCGAAGCACAAATTATTGTAAAAAACAGAAAGGCTGAGATTCATCCCATTGCCGGAACGTTCAAAAGAACAGGAAATGATGAGCGTGACGCGCTTTTGGCCAAAGAACTTTCAGAAGACAAAAAAGAAAATAGCGAACATGTAATGTTGGTTGATTTGGCCCGAAACGATTTGAGCAGAAATGGTCACGATGTAAATGTAGAAAAATACAGAGAAGTACAGTTTTTCTCTCATGTGATCCACTTAGTTTCAAAAGTTACGGGACATTTACATGAAAAAGCAACCACGATGCAAGTAGTTGCCGATACTTTTCCAGCCGGAACTTTAAGTGGAGCCCCAAAACACAGAGCCATGCAATTGATTGAAGATTACGAAAAAACAAATCGTAATTTTTATGGAGGAGCGATTGGCTTCATGGATTTTGAAGGCAATTTTAATCACGCCATTATGATTCGAACTTTTCTCAGTAAAAACCATCAATTGCATTGTCAGGCAGGCGCTGGAATCGTGGCTAGCTCAGATGAAGAAAGCGAAATGCAGGAAGTGTACAACAAACTAAGAGCATTGAATACCGCATTAGAAATGGCAGATAAAATATAGTAAAAATTTTAGTTTCAAGTTTTTTAATTTCAAGTTTCAAATTATTGGAACATAGAAAATCAGAACCTTAGAACCTTAGTAACTTAGAACCTTAAAAAAATGAAAAAAATATTAGTTATAGACAATTACGATAGTTTCACTTATAATTTAGTGCATTATTTAGAAGATTTAAACTGCGAAGTTATTGTATACAGAAATGACGAATTTGACATCGATGAAATTGCCATTTTTGATAAAATTTTACTTTCACCAGGACCGGGAATTCCAGAGGAAGCAGGATTATTAAAAGCAGTGATTCAGAAATATGCCTCGACAAAAAGTATTTTGGGCGTTTGTTTGGGGCAACAAGCAATTGGAGAAGTTTTTGGAGGAACACTTTCAAACCTTGACAAAGTGTATCACGGAGTTGCTACGAATGTAAAAACAGTAGTTTCGGATGAACTTTTGTTTGAAGGTTTGGGGAACGAATTTGAAGTAGGAAGATATCATTCTTGGGTAGTAGACAGTAGTTTACCGGATGTTTTAGAAGCCACTTCTGTTGACGAAAACGGTCAGATTATGTCGCTTCGCCACACAACATTTGATGTAAGAGGTGTACAATTTCACCCCGAAAGTGTGTTAACTCCAAACGGAAAAAGGATTTTAGAGAATTGGATAAAGAGTTAGTTTCTTTTGTTTCAAATTTCAGGTTACGAAACTTGAAACAAAAGAAGCTTGCAGCCTGAAACTTTAAACTTAAAAAAAACTCAGAACCTTAGTTGCTTAGTGACTTAGAACCTTTAAAAACAATGAAAAATATATTAAATAAATTAATCAACCACGAAATACTTTCCAAAGAAGAAGCCAAAAATGTATTGATTAACATTTCGAGTGGTCATTACAATCCGAGTCAGATTTCGGCATTTTTGACGGTATTTATGATGCGAAGTATTACTATTGAAGAACTTTCGGGTTTCCGCGAAGCGTTGCTAGAATTGTGCGTTCGTGTTGATTTGTCTGCTTATAATACAATCGACTTGTGTGGAACTGGCGGTGATGGAAAAGACACTTTCAACATTTCAACATTGGCTTCTTTTGTGGCAGCTGGAGCCGGAATAAAAGTCGCAAAACATGGAAATTATGGTGTTTCATCGATTTCTGGATCGAGTAATGTAATGGAGAAAATGGGCATCCAATTTAGTAATGATGCTTCATTTTTAGAAAAATGTATCGACAAAGCCGGAATTTGCGTTTTGCACGCTCCCCTATTTCACCCAGCGATGAAAAACGTTGGTCCGATCCGTAAAGAATTGGCGGTAAAAACCTTCTTTAATATGTTGGGACCTATGGTAAATCCTTCATTTCCAAAGAATCAATTGGTTGGTGTTTTCAACCTAGAATTAGCCCGAATTTATGCGTATTTGTACCAAAGTACCGATGTCAATTTTACGATTTTACATTCGCTTGACGGCTATGACGAAATCTCTTTGACAGGGCCAACCAAAACCATTTCGAATCATATAGAAGGCATGCTCAAACCGGAAGATTTTGGCATTCACCTTTTATCGCAAAGCCAAATTGAAGGCGGAAAAACCATCGAGGAATCTGCAGATATGTTTGTTAATATTATTTCCGGTAAAGGAACCGAAGCTCAGAACAATGTGGTTTGTGCCAATGCCGCAATGGCTATTGCAACCGTCACAAAATGTTCTCCGTTAGAAGGTTTTGAATTAGCAAAAGAGAGTCTGTTCTCTGGAAAAGGACATCAAGCATTAAAAACATTACAAGAATTAAGTAAATAAAAAATTAGTTTCTTTTGTTTCAGGTTTCAAATTAGTTGGAACGAACCTGAAACTTGAAACCTGAAACAAATAACATAATGAATATCTTAGATAAAATAATTTTCGATAAACACCGAGAAGTCGTTCTTAAAAAAGCTATTATTCCAGTATCGCAACTGGAGAATTCTGTATTTTTTGAAAGAGCAACGATTTCTTTAAGTCAAAAACTAAAAACAAGTTCAAGCGGAATCATTGCAGAACACAAACGCCGTTCCCCATCAAAATCCGTCATCAATCATGATTTTACGGTTGAAGAAGTGGTAAAAGGGTATGAAAATGCAGGAGCTTGTGGCATTTCGGTTTTAACAGACGGGAAATATTTTGGTGGTTCACTAGACGATTTACTTTTAGCAAGAGCTAGTGTCAATATTCCGCTTTTGCGAAAAGAATTCATCGTAGACGAATATCAAATTCTCGAAGCCAAAGCTTTTGGAGCCGATCTGATCCTTTTGATTGCTGCGGTTTTAACACGTGAAGAAATTAAATCTCTTTCGACTTTTGCTAAAAATTTAGGTTTAGAAGTTTTATTAGAAGTACATAATCAGGAAGAGTTAGAAAAATCAATTATGCCTACATTAGACATAATTGGCGTAAATAACCGAAACTTAAAAACCTTCGAAGTAAGCCTTGATTTTAGCAAGCAATTGGCTTCGCAAATTCCAAATGAATTTGTAAAAGTTTCGGAAAGCGGTATTTCATCAGTCGAAGCTATTACTGAACTAAGGCCTTATGGTTTCAAGGGATTTTTAATAGGCGAAAATTTTATGAAAACCAATAACGCTGGAAAAGCCGCAACTGAATTTATCAAACAGCTTTAGGCTCAGCGGTAAAAAATACATCTTTTAAGAATTAATAATTTAGTTTAAAGCATTAAAAAATGAAACTCAAAATCTGCGGTATGAAATATCCCGACAATATACTCGAAATAGGAGCACTCCTACCCGATTATATGGGGTTTATTTTCTACGAAAAATCTGCTCGTTATTTTGACGGTGAGATTCCGGAATTGATCAAAACAATCAAAAAAGTCGGTGTTTTTGTAGACGAAACCGTCGAAAATATTATATCCAAAATCAATCACTACGATTTGCAGGCGGTACAATTGCATGGAAAAGAATCTGTTGCCTTCTGCCAGGAATTGAAAGATAAAATCGGGAACCGAATCGAAATCATAAAAGTATTTTCTGTTGAAGCAATTTTTGATTTCGAAGTTTTACTACCTTTCGAGAAAGTATGTGATTACTTTTTATTCGATACAAAAGGAAAGTTACCCGGTGGAAACGGAGTCACTTTCGACTGGAAAATATTAGAAAATTACAAATCTGAAAAACCATTCTTCTTGAGTGGTGGCATCGGAATTGAAGAAATACCCGCCATAAAAAACCTCAATTTACCTATTTATGCCATAGACGTAAACAGCAAATTTGAGACAGTACCAGGATTAAAAAACAAAAGTCTATTGAGAAAGTTTCAGAAAACTTTAAAACCTGAAATTTTAAACCTTAAACAAGAGTACAATGAATTATAATGTCAATGAAAAAGGATATTACGGAGAATTTGGAGGAGCCTACATTCCCGAAATGCTTTATCCAAATGTAGAAGAATTACGTCAGAATTATTTAAAAATTACGAGTGAGCCTGATTTCAAAGCAGAGTTTGACCAATTGCTAAAAGATTATGTGGGACGCCCTAGTCCATTGTACTTTGCCAAGCGACTGTCTGAAAAATACAACACAAAAGTGTATTTAAAAAGAGAAGACCTCAATCATACCGGAGCACATAAAGTCAACAATACGATCGGGCAAATATTGGTTGCAAAACGTCTGAATAAAAAACGAATTATAGCCGAAACCGGTGCAGGACAACACGGAGTGGCCACTGCAACAGTTTGTGCTTTAATGGGTATGCAATGTATCGTGTATATGGGCGAAATTGACATTGCCCGTCAAGCTCCCAATGTAGCGCGTATGAAAATGTTAGGCGCCGAAGTTCGTCCGGCACTTTCGGGTTCACGCACTCTAAAAGACGCTACCAACGAGGCCATCCGTGACTGGATCAACAATCCGGTAGACACCCATTATATTATTGGTTCTGCCATCGGACCGCATCCTTATCCCGATATGGTAACACGTTTTCAAAGCGTGATTTCAGAAGAAATAAAATGGCAGTTAAAAGAAAAAGAAGGTCGCGAAAACCCTGATTATGTCGTAGCCTGTATCGGAGGCGGAAGCAACGCTGCGGGAACCTATTATCACTTTTTGCACGAGCCAGAAGTTGGAATTATTGCCGTTGAAGCTGCCGGAAAAGGAGTTGACAGCGGGCACAGCGCAGCTACTAGTAAGTTAGGGAAAGTAGGCGTTATTCACGGTTGCAAAACCCTTTTGATGCAAACTCCAGACGGGCAAATCACCGAGCCGTATTCTATTTCTGCAGGTCTCGATTATCCCGGAGTTGGCCCTATGCACGCACATTTGGCGCAGACTGGTCGTGGCGAATTCTTCTCAGTGACAGACGACGATGCCATGCAGGCAGGTTTGCAGCTCACCCAATTGGAAGGAATCATTCCAGCCATAGAAAGCGCGCATGCTTTTGCGGTTTTAGACCAAAAGAAATTCAAACCAACCGACATCGTGGTCATTAGCCTTTCGGGTCGTGGCGATAAAGATTTAGACAATTATATCGATTATTTCAAATTATAGAAGACTATTTTGGGCGTTCCCCAAGGGTCGGGCTGTCCGCTAAATTCCCGATTAACAAAAACTACGGCTAAAAAGCCTTGTTTTTCTAAATCGGGAGATATCGCTTCCATCCCTAACGCACACAAACAACGAGAAAAACAGCAATTATGGAACATCTATTTTCGTACGGAACATTACAATCAAAAGAAATTCAAATGCAGGTTTTTAATAAACTTCTCACCGGCACACCCGATCAGCTGACAGGTTATAAACTAAAAGATCTCAAAATAGAGGAAGAATTTGGTATGACAGACTATTTTGTAGCAACGGCAAGCGAAAATTCTTCAGATAAGATTGAAGGAATCGTTTTTAAAATCAGCAGCAAAGACCTCGCAAAAGCAGATTTATTTGAATCAAATGCTTACAAAAGAGTTCAAATCACCTTAAAATCAGGGCTAGTTGCTTGGATTTATATAGAAAGTTAATAACAGAAAAAACAATTGCACCAAAAAATGATCCTAGCAGCTGCACAAACACAACCAAAACGAGGAAATATAGAAGCTAATTTAGTAGATCATTATCGTCTTATAACATTGGCTGCAGAAAAAGGAGCCCAGCTAATTGTCTTTCCCGAAATGTCTATTACAGGCTACGAGCGGGAGAATGCGGCAAAATTGGCTTTTTCAAAAAAAGATAGTAGACTCGATCATTTAAGAAAATTATCGGTAGAACATAACATTATTATTGTGGCCGGTGCGCCTATTCAGATAAATGAGCAATTGTTTATTGGCGAGTTTATCATCGCTCCCGACCATTCGATAAAAATATATACAAAGCAATTTTTACACCAAGGCGAAGACGAATTTTTTCAGGCTTCGTTGGATCACAATCCGATGATATTGATCGACAATCAGAAAATTTCTTTTGCAATTTGCGCCGATATTGACAATCCTTTGCATCCTGAAAATGCCGGTAAAAAAGATACTTCAATTTACATAGCAAGTATTTTTTTCTCACCAAACGGGGTTCCGAATGCGTATCGGGATTTGCAAAATTATGCGCAAAAATATAAAATGAATATTTTGATGTCTAATTTTAGCGGAGTATCCTGGGGACATCCTTCTGGCGGAAAAAGTGCTTTTTGGAATAACAAAGGTGAACTTGTCGCATAGATGAACGATTCGGATTCGGGATTATTATTGGTCGAAAATCAAAATGATCATTGGACGAGTAAGATTATAAAAAATTAAAAAAACAACATACCTACAAGGTTCGAAAAACCTTGCAGGAATCAATAAAAGAATAAAAATGAACAGAATAACTCAAAAATTACAAGAAGATAAAAAGATACTTTCTATTTATTTTTCGGCTGGATATCCAAACTTAAACGATACGGTTCAAATCATTCAGGATTTAGAAAAAAATGGCGTTGACTTAATCGAAATTGGTTTGCCTTTTAGCGATCCGTTGGCTGATGGCCCCACTATCCAGGCGAGTTCTACGCAGGCACTTCACAGCGGAATGACCACTCAAATTCTTTTTGATCAGCTGCGTACTATTCGCGAAAGCGTAAAAATCCCGCTCATTATTATGGGATATTTCAATCCGATGCTGCAATACGGTATAGAAGAATTTTGCACAAAATGTGCCGAAGTTGGTATCGACGGTTTAATTATTCCAGATTTACCTGTTGATGTTTATGCCGAAAAATACAAAGCTATTTTTGAAAAACACGGTTTAATAAACGTATTTCTGATCACTCCACAAACTTCAGACGAGCGCATTCGTTTTATCGACAGCGTTTCAAACGGATTTATTTATATGGTAAGTTCCGCCAGTGTTACGGGCTCTCAATCTGGTTTTGGAAACGTTCAGGAAAATTATTTTGAGAGAATTTCCAAAATGAACCTTAAAAATCCACAAATAATTGGTTTTGGAATCTCGAACAGAGAAACTTTTACTCAGGCTACTAAATTTGCAAAAGGAGCTATTATTGGTAGTGCTTTTATCAAACATTTGAGCGAAAACGGTTCCGGAAAAATTAAAGATTTTGTTAGAGAGATCAGGTAAAACTGTATTTTATTAATCATAATTTGTCATTTCGACGGAGGAGAAATCTCCACAAGTTACTCCCCAATCAAAAGCCTCAATCTTTGTCGATCTTGCAACGGAGATTTCTCCTTTGTCGAAATGACAAGATTACTAGAAATACAAGCTGAAATACAAATTTCAGCTTTTTTTATGCACAAAATTACCACACCGTTTTACGTTAATATTTTGTTAAACAAAAACTAAACAAGTGTTTAAATTAAACAGTTGTTTAATTTTGTACACGATTAGAAACACGATCATGTCAAACATTGAATTAAACGATAAAAAAATTCAGATTCTTGAGGTTGCAGAAAAGCTATTTTCTGAGAAAGGATTTGACGGCACCTCGATACGGGATATCTCAAAAATGGCGAAAATAAATATTGCCATGGTTTCGTATTATTTTGGTTCTAAAGAAAGACTTCTTGAAGCTTTAATTCTGTACAAAACTTCTGATTTAAAATTACAAATTGAGTCATTATTGCACGAAAATCTCGAGCCACTTGATAAAGTAAATAAATTAGTTGAAATTTACATCAACAGAATTAATTGCAACAGAGGAATTTACAGAATTTTACATTTTGAATTAACTTCTAAAAAAAGAGAAGAGAATTTGGCCGCTTTTGCTGAGTTAAAAAAAGGAAATCTAAAATCTCTGGAAACCATCATCAGAGAAGGACAATCTAAGGGGATTTTTAGAACAGATGTTGTTATTCCGCTGATCACACCCACGATTTTAGGAACTTTTTTCCACTTTCACATGAACAAACCTTTCTTTCAGGAACTCTTACATTTAAATACAGAAACGTTGTACAACGATTATATTAAAAACAGCCTCACAAAGCACATTCAACAAACTATAAAAGCGCTACTTGTTTATGAAAATTAATCAATTAATGCTCTTTGGAGTTTTCTTTATCGGAATTTCTTCAATAGAAGCACAAGAAAAAACAAGTTTAACCTTAGACGAAGCCGTAAAAATGGCCTGGACAAAAAGCAACGAGGTTTCTCTTGCGGAAACTAAGGTGAACTCAAAAAAATATGAATTACGATCTGTAAAAAACAATCAGTATCCTGACTTAAAAATTTCGGGTCAGTACCAACGCTTGACAAAAGCGTCTGTTGATATGCACAATGATGTTGCCAGTTCTGATCCATTGCCGTCTCCGGATCAACTTATGTTTGGGCAAGCGACTTTAAGTTTACCGATTTTTGCAGGTTTTAAAATTCAGAACAGCATTAAATTAAATGAAAATTTATATAAAGCTGAAAGTGCTTATTCTGCCAAAACCAAAGAAGATGTAGCCATGCGTGTTATTACGTATTACACTAATTTGTATAAAGCTCAAAAAACACTGGATTTATTGAATGAAAATCAAAAGAGAGCCAAACAACGTGTTACTGATTTTACAGAATTAGAAAAGAATGGTATTATTCCGAGAAATGATTTATTGAAAGCGCAATTACAGGTTTCTAAAATACAATTATCGATTGATGAAGCCAATAACAACTTGAATATTGTTAACTTTTATCTAACGACTTTACTAAAGCTGCCTGCTACTACTCAGTTAGAAATTAACGAAAGTGATTTCTTTAATTTAAAAACGGATAACGCTCCGATGACCGATCAGGTTGCTATCGAAAATAGAAAAGATCTTGAAGCGATTCGATTGCAGGGAAAAGCAAGTGAAGCCAATATCAAAATAGCAAAAGCAGGTTATTATCCCTCTATTGCTTTGTTGGGAGGTTATACCGCTTTGGACTTAAAAGATATTATTACTGTAAAATATGCAATGAATTTTGGAATAGGATTATCGTATGATTTATCGGGAATCATCAAAAATAGTGCTAATGTAAAAGTTGCAGAAAGTAAAGCCTTAGAAGCAAAAACTTCTGAAGCCATACTTACAGATCACATAAAAGTAGAAGTTCAAAAAGCGATAGAAGATTATCACTTAGCCATCAATCAAAGTATTGTTTACGAGGAGGCTGTAGAACAAGCTTCTGAAAACTTTAGACTTGTAAAAGACAAATATGATAATGATTTGGCAGATACTAATGATTTATTAGAGGCTGATGTAGATCAACTAAGTGCGCAAATAAACAAAGCGGTTTCAAAATCGAATATCATTCAAAAATATTACGAATTGCTAACAGTATCAGGACAATTATCACAATCTTTCAATCTTTCTAAAATATAATCGATAGCTCTCATGGAAAAGAAAAAAACAAATACGAAATTCATCATTATACTAACCGTTTTGATTTTGGTGGGCGGAATATACGGAATAACAAAATACATGCATTCATTGGCTCATGAAGAAACAGATGATGCTCAGATTGAGAAAAAAATGAATCCGATTATCCCGAGAGTATCAGGTTACATTAGTAAAGTGTATGTAAAAGATAATGATTTTGTAAAAAAGGGGGACACGTTATTTACGATTGATAAAAGAGATTACCAGTTAAAAATCGATGAAGCTAACGCGACTTTATTGGGTTCTGAGAGTCAATATGAAGCTGCAAAGGCAGATATTGGAAGTGCGAATGCAAGTATTTCTGTTTCTGATGCGAATGTAAAATCTGCCGGCGGTTCTATCGAAACGGCTAAAATTCGATTGAAACAAATTACCAGTGATTTTAACCGTTACGATAATTTGTATAAAACACATACGATCACCAAACAACAGTACGAGAAGGCTTTGGCTGCAAAAGATGAAGCAGAAAGTCAAGTACGTATTTTAGAGCAACAACAAAGAGCAAGTTCGTATCAAAAATCGGTTATTCAGTCAAAATCTAAAGTTTCAGACAAACAAACAGAAGTTGCCGCTGCTAATATCAAAAGAGCACAAACCATGTTGGAAGTTGCTAAACTTAACCTTAGTTATACCGTAGTTACCGCTGCAATTGATGGTCAGGTTTCTAAAGTTGATATTCAGCCAGGACAATTGGTACAGCCGGGACAATCTTTGTTTTACATCATCAATAATAATGAAGCTTGGGTGGTAGCCAACTTTAAAGAAACACAATTGAATAAAATGATTGTGGGACAAAAAGTAAGCTTAAAAGTAGATGCTTATCCTAATTATGAATTTAAAGGAACTGTAACTTCGTTCTCTCCAGCAACAGGATCGCGTTTTTCATTATTACCTCCTGATAATGCCACAGGTAACTTCGTAAAAACAATTCAGAGATTACCGGTAAAAATCAGTTTGGATGACTCAAATGATCCTGAAAAAGTAAAATTATTACGTCCGGGAATGAATGTTGATGTAGACGTACATTTAAAATAAAATAATGACAGCAGGAGAAGCAGGAGAAGACGATTTAGTAGAATACGGTTACAGACGTGTCATTATTACGATTACGGCAGTACTTTGTGCATTGTTGGAAATTGTTGACACCACGATTGTAAACGTAGCACTAACAGACATGCGAGGAAGCCTTGGTGCTACCTTGACAGATGTGGCTTGGGTAATTACAGCGTATGCAATTGCAAACGTGATTGTAATTCCGATGACCAGTTGGCTGTCACAGCAATTTGGAAGACGAAATTACTTTGTGGCGTCGATTATAATATTTACTGTCTGTTCGTTTTTATGCGGAAATGCCAGTAATATTTGGGAGTTGGTCGCTTTTAGGTTTGTTCAAGGTATGGGTGGTGGTGCATTATTAGTTACTGCTCAAACTATTATTACCGAAAGTTATCCTGTAGCCAAAAGAGGTATGGCGCAAGCCATTTACGGAATGGGAGTAATTGTTGGTCCTACTCTTGGTCCGCCTTTAGGAGGCTATTTAGTCGAAAATTATTCGTGGCCGTATATCTTTTATATTAATATTCCGTTGGGGATTATCGCTACTGTACTAACTCTTGTTTTTGTAAGAAGTCCGAAATATGGCGAAAAATTAAAAGCCAATCAAGTAGATTGGTGGGGTATTATTTTGTTAACAACATTTATAGGTTCCTTACAATTTGTATTAGAGCATGGACAGCAAGACGATTGGTTTGATAATTCGCTAATTATAACCCTAAGTGTTGTAAGTGTTCTCGGATTAGTATTATTTATTTGGAGAGAGCTTACTTATGAGCATCCAATCGTAAATTTAAGCGTTTTAAAAGATGGAAACCTTCGAATCGGAACTGTTATGTGTTTCATTCTTGGTTTCGGATTATATGGTTCCACGTTAATTATTCCGATCTATACGCAGTCTATTTTAGGATGGACCGCCACGGATGCAGGTTTGCTGCTCATACCTGGTTCGATTACAACGGCGATCATGATGCCATTTGTTGGAAACATGATTCAACGAGGAGTTCCGCAAGGCTATATGGTAGGAGTTGGATTTTTGGTCTTTTTCTTCTTTACCTTTATGATGCAAACCCGCATGACACCCGACACAGGAGTAGAACACATGTATTGGCCACTGATATTAAGAGGTGTTGGTTTGGGATTACTTTTTGTACCGATCACGACATTATCACTTTCGACATTAAAAGGAAAACATATTGGCGAAGGAGCAGCTTTTACAGGAATGATGCGACAATTAGGAGGTTCTTTTGGTATTGCAATCATTACTACTTTTATCACGCGTTTTAGTCAGGAACACCGGGTAAATTTGATCAACAATCTCGATCCGGCAAAATATCAGGTTCAGCAACGTATCGCAGGAATGCAAAAAGCTTTTGAAGCCAAAGGATACAGTGCAGATGTTGCCCTAAAAAAAACGTATCAGGCACTTGATTACGCCGTTCTAAAACAAAGTACCGTCATGGCATATACTGATATTTTTATGTACTTGGGCATAATGTTTTTATTTTGTATTCCGATTATTCTGTTAATCAAAAAAGGAAAAAACAAAATAAATCCTGCTGATGCAATGCATTAAAAAAATAATTGACACAAAAAAGCCGAGTTAGATAATTTTAATTCGGCTTTTGTGTTTTAAGAATAATATCTCACAATTGAGGAGATTACATCAATATCAGAATCTTCGTAACCACAAATTTCCGCAAAATTCTGTCTGGAAATTTTCCCTTTTTTATAATAACTAACTAATTCTTTTTTAGCAGAAGCCAATACATTCTCTTTATCCTGTTGAAAATTTAGTTCTATGCTTTTCCCGTTTATTAAATTTATTTTCAAAAGATTTCCAATTCCATTTGACAATATACCGTTATAATTTCCTTTTCCAGCATAATTATGATCATCCTTAAAATCAAAATTCAAAATGTTTATCGATTTGATTTCATCAACAGAATATTTATCTTTTTCAACAATAATACAATCTTCATGAAGTTCCATATAAGTATTCAATGTTCCTTTTAATGGTTCATATTGACTCCAACTTAAAATAAACTTGAAATACAAAGCCAAACAAATTGGCAATAGAAAAACAAATTGAAAATTTCTCTCAGAAATTATAATCCATCCAAAAATATATTTATGCACTAAATAGGCTAAAAAAGTCACCACGAACACCATACATAAAATCACATTATTCGTAAAAATAAACTTCTTGCTTTCAGTAAAAATTCTATATTTTATCATTTATAACTATTTTTAGAAGACAAAAAGGCAAAACCTCTGCCACTCCCTAAAAAAACTATCGCGTAAAAACCAAATGATTTCCTTTTGAAAGATTAGCATCAAACTGGTAACCTTCATAATTAAAACCCTTTAGGTCATCAATAGTTTCGGCATTGGTATCTATGATATAACGCACCATCATACCTCTTGCCTTCTTCGCAAAAAAACTAATTATTTTTAATTTTCCGTCTTTATAATCCTTAAAATCTGGCGTTATAACTGGTACTTTTAAAGCCTTTACATCTACTGCAGAAAAATATTCGTTACTGGCCAAATTGACAAATAATTCGTCTTTTACAAGTTCTTTATTCAAAGCTTTGGTAACAGTAGGTTTCCAAAATTCGTGCAAGTTTTTGTAGTCACCAATGGGTAATTTCGTACCCATTTCCAATCGGTAGGCTTGCATTAAATCAAGCGGTTTCAAAACACCGTATAATCCCGACAATATTCGCAATTTACTTTGTAAAACTTCCAATTTTTCAACTGGAATCGTATAAGCATCCAAACCTGTATACACATCACCATCAAAAGTATACACCGCCGGTCTTGCATTTTTTGGTGTAAAAGGCGTTTTCCAGTCTTGATTTCTTTGCCAATTTAGCTCGGATAATTTATCCGAAATTGACATTAAATCGGCCAATTCTGAAGGCTTTTTAGGTTTTAAAACTTTATGAACCTCACGTGCTTCCTTCAAAAAAGAAGGTTCTGTATAGTGAGAAGTGGGTAACTCTTTATCAAAATTTAAGGACTTGGCTGGCGATATAACAATTTTCATCTGTACTTTTTTCTTTGATTCAAAAATACAAATTGCATTCATAAAAAACACAGATACAAATTGATTTGTTCGATAGTTCTATAAAAGTCTTAGATCAAAAATAATCTCTTTTTATATTTTGATAAAATTCGACATTCAAAACTGATAATTTCTTTAAAAAAGTAGCTTCCAGATTATAAAAGGCGTAATCTATGTTGTAAATTTGCATACATTTCAATCTCATTCGAGACAGAAAAGTAATTTTTAAAATTAGTAAATTCGTGGCGATACCAGCAAATTACAAAACAGCTTTACATCATAAAATTTTCGGAATCATTTCGAAAGCATCTCAGGAACTCAACGTAGACAGCTACGTAATTGGCGGTTTTGTAAGAGATTTGCTTTTGAACCGAGGCAGTAAAAAAGATATTGATGTGGTTGCCGTTGGAAGCGGTATCGAATTGGCCTTAAAAGTCTCTGAACTACTTCCAAAAAAACCTAAAGTACAAGTTTTTAAAACTTACGGCACTGCCATGTTGCGTTTTGAAGATACTGACATTGAGTTTGTCGGAGCACGAAAAGAGTCTTATAATTTTGAGAGCCGAAATCCAATTGTAGAAAACGGAACGCTGGAAGACGATCAAAATCGTCGTGATTTTACCATCAATGCGCTGGCTTTATCATTGAATGAAAAAACTTTTGGCGAGCTCTCTGATCCTTTTGATGGTCTGGCAGATTTAGAAAACAAAACGATCAAAACGCCATTAGACCCAAACATCACTTACTCTGATGACCCACTGCGTATGTTACGCGCAATTCGTTTTGCGAATCAATTGGGTTTTGAGATCGAAAAAAAATCTCTTGATGCTATTACACAAAATGCAGAAAGAATAAAAATTATTTCTGGCGAACGCATCGTAGACGAGCTGAACAAAATTCTGTCTACAGATAAACCTTCTGTAGGTTTCTTGCTCTTGTACCAAACCGGACTTTTAGATATAATTTTGCCCGAACTAACCGCTTTAAATCAGGTAGAAGAAATTGAAGGTCACACCCACAAAAACAACTTTTATCACACGCTTGAAGTGGTCGATAATATTTGCCCAAATACAGATGATGTTTGGTTGCGATGGTCGGCTTTGTTGCACGATATTGGAAAAGCGCCCACAAAACGTTTTAATAAAAAACAAGGCTGGACTTTTCACGGACACGAGTTTTTAGGCGGAAAAATGGCCAAAAAAATATTCGAGCGCCTGCACATGCCTTTGAATCATAAAATGAAATTTGTGCAAAAAATGGTCATCATGAGTTCACGACCAATTGTTTTGGCGCAAGATATCGTGACAGATAGTGCGGTTCGTCGTTTGGTTTTTGATGCTGGCGAAGATGTAGAAAATTTGATGACACTTTGCGAAGCAGATATCACGACCAAAAACCCAGGCAAATTCAAAAAATACCATAAAAATTTCGAAATAGTTCGCAAAAAAATTGTCGAAGTTGAAGAACGCGACCATGTACGTAATTTTCAGCCACCTATTTCGGGCGAAGAAATCATGGAATATTACAATTTAAAACCTTCTCGAGAAATCGGAATCTTAAAAGAGGCAATTAAGGAAGCCATTCTGGAAGGTGAAATCCCTAATGAATATGATGCAGCTTTTGCTTTTATGCAAAAAAGAGCAGAAAAATTAGGGCTGAAAAAAGTTACTGAGTAATTAAAGTAACAAAAATCTAGATCATTTAAAATATTATTGTTTCAATTGAAGTGTTGTAAAATTAGAACCTCAGAAACTTATTCACTCAAAAAAAATGAAAAAATATTTCCCTACAATCGCAAAAACAGCATTAGTTTTAGTTTATTTAGTTATTGTTGCTGGAGCTTTGGTTCGTATGACAGGTTCCGGAATGGGCTGTCCGGACTGGCCAAAATGTTTTGGATATTACATTCCTCCAACCGATTTAAAAGAATTGACTTGGGCGCCAAATCGTGTTTTCGAAAAAGGTCAGGTAATTATCAAAGATGAAACACTTTTGGTTGCCAAGGATAACTTTACAACCCAAACAAGTTTTGATGCGTCTCACTGGGAAAAATATACTAAACATGATTATGCTATTTTTAATCCATTGCATACCTGGATCGAATATATCAACAGATTGTTTGGTGCTCTGGCTGGAATTGCTTGCTTTATAATGGCAGTTGCTTCATTTAAATTTTGGAATAAAAATAAAAAAATCACTTTGCTTTCATGGCTTGTTGTTGTCATGATGGGTTTTCAGGCCTGGCTAGGGGCAAAAGTGGTTTATTCGGTATTGAATCCGATCAAAATAACAGTTCACATGATTATGGCTTTGGTAATCGTAGCGGTTATTTTGTACATTATTCAATTGGCAAGACCCAAATTAGCTGCGGTACGATACAATACCAATTTTAAAAATGTATTATTATTTTCGCTTCTATTGACTTTGATTCAGATTGCAATTGGTACACAAGTACGTCAATTTGTAGACGAGCAGATAAAAAATGGTTTAACTGAAAGCATTTTATGGTTGCAAAATCCATCGGTTATTTTTTACGTTCACCGCTCCTTCTCTATAGTGGTCTTACTTACAAACATCTATTTGTATGTGAGGAATACAAAGCTCGGCTTAGGTTTTTCAAAAACAAAATGGGTGCTACTCTTAATCGGATTTGAGATTATAACCGGAATAGCTATGGCCTATTTTGATTTCCCTGTTGGAAGTCAAGCAATACACTTGATAATAGCCTCTATCTTGTTCGGAATTCAGTTTTATATGATTTTGGAAGCAAAAAAACCTATCCCAGCCAACTCTTAAAATCCTGTACTTTTTCGCGACTCACAATCACCTCATCCTCTTTGTAAGTAGGTAAAATTACTTTAAGACGAGAATTGGTATACGCCTGTATTTCTTTTATCGCTGGAAGCGGAATGATAAATTTTCTGCTTACGCGAAAGAAGTCTTTCATGTCTAATTCTTGCTCAAGAATCTCTAAAGTAGAGTCAATAAGATAGTTTCTATTGTCGAAAGTATGGATGTAAGTCCCTTTATTTTCGCTAAAAAAACACTCGATTTCATCTGTTGTGATCACCTTCAAATGTTGTCCAATCTTAACCGTAAATCTTTTTTTATAATTTTTCTCAAAAGGATTGGACAACATTTTTCTTATCTGCTCAAAATCAAGCTGAAGATTTGTCGAATCTACCTTATGTAAACGTTCTTTAAATTTAATAACAGCTACTTCCAGATCATCCTCATCAATTGGCTTCAAGAGATAATCGATGCTATTTAATTTAAAAGCTTTCAGTGCATACTCGTCATAAGCTGTCGTAAAAATAATGGCACTTTTGATGTCAATTTTTTCAAAAATTTCAAAAGATAAACCATCAGACAGCTGAATATCTAAAAATATCAAATCTGGATGTTCGTTTTTCGTAAACCAATCTACCGATTCTTCAACAGAATGCAACATGGTTTCTACCACAATATTTAGCTTCTCTAACTTCCGTTGTAGTAATCTTGCTGCGGGTTTCTCATCTTCTATGATCAATGTTTTCATGCTTAAAAAGGTCGGTTTATTTTGGTTTTAAATATAAAAATGAATCAAAAATATGCTTTTTATCAATTAAAAAAAGAAAGAAATAACAAAACTTAAAACGGCACGAATTCATCTCACTAAAATCTATAATTTAAATTTTTAACGAAATGAATTCTTAATTTATATACTGCAAAAGCAATACTCTTTTTTCAAAAGCCAACGGATTAAAATTTAAACCAAATTACTGCCATTTGGTATTTGCCGATTTTTTATCCATAATTTCCTTGATTTTTCTTTCTTCCCATGCATCGCTAAAAAAGATATCGCGACCATACACCGATAATGCGTGTGCCAGCAAACCGATTCCCCAAAATAATGCGGTAGAATAGGTATGCCACTCAAATAATCGCTCTTCGTTGAATCCTGATCCTATAAAATTTCTGCTCAAGTTCGAAATAATCAGCAGCACATTAATGATTAAATAAATTCTTAAATGCGAATAAAATCCTTTAATTCTTTTTACTTTTTTATACGCCATATTGTAATGTTCATCCGAAATTAATTCTCTGTCAGCTTCACTTTCGAACATATACTTTCTAAATCTACCCATTTTTTTTAAATTTAAATTATTGCCATTTTCCTTTGTTTTCCTTCTCTCTTTCCATTAATTCTTTGATTTTTTTCTCTTCCCAATCTTTCCCAAAAGCGGGAAAAACTTCAAAAACTTTCAATCCATGAAATACCACTCCGATGCCCCACCACATCAAGGGCCAGTAAAACCATAAATGGTTTGGTGAAGTGTACAAATTGATTCCGATTAAAAATATATTTACAAATATAAATGAGGTTAGATTTCCATAAAATCCTTTAATATTTTCGACTTTTTTCTTCGCTCTGTAATATTTATCCTCTTCGCTATAATTAATTTCCATGATTATTTCCAGGTTTGTTTATTATTTTCTCTTTCTAAAATTTCTCTAATTTTTCGCTCCTCCCAATCAGAGCTGTAACCATACACTTTGAAGGCATGCATTACGACTCCAAATCCCCAGCCTAAAGCCGAAAACCAAAACCATTGAAATTTAGGAGAATACGTTAGGTTGATAAAAACCAAGATCGGGATTACACAGCAGTATGAAATAAGATTTGCATAAAATCCTTTTATTTCTTCTACTCTTTTTTTTGCTCTAAAATAAGCTTTACTTTCATCATTATAATCTGCATTTGTTTCCATAACTGTTATTTGTTTGGTTAAAATTGGAATTTTAACTGTAAAATTTTGTTCATTTTGTTCAATTAAGACTTTTCTATTGGTGACAATTCCGTATCGATTTACGATATTCTGCAGTCCCACCCCTTGCCTGTCTTGTAAAACTTCTTTTTTCTGAAAATCATTTTGGATGGCTAAATAATCGCCGTCAATAAAAATTCTTATGTGCAATGGTCTTTGCTCGCTCACCACATTGTGTTTTACCGTGTTCTCCAACAAAAGCTGCAACGACAGCGGAACCACTTTTGCATCATCATTTATATCTCCCGTCGGTAACTCATAAAACAAACTATTCTCAAAACGCATTTTCAGCAAATTCATATAGGTTTTTGCAAAAGACAATTCGTCTTCGACCGAAACCAGTTCTTTGTCTTTTTGTTCTAAAACATAACGGTAAATTTTAGACAAGGAAGTTGTAAAACGTTGTGCATTCTCGGGATTTTCTTCGATCAAAGAACTTAAAACATTCAAGCTGTTAAAAAGAAAATGCGGGTCAATTTGGTTTTTTAAGCTTTCAAATTTAGCATTTGCTGTTCCTGCGATTATCTTTTGTTGTGTCACTTCAAATTTAGAAGCCTGCTTCCATTTTACCATAAAGCTTCTGGCCTGCATAAACGTAGAAACACCCAATGATAAAATAATGTAAAACAGATGTACCCAAATCATTCTTTCTGTAAAAAACTGGTTGATCGGCATTTTTTGCAAAATCACAAAAATGATGTAATTGATTCCTAAAACAGCAGGAATTGTGTACAAAACAGTAACCAGAATGCCATAATAAACCCTGAGATTTGTTTGATCCAGCCAATCCCATTTTTTATCCAAGAACAAGTTGATGAAACCGTTGCCAAATCCTAAACCAAAAGAATAAAGACAACTTAAAGAGAATGTGATTAAAACATTTTTTATACTCAAATCTGCGCCCAAAAAGGCAGAGAATATTACAGTAAAAATCATAGAAATCTTAAAACAAACGATGGCTCCTCCTTTTAAATCTGTAAATGTATTGCTATGATTTTTCATTGTAATGTTCTTTCAAATATTATTTTTTACACCCCTTTTGAGCTTCCAAAGCTCTTTCTAATCCCCATTTTGGAGAAAAAGCTGTTTCTGGCTTAAAAGTAGCAAAAAGTTCAACAGCTTTATCCACCTCAGCACAAAGAGGCTTTGTATCAACTCCTGTCCATTTTGCACCGCCTAACTGATAATCTGCTTCTCCAAAAACAGCTCTTGGATTATTTGGGTCTATAGCCTTTGCCTTTGCATAAGCTTCCATCACTTTAGACGAATATTTCATTCCGTTTGTCATAGGATCTGCAACTACCCACGCGGTATAAATTAGCGCCTGAAGCACAAACAATTCGGCGTTTTTTTGATCCTTAATCATTTCAACATCCAGAGCATCTTGTGCTTTTGTCAACATCAACTCTATTTTTGTTTTGTCTTTTTCTGAGAAAGCGCCGGTTGTATTTACTAAAGCTACATAGTAATTAGGATACCAACTTGTTTTTTCAGCGGCAGCGATTCTTTCAAACATTGCAGAAGCTTCTGAATTTTTTCCTTCTTTCCAAAGTCCGAAAGCTTTACCCATTCCTTGTTCAAATTGTGTTTGTGCAGAGATTAAACTGCAAATAAATAATGTAATTACGGTGATAATTTTGGTCATGATTTCTTTTTTTTAAAGGTTGTTAAATTTTATTTTTAGTGTTCTAAGTTTTACTGATGATTAAAACGCTGTTATTTTATACTTCAAAAGTAGGTTGGTTTTTATTGTTTTAAAATTAAATACTACCGAGTTGTCGAATTTTGTGACTGAATTGTTTCTTTTAAGGTTCTGAGCTACTAAGCTGCTAAGAACCTAAGGCTTTACCTTATAGACTCAGGTCCTAAGTCACTTAGGAGCTTATAAATTCTTCAACTGATTATCATTTTTATTCTGGCTGATGGTCCAGAAGAAACCTACGAAGAAAAATCTATCGGCAGTTGGCACAACGGCTTGTCTGTTGTAAAACCCTGTTGCATCTGGTGTTTTGGCATAATCGTAGCCAAAAACATTTTGAGTTCCTAATACATTTGAAATCGAGAAATACAGTATTTTTTGAGTGGTTAATAAATACGCCCAATTAAAACTCAAACTATTATACGCTTTTGTTTTTCCGTTCATAAATTGTGCTTCGTTTGGATTGTTATAAGGTCTTCCAGTGCTAAAACTATTTGTAAAACCAATTTGCGATTTCCAATCGGTGATAAAATATTTCGTAACAACAGACAAATTATGATTGGCAATAAAACTAGGTGTAGCCATCGTTGGAAAATTTTTATACTCGCGCTCCGAATCGATATAGGAGTACGAAATCCAATATTCTAAATTTTTGTATAAATTGCTGTCTCTCCAAAACAAATCCAATCCTTTTGCATACCCCGAACCATTATTATTAAAATTCGAATTGTACTGAATATCTCTCGTATCGTATTGCACCAAATTGCTATAATCTTTAAAATAAGCTTCGGCTCTAAAAGTTTGTCCTGGTTTAGTAAACTGATAATTCAGGATATAATGTCTTGCTTTTTCGCTTTCGAATTCATGAAATCTAGAATATTTAATATAATCAACCACAGGAGTTTGGGTAAAATCTCCGTAAGCAAAAGAAAACTGGCTACTTTTTGAAACTTTATAAGCTAGAGAAGCTCGTGGTGCAATAGCCGTTTCGTCGAGCAAACTATTATTTGAAAGTCTAAAACCTACTTTGGCTGCAAAATTTTTCGAAAATAAAATATCTCCTTCTGTGTAAAAAGCTGCAATATTAGAATCGTAACCATTTGCCACGTTAATGGAAGTATTATCATTAAAATTTTCATTGAATTTTGTAATAAAATAATCGGCACCAAAAGACAATTTAAAATGATCTGAAACATTTTTTCTTAGTTTTATTTTTAACTGAGCCGCATTCTCGTCACTGTTAATGTCGCTGCTATTCAGTTTTACTTTGCCGTTATTGTAGCCGTAACTCATTCCTGTTGTTAATTGCCATCCCGTTCCGATTGTGCCTTTGTACGAAGCATTCAAATAAAAATTATTATTATTTAAATTAGTCCTAATAGGATCAATAAAATTGATATTCTGTTGATTCAAATCGAATTTTTCGGAGTCAAAAGCCGCATATAATTTAAAAATTCCGTTTACAAAATGATAACGATATACCGTTTCACCCGATAAAGATTGATACGGATTATTCCAATCGACATTTTGAGGAATAGCAGCTTGATAAGGCGCTAAATTGATGTAAGCCGTATTGACGCTTAAAGAACTTTTATTCCACTTTTGAGTATTTCCAAGTCCTAAACCAACTGTCATCAGAGCTATTTCTGTTTTATTTTGGTCGGGTTCGTCTTGGGTGTTCAACAGCAAAACACTTGACAAAGCTTCGCCATATTCTGCAGAATATCCTCCCGTTGAAAAAGCGATTCCGCTAAACAAAAAAGGAGAAAATCGACCACGAGTTGGCAAATTATTTGTAGTAGCTCCGTAAGGCTGTGCAACACGAATACCATCGACGAAAGTTTGCGTTTCGCTGGCTTCACCTCCACGAACAAACAAACGGCCATCTTCGCCCACTGTTTGCGTTCCAGGCAAAGTCTGGAGCGCCGCAATAATATTTCCGGCAGAACCTGCAGTGGTTACAATATCAAGAGGTTTTAATACCGAAACTCTGGCTTTATCTCCAGATTCTAATGTTCCTGCGGTGATGACAACAGCATCTAGTGCGTTTACATTTTCTCGCAGTTTTACTGTCTGCTCTTTAAAATTGGTAACATCAATTTCTTTTCTAAAAGTATCATAAATTAAAAAACTTACTACTAAAAATTGATTTCCGGTTGCGGTCGTTTCAAAAGAAAAATCTCCGGTTTCAGAGCTGGTGGCGCCATCATAAGTTCCATCGATATAAATATTAGCTCCCGGAACAGGTTTCCCTTTTTCGTATACCACTTTTCCGGAAATGGTGTTTTGGGCAAAAATAAGTGAGCCAATAAATAAAAAAGCTATTGCAAAAAGTAATTTGGTTTTCATAACATTTGGTTTTGATGAGGCAAATGTATTTTAACGATTCAAGTTAAAAAATATTAAATAACCCAATTGTTGAAATTTGGGGATGAATTGTTTTTAAGCTACTTTTACTCTAAACATAAGTTGTATATGAGAACTGAAAAAGAGAAGATGATTGCCGGAGAATACTATGCAGCCGGCGATCCAGTTTTGGTAAAAGAGCGCCGAAGAGCCAAAAATTTATTACATCGTTTGAATGTTACTGAATATCGCCTAACGAAAAAAGCGAAAGAAATTTTAGCCGAATTAATTCCTAATACCGGCAAGAGTTTTTACATAGAACCTCCTTTTCATTGCGATTACGGGTACAATATTATTTGTGGTGACAATGTTTATTTTAATGTAAATTGTGTGGTTTTGGATTGTGCTCCAGTCACTATTGGTTCAAATGTGTTTATTGCGCCAAATGTTCAAATTTACACGGCAACTCATCCGCTTGACGCTGAATTAAGAAAAACACTCGAAAATGCGCTGCCTGTATCTATCGGAGACGATTGCTGGATTGGCGGAAATTCTGTTATCTGTCCGGGCGTAACCATCGGAAAAGGATGTGTGGTTGGAGCCGGTTCTGTAGTAACAAAAAACATTCCCGATTATTCTTTGGCCGTTGGAAACCCAGCAAAAATTATTCGAAAATTAAATTAAAAATCTCCAAATAAATAATGCTTTCATTAACTAAAATACATCATATTGCAATTCTTTGTTCGGATTATCAAAAATCTAAACTTTTTTATACCGAAGTATTAGGATTGTCAATTATTAAAGAAATCTACCGCGAAGAACGCCAATCTTACAAACTTGATCTGGCTTTGAATGGTCATTACATTGTCGAATTATTTTCGTTCCCAAATCCGCCAAAACGACCTTCACAACCAGAGGCAGTTGGTTTGCGACATTTGGCTTTTGAAGTATTAAATTTGGATGAAACTATTGCTTTTTTAAATACAAAAAACATCGAGTCGGAACCTATTAGAATTGATCAAATCACCCAGAAGCGATTCACTTTTATCGCCGACCCTGATGCTTTGCCAATTGAGTTTTATGAGCGATAATTAAAGTATTGTGAAAACTTCTTATCGTTACAGACAAATATCAACGCAATAAAAGCAAACGATTTTTCTTTTTTACCAACTTTAACACAATATGCAAAGCGTTTTTATTAAAAACCCAATTTGATTCTCTAATTTTGTAAAATCGCATAAAATTCTGCGATTCAAAATTTTACTTCTGATGAACAAAACAGCTCGAATCAAAAAAAATTATCAATTTATCCTTTTTCAAAAATTAGTAATTGTTTCTGTTTTAATTGGTTTTTTATCTGCCTTTTTAGGAATTTCACTTAAAAAAATTACAGAATATTACGAGGAAATCTTCTTTCACAAAGCGTCATTACATCCTGTATTTTTTATTATTTTTCCAGTTTTCGGATTATCTGTTATTTACTTTTTAAGACAGTATTTGTTTAAGAAAAAAGAAAACAAAGGCATCAAAGAAGTTTTTGAAAGTACAAGAACTGGATCTAAAAATTTACCTTCTTATAAAATTCCATCTCACTTTATAAATGGATTATTAACGGTTATTTTTGGAGGTTCAACAGGAATCGAAGTGTCTACAGTAGTCGCCACCGCTACAATTGGTTCTGTGGCACAGCAAAAAGAAAATATATTTCGCAAGTATAAAACCGAATTAATTTGTGCTGGAGTTGCTGCTGGAGTTACCGCTTTATTTAGCAGCCCGATTGCAGGTATTTTATTTGCTCTTGAAGTTATCTCCCGAAAAGTCACTCGTGCATTTGTAATTTCAAATGTAATTTCGGTTTTAGTTGCTTTTGGTTTACTTTCAATTTTAAAAGAGGCACCTTTGTTTACGATCTCAATTACGACTTGGCATCTAAAAGCCATACCTTATTTTATTGTTTTAGGAATTTTGGCCGGAATCAATTCGGTTTATTTAACGCGTTGCGTCTTGTTTTTTAAAGCCCAATTTCAAAAAATAGAAGTTCATTATTATAAAATTTTACTAGGTTCAGCCATTTTGAGTATTTCATTATTTATTTTTCCTCAATTATACGGAGAAGGTTATCATGCGATAAAAGTAATTTTCAGTACTTCTGAAATGCCGTTAACGGTAACTTTGACACTGACTTTTATCGGGATTTTGATTCTAAAACCAATCGTAACTTCAATTACACTGGCTTCTGGAGGCGATGGAGGTGTTTTTGCTCCTAGTCTATTTATTGGTGCTTTTTTAGGATTATTATTGGCTTCTGCCTTGAATACCTTTTTTCATGTAAATGTAATTCCGATAAACTTTATGATTATCGGAATGGCGGCAGTTTTAAGTGCCAGCATACATGCGCCATTTACTGCCCTATTTTTAGTTTGCGGACTTATAAACCATTATACTTTGTTTTTACCGATTTTAGTAGTCTGCCTGATATCTAAATACACTGCAAAAACAATTTATCCCTACACTGTTTATAGTTACGCCCCTAGCTTAATAAAATAATATTCTTGCCACAGATTTCAGAGATTCATACAAATTTTCAATCCTTTAAATCTGTAACAAAAACACCAAAACAAATAGTTAGAATTTATGCCAATTCAAAAAATAAAGAGAGGATATCGCAAAACCCGTTACATTCTTTACAAAGAAACTTTAGTTGATTACAAAGAGCATTTTTGGTCTTTTATAGGATCGTTTGTCGGAATTGGAGTTTTGGCTTACATTCAATCTATACAATTTTCGGGACATGATGCGGTTTATCTGATTGGTTCTTTTGGAGCCTCAAGTGTTCTGGTATACGGAATAATCCAGAGTCCGTTTTCGCAGCCCAGAAACTTAGTTGGCGGTCATCTTGTGTCTGCTTTTATAGGAGTTACGGTTCAGAAATTGGCTCCCGATATCATCTGGATTGCCGCTCCGCTAGCGGTTTCGTTGGCTATTATCTTCATGCAGATTACCAAAACACTCCATCCTCCCGGAGGTGCTACAGCACTGATCGCTATTATTGGCTCAGAAAAAATAAAAGCTTTGGGATATATGTACGTGCTTTCTCCAGTTTTGGTGGGTGTACTTATCTTGCTAATTACCGCTTTGATTTTTAACAATATGACTTCGAGCAGAACTTATCCAAGTCATGGTCTGTACCGAAAACAGTATCATAAGATTAGAAAGAGATTGAGAAGCAAATCATAATGTGTCGCTTGTTCCTGCAAGATTTTTAAACCCTTGTAGGAGCTTAATAAAATCTTTTCAACAAATCTTAAATCCTAATTCATAATTCGTTTTTTATATTTTACCTTTGACCTTTCAATAAAAACAAAGATTATGGTTTATAAATTTAGAGTAATTCTAGACGCCGAAGAAGATATTTTTAGAGACATTGCAATTCTTGAAGATGATACTCTTGAAGATTTACACAACGCAATCTTCAATGCTTTTGGTTTTGACGGGATGGAAGTAGCTTCGTTTTATACCTGTGATGAAACTTGGAATCAGGAAGATGAAATAGCACTTTTTGATACTGGTGACATACCCGGAGAACAAAAAACCATGAGCGATTATAAACTATCAGACATCTTAGACGAACAAAATACCAAAATTATCTATGTATATGATTTTATCAATATGTGGACCTTTTTGGTTGAATTGGCTGCTATAGAAGATCAAATTGCGGGAGCTCCTTATCCAGAAACTTTATTCTCTCATGGAGAAATGCCTGACGAAGCGATCGAAAAAAACTTTGAAGCCGATATGCACGACGATATCTACGGCGAATTTGAAGATGACCTTGACGAAGACGATCTAGACATGTTTGAAGGCGACGACAGCTTTGAAGATTTTGGGTTTGAGGAGAATTGGAATTAGTTTTTTTGAGGCTCTGAGTTGCTAAGAAACTAAGTTTATAAGTTTTATATTTTGAAGGTTTTTTCTTATATTTAATTTTTAAAATTAAATATAAGAAAATGAGCAATTTTAGAAATTTACTTATCTGGCAAAAATCGATGAGCTTGATTACAAAAATTTATTATTCTACCAATAATTTTCCAAAAGAAGAAATCTTTGGACTAACTTCACAAATTAGACGAAGTTCCATTTCAATTCCAAGCAACATCGCTGAAGGCTATGGACGACAAAGTGATAAAGATTTTTTACGCTTTTTAAATATTTCAATTGGTTCATTATTTGAAATGCAAACTCAATTAGAAATTGCTAAAAATATAACCTACCTTAACGAAGAAGAATTTAACAATTTATATGAGGATAGTCGCGAAGTAGAAAGAATGTTAGTGTCTTTTATTAATAAATTAAAAAACAGAAACTAAAAACTCAGAACCTTAGTAACTCAGAACCTCAGCAACTTTAAAAAATGATAAACCTTTTCAACACCCACATCGAGACGCTTGCGATACACCGCGTAGGAAACAAAAGCAGAAACGAAGCTATTTTTTTATCAGAACAAACTTTCAACTTAAATGATGAAATTGTTCCGCTAATAAAAGAGTATTTTTTTAAGCCTTTTAGAGAGAAAGAAGAAAATTATTTTCAGTTTGCACACGAAGTCGATTTGGATTACAATGACATGTTTAAATATGCAACTGAAATCTTTGACAATCCGAGCAAATTACTTGAGGTTTCTAAAAATATTACCACACATTTATATGAGCAATCCAACCATCCGCACATTAAAAACGGAGAGGTTTATGTAACGTATCTAACCAATTTAAGCATCGATAATAATGTGGTGGATGCTATTGGAATTTTTAAAAGCGAATTACAATCTGACTTTTTACAATTTGAAGAAAAGAACAGTAACCTTGAAATGATTTTGCAGCAAGGTATCAACCTGAGCAAATTAGACAAAGGATGTTTGATTTTTAACTACAAAAAAGAAGAAGGTTATAAAATCCTGACTGTTGACAGCAACCGTTATGATGCGCGTTATTGGTTAGAGCACTTTTTGTCTGTTGATGCTTTTGAAGATGAAAATTTTATTACCAAAAAATATTTAAAATTCTGCCAGAATTTTGCAAAAGATGTAGTTCTGCCTGCAGAAGACAAAAAAGAAGAAGTCATGTTTATGAATCGCTCTGTGAATTATTTTGCAAAAAATGACCAGTTTGAAGAGCAAAATTTCTTAAACGAAGTACTGGACAATCCTGATCTTATCCCAGAATTTAAAAACTATAAGGTAGATAAAGGAGAAAAATACAGCATCGAAGACATCACCTCATTCCCAATTGCAAATGCAGCAGTTTCTGACGCTAGAAAATCGATTAAAAACGTAATAAATCTGGATACTCACATTCAGATTAAAATGGATTTTATCAATCCCGAAAGTGCAGAAAAATTTGTCGAAAAAGGCTGGGATGAAGAAAAACAAATGTATTACTACTTAGTTTATTTCAATAAAGAAGAAAAAAGCTAAGAGTCATTCATTTTCTACTACTTACTTATTACAAACAAAAAACGGCAACTACCTTCGTAATTGCCGTTTTTTTATTGGTCAACATAAAAATTTATCATTGCATAAGCGAAAGAAATAGTAAAATAATGATCAATTCTTAATTTATGCTTAATTTTGTATTCTAAATAAAATTCAGATGAATACTCATTTGTACAACGAAAGTCCCTTCAAAACAATTATTTCTTTTCATAAATTAATTGAATCTTTTGAAGAAATTGCTTTATCCGATGTAGACTATCGTTCCAACTACGCGAAGGCTGTGCTGCAACAGATAGCCCCATTACCAGAATTTAGAACTGGAATAGAGGACTACGATTTCATTCAAAAAAATGAAACACTCATAAAACATTTACTGTCAGACTTATTTCCGACAGCATTGACAAACAACGAAATAAAAGCCGTTACGATTCCTTTTCAGAATTTAACATTCAATTTTAGCGAACGCTTCAAAAAAATACTCAATAATGCGGGTACCGAGTTTGACATGGAAATTCGTGATTTTGACGATCACCAATTTTATATCAACAATTGCTGTTTGATTCTGGCAAGTTATTACAATCAAAAGATCGATTTTAATAAACCTTTTTTTTATGATATTCCGGATGAAAATGGCGTTATAAAACATTACAGGATTTTATATAATGCCGATTTTATTGAAATTATTCCTTCTGAAAACGCTATTAATCTTACTCAGGACGACCTTGATTTACTGATAGACAATTATACCGACATCGATTTATGGAAATCTAAATTTCCGGTAGGAAGCTGGATCCTCAAAGGCTTTGGAATTGTAACTTTATTTGATGCCACTACAGAAAGTGCGATTTCGAATTTAAAAAGTAATTTGCTAAAACCCGATTCCAAAACCGTTGCTTCTAATGATGTGATCGCCAATATTTTTAGATCTATTTTTAAAATTCCAGCATTAAAAGTAGGTTTCATTATTTACAATTCGGAGGAAGATAAATTTATAAGACCCATTAAATTTGACAATCAAATTCAGAGTTTTTTACTTTCTGCAGATCAGGAAATAGATTGCAGCAATGCTTTTTTTGGATGTTCTTTTGAAAATTTGCTCACAAACAAAGAACCATTTGTAATTTCGAATGTTAAAAAATTCATACAAAAATCAGAAAACAAGAAACTAGGTGAACATTTATTGCAGCAAAATATTCAAAGCTGTGTTTTTGCACCTATCATAAAAGAGGGAAATTTGTTAGGAATTGTAGAATTAGTTTCTGAAAATTCCAGAGATTTAAACAGTGTAAATGCTACCAAACTCGAACTGGTTTTGCCTTATCTAACGGATACTATTGATCGTTACAACACTGATATGCAACATCAGATCGAGGCTATTATTCAGCGTGAATATACAACGATCCACCCGAGTGTTTATTGGAAGTTTAAGAAAGAATCACAAAATTATTTTCAAAATACCCATCCTACCAAAGATTATATTTTTAAAGAAATTGTATTTAAAAATGTATTTCCTTTATACGGCCAGATTGATATAAAAGGTTCGTCTGAACATCGTAATGAAACGGTAAAAAAAGATTTAAAAAACCAATTGACGATGCTTTTAGAAATTTTTGAAAATCAAAAACCTAACAGCAATTTAGTACTTTTGGAACAACGCAAATTTGAACTTGAATCGCTTCGAGATGAATTAGATCATCCGCTTAAAGCAGATACAGAGCAGCATATTCAGCATTATATCGAAGATGAAATTCATCCTATTTTAAAAAATACCAAAGACAATGCTCAAAACGAAGAATTAGAGCAATTGTATTTTAAAAGTTTAGACGAAAAAACAGGTCTTTTTTATCAGGAAAGAAAGAAATTTGATAATGCGATGTCTATTATTAATAAAAAGCTGGCAACTGTTCTGGACAAAAAACAACTCGATGCGCAGCAAATTTATCCGCATTATTACGAACGTTTTAAAACGGATGGTGTTGAGCATAATTTATATATTGGGTCTTCGATTGCGCCAACAAAACCTTTTGACATCATGTATTTGCACAATTTACGCTTGTGGCAATTACAAACATTATGCGAAATGGAGCTGGAGCACCACCAACTTAAAGCCTCTTTGCCGTATGAACTGGATGTGACTTCGCTAATTTTGGTCTTTAGTCAGCCTCTTTCTATTCGTTTTAGAATGGATGAAAAGCGTTTTGACGTTGATGGAACTTACAATGCCAGATACGAAGTCGTAAAAAAACGTATCGACAAAGCCAATATTAAAGGCTCAAAAGAACGTATTACTGAGAAAGAAAAAATCACAATTGTATATTCTCAGAACAGCGAAGAAGCAGAATATTTAAAATACATCAAATATTTGCAGCACAAAAAAATTCTCGAACCTGCCATCGAACAATTTGAAGTGGAAGATTTGCAAGGTGTTTCAGGATTAAGAGCCATTCGTGTAAAAGTAATTAACAACACGCCGAGCACTGCCAAAAAAATAACCTATCAAGACTTACTAGACGAGCTCAATTAATTTTTAATTGAGCTTTTTAAATATTTTTAAAAGCGATTACAAACGAGATCACAGTCACAATCAATCCGACCATAAAAAGATTGTAAGCAATACGCAATAAGTTGTATTTACGTTGCAAAACGAGTCCGAGGTAGTACAAATCTTTAATCATCGTCGAATACAAATAATCACGGTCTTTCATCATTTCGTTCATGGCCCAATCATATTCCTGTAGTGGCATTTTGTAAAAATTTCCAAAAAACATCAAATTTACTTTTTTATCTTCTACGTCTTTTCGGGTAAAAATACCCGATGTTACTTTTGGTCGTGTAGAAAGAATAGCAAAAATAATCGTCGTGACGCTCGAAATCAACATTATAAAAGTAGGAATGACCAAATGTGCATTTTTAGGACTATCTAATTTTGGAATAATAGTCGAAAGTGCAATTGAAATAATAATGGCATTTACAGACAATAAAATATTGGCTTTACTATCTGCAATTCCGCTTAATCGCGTGTGATTTCCAAGTGTTACACGAAATAAAGTATCGATCCCGCGATCCGGTTTTTCTGCTTTATCCTTTTTATTATCATTCTCTATTGCTATCGACTCTTTTAATTTTTGTTTGTCTATCTTTTTTTGAAGTGCAATTAAGTTTTTTTCCTTCAGAGGCTGCCATTTTCGTTGCGCATAATCCGTATAAAATCGATGTTTTTTTAATAAAAATTCTAAATTTTCTGCGGCCCATTCAGAATTAGAAAATGAAATATTCCAGATATTTTTTAGTTCATAGCGCAATAACTCACAAGTCGTTCCATATTCAGAACCCATTATGTGAGCATAATCTGCGTCTTTAATTATTTTTTCTAATTGCGTTTTAGGAACATATTCTTTTTCGGTAGCAAGAATCAAATTAGAAACAATCGCGATAAAATCATCCGATTTACCGTGCTCTTTTAAAAAAGCAGCAGCAATTTTTACACTCTCACTCTCATGATTTTCATATCCTTGAATGTAACCTGTATCGTGAAACCAAGCAGCTACTAAGAGTGCTATTTTTTCATCGTCTACGACCTCTTCTTTTTTACAAAGTTCTTTTACCGCATTTACTACAGTCAAAGTATGATTAAAATTATGGTAAGAATATAAATTAGAAAGTTTATCTTTGAGTAAATTACTCACGAAATCTTCGGCTTGGTCTATCAGATTCATAAAGAATATTTTTATACCACGAAATTATGAAATTGTTTTTGGATTATCATTTAAATAATAAACTTAACACCTATTTAGCGTTTGTTTCTCTCATTTTGCTTGTCGCTTCCTGTGCTACTCACAAAGTACAATACGGAAAAAATGTTACAGCCGACAATACCGAAAACGCAACCGATACGATAAAAATTGCACAAACTATATACCTGGTTGGAGATGCCGGAAATGCTGATGAAGAAAAGGCACAGCAAACATTAGAATTACTCCATCAAAGACTAAAAAAATCCGGTAAAAATGCCACTCTTTTATTTCTGGGTGATAATATTTATCCGAAAGGGTTTCCCAGCAATAATAACGCAACAGAGAAGGCTTTTGCAGAGACAAAACTCACCAATCAGCTGCAACTTACCAAAGGTTTCAGAGGAAAGACGATTTTTATTCCGGGCAATCACGACTGGTACAGCGGCATTAAAGGTTTAGAACTTCAAGCCGAATTTGTCTCTAACTACCTGAACAATAAAAAAGCTTTTTTGCCCAGAAAAAGTTGCCCAATAGAAGATGTAAAAATTGATAGCACCACCGCTCTGGTTACTATTGACAGCGAATGGTTTCTGGAAGATTGGGACAACCATCCGACCATAAATGACAATTGTGACATAAAGACACGAGAAGATTTTTTTGATCAGCTGGAAAATATTTTAAACAAAAATCAGGAAAAAACAGTCGTTGTCGCTATTCATCATCCTATCCTGAGTAACGGATCTCACGGAGGACAATATTCTTTAGAAAAACAATTATTCCCTTTTGAAAAAAAGATACCGCTTCCTATTATTGGCTCATTTATAAATTTGTTACGAAAGACATCCGGAATTAATCCGCAAGACCTTCAAAACAAGCAATATACAATTTACGCCAAAAGAATTAAAACCCTATTGCAAGGCCAGAAAAATGTCATTGTCGTCTCGGGTCATGACCACAATCTACAGTATATCAACAGCGAAAACATTAAACAAATTATTAGTGGTGCCGGCTCAAAATCTGAAGCTGCTAGAGCCATCAATCCCAACGATTTTTCATACGGTGGAAATGGTTATGCAATGCTAGTGCTTTTTAAGAGCGGAGATGCAAAAGTGTCTTTTTTCGGCAATACTAACAACAAAGAAAAGTTGCTTTTTGAACATGAAATCATAAAAGCGAAAGAATTTAATTGGTCTCCAGCAGGTTCTAATACTTTTCAGAAAACTACAACGACCTCAATTTACACTACCGATATGACGAAGAAAAGTCTTTTTCATAAATTTTTGTTCGGAAATCATTATAGAAAATATTATAGTTTACCCATTAGTGCCAAAACAGCCACAATAGACACCTTAATGGGAGGGTTGAAACCCATTCGCGAAGGCGGCGGACATCAATCTATTTCACTTCGTATGTCTGATCCTAAAGGAAGAGAATATGTGATGAGGGGAATGAAAAAAAGTGCCACTGCATTTTTACAATCTGTTGCTTTTAAAGATCAATATGTTGTAAATGATTTTGAAAAAACATACGCTGAAAATTTCTTACTTGATTTTTACACAACTTCGCATCCTTATGCTCCATTTGTAATTGGCAGTATGGCAGATCAATTAGGTCTACCGCATACTAATCCTGTATTGTATTACATTCCGAAACAAGATGGATTAAAAGAGTTTAATTCGAATTTTGGAGATGCATTGTACATGGTGGAAGAAAGACCAGCCGACAATCATCTGGATGCCAAAAATTTTGGACATCCAAGCGATATTATTAGTACTGATGATATGATGAAAAATCTTCATAAGGACGAAAAATATGAAGTGGATGAAAAAGAATATATAAAAGCACGTTTATTTGATATGCTTATTGGCGATTGGGACAGGCATTCTGACCAATGGCGCTGGGCCGAGCATAAAAAAGGGGATAAAATAATTTACCGCCCGATTCCTCGTGATCGCGATCAGGCTTTTACAAAATATGACGGAACATTACTGTCGATATTGATGAATATTCCGGCATTGCGTCACATGCGTACTTTCAAAAATAAAATTGACAATGTAAAATGGCTCAACAGAGAACCTTATCCATTGGATTTGGCTTTTTTGAAGACGGCAGAAGAAAAAGACTGGTTGGCTCAGGCACAATTTATTCAGGACAACTTGTCTGATGCAGATATCGATAATGCTTTTAAAAACATGCCGAAGGAAGTACAGGATCAAACAGCTGCTGATATCAAACAAAAATTAAAAAACAGAAAAAAAGAACTTCAAAAATATGCTTCAGAATATTTTGGTGTTTTAAGCCACACGGTAATGATAGCAGGAACAGACAAAAAAGACAAATTTGTCATTCATCACAATGCTAAAAAAAGCCTTGAAATTCAAGTATTCAGAATTAAAAAAGAAGGTAACGAATTAGTTTACACTAAAAACGTTACGGATGCAAAAACCAAAAATTTATGGATTTATGGTTTGGATGACAATGATGTTTTTGAAGTCGTTGGGAAAGAAAAATCGAAAATAAAAATTCGTTTAATTGGCGGTCAGAACAACGATACTTACGCGATCGAAAATGGTAGAAAAGTGATTGTTTATGATTTTAAATCAAAAGAGAACACTTATAATTTAGATAGCAAAACTCAAACACAATTGACCGATGATTACGAGGTTAACTTGTATAATTATCAAAAACCGAAATATAATGTAGTCTCGGGGCTACCCAACATTGGGTTTAACCCAGATGACGGGATAAAAGTAGGCATTAATTTAAATTATACGGTTAATAATTTTAAGCAGAATCCGTACACACAACGACATGTTTTAAACGGTTTCTATTATTTTGCAACAGGAGGTATGGAATTTAATTATGCAGCACATTTTCCGGGATTATTAGGAAAATGGATTATTGATGTTGAATCGCAATACACCACTCCAAACTTTGCCATGAATTATTTTGGTTATGGAAATGAAACACAAAATAATGATGATGAATTTGGAATGGATTACAACAGGGTCCGTATTCAGAAATTTAATATCGCAGCGGCCATCAGGCATGTTGGTCGTTACGGAAGCGAATTTAGCCTTCAGCCTTTATTGCAACAAATGAGAGTTGAGGAGACCAAAGACCGCTATATTGATCTGCCGAATATCATAAATCCAACGGTCTTTGAAAGTCAGTTATATGGTGGTGCAAAAGTAAAATATGGCTTTAAAAATGCCGACTTTGCATCAAAACCTACTTTAGGAATTGGTTTTATGATGTCTGCAACCTGGCTGGTAAATCTGGAAAATACCAAACAAAATTTTCCAACTTTAGAAAGTCTTTTAAGTTTTACACATAAAATAGATCATAACGGAAAGCTAGTTTTAGCGACAGCTTTTAAAGGAAAAACAGTTTTAAACAACAATTACGAATTTTACCACGGAGCCTCTTTGGGTGGCGATACTAATTTGCGCGGCTATAGAAACGAACGATTTTTAGGCAGTTCGTATTTTTCTCAAAGTAGCGATTTGCGTTTTAGCATTGGTAAAATCCAGCGTACCATTGCTCCCCTGACTTACGGCGTTTTAGGTGGTTTCGACTACGGAAGAATCTGGATAGACGGAGATAATTCTAAAAAATGGCATCAGGATTTTGGAGGAGGCCTCTGGCTGAATGCTATCAACGTTTTGACAGCGAGAATCTCTTATTTTAAAGCGCCTGAAGAAGTTGGAAGAGTTATTTTTGCAGCAGCATTTAGTTTTTAGGAATACTAAAATTTAGACAGATCGAGCTATAAAAAAAGTGAGATGTAAAATGTTAAATAACAAATCACATCTCACTTTTTACATTTTACATTTAACATTTAACCTATCGTAAAATAAACTCATACACCTTACCTCCTACTTTATTTGTTTTTTCGTCGGCAATTAACAATGTAAAATTGTCTTTAAAAACAATGGCTTCTTTTTGAGAAAAATGATTCAGCTGGATCTCTTTCTGAGTTCCTTTATGAAATAAATCGCCAGGGAAATTTTCAAACAACACAATTTTATCGTGGCTTAGTAAAGCTACTTTTTTTCCGTCTGGACTTATTGTAGCACTTGTCAATACACAATGATTGTAGTTGTTACATGTTTTAAACTCTCCAATTTTTACCGCTTTTTGCGTTCCGGTTGCATTTGGAATCTTGTAGATAAAAGCTGTTCCATCAAAGTTTTTGCTTCTGTTTTTTGTAAATAAATAAAAGTAGTTTTGGTATTCAAAAAAGCCTTCGACATCAAAAAATAATTCTTTTTTCTTTGGCGGAAATTCTTTTTGTTCGGGATAAGAAAACAAAACTTTATATTCGGCTGTAGCGTTTTCTGAATTTAACTGGTTTTTATTCACTTTGTAAATACATAAATCCTGACGCTCATTATCATTGTTCCCAAAATCTCCAATGTAAATATTTTCGTCTTTGTCTTTGGTAATATCTTCCCAATCTACATTTGTCGCATTGGTAATTGCAATTTTTTTATCTAATTTTCCTTCTGCATTTATAGCATAGATTTCATTGGCATTTCCGCTGTCTTCCAGAGTATAAATTAGATTTGTCTCTGGGAAATAAGTAATTCCGGAAACTTCTTTTAATTTTTTAGGAAGGGGATAAAGCGCTTTTAAATCGCTGGAATCTTTTTGCTGACAAGCAAGTAAAATAACTGAAAAACTGAACAAAATTGATTTTTTCATCATACTATTTTTTATTTAAACACAAATTAAAATGATATGAATGACTCAAAAATTCATTTAAGCTGTGTTAATTCGAGGCAAAAATTAAATTAAATGGGTGTTTTTAAAGTTACGTGTAATAAATTCAAAAGCAGCAAACATAACATGTCCCATAGACTTTGCATTTTTAAACTTCATATCATTAGTATAGCGGTATAATTCCATTTTTAGCTGACTAAGATTTTCTTCTGTCGAAATCGTATCGTGACACATGATATTCAGTAACTTTTTGATTCTGTTCTCGGCCGAGTGAATACGTTTTGCTAAAATAGCACGTTCCTCATCTTTATATTGAATGATCGATCTTTCTTCTAATTTATCCTTAATTAGTTGAATCATTGGATAATTTTCTTTGAAAAACTGTGGTCGATATACTTTAAAATTCCCTTCATAACATTGCTGATCAAAATCTATGGGCCGAATTTTATAAACCACCTGATCAAAATCATGAATAGGGACAATTACATAATTATACGCACGCATATCTCCCAAAAGCCTGATCATACAGCGTTCGTTGAATTTTACAAACTCTTTTGCAATCTGAGATTTTTCGGTTTCAGTACACGTGTCTAGCAAAGTATCCATAAAAACATCACCTGGAATTCCGATAATATGCTCCTCGATTAAAGTGTCTTTATAAACCAAAAAATTGATTTTGTCCGGAGACAGAATATCTTCCAATTCGAGTCCGTAAATACGTGAAGCATCTGCCTTTTTGATGTAAAAATGCACATAATTATCGTTGAGAATATTTCGAACTTTAATTCGGAAAGGTTTAGAATTTCCAAACGTACAATAATCAATCGCATCCACATTTAGAAACTGAATAATTTCGTTATTTCCGTCCGAATGCAGTAACGAATAAATTTTTTTTAGATTTAGGTCAATCTCATTTCGTTCAAACTCGCTATAATACACACGAATCCACAACGTATCACTTTCATACTTATCGTACACGTTTACAGAACCTGTAAAACGCAATAAATCATCATAAAAAACAGAAACTTTTGAAATACGTTCGTATCGTTCTAAATAACTCAAAAGGGGTTGCATCAAAGGGTAAGAAGGTTTTTTTAAAACCATCAACGGCTCGCTCATTTTCAATATCTTTAATGCAAATTTACATTAAATTACATTTGGCAGTAACAAAACTTTAGTTGAAACGTCTTACTAAATAACTAAAACAAAAATTATATTGGAAACCATACTTACAATTCAGAATCTCAGCAAAAGATACGGGCGTATTCAAGCCTTAAAAAATGTGTCTTTTGAAATACAAAAAGGCCGCGTTTACGGCATATTAGGCCCTAATGGAAGCGGAAAATCTACCACTTTGGGAATTGTGTTGAATGTTGTCAACCGAACTTCCGGCGATTACAGCTGGTTTAGCGGCAACATGCAAACGCACGAAGCCTTAAAAAAAGTAGGCGCTATTATAGAAAGGCCTAACTTTTACCCGTACATGACCGCCGAAGAAAACCTAAAACTGGTTTGTAAAATAAAAAGCATCAGTTATGCTAAAATAAACGAAAAGCTAGATTTAGTTGGCCTTACCGAAAGAAAAGACAGCAAATTCAGTACTTTTTCTTTAGGGATGAAACAACGTTTGGCTATCGCTTCGGCACTTTTGAATGATCCCGAAATTTTAATTTTAGACGAGCCTACAAACGGTCTGGACCCTCAGGGAATTCACCAAATTCGTGATATCATTAGAAAAATCGCCTCTCAAGGTACCACAATTTTACTGGCTTCGCATTTATTAGACGAAGTCGAAAAAGTATGTTCGCATGTGATTGTTTTAAGAAAAGGCGAAATATTATATTCAGGCTCGGTAGATGAAATGTCGGCCAATGAAGGCTTTTTTGAAGTACAGGCTGAAAATAATGACATTTTGAAAACAGTTTTGGCAACACATTCATCAGTAGAAAGAATTATAGAGGAAGAAGGAAAAGTTTTGGTGTATCTAAAATCAGAATTATCGGCTTCAGAACTGAATCAGTTTTTATTTTCTAAAAACATAGCGTTGAGCCATTTGGTCAAACGTAAAAACAGTTTAGAAGCTCAATTTTTAGAATTAACTAGTAAAACCATTACACAAAACAACTAGACCATGAACAGACTTATCGCTATAGAATTACAAAAAATCTGGAAAAACAAAGCCAGCAAAATCCTCACACTGACCTATTTTATTTTACTTTCGTTTATCGCCTTGATTGCTTCGATAAAATTTGACATAGGCATTTTTAAATTTCATTTGGCCGAAATGGGCATCTTTAACTTCCCGTTTATCTGGCATTTTAATACTTATGTTGCCGCTTGGCTCAAGTTTTTTCTGGCAATTGTAATCGTTTCAATGATGGCAAATGAGTACAGTTACGGTACTTTAAAACAAAACCTAATTGATGGTTTGAGTAAAAAAGAATTTATTTTATCGAAATTTTTAACGGTGGTACTTTTTGCATTTTGCTCGACTATTTTTGTATTTGTAATGACTTTGATTTTAGGATTCAGCTTTTCTTCTTACACCGAAGCAGGAATTGTTTTTAGTCATCTAGATTATCTTTTGGCCTTTTTTGTCAAATTGACCGGTTTCTTTTCGTTCTGTTTATTCTTAGGAATATTAGTAAAACGCTCTGCTTTTGCCTTGGGATTTCTTTTGGTTTGGAGTATCATTGAAGGAATTGTAAAAGGGATTTTAGCTTTTAAAATTTTTCCAAACAGCAATACTCACGAGACAATCATGCAATTTTTGCCTTTAGAAGCAATGTCAAATTTGATTATTGAACCCTTCACAAGATTGTCTGTTGTAAAAAATATCGGAACCCAAATGGGCGTTGAAAACGTAAAAGATTATGATGTCAATTATCTTTCGATACTGATAGTATTGATCTGGACGTTCTTGTTTGTGTTCTTCTCTTATAAATTATTAAAAAAGAGAGATTTGTAGTATATTTGCTATACTATGAATTGTTTTAAAATTACGCTTATTGGTCTTTTTATGTCCTTTTTTTCTATAAAAATGATTGGACAACAAGTTATTAGTATTGATGATACAAAAACGCCGGAACAACTTATTAATACTATTTTAGTAAATAACACCTGCGTTTCTGTATCCAATATTAATGGTTTTGGCGATACGTTTACTCCCGGACAAAAAAGTTTTGCTTACTTTAATAAAGGAGCCAGTAATTTTCCCTTTTCAGAAGGTGTTGTTCTTGCTACTTCGCCCAGCCACGATGCCATTGGCCCTTTTAGAACCAATCGCGGAGGCGGAAATCCAAATTGGCAAGGTGACAGCGATTTAAATCAAGCGTTGGGTATTAATTCGGTAAATGCAACCGTTTTAGAATTCGATTTTATACCTCTAACCGATTTTTTAAGTTTCAATTATATTTTTGCTTCTAATGAATATCAGTCGTTTTTTCCGTGTCAGTATTCCGACGGTTTTGCATTTTTAATAAAAGAAGCAGATGATCCAACAGCCGTTTATAAAAATCTTGCGGTTTTACCGAATCAAACTGCTATAGTTTCCTCAACAAATGTTCGTCCCAAAATAGAACCGGGTTTTAGCCTTAACGGAAACGTGCCTTACCAAGGATGCCCTGAGCAAAACCAAGAATATTTTAATGGAATTAATACAGCTGCGAGTCCGATAAATTATGCAGGACAAACAGTCGTTATGAACGCTCAAAGCCCTGTGATTTCGGGAAAAAAATACCACATAAAACTTGTTATCGCAGATGATTCTGAAGAATATTATGATTCGGCAGTTTTTATTGAAGCTGGCAGTTTTAAATCGAAGATAGACTTTGGCCCCGATAGAACGATCGCAAATAATAGCCCGATATGCTTTGGTGAAACAACTACTTTAAACACCAATTTATCTGCGACTTATACCTACAGGTGGTACAAAAACAATATTCTGATTCCAGCAGCAACGAATCCCTATTATTCACCAACAGATTCCGGAACTTACAAAGCCGAAGTGGTGCTAACTCCTTCAACATGTACTTTAATTGGAGAAATTAAAATTGATTTTTCCTCCCAAATTTCAGTTTCGAATGCAACAATGATTCAATGTGGTGTAAATAATAATGACGAAGCTATTTTTAATTTGTCAAAACTGGATAACATTATAAAAAATGACGCCCCAGATATCGTAAATGCGGGCTATTATGAAACATTGGCAGATGCGCAAGCAAAAACAAACACCATCATTTCACCTGAAAATTACACTTCAAGAGATAAAATCATTTTTGCCCGAATTGAAAATAAATACGGCTGTTACGCTACAGCAGAAATTACATTAAGGATTGTCAATAATACTATTCCGAATCAAAACCCTTTTCAAACTTGTGATCAGGATCCGGTTCAGGATGGTTTGTATCAATTTGATTTGAATGCAGAAATTTCTCCCAATATTACAGGCGTTCCCGCAGGATTGCGTTTTGTTTATTATTTGAATACCTCGGACGCTTTAACAGAAAAAAATCCATTACCCAATATTTTCAAAAACACCACTCCAAATTCTCAAATAATTTATGCGCGAGCTATCAACGGAAGCGATTGCTATGACATCATACCAATACAACTTGAAATAAACACTTTTGATCCACCAAATTTTGGTGATGAAACGATTCATTTATGTAAAGGCGATAGTGTAGATTTGACTATTGCTTCTGGATTTGCAAGTTATCGCTGGGACACCGGAGTTAATAACAGCAACACCATAACGGCTACCACTGCTGGTGATTATATCGTAACCGTGACCGATATTAAGGGTTGCGAAAAAGCAAAAAAGTTTACGGTAGATCTATCTGAACCTGCCACTTTAACCAATACGCAAGTCAAAGAATTCTCAGGAAATGACAATTCGGTTTTACTGGAATTTACGGGTTCCGGCGATTATGAATTTTCGCTTGACGGCATTACTTTTCAGAATGAGCCTTTATTTGCTAGTGTTTTACCAGGAATCTACAATGCAGTAGCTCGTAAAAAAAAAGGTTGCGGGATGTCTAATACTTTATTGATTTATGTCGTTGATTACCCGAGATTTTTTACGCCAAATGGTGATGGTTTTAATGATATTTGGCAAATTAAAAACGCTAGTTATCTTCCTGATTTTGAAATTTCTATTTTTGATCGCTATGGAAAATTAGTAAAACAAATGAATCAACAGAGCAGCGGATGGAGCGGTTTATTCAACAACCAACAACTTCCAGCCGATGATTATTGGTTTACTTTGTTATTTGCAGATGGAAAAAATGTTAAAGGCCATTTTAGTTTGAAAAGATAATCTAAAAATTATTACTTTTAAAACATGCGAAAAAAACTACTGTTCCTTATTTTATTGATAATAGTGCCTTTTTTGGGATTTTCACAATTTAGTAAAACGCATTATATTCCGCCAATTGTTGCCTCTGCCAAAGTTCCGGTTGGTTCGCAATTTATATATATTTCAACACCAAGTACAATTCCTGTCAATTTTAATTTAAAAGAAATCGGAGGAGCCGTCTTCTCAGGAACAGTTTCAAGAGACAATCCTTATATTTTTGATATCAATGCGCATAACGCAAATCAGTTTGTTCTGGACGAATATGAGGTGAGCAGAATCAAGTCTAACAGTGGTTACATTGTTGAAGCCGCAGATGTTGTGTATGCTACAGTAAGAATTATAGACCGAACGGGTAATCAATCAAGCGAAATAGTATCGAAAGGGCTTGCTGCATTAGGAACACAATTTAGAATAAGTGGCCTCACCAATAAATTCAATCCAGGCTACTCAGACAGGCATCTGACTTTTGCTTCAATTTTGGCCACCGAAAACAATACTGTAATCAATTTTACTGATATAAAACCAGGCGCACTCTTAATAAACAATTTCGTTTCAGGCAATTCGCTTCCCAGTATCACACTCAACAGCGGAGAAAGCTACACCATCGCTGTGCAAGGCCCTACGCCTGCCAACAATGATGCATTAATAGGTGCCTTGATCGCATCAAATAAGCCAATAGCGGTAAATTGTGGTTCTTTTGCCGGATCAAACGGGCCGCTTCCTAACAACATAGATTTAGGTTTTGACCAAATTGTATCGGCAGAAAGAACAGGAAAAGATTATATTTTTATAAAAAGTACAGGTTCTGACGAGGTCGAAAAAGTGATTTTGATTGCCCATGAAAACAATACTGAAATATTTTTGAATGGATCCCTAACTCCAAACTATACAATCAATGCGGGCGAATATGTTGCTGTTTTGGGTAATAATTATAATGCCGAAGGAAATCTTTACGTACATTCTAATAAAAATATTTTTGCCTATCAAAGTGTAGGAGACAATTCGCGACCGGACGAAGCCAATCAGGAAATGTTTTTTGTACCTCCTTTAAGTTGTCAAACTCCGCAAACCATAGATAATATTCCTGCTATTGAAGCAATTGGTAATCGGTATTTTACGGGAAGAGTTACTCTTACTACAAAAACAGGTTCTAATCTCAATTTTATAATCGATGCCACTCCTTATACTTTGGCCACATTACCCCCTTTTGTAAATGTTTTAGGACCAACAGCTGTAACAGGAAATTCTGATTATAAATGCTATGTCATCACGGGATTGACAGGAAACGTATCCGTTTTTTCTACTTCCGAGTTGTATTTGGCCGCTTATGGAAGCGATGGTGCAGCAACTTTTGGAGGTTATTATTCCGGATTTACCTTCAAACCAGAGGTGAATTTTCAGCAATTAAACGTTACACAATCCGGATGTATTCCAAATATAAAACTCAATATCAGCTCATTAACAGGGTTCGACACTTTTCAATGGTATTTTAATGATGTAGCCATTTCCGGTGCAAATTCAAATTCATATTCGCCGACTCAGCCTGGATATTACAAAGTAAAAGCAACTTTATCTGCTTGTGGTATTGATTTATTTTCTGATGAAATACCCGTTAGCGATTGCCCTACGGATCTAGATAACGACAAAACAAACGATAACATCGATTTGGATAATGATGCAGATGGAATAACAAATTGTACCGAATCGTACGGTAATCAAAACATCAATATTGACGCCACAAGCAACGGAATCATTTCAGTTGGCACCTACAACAATTCATTTATTACAAAAGTCACTACTTCTACCACCGCTAGCACAACTCCATTTACAGGAAGCATTGATGGCAGTTTTGTTACCGAAGTTCCTCCCGGAAAAACCAATTGGGTAACTTATACTTTAAATTTTACGCAACCCATTTCGCTTGGTTTAGAATATATTTCGACAGCAAATTCGGCAGATTTATTAAATTCTGGTGCTGAATATGTGGTCAACTCAGAAATAAACAAAACGATCACAGTATTAAATCCAGACAATCAATTACTAATTGACACCAATTATGATGGTTTTTATGAAAGTGGTATAACAGAATATTCTTCTTTCGAAATTCGATTTAGACTCAACAATACTGTACCATTAGCCGCAGGAACCGGAACTTTTAAATTCCTGACCAATCAGTCAAAAATGATTAGCTTGAAGCATAAAAACCTTTCGGATGTATTACCAAATAAGACTTCATTAAAGTTCTACGCTGTTTGTGTCTCAAAAGATACTGACAATGATGGTGTGCCAGACCAATGGGATCTGGACAGCGATAACGACGGCATACCTGATAGTATTGAGGCGCAAGGTACTACGATTAAAACGATTTCTACTATTGATACCAATCATGACGGAATTGATGATGCATTTGCCGACGGAATAACACCTGCCGATTTTGATAACGACAATGTTATGAATTATCTGGATTTGGATAGTGACAATGATGGTATTTATGATCTAAAAGAATCCGGCAGTAATGCTCTTGACACTAATTTGGATGGAATCATTGATAGCAATAATTTTGGCCCAAACGGTTTAGCAAATACAGTAGAAACAGTAGCAGAAAGCGGAAAACTAAATTATACTTTTGCAGATACAGATTCGGACGGTATTTATAATTATACCTCACTTGACAGCGACAATGATTTATGCTCTGATGTAATTGAAGCTGGTTTTACAGATGGCAATAATGACCGAATATTAGGTGCCATTTCCCCTCCAACGGTAAATGCTAATGGTGTTGTAACAAGCGGAGCGGGCTACACAAATCCGAATACTAATTATACTATTGCTGCCCCTATCATTATTAATAATCAACCTCAAAATAAATCCGTTTGCGAATTACAAAGCACTACTTTTGCCGTAACTAGCGCTTCTATTACGAGTCACCAGTGGCAGATTTCTACCAACAATGGTACAACCTGGACAGATCTTTCCAACAATACAACATATTCGGGCGTTACTGGCCCAACGCTAGTTGTTTCGAATGTTACGTTGTTGATGCATAAGTATCAATACAGAGTATACTTGAACCGAACAGGGAATTCATGCGGTTTATATTCTGCAAATGCTACATTATCAATATTAGCGTTGCCAAGTGTTGCTTCGTCTGTCACTTTGGTACAATGCGATGATGATACAGATGGAGTTACCGCATTCAATTTAACACAAAAGAATAACATCATTAGTGCAAATTCAGCTCAGGAGACGATCAGTTATTACGCCACACTTGCTGGTGCAGAAACAGAGAATCCGAACTTGTTAATTGCAACACCTCTTGCTTATAAAAGCTCAAATAAAATAATTTACGCCAGAGTTGCCAACGCCAACGGATGTTTTAGAGTTAGCCAGTTAAATCTTGTGGTTTCTGTTACGCAGCTTCCCGGTAATTTTCAAATACCGGATTATCAGCAATGCGATGATTTTATTGATGCTTTAAACAATGATACTGATGGCATTACCAGTTTTAATTTTAGCAATGCTACCCAGGAAATCAAAAATAGGCTTCCCGCTCCTGCAACAAATTATACCGTAAGTTATTATAAAAATGAAGCCGATTTTCTCGCAGAAACAGATACTTCCGGCAATTCTTTGGCAATCACCGCAATTTCAAATTATCGCAATATTGGCTATCCAAATAATCAAAAAATTTGGGCAAGAGTAGAAAACACTTTATCTAATGATTGTTATGGCTTTATCACTTTTAATCTAATAGTAAATCCACTTCCGAAAGTGCGACTCAACGCAGATGGAGCAGAAAATGAGTTAATCTGTAGTAACATACCCGAATTTCTAATTACAATCGACGCTGGAATTACAACTCCTAGCACAGTAAATGATTATACTTATCAATGGTTTTTGAATGGAAATCTACTTTCGGGTGCCACTACTTTTTCGATAGAAGTCAGTACCCAAGGAATTTATACCGTAGAAGTAAAAAACAGCAGTAATTGTTCGAGAACACGAACTGTAAAAGTCACAGCATCGGATATTGCAAAAATACAGGCAATTGAAGTTGAAGATTTAAGCGACAACAATTCTGTTTTGGTAAAAGCAACTGGAGCAGGAAATTATGTGTACAGCATTACAGATGCGAATGGTCCTTACCAAGAGTCCAATTTATTCGAAAATGTGCCAATAGGTTTTCACACAGTTTATGTAAAGGATTTGAATGATTGTGGAATTTCAGAAAAATTAATTGCAGTTCTTGGAGCACCAAAATTTTTCACTCCAAACGCAGACGGCTATAACGATACTTGGAATGTAAAAGGAGCTGATGCTGATTTTTATACAAACTCAATAATCTATATTTTTGATCGTTATGGAAAATTAATCAAGCAGCTTTCTCCTCTCTCCGAAGGCTGGAACGGAACCTTTAACGGGAGTCCTTTGCCAGCAGATGATTATTGGTATACAGCAAAGTTTGAAGATGGCCGTGAGGCAAAAGGACACTTTAGTTTGAAGAGATAAACTTTAAAAACTCCAAATTTAAAAAAACAAATTCCAAAAACCTGAAACCTCAAATTTGAAGTTTTTTTATAAATAAAAAACCCAAATTCCAGCAATTGAAATTTGGGTTTTTAAATATTTGAATTTCCTATGAATTAGAATTTGAATCTTTTTCTATCAGTTTCTGTCAAGTAAATTTTTCTCAAACGAATAGATTTTGGAGTAACCTCTACATATTCATCTTTTTGAATGTACTCTAAAGCTTCCTCTAATGAGAAAATAATTGGAGGGATAATTCTAGCTTTTTCATCATTCCCTGAAGAACGAACGTTAGATTGTTTTTTCTCTTTAGTTACGTTTACACACATATCATCACCACGAGAGTTTTCTCCAATTACCTGACCTTCGTAAATTTCGGCATTTGGTTCAACAAAAAACTTACCACGATCTTGTAATTTATCTATAGAATAAGGAATCGCTTTTCCTTTTTCCATAGAAATCAATGAACCTTTGTTACGTCCGGCAATTTCTCCTTTGTAAGGTTCATATCCTATAAAACGGTGTGCCATAATAGCCTCACCAGCAGTAGCAGTAAGCAATTGATTACGTAATCCAATAATTCCACGTGATGGAATATTAAATTTTACAATCATACGGTCACCTTTAGTTTCCATACTTAGCATTTCACCTTTACGCATTGTAACGAATTCAACTGCTCTACCTGAAAGTGTTTCTGGTAAATCGATTGTCAATTCTTCAATTGGCTCACATTTTTTACCATCAATTTCTTTGATGATAACTTGTGGCTGACCGATTTGTAACTCATACCCTTCTCTTCTCATAGTTTCAATAAGAACAGATAAGTGAAGTACACCACGACCAAAAACCATAAATTTATCAGCAGAATCAGTTTCACCCAACTTCATTGCTAAGTTTTTCTCTAATTCTTTTGTCAAACGGTCTCTAATATGACGAGAAGTTACAAATTTACCCTCTTTACCAAAGAAAGGAGAGTCATTAATTGTAAACAACATGCTCATAGTAGGCTCATCGATATCAATCGTTTTTAGACCTTCTGGATTTTCAAAATCAGCAATAGTATCACCAATTTCAAAACCTTCAACTCCAATGATTGCACAAATATCTCCAGCAATAACTTGTTGCACTTTTTTACGACCAAGTCCTTCAAAAGTATGAAGTTCTTTGATACGAGATTTAGAGATAGTACCATCTCTTTTTACTAATGAAATTGGCATACCTTCGTTCAGAATTCCTCTTTCCAAACGACCGATAGCAATACGACCTGTAAAAGCAGAGAAATCTAAAGAAGTAATCAACATTTGTGGAGTTCCTTCAGAAACTTTAGGAGCAGGTACATTTTCAACAACCATATCCAATAATGCTTCAACATTATCAGTTACGTTTTCCCAATGGTCAGACATCCAATTATTTTTAGCAGAACCATAAACTGTTGGAAAATCCAACTGCCATTCTTCAGCACCTAATTCAAACATTAAGTCAAAAACTTTTTCATGAACTTCTTCAGGAGTACAGTTTTCTTTATCAACTTTGTTAATAACTACGCATGGTTTAAGACCTAAATCGATCGCTTTTTGTAATACAAAACGCGTTTGTGGCATTGGTCCTTCAAAGGCATCTACTAGCAAGCATACACCATCGGCCATGTTTAATACACGTTCTACTTCACCTCCAAAATCCGCGTGACCAGGAGTGTCAATGATATTGATTTTTGTTCCTTTGTATTGAACTGATACGTTTTTTGAAGTAATAGTAATACCTCTTTCGCGCTCTAAATCGTTGTTATCAAGAATTAAATCACCTGTATTTTCGTTGTCACGAAATAATTGACAGTGATACATAATTTTATCAACCAAAGTGGTTTTACCGTGATCGACGTGGGCAATAATTGCAATGTTTCTAATAGATTCCATCTGAGATTTTTAATGGGTGCAAAGGTACACTTTATTTTGATATAAAAAACGTTTTTGCTATAGTTTACGTATTGCCAAGCAATTAGTTTCGAAAAACAAACGCCAATTTCGACCTCAAATGGATTATTTTTTTAATGTTTTTTCGGTAAATTAATTATATTTGATTGATGAAAAGTAAAACAACACAAATAACTCTGATTTACATTATCATTTCGTTGTTCTTGGCTGTCGCAGGTCATAAATTACTTATTAAATATGCTTCTCCCGAAAAATTTTACTTTTACAATTTCCTAAAAGACATCTTTTTTATCCTGGCTACGGGATTAATTTTCAAATACATATTAATCCAAAACAAAAAGAAAAGTATTGCCATTTTTAAAAAATTAAACAAGACAAACGAGGAGATTAAAGAATCGAACGAAAAGTATGATATAGTTGCCAAAGCGACAAGCGACACCATTTGGGACTGGAAAATTCAAGAAGACACCATTAGCTGGAATAAAGGTATAGAAAATGTTTTTGGGTACAATCCTGACGAAGTTGGAAAAACTTCCCGTTGGTGGTTTGACAAAATTCATCCCGAAGACAGTATCAGAATGTCCATCAAGCTCTATTCCTTTATCGAACAAAAAACCGAAAAATGGCAAGATCAGTACCGTTTTAAATGCAAAGACGGATCCTATAAATATGTTCTCGATAGAGGATTTTTGTTAAAAGATGAAAACGGAAGAGCTATTCGAATGATTGGAGCCATTCAGGACATTACCAAACAGAAGGAAGAAGAACAGCGGCTTAAACTTTTAGAAACCGTTATCACGCAGTCTAAAGATTCTATTTTAATAACCGAAGCAAATTCAGAAAAGGGCAAAATACCTAAAATTGTGTATATAAATCCTGCATTCTCACAAATGTCCGGCTATCAATCTAATGAAATAATAGGCAAATCACCTAACATTTTCAGAGGCCCAAAATCCGACTCATCCGAGCTTAAAAAACTGCTAAAAGCAATAAAGAACGAGGAAGAATTTTATATCGAAACCATTAGTTACACCAAACAAAAAAAAGAATATTGGGTTCGTTTTTCTATGATTCCGATTTTTAATTCTGATACAAAAATTTCGCACTGGATTTCTATTCAAAGAGACATCACCGACGAGAAAAAATTAGAAACAGAAAAAGAACACCTCATTAGAGAACTAACTCAGAATAACAAAGATCTAAAACAATTTTCATACATAACATCACATAATTTAAGAGCGCCGCTATCCAATTTAATTGGCCTTCTCAATCTTATAGAAGACATTCCGGTAGAGAATCCAGAATTGGACGAAATTTTATCCGGATTCAGCAAATCAACCCATTTATTAAACGAGACTATCAATGATCTGGTAAAAGTAATTATCATCAAAGACAATCCTTCGATGCAAAAAGAAGAAGTTTCGCTAAAAGAGGTCTTCGAAAATGTATTGAGCCAACTTGCCTTTCAGATCGAATTACACAAACCAATCATAAAACTCAAATTTGATCAAACACCTTCATTACACATCAACAAGGCGTATATCGACAGTATTTTACTCAATTTACTAACCAATTCGATCAAATACAAATCCGAAAACAGAAAATTAAAAATTACAATAACTGCCGAACAAATAGATCACAAAGCTATTCTAACTTTTAAAGACAACGGAATCGGAATAGATTTAGAAAGAAACAGAGACAAAGTTTTTGGCTTGTATCAAAGATTTCACAATTACCCCGACAGTAAAGGACTGGGCTTATATCTTGTAAAATCGCAAGTAGAAACAATGGGCGGAACGATAAGCATCGACAGCGAAGTAAACAAAGGCACAACATTTACCATAACATTTAAAAACCAATAAAACATGCTAAAGCAAATTTTATGCATCGATGATGACCCAATCACGCTGATGTTGTGCAAAAAAGTAATTGCGAAATCAGAGTTTTCAAATGAAATCATAACAGCACAAAACGGAGAAGAAGCCCTTCATCATTTCAACACCTTAAAATACGCCGGCAGCAAAAGCAATCCCAAAAAACCCGAACTCATTTTCCTGGACCTCAACATGCCTGTTATGGGTGGCTGGGAATTCCTTGATCACTTTACTTCCTACGCTTATTCCGACTATAACTCAGTCAATGTCATAGTCTTATCGTCAACAATTGATCCCGAAGACTTGATAAAAGCAAAAAAATACCCAATTATAATCGACTTTCTTTCAAAACCCATAACATTACCAATGTTAGAATACATAAAAAAGAAAATTGATGTATAAAACCATAATGAACACGTCAAAAACACATTAATAATAATAATAATAATAATAATGGCGTTTCCCTATCGGGTCAGGCTGTTCACTAAATCTTTTGCTCAAGAATATCTTTTGCTAAGAACACTTTCAGTGTTTCGCAAAAGGATATCGTTACCATCCTTAACGCACTCTAGCGACAATTAGAGGATCAACGCATATTGTTGTGGGGAAATATTAAAATCTGGATATTTGTATTTTCAAATTATACCCTAATGCAAGATTCTTTTATCGATATCCTTAAGTTGTTACTGCCTGAGATACTAGTAGACTACTTTGAACTTACTTCTTATAAAAAAGAAGAGGAAACACTA
>NZ_JAGFBV010000014.1 GCF_017948595.1 Flavobacterium geliluteum | reverse complement strand
TAAAAAGTCTTATGATTACACGTAAAAGATACAAAAAAAGGAGCAGAAAACTTTTAGCTTCTACTCCTTTTAATTAATAATTATTCTTGAAAAAGAATTTTGAAAAGACTTTTTCAGTGCCCTCGAAATTTCAAAAGAGTTTTTTGTTTTTACTATAATTTTGCCGTTGCTTTTTCTTCCGGATTCGCATCAGCATCGTCCTTTAATAAAACGGCTAATTCTTCCTTACCGATTATTTTTTGAGCTATAATTGTATTATTTCGTGCCAAAAAATAAACATCAAACGTTACTCCTTCTTCTATTAAAGATTTAGAAATCTGATTGTTTTTAATCATTTGCACCAGCAAGTTAGGGAATGAATTGCTATAGGTTAATTTGTTTGATTCGTTTTCTTCTAAACTTGTTTCGATTCTTATCTCGATTTTGTTGCTATTCAAAAATCCTTTGGCGGCTGTAGCAGTAATATTATCTCCTTTTATAAGTGATGCCGAGTTGTTGTAGGTACTTACATGCTCCTGAATTTTTTGCTTTGTATTTTTACAGCTTACAAGCAATAATACAATACAAAAAGCAAATGCGATTTGAGTAATTTTTTTGGTCATAATTTTTTGGTTTTTAGTTAAATAATCTACTCAAACATAATAAAATTCTACTTTAAAACCAATATCAATTTCAAAAATAAAAATTGTAATTATTTGATTACAAGTTGTTTATGTAAGAAGCAATTATAAAAAAGTGTAAGAACACCTAATTACTTTTTTAGAAAAAAGCACCAATACAGCACAAAAAATGCCTCTTTCCAAAATTAAAAAGAGGCATTTTTTATTATGCTTATATCAAAAGGAGCTTTTGATTCTACTTTAGTAAAGCATTCAATTCTTCCTTATTTATTATTTTCTTGGCTAAAACAGTATTATCATTGGCTAAAAAGTAAACATCAAATCGAACTCCTTCTGTAATTAATTCTTTAGAAATCTGATCGTTTTTAATCATTTTCATAAGCAACTTAGGAAATACAACATTAGAGGTCTCTTTATTCACTTCATTTTGCTCTAAGTCTGTTTCAAACCTTAACTCGATTTTATCATCATTTATATACCCTCTTGCCGTAGTAAGTTTTACATTTTCTTCTTTAAAATTGCCTGCCTGACTATTGTAGGTTGTAACATATTCCTGTAGTTTTTGCTTGGTGTTTTTGCAACTTGTCAACAGTAACAACAAAGCAATTGCAAATACTATTCGGCTTAATTTCTTCATCATAATTACTTACTTTTTAATTTTTTTTCTTCGAATAAAATTCTAAAAATTGTCTAAACTTCGACTTTAATAACGACTTTATTCAAGATTCCGTCGGTTATCATCGGCGCATGAACATCTTCGGGAAAGAGGATCACAAACTGATTGCGATGCAACGTAAAAAACATATCTGGTGCATCCTTAAAAAATCGCACATCTTTTTCATCATTATAATCTCCGTTTGGCGTAACACAATTTTTTCTAGGTTTCCAGCCAAAAGTTTCTTTCTCGGTAATACAAAACTGAATGTCTATATTTTTATCATGGCATTCAAAAGTTTCAAGACTTTCTGCTGTCGTTTTTCCCTTTCCATAATAGCCAAAAGCTTTTACACCCTCGGTTTCGTACAAAAGTCCTTCGTCAACAATTTCAAATTTAGTAGTTCGTAAATAATCAAAAGCTTTTTTAAATGAAGGATGTAAAGCTTCATATTTAGCGGCATTTTCCAGTGAGTCGATTATCATAATTGCGATCGTATTTTAATGAGGCGATTGAATTTTTATAATGTGAAATTAATATTTAAATTTTAAATGACTGATATTGGTTGGGGTAATTTAGCAAAATAGGCGTTATTCTGTTCTAAATATGGCTTTAATTTACGTCCCTATTTATAACTTTGGACTTTAAAATATAAAATTAAAGAAATAGAAAATTCTACATGTGAAAAAAACTAAAATCTATTATTTCTTTCTGACCATAGCAGTAATTTTTCTTGGAATTCTTTCGAGAAAAATTGAAATTATACCCTTGTGTTTTGGAGATCTGCTCTATGCCGCGATGATCTATTGTATTGTTCGAATTGTATTTACGCATTCAAAAGCCATTTACGTCATCTTGCTTTCGTTACTGATTTGTTATGGTATCGAGTTTTTGCAATTGTATCAGGCAGAATGGATTGTGAAACTTAGAGAAACACTTTTTGGAAAGTATGTTCTTGGTCAGGGATTTTTATGGAGTGATATTTTTGCTTACACTTTTGGTGGTGCAATTGCTTTTTTTATTGAAAAATTTGTTTTAAAATATAATACTAATCTAAGGATAAGAATTCTAAATTTGTGTTTTATAAAATACACTCCATAACGTCTAAAAATATATAGTATGCAACTTGTTTTTGCTTCAAATAATCATAATAAAATCAAGGAAATTCAAAGTATCCTTAACGGAAGTATCCAAATATTAAGCCTCGAAGACATTGGCTTTCACGAGGAAATTCTTGAAACGGCAGCTACTATCGAAGGAAATGCGATCCTAAAAGCCAATCACGTAACCGAAAAATATGGCTATGATTGTTTTGCAGATGATACTGGGCTCGAAGTTAAAGCATTGAACGGAGAACCTGGTGTTTACTCGGCTCGATATGCTGGCGAGCAACGCAATGCAGATGATAATATGAATAAACTTTTGGATGCATTAACGGATAAAGAAGATAGAAATGCAGAATTTAAAACCGTAATTGCTCTGAATTTAAAAGGTGAGCAGCATCTTTTTACCGGAATTGCAAAAGGAGCCATTACATTTGAAAAAACCGGAAATCATGGTTTTGGTTACGATCCAATTTTTCAGCCTGAAAATTATACGGAAACTTTTGCCGAAATATCATCGGAAATAAAAAATAAAATCAGTCACCGTGCAAAAGCTACACAGCAACTAATTGATTATCTGAACTCCATCAAATAATTGTTTTAAATACAACATTTTAGAAGAAAGAATTTACATTTGAAGACGAAATTTTTTGTCCTTTTATTTCTTTTCTAATCAAAATGATTTCATAAAAAACATAACTTTTTGATAATCAAATCATAACAAATCAATAATTCTTAAAATAGCATTAGTTTATCTGAATAATTAAAAGTAATTTTGCACCCTATTTTAAAATTACATATGAATAAATTTGAACAATTAGGATTGAATGAATCGTTACTGAAGGCGATTTTAGATCTAGGATTTGAGAATCCGTCAGAAGTACAGGAGAAAGCGATTCCCCTATTATTGGAAAAAGACACAGATATGGTTGCGTTGGCTCAGACAGGGACAGGGAAAACGGCAGCTTTCGGTTTTCCGCTAATTCAAAAAATTGATGCTAACAACAAGAATACACAAGCATTAGTTTTATCGCCAACACGAGAACTTTGTTTACAGATTACCAACGAACTTAAAAACTACTCAAAATACGAGAAAGGTATTAATGTAGTAGCAGTTTACGGCGGGGCTAGTATTACAGAGCAAGCTAGAGACATTAAGAGAGGAGCACAAATTATTGTAGCTACTCCGGGAAGAATGCAAGACATGATCAATAGAGGTTTAGTAAACATTAAAAATATAGATTACTGTATTTTGGATGAGGCTGATGAGATGTTGAACATGGGATTCTATGAAGACATCGTATCTATTTTATCCGATACTCCAGATCAAAAAAGTACATGGTTGTTCTCTGCAACTATGCCAGCAGAGGTTGCAAGAATTGCAAAACAATTTATGAGTGACCCTGTAGAAATTACTGTAGGAGCTAAAAACTCTGGTTCTGCGACCGTTTCTCACGAGTTTTATTTGGTAAATGCACGTGATCGTTACGAAGCTTTAAAACGTTTAGCCGATGCAAATCCGGATATTTTTTCTGTGGTTTTCTGTCGTACTAAAAGAGACACACAAGCTGTAGCTGAAAAATTAATTGAAGATGGATACAGCGCTGCTGCATTGCACGGAGATTTATCTCAGGCACAACGTGATGGTGTAATGAAATCTTTCCGTGGAAGACAAATTCAGATGCTTGTTGCTACTGACGTAGCTGCACGTGGTATTGACGTTGATAATATTACTCACGTAGTAAATTACCAACTTCCTGACGAAATCGAAACGTACAATCACCGTTCTGGACGTACTGGTAGAGCCGGGAAATTAGGAACTTCTATTGTAATTGTTACAAAAAGTGAGTTGCGTAAAATCTCTTCTATCGAAAGAATCATCAAACAAAAGTTTGAAGAAAAAACGATTCCGTCTGGTATCGAAATTTGCGAAATTCAGTTATTGCACTTAGCAACTAAAATTAAAGATACAGAAGTAGATCACGAAATTGATAACTACCTTCCGGCAATCAACAATGTTCTTGAAGATTTATCTAAAGAAGAACTGATTAAGAAAATGGTATCTGTAGAATTTAACCGCTTTATTGCTTATTACAAGAAAAACAGAGATATTTCTTCTCAGGCTTCTGGTGAAAGACGTGAAAGAGGTGATTCTGAGCCAAGAGAATCAAACAATGGCGGAGCAGTTCGTTATTTTGTAAATATTGGTTCAAGAGACAACTTCGACTGGATGTCGCTTAAAGATTATTTGAAAGAAACATTAGATTTAGGTCGTGATGATGTTTTCAAGGTAGATGTAAAAGAAGGTTTCTCTTTCTTTAACACTGATCCTGAGCACACAGATAAAGTGATGGAAGTATTAAACAACGTACAACTTGAAGGACGTCGTATTAATGTAGAAATCTCTAAAAATGATGGTGGCGGAAGACGTGACCATAACGGACGCAGCGGCGGAGGTCGTACTTCTGGCGGTCCAAGACGTGAAGGAAGCTTTGCTCCAAGACGTGAAGGTTCTGGCGGTGGATTTAGAAGCGATAGAAATTCTGCTCCTAGAGAAGGTGGTTTTAGAAGCGACAGAAACTCATCTGCTCCAAAAAGAGAAGGTGGTTCTGACCGAGCTCCACGTCGTTCAGACAGCTTTGGTGATGCACCAAGACCAAGAAGACCAAGAAGAGATTAATTCTCTTTGTTAATTTTCTGATAATTATATTAGAAGACTGCAAAATATTTAATCACGATTTATTACTTTTAGAGCTTTAAATCAGGATATGAAATATTTTGCAGTTTTCTTTTTTTTAGTACTATCAACTATCGGTTTTTCGCAAGAAATTGACTCTAACATTCCTCATAGAGTTTCTGGTTATATTATCAACGATAATACGAAGCAGCCACTTTCGAGCGTAAATGTCATCAATACCAATAAAGTTCGTGGCGCAACTTCGGATGCAAAAGGGTACTTTGAAATTGATGTGCAAGCCAATGACACACTGCATTTTTCTATCTTAGGATTTCAATCTTTACGAATTCGTGTTACCAATGACTGGATAAAAAATAAAGTTACCCGAATTCAGCTTACAGAAAAAGCAATTGCACTTGAAGAAGTCGTTATTGCACCTTTTAACCTTACTGGTTACCTCGAAATTGATTCAAAATTAATACCAACCAAAGAAAATTACCGTTACAGCATTTCCGGCCTTACTCAGGGTTATGAAGCAGGAGAATACGCTCCAAATGCTTTTGGAAAAGTATTAGGTTCTATTTTTAATCCCGCAGACAAATTATATAGTTTCTTTGGAAAAAATGGTCGGGAACTCAAGAAATTAAAAGAAATGAAAAAAGACGATACGGTTCGTAATCTATTAGAAACCAAATACGACCGCGAAACTGTAGCAGTTCTTTTAGGTATTACCAAAGAAGAAATACCCGAAATAATGCAACGTTGTAACTACTCTGATTCATTTATACAAACAGCAAACGATTTGCAGATTATGGATGCGATAAGCGCCTGTTATGAGCAATATAAAGTACTGAAAAGAAATTAATCGTCATTAAAAAAACACAAATTACATCCTCAATTTTATAATTGGGGATTTTTTATGCATTTTTAAGAAGTAAAAATCACTACATTTACTTGTAAATAAATACAATATCAAAATTTAAATTATATGGCAAAGAGTCAGGATGCTAAGAAAACGGTTAAAAAAGAACCTTTAAAAACGGCAAAAGAAAAAAAAGAAGAGAAAAGAGAAAAGAAAAACAGTCCTAAAAGAGACTAATAATTAGTGATCAGTTTTGCTGTGTACGCTGAAAAAAGTGGCCAGTAATCAGTTTTTCAGTAATTAGTTTTTAAATTGCAATCAAAAAAAGTCTTCAGTGTTCAGATTTTTAGGTATCAGATTTACTGAATACTAAAAAACGGAACACTGAACACTATAACTACTTAACTGGAATATTTGAAAGAATTTCTAATACAAATTTCCAATATTTTTGAGCAGATGAGATACTTGCTCTTTCGTCAGGCGAATGCGCTCCGTGAATAGTTGGACCGAAAGAAATCATATCCATATCCGGATAATTGGTTCCTAAAATCCCACATTCTAAACCAGCATGACAAGCTACTACTTTTGCTTTTTCACCATTTTGTTTTTCATAAATCCCGGTTAAAACATCCAGAATTTCAGAATTTACGTTTGGAGTCCAACCTGGATAAGAACCTGAAAGTTCTACCTCACAACCCACTAATTCAAAGGCAGAACGCAGTGAATTTGCCAAATCAAATTTGGAGGTTTCTACCGAAGAACGTGTCAAACAGCCAATTAAAATTTCGCCATCTTTTACAATTACTCTGGCAATATTATTTGAAGTTTCTACTAAGTTGTCCATATCGGCACTCATTCTATAAACACCATTCTGAGCAGCGTAAATTGCTCTAATAATACCTTCCTGAACTCCTAAGTCCATTACTTTTTCAGGAGTCTCACATTTTACGATTTCAATAGATAAATTAGGCTCCGTTGTTTTATATTCCAACTTAATATCGTTGATGATTTCCTGCATATCAAAAATATATGCTTCATCAAACATTTCCGAAATGACCACTTTTGCAACACTTTCTCTCGGAATAGCATTGCGCAAACTTCCTCCGTTTATTTCTGCTACCTGCAAACCAAAATTTTCAAAAGCATCAAACAATAGACGGTTCATTATTTTATTGGCATTCCCTAATCCTTTATGAATATCCATTCCAGAATGACCACCATTTAAACCTTTTACCGTTATAATATGCCCCACAGAACCTTCGGGAGTTTCTTCTTCGTGATACGTTCTTGTGGCGGTCACATCAATTCCTCCTGCACATCCTATATCAATTTCGTCATCTTCTTCGGTATCCAAATTCAATAAAATCTGACCTTGTAAAATTCCGCCTTTTAGATTCAAAGCACCCGTCATTCCTGTCTCTTCATCAATCGTAAATAAGGCTTCTATAGCAGGATGCGGAATATCTTTACTTTCTAAAATAGCCATAATTGTCGCCACTCCCAGCCCATTATCAGCTCCTAAAGTTGTACCACGAGCACGAACCCAGTCACCATCAACATACATATCAATTCCCTGAGTGTCAAAATCAAAAACAGTATCTGCATTTTTTTGATGTACCATATCAAGATGCCCCTGCAACACAATTGCTTTACGGTTTTCCATTCCCGGAGTTGCTGGTTTTCGTATGATTACATTTCGAATTTCATCTTCAAAAGTTTCTAAACCTAAGCTACTTCCAAAGTTTTTCATAAATTCGATCACGCGCTCCTCTTTTTTCGACGGACGCGGAACAGCATTCAAATCTGCAAATTTATTCCACAGGGCTTTAGGCTCCAGATTTCTTATTTCTTGGCTCATTATTTTTTGTTTGTAGTTTAACAATTATGAGTTTCAAAGTTACAAAGTTTAAATTCTATTTCGATACTATTTAAGATTGATTTATATTTACGTATCCAAAATTTATACTGTGAAATCAAAATACATTCTGCCTGTTTTTTTCGTTGTACAGATTATCATTTTAAAGATACTTCCTTTCTTTCCAGAATTCATAGAACGCTTTTACAGTAACGGATTGTATTTAAAAATTTCACACTTTTCCAGAATTGTTTTAGGGGGAATTCCGTTTTCTGTCGGGGATTGTATCTATTTTATTGTAATTATCCTTTTGATCAGATGGTTTTGGAAAAATCGAAAAACATGGAAACTAAATTGGAAAGACAATCTATTAAAAGCATTAAGCTTTCTTTCGGTACTTTACTTTCTCTTCCATTTTCTTTGGGCATACAATTATTACAGAGAGCCTTTATTCAAAAAAATGAAAATTGAAAAAGAATATTCAGATGCTGAATTACTTCTTTTTACCAAAAAATTAATCGCTAAAACGAATGAAATTCAATCGAAAATCACCAAAAATGATAGCTCTAAAGTAGTTTTTCCATACTCACAAGAACAAGCCTTTAAAATTAATTTAAATGGCTATGAGCATCTTGCCAAAGAACATCCTTCTTTTGAATACCAAAAATTAAGCATCAAAAAATCGCTTTTTAGTTTACCGTTGACTTACATGGGATTTGGCGGTTATCTGAATCCTTTTACCAATGAAGCTCAGGTGAATGATTTGCTGCCTATGTATAATTTCCCTACTACCAGCTCTCATGAAATGGCTCATCAAATGGGTTATGCAAGCGAAAGTGAATGCAATTTTATTGGCGTTTTAGCCTCTGTAAAAAATGATAATTTGTACTATCAATATTCAGGATATAGTTTTGCTTTGCGTTATTGCCTTGGAATTTGGCAGTTTAAAAATGAAAAGATTTTTAAACAGTTAAAAAAACAAACAAATATCGGAATTTTAAAAAATTATCAGGAAAGCAAGGATTTCTGGAAAAAATATGAAACGCTAATCGAAACCGGTTTTGCCGTGTTTTATGATAATTTCCTTAAAACAAACAATCAAAAAGACGGAATGGACAGTTATAGTAAATTTGTAGATTTAATGGTGAATTACTACAAAACACGAAAGTTATAAAAAACTACACTTAGCTCATTTTATATTTATAATTTGAGAATTTTGTTAAATTTAGAGTAAAAAACAAAACCTACTGTAACAAAATTGATTTCAGTACTACTAATACATTATGAGCGATAATCTAGAACAGTCATTTGTTGCGCAATTGCAGGCAAATCAGAATATAATCCACAAGATTTGTAGGTTATATACTGCCGGTGAAGATGCTCACAAAGACCTATTTCAGGAGATCACGATTCAGTTATGGAAAGCGTATCCTAAATTTAGAGGTGACAGTAAATTTTCGACCTGGACCTATCGTGTTGCTTTAAATACTGCCATCACCTTATACCGAAAAACCAAACGTACCGTTTCTACGGTAGAATACGAAAGTCACCAGCACTTTGTAAAAGATGTTGACTACAATTATGAAGAAGAAGAACAAATAAAACTAATGTACAAAGCTGTTTATCAACTAAATGATATCGAAAAAGCATTGGTTTTTATGTATTTAGAAGACAAAGATTATCAAGAAATAGCTGAAACCCTTGGAATTAGTGAAGTGAATGCACGTGTGAAAATGAACAGAATAAAAGGGAAACTAAAAAAAATATTAAATCCTTAAAAATTATTATGAAAGAACTGGATTTACTAAAAAAAGACTGGAAAAAGAACTCGGATTCTTTTGCGCAAATTTCTGAAAAAGAAATCTATAGCATGATTCATAAAAAATCATCATCAACTGTAAAATGGATTTTAATTATCAGTATTCTGGAGATTTTATTTTGGACAGCGTCCAACTTCTTCTTGAGTACAGATGATTTGCTTATTAAAATTAAGCATGCAGAAATGATCTTCTATCTCGATATTTTAACCTACTTCAATTTTGCTGTGGTTCTAATATTTGTTTATTTTTTCTATAAAAATTACACCACCATTTCTGCCATAAAATCGACTCAACTATTGATGAGCAGTATTTTAAGAACACGAAAAACAGTACAATATTATGTTTGGTACAATTTAGGAATGGCTGTTCTAAGCGCAATCATAAGCTTTTTTATTGCCTTTGTTTACAATCCTGACATGCTGTCTTTAAGAGAAAAACTGGCTGCCGACGGAAAAGCTATGATGCTTACAGGAATTATTTTAATCCTTGTAATACTTGCTTTTTTAGGTATCTTTTGGTGTTTTTACAGATTGCTTTACGGAACGCTTTTACGCAAGTTATACGTCAATTATAAGGAATTGAAGAAAATTGATTTTTAATAAAAACACCAAGCAATAGCAAGGTTAAAAGTTTTTTTAGGCTGAAGTTGAAGTTTAATTCGCAAAAAAACTACTAAACAAAAAACGTGAACCTGAAACTTTTTCAAGTCTAAAATCTAAACTCAAAAATCTAAAATACCTAGTATTCCCAGCGTCTCAGTTTGTTTAACTCTTCTTGTATTTTGATTTCTTCAGCTGGAATAACCTTCAAAAAAGATGGATGCTGCTCAATAGCAAACTCTACTTTTTCGACAATTTCGTCAATAGTATCATTATCATAATCAATATCAAGAGGCTCTTTTATGATGAACGATTGCAGAATACCTTTCTTTTTCATTCGCAATCCCTTTTTATCAAACGAGCGACGAAAACCGTCAATCACAATCGGAATCACGATGGGTCTGTGTTGCTTAATGATATGAGCCGTTCCTTTACGAACCGGCTTAAATGATTTTGTAGTGCCTTGCGGAAAAGTAATGACCCAACCATCTTCCAAAGCAATTTTAATATTTTCGGTATCGTTAGGATTTACATCACGTTTTTCTGTAACATCTACACCTTTTGCACGCCACGTTCTCTCGACTGTTATTGCGCCCACGTACGCCAAAATTCTGGGCAATAAACCAGCCTGCATGGTTTCTTTAGCGGCTACATAATACAAATTCATTTTGGGTTGCCACAAATAACCAATGTTTTTTATGTTGTCTTCACGCCCGCTTAAACTTGCATTAAAAACATGAAACATCGATACAACATCGGCAAAATAAGTCTGATGATTAGAGATAAACAAAACATTGGTATCAGGCAAAGACTTGATAATTTCAGATCCTTCGATTTGCAACTCGTTAAAACCTCTATATCTTTTATGCGTAATGGCGCCCAAAATACGGATCAACCATTTTTTGATGAATAATATATGTCCAAAAGGATTTCGTTTAATCAATCCCATAGTTATTGTATTTTTTGTCGTATCGCAAACATACAAAAATTATTCTTTTAGCCATAGCTTTAAACAATTTCGAGGTATTTTTGTTAATCTAATGAATACCAAATTGTTAAATTTATGGTTTCACCACTTTTCTTCAAAAGTTACTTTTAAAACCTCCCGCAATTCGCTCAACATCATGGCGGTAGCTCCCCAAACAATATGATTTTGAATATTAAATGCCGGAACCAAAGCATTATTTGCATAAGAAGTTGACAATGTGGCATCGATGATAATTTCATCATTCAAAAAAACTTCCAAAGGCAATTCGATTATATCTGCCACCTCTTTTATATCAGGATAAAACAAAAGTTCTTCTTTTGAAATTCCTAAAAAAGGATACACCAAAAAATTACTTGGCGGAATATACATGGGAGTAAAATGCTTAATTACCTCAATTTTTTCGGGAGAAACACCAACTTCTTCGTGTGTTTCTCTCAATGCTGTTTCTTCGTAATTGGCATCAAAAGTCTCGTATTTACCGCCCGGAAAAGCGATTTGCGAAGAATGTACGCCGTTATAAGCGTTACGGACAATTAAAACCAAATGTGTTTTTTCGTTTTTTGGATAAAGTAGCATCATTACAGCTGCAATCCTCGGATCTTTTTCTTTTAAATTGATGTTCTTCAAGGCATCCATTCTTTCTGAAGGAGCCATTTTTAAGTGTGCTAACTCCGCTGGCAGTTCAACTGGAATTAAATTAGGAACAAATTGCAAAAAGTCTTGAAAATCCATAATCAAAGTTTATTTTTGTACTTTCAAATAAAATATAAATATAGTCCAGAAAACGCGGTTCTACAAGTTTTCTAAAACTAAAGCCATAAAAATGTACAGCAAAGAAGAATCACAAAAATTAAAAAGAGAATTTTGGGTGGCTTTCGCCGAAAAATATCCACGAAAATGGGTGCTTTATGATACTAAAATTAAAGATTTCTCTTTCAAATTTTTTATTGACAACAAAAAAGCACAAGTTTTTATTGATATCGAACCTCGTAACGACGAAAAACGATTTGCTTACTACGAAAAAATAGAAGCCTTAAAAAATATCCTCGAAGAAGAATTTATAAAAGATTTGGTTTTCGAAAAAAATTACACACTCGAAAGTGGCAAAACCATTAGCCGTATCTGGATTGAAAAACAAGGTGTTGGTTTTAGCAATCGCAATAATTGGGACATTATTTTTGATTTCTTTTTTGAAAAAATGAATGCTTTAGAACTGTTTTATCTGGAGTACGATGAGTTTATTAAAGATATTTGATAGCGAAGCTTATGAAATATAAAAAAACCTAACAAATTTTGAAAACTTGTTAGGTTTTTACAATGAATTATAAAACAATAAAACATTCTATCTATCGCCTTATACACCTAATCTCTCACACAATAACATTAGAATAAAGACAGTAGAAATTATATAATAACCATTCCAACCTTCCTTTTTTCTTTGATCAACTGATGTTTTTTTATAATATTTATACCAAGAACAACTATTAAGTATAAATAAAATTAGATACAAACTGATAGTAACATAATCATTCCATTTCATAAAAACACTTCAAAAAAATTAAATACATACTACTTCATAATCAAAATTTTCGAAGTAATAGCGTTAAGATAAAAATAGAAGAAATCATGTAGTAGTTACTCCATCCTTCTTTTTTTCTCTGGTCTTCAGAAGTATTGTTACGGTATTTATACCAAGAATAACCATTGAATAGTAATGCTATTACATAAAGCCCGATGGTAATATTATTCCAAATCATATATTTTGATTTTGATTAATCATTAAAATAAAAAAAAAATTATAAAAATAAATTCAATTAAAAATCACATCTACACCGTAGAAATATTATAAACAATGATACGTTCGTCGTAATTGATGTAAAGTTGTTTGCGATAGTCTTGTTTTTTTCGGGTGATGATTGAAAGCTTACATTCGTTGCCCTCATTGTCTTTGCAAAGAAACGAATAAACAACATCGGTATCATTTTCTTCGCGTTCTACATATTCTACAATATTATACAGCTGGATTTCTTGAGAGTAAATCACAATTCTGTGTTTATTGGTGTCTAAAATAACAGCAAGATTGGTAAGGTCCAACGAAGACCAGTCGCCCCATTTTCCTCTTTCATTTTTTTCTAAAACACTAAAACCAGAAGTCCTAAACTGATACGATTGGCTATAGGACTTTTGAAATCCTACAACGAGAAAAAACAATATAATGATGGTGCGAATACTCTTCATAGCTTATCAAATGGGCGATTAGAACTCAAATTTAGCCTTTTCCTGGCAAGCAGCTTCAAAATCGTCCATCATTTCTCGAATTATTTTTTCGACAGGTAAAATCTCATGAATCAATCCGGCAATTTGACCTATTTCGAGTTCGCCTTCCTCCAAATCTCCTTCAAACATTCCTTTTTTGGCTCGCGCTCTTCCTAAAAGCTCTATTAACTCTTCTTTTGAAGATTTTTTTTCATATAAAGCCTGCACATCCTGATAAAATTTATTTTTAATCAGTCGCACTGGCGCTAATTCCTTCAGCGTAAGCTGTGTATCACCTTCCTGTACGCCAATAATCGCTTGCTTAAAATTCTCATGAGCCGAAGATTCTACCGAAGCCGCAAAGCGACTCCCAACCTGCACGCCATCGGCTCCCAAAATCATCGTGGCCAACATACCTCTGCCTGTAGCAATTCCACCAGCTGCAATTATAGGAATATGAATTTTCTCTTTCACCATCGGAATCAATGTTAAAGTTGTTGTTTCGTCGCGTCCGTTATGACCACCGGCTTCAAAACCTTCTGCAACAATAGCATCGACGCCAGCTTCCTGAGCTTTTAAGGCAAAAACGCTGCTACTCACCACATGCACTACTATAATTCCTTTTTCTTTTAAAAATGAAGTCCACGTTTTAGGATTTCCTGCCGAAGTAAAAACGATTTTCACACCTTCTTCGATCACGATATTCATGATTTCTTCGATGTTTGGATAGAGCATCGGAATGTTAACACCAAAAGGCCGATCTGTTGCCTGTTTGCATTTCTGAATGTGTTCCCGCAATACTTCTGGGTACATAGAACCAGCGCCTATAAGCCCTAGACCACCAGCATTACTAACTGCAGAAGCCAATTTGTAACCGCTGTTCCAGATCATTCCACCCTGAATAATTGGGTATTTTATATTAAAAAGTTGTGTGATTTTATTCATTTAAAAAAACTATTATTGTTTGATTATCTTGCCTGTTTTATGCAATCCATTGGTATCAAAAGTATAAAAATACAACCCGCTATTTAAGGTTTCTAAGGAAAGAATTGGGTTTTGACTGGTAATTTGTTTTTCGATCATTTTTTGCCCTAAAATAGAGTAAATTACAACTGAAGCAGTATTATTTTTGTTCGAAAAAGAAAAAGAAACCTCCGTTTTTGCAGGATTTGGAGAGACTAAAAAAGTTTCATTTTTTACATCAGTATAATTTTCTACTCCTAGAGATGCTCCAAAATTTGGAATTCCGTAGCCAAAATTAATATTTGGAGTCGCATATTTATCAGAAGACTGGAAAACCATTTGCCTGATTTCCTGATTGGTTTTAGTTGGAAAAGCTTGCCATAAACAAGCAATCATTCCGGCCATAATAGGGCACGAAAATGATGTCCCGTTGGCTGTTCCGATATTTCCAGCAGCATCCGAAACTGTGGCGGCAGTACCCTGCGCCATGACATCGGGTTTTATGCGACCATCAAAACTAGGGCCAACTGAGCTGAAACCTGATTTTGCCTTTGTTGCCGTAACCGACCCCACCGCAATAACCGACACAGCATCAGCCGGCGCGCCAATATGAGGCTCCGTCATTAAACCTTCGTTCCCTGCAGAAGCCACCACTATAATTCCTTTACTAAAAGCAAGTTCGGCTCCAAGCGAAATAAAATTGGTCGTACCATTCATATCGCTGTACGTATGATTATGATTTGGATTTGTAAATTGAAGAAAATATCCTAATGAAGTAGTTATAATATCTACGCCGAGGCTATCTGCTTTTTCGGCCGCCTCTACCCAAAGGGACTCTTCTATTGGACTTTCAATAGCATCATTTTCTGTTCTAAACAAGTAATAAGAAGCATCGGGAGCAGTACCTATTAACGCATTTTCTTTGTAGCCACCCATCGTCGAAAGTACTAAAGTTCCGTGGCTGCCACCGCTATAAAAATTAGTATTTCTAGCAACATAATCATAACCGCCCAAAATCAGGTTATTATCTCGTAAGCGCTGAAAAGGCTGAGCAGTATTGACACCCGGAAAACCAGCATCTAAAACAGCAATCACCTTTCCTGAACCTGTATAATTTTGCTGATGCAATACTTGTCCGTTAAGCATCTGGATTTGATTGGCAGCATTTCCATAAGCATAATCAACTTTGGTTTCCAGATTATTTTTGATTGTTGTAATATTATTGGTAAATGCTTTTTTTGAAGTAGGATTTAATGTTCGATCTGCAAAAACTACTTTATCCACAAAAGTGAAATTTTTTAATGCTAAAATAGCAGCTTGAGTTCCTCTGATATGAAGGGCATTCAACCATTTTGACTGTGCTAAAATAGTTATTCCCGCACTCGATTTTATTTGAGTAATATATGATTTTTCAACAGGAACATCTGTTAGATTTAAAGCTATATTTTGATTTATCCTTCTGGTTAAAGAACGCTGAGACAGCATTTGTGAAGGATTTGACAAATACGTCTGAGAGCTAGGTTTGGCATTAAAATATACCCAAGCATCTTCCTGCGAAAACGCCGTAGCCGTAATTAGAAAAAGAAAAAAAACGTAAAAACACTTCATGATTTACTTTTTTTAAAGGTTGAACCTCCGTAAAAAAGTATAAAGCTAAGAAATTACTCCCGAACCAACTAATTCAGTATCAAAATACCAAGCTACAAATTGTCCTTCAGTAATGGCAGACTGTGGTTCATCAAAATGTACATACATTCCGTCCTCAAACTGGTGTAAAGTAGCTTTTTGCAAAGGCTGACGGTAACGAATTCTGGCCATTACCTGCATTGTTTCACCTACTTTTAATGCCAAATCGGTACGAATCCAGTGTATTTCAGATTTTTCAATAAATAAAGCTTTTTTAAACAATCCGGGGTGCTCACTTGTCAAACCTGTGTAAATAGTATTGGTTTCGACACTGGTAGCAATAATAAAGAGCGGATCTGTTGTTCCACCTACATTTAAGCCCTTGCGTTGTCCTATCGTAAAATAATGAGCACCTTGATGTTTCCCCACTACTTTACCCATTGTAAGAAGATAATTTCGCTTTTTCGCTTCCCATTTCAGATCTTCTTCTACTGATAAATTAGCAGGTTTTTCGATGGTATAAATAGGGTCGTTTTTATCGATCTGAACAATTTTGCCCTCTTTAGGCTGTAATTTTTGTTGCAAAAATTCTGGTAAACGCACTTTTCCGATAAAGCACAAACCTTGTGAGTCTTTCTTTTCGGCCGTTACCAAGTCCATTGCAGCAGCAATTTCCCGAACTTCTGGTTTTGTCAAAGCTCCGATTGGAAATAATGATTTTGCCAATTGTTCCTGCGATAATTGGCATAAAAAATACGATTGATCTTTGTTATTATCAGCTCCGGCTATTAATTGATACACAGGTTTTCCGTCTACTTCAATTTCGTTTTTTTGACAATAATGTCCCGTAGCAACATAATCGGCACCAAGACTTAGAGCGATTTTCATAAAAACATCAAATTTGATTTCGCGATTACAAAGAACATCAGGATTTGGAGTTCTCCCCTTTTCATATTCACTGAACATGTAATCAACGATTTTTTCTTTGTATTCTTCACTCAAATCGACAGTTTGAAACGGAATTCCGAGTTTTTCGGCCACCAACAATGCATCATTACTGTCTTCTAGCCAAGGACATTCATTAGAAATAGTAACAGAGTCATCGTGCCAATTTTTCATAAATAGGCCAATAACTTCATATCCCTGCTGCTGCAACAAATAAGCCGCAACACTAGAATCTACACCACCAGAAAGTCCAACAACTACACGTTTCATTTTAAATCCTTTATATTTTTACAAGGGTGCAAAGGTACGCCATATTTTAGAAATTTGTAATGGTTTCAATTAGTTTATACAATTCCAGAGTAGATAAAACTTATAATCAGATGTGCCTATTTTACATTGAATGTCAAGATTATTCCATCTTTGGTTTCGAATCGGCTTTGTAGCTGCTTTTTGGATCACTCATATTCACTTCTTTAACGAGTTTTCCCTTTTCGAAAAATTGCCACATCCCTGCCTTCTTTCCATTCAAAAATTTTCCTTTAGAAGCTGCTACTCCATCTGAATCATAAAAAGTAGCGTCGCCATTGTATTCATTATTTTTATAAGTACTTTGCTCCAGTAATATTCCGTTTTGCCCGTATTTTTTATAAATTCCTTCTTTCAAGCCCTTTATGTAAGGCATTTCTTCGGCAATTTTTGAATTGGGATAAAAAACGGTTCTCACACCTTCTAATTTTCCGCTTTTGTATTTTTCTAGCGTCATTAAAACTTTTGAGCCTTTATGGTAATATTTCCATTCGCCCTCACGAGCTTTGCCTATTTCTTTGCCTTCACTGACTTTGTTTTTATTCTGATCGAAAAAAGTAGTGTAAGAACTACCGTCATTGGCAGAAAAGTCTCGTGTTGCGACAATATCACCTTTTTTGGTATCATCAAAAAATTTAAAAACCCCCGTTTCCTTACCATGACTAAAAGTTCCTTCGTAACGAGGTCGCTGTGATAACTCGTATTTCCCTTTCCACAAGCCGTCTTTTTTCCCGTCAGCGTCTAACTTATTAAACTCTTGTGAAAAACCTAGTGAACTAATTAAAAGCAAAATCAAAAAACTTCTCATACTCTTTTTCTTTATATAACAACAAATAAACTGTTTTAGTATTACAAAAATAACATCTAATTTGAATGATTATTAAAATTTTAATACAAACAATAGTTTTATTATTTTTTGTTTAATAAAATTAATAAAAATCAAAACACTTAAAATCAAAAAAGTAGTAATATTCATCAGTAAAATAACGTATTTATATAAAATTTAACACATTAAACAAAAATAAATAAAATATTAAAATTTAATGTCGTTTAACGAAAACGTAAAAATATTAAACATAAAATTCTACATTAGCGGAACAAACAAAAAAAATATATTATGAAAACAATCAAAATTAAATTATTTGCTTTATTAGCTTTATGTACATTTTTAACGATTTCATGCAATAATGATGACGATAACGCATCACAAGAACCACAAACTATTGCTGCGATTGCAAAATCTAACCCCAATTTGAGCTCTTTAGTAGCGGCTTTAAAAAAAGCAGAGCTAGAAACTACTTTAAACAGTTCTGGAACTTACACGGTTTTTGCCCCAACAAATGCCGCTTTTTCAGCTTTTTTAACAGCAAATGGTTATGCCAATCTTGATGCAGTTCCTACTGCCGCATTAAAAGAGGTTTTATTGAACCATGTACTTGTTACAAAAGTCAAATCGGCTGATATTGCTACTGGCTACGTAAAAACTCTTGCCAAAGGAAGCGCTTCAACATCTAACACTATAAGTATGTACATCGAAAAAGGAGCTGCAGTAACTATAAATGGGGGGAAAACTAATGGCGGTGCAGTAGTGACAACAGCAGACATTGAAGCTTCAAACGGTGTAATACATGTGGTTGATGGCGTAATTGGACTTCCTACAATTGTAAATCATGCTATTGCTAATAAAAATTTTACAACGCTTGTGGCTGCCCTAACCTACAATCCTGCGTCGGGATTTGCAGGAGTTTTATCAGGAACTGTAAGCTCACCATTTACTGTTTTCGCACCAACAAATACAGCGTTTACAAGCTTTTTGACCGAAACTGGATATTCTGGTTTAGCTGCAATTCCTGCTAATATTTTAGAGACTACACTAAAATACCATGTCGTGACGGGTGCCAATGTTCAATCGACGGCATTGACAAACGGACAAGTTGTGACTACTTTTGCAAGTCAAAACTTTACGATAGGATTAACTGGCGGAGCAAAAATTACAGATGCCAGCGACAGGGTTAGTAATATTGTGGTAGTCGATGTACAATGTTCAAATGGAATTATCCACGCAATTGATAAAGTTTTATTACCAGAATTTTAATGACACAAAAAAACCGCTGTTAGTTCAACAGCGGTTTTCTTTTTTTATTCACAAAAGATAATTATTTCTTTTTCTTAGCAACTTCTTGTTGCTCCATTACTTCCTGAAGACGTTGTTGAAACTTACTTTGTTTTTTTGGCTCTTTTAATTTGTTTTCCTGAATTTGAGCGTGAATTTTATCTGTATCAACAATATAATTCTTAATGACAAACATAATTCCGATTGTAATTAAGTTCGAAATAAAGTTATACAAACTCAAACCTGCACCATAACTATTGAAGAAAATTAACATCATTAATGGTGAAACATAAATCATGATTTTCATCATTTTTGCCATATCCGGCATCCCTTCTTGCTGAGGCGCCGCCATTTGTTGGTCACCAGAAGTCATTTTCATATAAAAGAAAATTGCAACTGCTGCCAAAATCGGAAACAAACTGATATGATCTCCATATAACGGAATATTGAATGGTAATTTTACAACTGAATCAAAAGAAGATAAATCTTCTGCCCAAAGAAAGCCTTTTTGTCTTAACTCAAAAGCCGATGGAAAGAACTGGAACGATGCATACATAAAAGGAAGCTGAATAAGAGCCGGAATACATCCTGCCATTGGGTTTACCCCTGCTTTATTGTACAATTTCATTGTTTCTTGCTGCTTCTTCATTGGGTCTTTTTTGAATTTTTCGCCCAATTCTGTGATTTCGGGACGCAAAACTTTCATTTTAGCCTGAGACAAGAACGATTTATATGTAATTGGCGACATTGCCAATTTGATAATAATAGTAAAAATGATAATCGCAATTCCGTAAGCAATAAAAGAACTTAAAAATCCAAATAACGGAATAAAAATCAATCGGTTAATCCATCCGAAAATTCCCCAACCTAATGGAATAATTTTTTCAAAGTTTTTATCGTAAGATTTTAATACTTTGTAATCAGCTGGTCCAAAATACCAGTTCATTTTATAATCGATTTCTCCGTTAGAAAAAGCTAAAGGAACATTACTTCTGAATTGTTTTGTAAAAGTAGTATCGATTTTCTCATCATTAACCAAATCAATAGATTCTAATTTAGAATTTGAAAAAGGTTTGTCTGTCAATAAAATAGAAGTAAAAAAGTGCTGTTTATATGCAATAAAACTAACTTTTTCGATAGTTTCTTCTTCATGTTTACCTAATCCAGCATAGTTAATTTTTCCATCTTCATGCTCATAATAAATCTCAGCAAAACGCTTTTCGATAGAAATACTTTTTTCGTTTCTATAAGTTTTCAAATCCCACTGTAAATCTAATGGTTTGGAAGCATTTAAAACTTTATTCAAACCTTGAGAACGGATATCAAAACCAACTAAGTACTCATTTGGTTTTAAAACGTATTTGTATTCAAGGAACTCGTTTGGTCCTGCTTTTAAACGCATGGTCAAAATTTGATCTGCTCCGTTTTTAATCAAAGTAGGCTCAAAAAACAAATTTTTTGAATTTAACGTTCTGTTGTCCGTAGTCAGTAACTGAATATTTAAATTCGAATTATTATCTTTTATTAATTCTACTAATTGTCCGGAATTTTTCTCAAACCTTTTGAATTCTTTTAAGGTAGCTTCGACTATATAACCGCCTTTGTTTGCGATTTTAAGTTTTATCTTTTCATTTTCGATAATTGTAAAAGCTTCTTTTGCAGAAGGAAGTGTAGCAGAATAAGCAAAACCACCCAAAGTTTTTTGCAACTGTGCCAATTGAAGCGTATCTCCAGGAGCTACAGCAGCAACAGGTAAAACATCGCTTTTTGTTGTTGTTATTTTTGCTTGCGCTTCTTTTGCAACTAATTCTTTCTTGGCTTTTTCAGCAGCAATTTCTTTATCAGAAGGCTGATTTTGGTACATAATCCAAATTAAAAGTCCAAATATCAATACAAAACCAATGATTGAATTAAAGTCAAATTTTTTTTCTTCCATTATATTTAAAAAAGGTTACTCGTTTAAGGATATTGGTCTTGAGTTTTGCTCAAAAGTTACATCCTTTTAGAATATTAATTATTATTTTTTATGAGCAATTACAGCAGCAGCTACAAAGTTTACAAAAATAGGATGCGGATTTGCAACCGTACTTTTGTATTCAGGATGGTATTGTACCCCTATAAAAAACGGATGATTTTCCAGCTCTACAATCTCTACCAAACCTGTATCAGGATTTACTCCCGAAGATTTTAGACCTGCTTTTTCTAATTCATTAGCATACTTATTATTGTACTCATAACGATGACGGTGACGTTCTGAAATTGTCGTTTGTCCGTAAATTTTATGTGCAAGTGTGTTGGGTTTTATATCACATTTCCACGCACCAAGACGCATCGTTCCGCCTTTATCGGTAATTGTTTTTTGTTCTTCCATCAAATCCACCACCGGATAAGGAGTGTTTTCGTTCATTTCTGTAGAATTCGCTTCAGCGTGACCTAAAATATTTCTGGAATATTCGATAACCGACATTTGCATTCCCAAACAAATTCCGAAAAACGGAATATTATTTTCACGTGCATAACGTACCGCTTCAATTTTTCCTTCTATACCTCTTTCTCCAAAACCTGGCGCTACCAAAACACCGTCTAAAACACTTAATTTCTCCTCAACATTATCACTATTGATATGTTCTGAATGAATCGAAATTACATTTACTTTAGTTTCATTTGCCGCACCAGCATGAATAAATGCTTCTAAAATAGATTTGTAACAATCCTGCATTTCTACATATTTCCCAATCAAACCAATATTAACAGTTTGTTTTGGATTTTTTAGTCTGCGTAAAAAAGTATTCCAGTTTTTTAAGTCTGGAGCTGCTTTTTTAGGCAAATCTAATTTCTTTAGTGCCACCACATCTAATCCTTCTTCAAGCATTAAATTTGGAACTTCATATATAGTCGAAGCATCGATAGACTGAATCACGGCTTCTCTTTTTACGTTGCAAAATAACGCTAATTTATTACGTAATTCAGGGGACAATTCATGTTCTGTTCTGCACACCAAAATATCTGCTTTGATACCGCTTTCCATCAGGGTTTTTACCGAGTGTTGCGTAGGTTTTGTTTTCAACTCACCCGCAGCAGCCAAATAAGGCACTAAAGTCAGGTGAATAACGATTCCGTTGTTCTCTCCCAACTCCCAAACCAACTGACGAACAGACTCAATATAAGGCAATGACTCAATATCACCAACAGTTCCGCCAATTTCTGTAATTACAATATCATAATCGCCAGATTTTCCCAGCAACTGCATTCTATCCTTGATTTCGTTTGTAATATGAGGCACAACCTGAACCGTTTTTCCAAGGAATTCCCCTCTTCTCTCTTTCTCAATAACCGATAAATATACTCTTCCTGTGGTAACGTTATTCGCCTGAGAAGTAGGAACATTAAGAAAACGCTCATAATGACCTAAATCTAAATCTGTTTCTGCACCATCATCGGTAACGTAACATTCTCCGTGCTCATATGGATTAAGAGTTCCCGGATCTACATTTATGTACGGATCAAATTTCTGAATAGTTGTACGATATCCTCTTCCTTGTAACAATTTTGCCAAAGATGCTGCGATAATTCCTTTTCCTAAAGAAGAAGTCACACCGCCTGTAACAAAAATATATTTTGTTTGATTCATTCTGTTGTTGTTTGTATTGTAGTTGTGTAAAAAACTTGGCAAAAGTACAAATTTAATTAGATAATTTATCAATTAGAGAATGAGATAATTTGCAAATTTTTAAATAGAACGATTACATGTTTCCGTAATCAATAATTTTAACTTTTAATTCGACTTTTTTTTGAAAAATCTATAGATTAAATTAACTTTTCGAAGTTGAAAGATCAACCTTTAACGGTATCTTTTACCATCTTCAGAGAAACACTTTTCCTTTTTTCCGCCTCTATTGACTTTATTTTTTCAATCATATCATCTTTACGATGTACATGTTCTACAGCCATAAAACCAATCAAAACCAACAACCTTACTAATATGAATGCCGTTACAGAAATACACACCATCAATCCGGCTTTTGGTGTTGAAGTAGAAACATTTAGTTTTTTTGCCTGTGAGAAGCCAATTGTTCCAAAAATTATGGATAGAAATCCGAGCGGTATAGCAACTATAGAACAATAAGGAATGAAAAAGAAACAAATTGCGGATATTCCTAACGCCAAAGACACAATGCCTTTTCTTTCAGCTTTATTAGAAGATTGTAAATTATTTTTTATAAAAATTTTACAAGAAGTATTTTACAAAAATATATAAAAGTCATGGTAATCTCATTAACAATAAAAACTTTTCTTTACTTTATCGGCTTTGGATATTGCTTTTTTATATTTCGAATTAATTCTTCTAATCCGTTTAGTTTTAGCTCGTAGATGAGCTGCAATTGTTGTCCTAATTCGCCTTTTGGAAAACCTTTATTGTGATACCAAACTATATAATATTCGGGCAAATCGATTAAAAATCGTCCTTCATATTTCCCGAAGGGCATTTTGGTATGGGCTAATTTTATGAGAAGTTTTTTGTCTTGTTCCATTTTTTGAATAAAAAAAGAAGCAAGAACAAAGAATATAGACTCATTCTTTGTTCTTGCTTCTAACGGTACAAAGCTATTATTATTTTTATTCTTTTGCCAGAGATTTAAAAGATTTTCACAGATAAAAAACTTTGAACTTTTAAAAAAACTTAGGACCTCAGTATCTCAGAACCTTAGCTCCTTTTTAGTAATGCCATCTCACAAAAGCTTCCATTGCGGCATACGTTGCTAGACCTAATTGTTGATACAAAGCTGCTGTTTCTGCATTTCTGTCTTCGGCTCTTTGCCAAAATTCTCTTGCATCAGTTCCCTGAAAAACAACGCCATCTTTTTGAGATTGGTGTTTGAAAATTCCGTGACGTTTTGCCAAAACCTGATCTGGGCTCATTGGTACCGCCATTTCTACTTCGTCTATACCCCATTCCTGCCAAGCGCCTCGGTACAACCATAACCAACAATCATTCATAAATGATTTTGGTTTTAAAGCTTTTACAGCTTCAAAAATAGCATCCAGACACACTTTATGCGTTCCGTGTGGATCTGCCAAATCACCTGCTGCGTAGATTTGATGCGGTTTTATTTTTTCGATTAAATCCATCGTCAGCTGAATATCCTCTTGCCCGATTGGTTTTTTTTCTATTGTACCTGTTTCATAAAAAGGCAATTCCATAAAATGAATCTGATCATCTGTAAGACCCACAAAATGACTTGTAGCTCTCGCCTCTCCTTTTCTAATCAATCCTTTAATGTAGCGCACTTCAGGAATATCAATTTCGCTATTCTTTTTATTGGTTAAAAAAGTTACCGCTTTTTGATAAATATTCTCAGCAGCCTCACTTTTGATTCCGAATTTTTCGTTGTAATCAATTACAAACCTCGCAAAACGCAACGCTTCATCATCCGCAACAGCAATATTTCCTGAAGTTTGATAAGCAACATGCACTTCATGTCCTTGTTCCTGCAAACGCATAAAAGTCCCCCCCATACTGATAATGTCATCATCAGGATGCGGGCTAAAAATCAGCACTCTTTTTCTGGCTGGTTCTGCTCTTTCGGGACGATTTGAATCGTCTGCATTTGGTTTTCCGCCCGGCCAGCCCGTGATGGTATTTTGTAATTTATTGAATATTTTAATATTGATATCATACGCCGGCCCCGAATCTGCTAGCAAATCGCTCATTCCGTTTTCGATGTAATCGGCATCGGTAAGCATTAAAATTGGTTTTTTAAGATCTAGTGCCAATCCTAAAACTGCTTTTCGAATTAATTTATCTGTCCAGATAACTTTTTCTACCAACCAAGGTCTATTGATTCTTGTAAGTTTTGAAGACGCTTCTTTATCCAAAACAAAAATTGCATTGTTGTGCTCTTGCAAAAACGACGCAGGAATTTGGTTGGTTACTTCATCTTCTACCGATTTTTTGATGATATTGGCTTTTCCCTCTCCCCAAGCCATCAAAATAACCTGTTTGGCCTCCATGATTTTCTTTACTCCAAGTGTAATGGCAGTTCTTGGCGTGTTGCTCAAACCAGAAAAATCTTTACTCGCCGCAACTCTCGTAATGTGATCCAGGGCAACTAAACGTGTTTTGGAGTTTTGCAACGACCCCGATTCATTAAAACCAATGTGTCCATTGCCTCCAATTCCTAAAATTTGCAAATCGATTCCGCCCAGCGCTTCAATTTTGGCTTCATAATCATGGCAGTAATCTGCAATTTGTTCTTTGGTCAAAAGTCCGTCGGGAACATGATAATTTTCAGGTAAAATATCGACGTGATCAAACAAAAGTTCCTTCATAAAACGAACATAACTGTTGATAGAATTGGGTTCCATCGGATAATATTCATCCAAATTAAAACTGATTACGTTTTTAAAACTCAAGCCTTCTTCCTTATGCAAGCGCACCAACTCTGCGTACAATCCTTTTGGAGAAGAACCCGTTGCAAGACCTAAAATGCAAGGACTGTTTACTTTTTGTTTCGCTTGAATGAGAGTTGCAATTTCCTGAGCAACTGCTTTTGACGCCTCATTTGAATTTTCAAAAACAACCGTATTGATGTTTTCGAATCGTTTTTCGAATCCTGTTGCTTTGTCGATTTTACTTTTTAACATGATATTTTTTTTTTTAAATTCCTTTTATTATCTACTCCATAGCCTGTATTTATGCCCCTTAACTGCATAAAAAAGTATCATTATATAAGATGGCAATAACATTAAATACCCTATTTGATTGCCGCTTTTTGCAGTTTTTTGCATATTATTTGCAAGATTAGCGGCATTTATATTTTCTGTTATCATTCCGTACAGCAAAGGAAAAATAGCACCGCCAATAATTCCCATGATCAAAATGGCACTTGCAATTTTAGTATATCCGCCCAAATCCTGAAGTGCCATTGGCCAAATTGCAGGCCAGCACAATGCATTTGCCAAACCAAGAAAGGCAACAAAAAGAATAACAACAGGCAAGTTTGGAATTCCCGGTAACTGAATCGTTATTGTTGGAGAAATCAAAACAATTGCCACTACTAAAATTATTCCCAAAAACCCTGATGCTTTTAAAGCAGCTACCTGCGAAAGGTGTTTTGGAATTAATGTTATACCTATTACATATCCAACCACCATTGCCGACATGGTAAAAGAGGTTAATTTTAAATAAAAATTACCATCCTCTCCATACACTCCAAGCTGTTTTCCGAAACCTCCAATAGAATCCCCCGCCAGTACCTCGGCAGCCAAATACAGCATTAAAGTTATGACACCTAATACGAGTTGCGGGTATTTAAATGCATTGCTGATTTGCTTAAAAATACTCAAATGTGTTACCTTATTCTCTTCATCCAGATCAATTTCAGGAAGTGGTGACAGCTTCACAAAAAGAGCTAAAACAATAATAATCAATCCCATATAAAGATAGGGTCTTTGCAATTGTAAAGCAAGAGAATTTAAGGCATTTGATTTTGAAACCGAATCTAACATCGCTATTTTGTCTGCGGTAAACTCCTGCATATTAGACAAAACCAATGCCGTTAGTACAATTGGAGCGACAAATCCTGCCAATTTATTGGCAATGCCCAAAACACTAATTCTTGCTGCAGCACTTTCTCTCCGACCAATAACAACGACATAAGGATTTGCAGCTGTTTGCAAAATTGCCAAACCTGTTCCCATTACAAACAAAGCAATTAAAAACAATAAAAAGGTTCTGCTTTCGGCGGCTGGATAAAATGTAAAAGCACCGGCAGCAATGATTAATAATCCTAAAGAGATTCCATTTTTGTATCCTACTTTTTCTATGACCCAAGAAGATGGAATCGCCATAACAAAATATGCAATATAAAAAGCAAAAGTTACAAAGTAAGCCTGAGAAGCCGTTAACTCGCAAGCCATTTCGAAAAAAGGAATCAGAGGCCCGTTAAGCCAAGTAACAAATCCGAGGATAAAAAATAATACCGTCAGGATTATCATAGGCATAATCGTATTGCTTTTTTCTACCACTAAAGAGCTTTGAGTGTTTGAAATCATATCGTTTGAGATTAGTAATACATTAGTTGTTTTTTGAATCTAAAATAGTACCATCATTTTTAATTTTGCAAATATTTTTCAAATATATGCGTTTTTTTTGCAAAACAAAAACAATGTGTCAATTATTTTTCTTTTCTAAATTAGAAATCAAGATTTTGAATGTTTTTAAATTTGCCAATCTAAGACCGGATAATGTTTTTTGAGATATTCTTTTACATCAGCAATATCTTCTTTGGCAGTCAAATCCGGGACATGCTCTGAAAAAGGAATTCCTACGATACTATTTGGAAATTCTTTCAGAGCATTTAAAAGTACCGTTGGCAATTCTTTTTCATCTCTTTCAGGATGTACGGGGCAATTTTTTAAGAAAGAATATACCATAGCACCATTAAATTTAAAAGCATTCATACTTACTCTTATCTTACCTTCTACATCTTTATAATGTTCCAAATCATCTACCAAAGGCTTTTCTAAAATATCTAATAAACGGTTGCTTTCATCTAATTTAGCAATGGCAAAACGCGAAATTCTTTCAGATGAAAAATGTAAAGCATCACGATCATAACTTATAAATGCATTTGGGCTTTCGGTACGACGAAGCGCATATAACGCTTCGGCAGAATACAGATTATCACTATTGCAAACTGTGTATTCATCGGCGTTAAGCTCCGGAAACTGTTTAACCGCATGCCACAAAGCATCTGCTGTGCCAAATGGTTTTACTCGACCCTCTGGAATATATTGTGTTGCAAAAGAAATATTTAGCCCATTAAAATTATTATTGGTATTTTGGTTTCCGTAAAATTCTTTAAACAAATCACCTTGTTCGCCAATGATGATATAAATTTTTTCGTAACCCGCTTTTTTAGCATTCAATAAAAGATAATCTAATAAAGGTCTTCCTTGCGCACCAACGCCAATTAAGCCTTTACTTCTTTCGTTTGCCTGTACAATTTCTTCTGCTGTCAAATTTTTGGCAACTGATTCTTTCTTCATTCGCGACGATGCCCCACCCGCCAGAATAACTAATTTTTTATGCATTTTGTTTATTTTTTTTTAAAATTATACTATTTTAACTATTCTTGACAATTCTTACTCCCGGATCTACACACACTGGATAGGCGGCTGCCGCACCAGCTTCTAAAATGGCTTGAATAACCAAGTTTTCTTTATCGGGATCAGCAATTACAACGATACTGCCGCCGCCGCCGGAACCAACAATTTTTGCACCGTAAGCTCCTGCTCTTAGAGCTGCATCGATCATAGCATCGATTCTTGGAACTGTGATTTTTAACAAATCGCGTAAAACTTCATGATGTCGATTCATTAATTCACCAATTTTTCGGAGATTTAAAACGGGTTTTTCAAACTCTTTCAGCGCTTTTTTGGTGTAATCATAATTCATAATTGCTGCTTCGAAATACGGAATTAAGCGATCTGGCAAAGAATTTCGATACAAATCCAAGTCTTCGATGTTAGCCGTATTCAAATCAAAATTGGGGAACTCTTGTTTGATACAATCAATAGCTATAAGCGCATTTCCTTTTAGCTCTCCAATTAACCCGATGGTTTCTTTAGGAATCCCGGAAACTCCTGTAATCAAACCTTTTAATTCGGTACCGATGATTTTATACGAAAAAGGATTTTGGGTATTTATATAGACAATATTTCCGACTCCTATGCTAAAATGATCCATCATTCCACCTGGTTCTCCGTGTTCTAAAACCTCAGAAGCATAACCTATTTGCGCAATAAATTCGGGCGTAACGGGGTCATCTACTCCAAAAGCAGTGATAAGAAATTTTATCCACGCCATTAATAATGCTGATGAACTTGAAGTGCCCGAATTTATTGGGATATCTCCTGAAACAGTAATTGTGTAACCAACCGTAGGAATGCAGCCATGCCTGCGTAAAACACGCAAAGCCGATGCAAAATAATCTCGTGGTTCTAATTCTGTAAAAGTTTCGTTGATATTAATTTCCCTAATTTCATTAATATCCACCATATTAAGAACAAAAGTATTACTCTCGTTTTCTTCCGCAATCAATTGTATATTTCGATTTATAGCACAGGCTATAACAGGCAATCCCAAGTAATCTTGATGATCTCCAAAGAGACAGGTTCGACCGGGAGCTAATGATATTATTTTCTTCATTAAAAAAGCAGATTAAACCAATGTAATTGAATGAATTAGATTGATTTTAGATTAAAAATTGATTTTGGATTTTGGTTTTAATTCTACGAAACTAGCTAATAATTTTTGATAAAACAAACAAAATAAACAAAATGTGCTCGAACACACTTTACAAATGTTCTCGAGCACACTTTAACTGTACGAAAAAATATAAGGATACTAAATTCGATCAAAGTTGTTATATTTGCGTATATGGATAAAAAGTACACAATAAAGGATATTGCCAAACTTGCAGGAGTTTCAAAAGGAACTGTAGATCGTGTTTTGCACAATAGAGGAAAAGTTTCCCCTACGGCACTTGATAAAATAAATGAAGTACTTAAAGTAATTGATTACCAACCCAATCTTATTGCACGAAACCTCAAAAACAATAAAGTTTACCACATTTGTGTTTTATTGCCAGATCCTGAATTTGACCCCTATTGGCTTCCGTGTATCAATGGAATTGATGATGCCAAAAAAGAATTTAAAGCTTATAATGTGAATATTGAAACACATTTTTTTAATCCCGAAAGCAAAAAATCTTTTGTAAATACCAACCAAACTGTTATTGCGCAAGCTCCAGACGCCGTTTTGCTGGCTCCTCTATTTCATAAAGAAACATTGGAAGTCATGAAACAATATGAGGAATTGAATATTATTGTCAATACTTTTAATAATCAAGTCGAATCGGATGTCATAAAAAGTTTTGTGGGTCAGGATTTGCACAAAAGTGGCCGAGTTGCTGCAAGTTTAATGAGTTTAATTGTTTCCGAAGGGCAAATTGCTATTATTCATATCGATGAAAGTGTGAAAAACGCTGTTCACATGCAGGAAAAAGAAAAAGGTTTTAGGAATTATTTTGAAGAAAAAAACAATCCTAATTTTACTATCAACACGTTAAAATTAAAATTCTCTAATATTGAGGCAAAACTGGAAGCTTTCCTTATTGAAAACACCAATTTAAAAGGAATTTTTATCACTACCTCAAAAGCATATCAAATTGCCTCGCTGCTTCCTGAAGAAAAGTGCAAAAAAATTGCATTGATTGGTTATGATTTGATACACAAAAATATTACCCATCTCAATAAGGGTTCAATTCATTTTTTAATTCATCAAAATCAGAAAAGACAAGTTTATTTAGGAGTTGCAACTTTAGTCGAACACTTTTTGTACGGCAAAGAAATCCCTCAAACGATAGTATTGCCAATTGATATTATTAATGCTGAAAATGCCTCTTTTTACATTTCATAATTTTATTTCATCAAAATAAATCTGCCAAAAGAAGAGGCAATATGAAAATTAGGATCAGCCGTCTGCGGATCGACCCAAGTAATCCATGTTGGTTTATATTGCAAATCAGTTATTGTATTGAATTTCGCTCTAAAAACACCAACTTCGAGAGTATCATTTTTGATGAGATCCAAGGCTTTCAGCGACTTTAGACTTATCTCGCCTTCTACGCTAAAAGAAGTAGTATCGTTTGAAGATCGTACTTGTAAATCTGTTTTAGGCCATTTCCATACTACATCAAAATTTCTATTAGGAAAAGCCTTAAAATCCATTATTCTTGCAGCGGAATCCATTTCTAAACAATAATAGGGATTGATATCCTGGTTTGTCCTAAAAAATAATTCTACCCGATCTGATTTGCTAATACTTTTAAAACTTTCGTCTGTCGTGTCAATGTAAACATCGGTATCAAAAACAGTAAATTTAAAAAAAAGGGTTTCTAAATTCCAAAGTGCTCTAAATTCAATTTTAGAAATCTCAGCTTTCTCCCACGGTGAACAAAAATCTGTCAAAAAATTTGCTTTTTTCCAAAACGCTTCATCAAAATAAGGTATTTTTTTTTCTATAAAATTCACCTGATATTCTTTTAAAATTTGACTCATTAATTTTTAATTTTCATTAGAATTAAAACACAAAAAAACTGTTTCTTCCTTTTCAAATCTGAAACAAAACGACTCTTAGTTTCTACCTTTTTTTGCTTTGCTAAGATACTACAAAACTGTAAAGAAAAAACACCTGCTTTTTGAGAAACATTTTACAAGAAAAAGGGCAAGTATTTTTCACAATTGAGCTTTAAAATTCATCTCTAAAAAATTAAGTTATTGTTAAAATTAAAGATTAGTAATTACATAATTATCAAAATAACACCATAGTAACTATTATAATTCAATAAAAAATATTTTTACTGAAAAAAATGCTTTCTGAACGATTATTCATTAATCATTTTATTTTAGAAAAAAAGTATCAATTTAGGTTTAAAAAAACGTTTTACTTAATTTTATGTGCTCGAGAACATAAATTTAGTGTGTTCGAGCACATTTTTCCTGTTTTTTCTTGTTTAATAAAAATATAATCGATAGTTTCGTCCAATAATAAATTTTAGGAGCTAAAAAAACACCTCTTTTTTAATCATTTTACCATCAAACATTTTTATTTAAAAAGACACAATTTCATCCTTTTTTTTATTGAAAAACACAACGACAAAACCAATTTATTAACCTAAACCATCTCAACTACATGAAACTATTATCCAAAAAAAAACCAAGAAATTTGCGGCTAATTAAAGGTCCTGGAAAAGCAATCAAATTGATCACTTTATCGGTATTATCGATGGCTTTTCAAGTAGCAAATGCAACAAGTCTCAAAGAAATAAGAACGCATGAAACGACCTCCTTTGTACAAAAAATAGTAAAAGGAAAAGTAATTGACGAAAAAGGAGTACCGATTCCCGGTGTCAATGTTACTGTAAAAGGCACGGCAACTGGAGTACAAACAGATATGGATGGCAGTTTTGCCCTAGAAGTTCCCAATACAGGTTCTATATTAATTTTTTCGTTCTTAGGAATGCAAGAACAAGAAGTGACTGCTGGAAATAGTACCTTGATTATTACCATGAAGGAGGAAGGAAAACTTATGGACGAAGTAATTGTGGTAGGTTACAGCAAAGTAAAAAAAGAAAGCTTGACCGGTTCTTTGCAAACTTTAAACAATAAAAAACTACTGGATGTAACGACTCCAACCGTCGAAAATTTATTGGCAGGAAAAGCAACTGGTGTATTTGTAAGCACAAGTGGTGGGCAGCCTGGCGGTGCTTCTAAAGTAGTAATTAGAGGCCGAAGCACCGTAAATGGCAGCACCGATCCTCTTTGGGTAGTAGATGGTGTGATCGTGGGAAACAGTTCTCCGAGCATGAATCCTGCAGATATCGAAAATTTAACGGTACTGAAAGATGCGGCTTCGACAGCTGTTTATGGTTCTCAGGGTGCCAACGGTGTTATTGTGGTTACGACAAAAAGCGGGAAACAAGGCAAAGCCGTGATCAATTTTTCGGCAAAAACGGCTATGGCAACCCTAAACTCAGGGAATTTTAAAATTATGAACGGAGAAGAATTATATGATTTATATGACTCATTTTCGAACAAGCAAGATTTTGAAAATGTTTGGTGGTGGAATCCAGATTTACGCAATAAAAACTACAATTGGTGGGACAATGCTACACAAACCGGCATTGCCAAAGATTATAACTTATCTATTAGCGGCGGTGGAGAAAACTTTAAAAGTTATGTTTCGGTGGGAGTTTATGACGAAACAGGTGCTATAAAAGGCTATGATTATAAAAAATATAACGGTCTCATGAAATTTGAGTACAAGCCCAACAGCTGGCTAACAATAAGACCTCAGGTAAATTTAACAAAAGAAAAAGTATATGACCAACAACATTCTGTAGGCGCTTTGTACGGAAATATGCCTTGGGATAGCCCTTACTTACCCGACGGAACTTTAGTAGGAAACGCACCAAACCCAACTTGGGTAAATACGACCGGATCTAACTACTTGTATGACTTGCAATGGAATTTTTATGAATCTGAAGATTACAACGTGCGCTCAAATCTTGATTTTGATGTCAAACTTACGAAATGGCTGACTTTTGCATCTGTGAACAATTATATTTTTGGCAATGCCAATTCTACCTCCTATTCTGATCCGAGATCTTCTTCTGGTTTGGCTGTAAAAGGTAGAATTGAAGATAATTTTAGCACATTTAACCGATTTTATACCAATCAATTATTAAAATTCAATACCTCATTTGGTAAACATGAAATAAATGCGATTGCAGGTTATGAGTGGAATGAATACAGCTCTAAATCAAGTCGTGCGGTTGCCACTGGTATTCCACCAGGAATTATCGTAACTGATCCTGCTGCAATTCCAGAAAAAGTAGGAGGAAATCGCTCAGAATGGGCGGTACAATCCTTACTATCAAACATCAATTATTCGTATGACAATCGCTATTTGGCACAACTTTCGTTTCGTCGTGATGGTGCTTCCAATTTTGGAAAAAATGCGCAATATGGTAATTTCTTTTCGATAAGCGGTGGTTGGAACATTCATAACGAAGATTTTTTTAAAGCAGATTGGGTTACTAATTTAAAACTAAGAGCCAGTTATGGTTCTGTGGGTAATCGACCAAATAGTTTGTACGGACACTTACCACTGTATTCTTTCTCTGAAAGTTATGATGCAAATCCGGGAGCTCTAATCTCGCAATTAGGAAATCCCGATCTGAGCTGGGAAAAAACATATACCGCAGGCGTAGGTCTGGATGTAAGTTTCTTTGACAGAGTAAACATAACATTTGATTATTATGACAAAAATACTTCTGATTTACTATATAGGGTTCCGCTTCCCGGAGTCATTGGGGTCACAAGCATTTGGAGAAATGTAGGTGCAGTAAATAATCGAGGTTTTGAAGCCTCTATTGCTGTAGATATTATAAAAAATGAAAACCTAAAATGGTCTGTTGATGCCAATATTGGCGTAAACAAAAACAAAGTAACTAGTCTTTATGGAGACCGTCAGGAAATCATTGTTGGAGACGGCAGTGGTGTGGCTGGTTCTGCTTCAAAACTACTAAAACCAGGTTACGATGTAGATAGCTGGTATTTAACAGAATGGGCTGGAGTTGACCCTGAAAACGGTAAGCCACAATGGTTTACTACTGATGCTGCAGGAGAACGTGTAAAAACATACAGTTATGGTGAAGCCTCAAAATTTAGAAAAGTAATTGGTTCTTACACTCCTGATTTCTTTGGAGGGTTCTCGACTACTTTAAATTATAAAAACTTTGATTTTGCTGCTATTTTTAGTTATTCTGTTGGAGGTGAAATTTACAACTACGCTAGAGCTGAATTTGATTCGGATGGTGCTTACACTGACAGAAACCAAATGAATTTGCATAGCGGTTGGAGTCGTTGGGAAAAACCGGGTGATATCGCAACGCATCCTGAAGCAATTTACAACAATCCAAGCAACTCCAACAAATCTTCTTCTCGCTTCTTAGAAACCGGAACGTACTTAAAAATGAGAAGTGTTTCTTTTGGTTACACTCTGCCAATTAAAACATTAAATATCAATAGTTTAAGATTATTTGTGGCTGGAGAAAATTTATTTACAATTTCGCATTTCTCTGGTGTAACACCAGAACTTTCACCTAATTACGATAGCGGAACTGGTCAATACGTAATTTCTGGTGTTGCAACTCAAATGTACCCTCAGACCAGTAGAATTACACTTGGACTCAATCTAACTCTTTAAAAAACAAAATCATGAAAAAGATATTATTATTAAGTATCGCAATTAGTTTCCTGTCTTCTTGTGAGTTAGACAGAGAACCTTTTGGCTCCTACACACAAGACAAAATACAACAAGACAAAGAAGCCTCTATAGAAGTTTTATTAAACGGATGTTATGCCCAACTAAAAGGTTGGTCTGATGTTATGCACCGTGTCGGAGAATATCCTGGGGACAACATTATGATTAGAGGAACTTCTACTGACTCTTTCTACTCTTTTATCTCCTACCAACATATTCCTGATAACGGAAGATTATCTACTTTTTGGAATAACGGTTACAAAATCATTTCGCAATCAAGCGATTTGATAAAAATAATTCCGGAAGGCGAAAGTCCCGCTGTTGACCAACAGTTAGGAGAAGCCTATTATTTAAGAGGCATGATCTATTTTTACTTATGCCGTACCTACGGAAGACCTTATGCACAGTCACCTGACACCAATTTAGGTGTGCCAATTGTAAATGGTTTACCTGCTGATTTAAGCAATCTTGCCTTACCTGACCGTTCTACTGTAAAAGACACGTATGCTCAGGCTATCAGCGATCTAAAAAAAGCCGAAGCCTTAATGACTGTAAACAAATCTGCCGTTTATGCCACCAAACAAGCCGCACAAGCAATGCTTTCGAGAGTGTATTTGTACATGAGCGGTACGTATGAAAATCCAAATCAAGAATTTGCAACACTATCTATAGAATATGCCAATAAAGTGATCGCCAGCGGAAGATATAATTTGCTAAATCGAGCTAACTTTATGAAATACAATACGTATGCACCTGATGCTGGAGAACAAACCGAAACTATTTTTGCCATAAAAAGAATTGCCTCAGAATATTCAGGATTTGACCATTATTATGGAATTGGCGGAATGTACGCTAACATTCAGGGACAAGGTTGGGGCGAAATGTATGCCAGCGGAGAATATCTTGATTTGCTTCGAAAAGCAGGATTGAAAAAAGATGCGCGTTGGGCCTTTATTGATCCGCAATATACCGAAGATGCCTCGGGAAACAAAACTGAAGCTTTTCGTTTTGTGGTGGATGTAAAAAATAGTTCTGGCGTGCAAACTGGGTACAATTATATTCAACAGCCATTAAAAACCAATACAAATGGTTCGTATTATATCACTATTGGAACCACCGACTATAATCTTACTACGGTAAATGCCGCCGAAAATCAATATTCTATTGTCTATGAAGGCACAACTTACACGGGTGAAAAAGATTACATGATGCTCTTAAATCGTGTATATCCAATGTTTTACATTACAAAATGCTCTTTACAGAATAATGATTCGCACTTGCACTCACCGATCATTTCCAGATTGGCAGAAATGTATTTGAATATGGCCGAAGCATACGCTAAAAAAGGAGACTATAATAATGCTTTAACTAATCTTAATATTATCAGGGAGAGAGCGATTGTAGGAGGAGGTTATACTTCTTTAAATAGTACAAATGCGGTACAACGTATTGACGAAGAACGCCAGTTGGAATTAGCATTTGAAGCGCATCGTGGTTATGATGTGTACAGAAACGGACAAACGATGACACGCCATTATCCTGGACCTCATTTACCTATGAATGATGTTCCTGCCACGAGCCCACGTGTGATACAATACATTCCGCAGTCTGAGATTAATGCCTACCCAGGTACTCTAACGCAGAATCCATAGTTTTTAGTTTTTATTGTTTTTTGATAATATAGCCTCTCTAAACTAGTACATTAGGGAGGTTGTATTAAAAAAAAAGAAGAAGTCATGTAAACCAATAAATCAAAAAGATGAAAAATAAATTTTACTTAGTTTTAACTTCAATGTTATTATCCTTTTCTTGCGCCGACAGCAACGATATTACTATACAAGAAATCGCTATTGAAAATCCAAAAACCAAAATTTCGCTACCTTTAGCAGGAAATGCTTACAGTTCTAAACATCTGGAAAGTACAACAATTACAGATAACGGCATCGAAAACTGGAGTGATGCCAGTGAGTATTTTACGGCCTACTTTAGAATTTATAAAGCAGGTACTTTTCAGATTACTGTTGAAGAGCCTATCGAAGTTTATGGTACATCCGAACTTGAATTTTCCATTAATGGAGAATCTAAAAAGATAAAAATAGATGCTAATTCAAAAAAAACGATTACAGCTGGCAGTTGGAAAATCGCTCAGGAAGGATATGTAGCAGTCAAAATAAAAGGAATTAGTAAAACCGAAAATCGTTTTCCGTCTATTAGTCGTTTCACAATTAGTAGTCCTGATTATGATGGCAAAATTGCTTATGTACCTAATAATAAAGGTGATTTTTTTCATTGGGGACGCAGAGGTCCTTCGGTTCATTTGAATTACCAAGTGCCTGAAAATACCAATGCTGAATGGTATTATAACGAAATTAAGGTTCCTGAAAACGAAGATAAAATTGGTTCTTACTTCATGGCAAATGGTTTCGGCGAAGGATATTTTGGAATACAGGTAAATTCTGCCACCGAAAGAAGGGTTCTTTTTTCTATTTGGAGTCCTTTTGAAACTGATGATCCGACTACTATTCCGGATTCTCATAAAATTAAATTGTTAAAGAAAGGCGAAAATGTTATTACAGGCGAATTTGGAAACGAAGGATCTGGCGGACAAAGCTATCTCAAATACAATTGGAAAGCAGGAAATACCTATAAATTTTTACTTCGCGGAATTCCACAAGCGAACAACACGACAACTTACACAGCCTATTTTTTTGCACCAGAACTCAATAAATGGTTATTAATTGCTAGCTTTAGTCGTCCTGAAACAAATACCTATTTAAAAAGATTTCATTCTTTTTTAGAAAATTTTATTCCTGAACAAGGAGATTTATCGCGCAAAGTTTTGTTTAATAATCAATGGATTTGTAACGAAAAAGGTGTTTGGACAGAAATCAATTCGGTTCATTTTACAACTGATAATACAGGAGAAAAAGGATACAGAATGGACTTTGCAGGCGGACTTGATAATGGCTCTTTTTATTTGAAAGACGGAGGTTTCTTCGATAATTATACCACTCCAAGTACAACTTTTACAAGACCTTTAAACAATAAAAAACCAGAAATAAATTTCAGTACTTTGCCATAATTTTCAAATAAAAAAAAGAATAAAAAACATATTTTACCGATAGTCAGTACTTTGATTATCAATATTTCAAATAAAATTAATTCAATTATGAAAACTAGTATTTTAAAATTCATGTTAGTCACTTGTCTTTTGTTTGGATGGACAATTGTATCTGCACAAATAATAAAAACCAAAGCGCCAGCTCGTGCAAAAGGTCAGCAAGATGTTTTACGTCTTGCTACTGCTCCGTTACCTACTGTCCGTGTGGCTTTTATTGGACTTGGAATGCGCGGTCCCGGAGCAGTCGAAAGAATGACGCATATTCCTGGTGTAGAAATTGTAGCTCTTTGCGATATGTTGGAAAAAAACACACAATCGGCTAACGAAATTTTAACCAAACAAGGGTTTCCAAAAGCGCAGGAATTTTTTGGAGACGAAAATGCCTGGAGAAAAGTGACTGCTTTACCCAATGTAGATTTAGTTTACGTAGCCACCGACTGGAAGCATCACGCAATTATTGGCGTGCAAGCAATGAAAGACGGCAAACATGTGGCTATCGAAGTACCTGGAGCAATGACTATGAAGGAAATTTGGGAACTAATTGATACTTCAGAAAAAACTCGTAAACATTGCATGCAATTAGAAAACTGTGTCTACGATTTTTTTGAATTGACTACTTTAAACATGGCGCAACAAGGCTTATTTGGAGAAATCCTTCACGCAGAAGGCTCTTATATTCATGGGCTTCAACCGTTTTGGGGAGAATACTGGAACAACTGGAGAATGGATTACAACATCAAACATCGTGGTGATATCTATGCTACGCACGGGATGGGACCAGCCTGCCAAGCTTTGAACATTCATCGTGGCGATAAAATGAATTTCTTAGTTTCTATGGATACTAAAGCAGTAGGAAATCCAGCTTACATTAAAGAAAAATCAGGACTAGAAATTAAAGATTTTAAAAATGGAGATCACACAATGACGATGATTCGTACCGAAAACGGAAAAACAATCCAGATTCAGCATGATGTAACATCACCCCGACCATATAGCAGAATGTATCAGTTGAGCGGCACAAAAGGTTTTGCCAACAAATACCCACTTGAAGGTTATGCTTTAGACGGAAAAGAATTGGGAGATGATGTCAAACCAAATCATGAGAAATTAAGTGCACACTCTTTTGTTCCTGAGGAAGTAAAAAAAGCATTGATGGAAAAATACAAACATCCAATTGTAAAAAATATTGAAGAAAAAGCCAAAAAAGTGGGCGGTCACGGCGGAATGGATTTTGTAATGGATTATCGTTTGATCTATTGCCTTCAAAAAGGACTTCCGTTAGACATGGATGTCTATGATTTGGCCGAATGGTCTTGTTTAGGCCCTTTGACAGAAATCTCTCTTGATAATAATTCTGCTCCGGTAGAAATTCCCGATTTTACACGTGGTGCCTGGAATAAATTAAAAAAATTAGAATTTTCAGAATAAATATTTTGGTTAGTATTTAATGCAATAAGGGTACCTTCAAAAAGTACCCTTATTTTTTGTAAATATGTTTTTTATAAAATTAATTCCAATTAAAACTAATTCGTTTTTCGATTTCTGGATGCAAACTTAAAAATACAGGACAAGTCATTGCAGCTCTTTCTAAGATTGTTTTGTTCTTTTCGTCTTCTGTGCCTTTCATATCAAAAACAATTTCGATAGCTCCAATTCTTCTTGGTTCGGCATTCATAATTTTGGTTACTTCTGCAGTAGAATCTGCAATATTGATGTTTAAATCGCGAGCTTTAATTCCCATAATTGTCATCATACAACTTGCCAAAGCGTTTGCTACAGTATCCGTTGGAGAAAAAGCTTCTCCTTTTCCGTTATTATCTAATGGCGCATCAGAAATAATTTCGCTTCCCGATTGCACATGAATTGATTTCGTTCTTAAATCCCCTAAATAGGTTACTTTTGATGTCATATTAATTGGCTGCTTTTAATGTTAAATCGGTGTCGTAATACAAAATATAGACTCCTTTATTGGCGTGCCCGCCGTCTTCTTTTTTATAATATTGAAATTTATTATCTACTTGTTCTGTAGTCATTAAATCGGCTGTTTCCTGATACGTTTTTCCTTGCATCAAACGCATCATCGCATCAAAAGTCACATCAAAACCTCTGGTTGCAAAAGTATTGGGATTGACCTTATTTTTTAATCTGTATTGTTTTTCAAAAATTAAAACAGTCTGATCATCACTTTCTCTGCTTACAGAAGGATACATTAATTTTAACTTAATCAAATTCTCAAAATTAATCTCATCGGTATCAAGAGTAGTATTAGGTTCTAAAATCACCAATTGTACCTCACATGTTTTTTGCGCATCCAACATTGCTTTGATAGTTGTTTTTACCATCGCAGTGTTACCTGTTTCCATTACCACATAATTTATTCTGTTAGGCAATAATAGACTTTTTAATTGCGCCACATCAAGACCGCCTGTTTCATTCAAAGATGCAAAAACTACTCCTTTTTGATTCTCTTTGATATAACTGATAACCGACTCTTTTTTCTTATCCACAACGGCTACAATGTTTCCGTTTTTAGAACGCATATAGTCAAAAACAGCATTACGAACCACATCATTTGTTGGAACCGATTGATACAAATTATCGATCGGATTGGCTTTGTCTTTCGATAATGGTGAAATAACAGGCACGTTGTACATCTTCAATAAATTAGCCACATCCTCTGCATTACTTTGATAAAAAGGCCCTATCACAGCATTAGCATTTTGTAATTTGTTTTTTGCAATCAGACCAGAAATATTCGAGCTGCTTTTGGTTTCCTGCGAATCATAAATATCAACATCGATTGGTAATTTTAAGGTTTTGGCCGAATCTATTGCCATCATAGCACCTGAATAAAAATCAAGTGTCATATTCAAAAATTTATCGTTTTTTATTCGATTTGCGGCACTTACCGTATCATTTTGCATTTTTGCCAAATTGAAAGGCAGTAACAAGACCAACTTTTTACGATCGTTTTGTCCTCTTGGTTTGGTCAATTCAACCACTTCAGGATTAACGGAAATCGTTTCCGATTTTACTTTTTCCACTATTTTTATAGAACCATTATTTTCTCCAGCTTTTTCTTCCACCAAATCGGGAGTTGATTGTTGCGGCTCAATAATTGGAGCTGGTGCAACATATCCTGTTGGAACTTTTAAAACCATTCCCTCTTTTAGTCCTTCAGCAAGAGCAGGATTTAAAACCGCTAATTCTTCTTGAGACAGATGAAAAGTTCGTGATAAACTATATAATGTTTCCTTTGGTTTTACCTGATACTGCATGTAGGAAGTTGCTTTGTTGCTTTCTGCCGGTTTTGCAACATTTGTAGTGACAGTAGCCGATTCCGTTTTAGGAGCTTTTCCTTTTATAGTCAGTCGAAAACCGATGGGCAAATTCGAAACAATTTCAGGATTGCGTTTTTCCAGTTCTTCGATAGTAATTCCGTATTGTTTCGCAATCGAAAACTTAGTTTCTTTTGCTACCACATCGTGATATACATATTTTCCTGAGCCCGAACTGGTCTTTACAGGGGCAACTGAATTCTGTTTTGTGTTTTTATTAGACGGTATAATGAGTTCCTGTCCTATTTGCAATCCGTCTGAAACTAAAAATGGATTAGCTGCTTTTAGGGCTTCATCTGTAACATCATACTTTTTCTCAATACCAAAAAGTGTTTCTTTTGGCAATACTTTATGTGTTACTTTACCTTTTACATTTTTTTCAACTAAATTTCCTTTAGCATTCGCTTTTTTTGCTCCCACACTCGGAATCAACAATACAGTATTAGGTTTTACTCCGTTTCTTGCATCTGGATTTAACTCATAAATGTCAAAAGGCGTAACCTTAAATTTTACCGCAATCTGATTTATCGTTTCTCCACCTGAAACAGTATATTTTATGACTTTTTCTTGCGAAAACACAAAACTGCTGGTAAAAAAAACAAGAGATAATAATGTCGAATAATATTTCATAATAGGGGTTAAAACAATTTAATTTCTAATTTAAAAAACAAGGTAACATTTTTTATGCCAATCAGGTAAAACTTGCTTATTTTTTTCTTTTTTTAATTATTGCCTAAGGTCAATTTCGGCCTTCACAATAACAATATTCTGATACAATTCTTTGTCTTCTTCTTGCTTGCATTTATACAAAACCTCCTCCATATTTTTGTATTTTTCTGAATATACATAATACGAGAGACTGTTGATATTAAAGAAAAAACTAGCATTAAAATCTCCTGAATCTATTAGTTTCATGATCAATTTGTCCCTTGGAATCGACTCTGTAAAGGTACCTAAAACCAAATAATAGCCATTAGGAATTTCTTTAAGATTATCATAAACTTCGATACTTACATTTTTCTCGTTTTTAAGAGGATTTTGTTTCAGTTCTAACTGCATTTCTTCTTTCGAAATTGCCTTTGAAACCTTATCTCCGTTAACTCTCCGTTCTTTTTCGATGGCATCATTCTGATATTTTTTAAGTTTTACCAAAGCCAGTTTATCATCAAAATTACGAGCTTCCATACTGTAAAAAGTAGCTTTGCTAATATGCCGTTTTACCTCTATTTTTTTCTGAGTATCTAAAGAATCTATCTTCGAAATTAACAGCTGATTTTGCGCATCACCTTTTTCCTGCTCTATTTTATACTGTTTTATATCCTCTAATGAAAGACGTTGCTGCAAGGATTCTGTCGTATTTTTTTTGGAGCTTTCGCGAATTTTTTTCTTGTATTCCTGATTTTCTTCAACTGCAATTCGCTCTACTTTGTTCATCAAACCAGCGTATGCTTTCCTGTTTTCTGCCAGTTCTTTTTTTAATTGAGAGGACAATTCGCTGGTTTTACCGATGCTTTCGTTCGAAAGTTTTTCTAGTCTTTTAGATTCGTCAACATTCAAAACATCCATTCTTTTCAATTCTGCCAAATCGTCATTCATCGTATTTACTAATGAATCTAATTTGGACATTAAAACATCCTGTACATTTTTGTTCGCTTCAAGAACCAGACGTAATTTTTCAACAGAATTTTCTTTTGAAGCATTCATTTCATTCAAATTAACATTCAAATCGTTAATCTTTATAATCTTCTGATTCATTTCTTTCTGAACGATCAATCTGTCTTTCAGATCTTCCAATTCAACCGTTTTGGCTTTTGTTTTTTCAACTACAACTTGCTTTTCGGCCAAAGCCAACATCAGTTCTTCGTTGTCATTCGCTGGCTTAATTTCTTTTACATTAATCGCCAATTGATTTCCCTCGACCAAACCATTCACAATTTCAGGGTTTTGATTTTCGAGTTTTTCAATCGAAATGCCATATTTTTTTGCAATAGAATATTTTGTTTCTTTTGGTTCTACCACATGAAAAATAGTCTCCTGATTTATAACGCGAACTCTCCCGTCTATGGTTTTTCTTTTATTCGGAATAACAATTGCCTGACCAATCTGCAATCCATTTTGAAGTATTTCTTTGTTTAAATTTTCTAAATCTTGCACCGAAACATTGTATTCTCGAGCAATACTAAACAACGATTCTTTGGGCAAAACTTGGTGTATTCCTTTTGAGGAAATAGCGACTTCGGTTCTTGGAACATTCAATATCTTTTGCGGAATACTTAATTCCTGACCGATTTGCAAACCGTCGCTAAGAATCTCGAGATTAGCATTTTGAAGAGCTTCAACTGTTACGTGATATTGTTTTGAGATTCCGAACAACGTTTCTTTGGCTGCAACAACATGCGTTGTTTGTTGGTTTTGAAGTGTTTTTGGTTCGGGGTGAACAGGAATCTTAATGATTTGGTTGTCTTGGATTCCGCTTTGAGATCCCGGGTTGAATTTGTAAATTTCATCAATCGAAACCTTATATTTTTGGGCAATAAAATAAGCAGTTTCTCCTTTTTCAATTTTGTGTTCGATAAACGACTCTTGGGCAGAGGATTTGTTAAAAATTAAAAGAAATACAAATAAAATCGTTAATTTTTCTTTCATAAATAGTAGGTTTTAAACAATTAAGGCGTTACAAATGTAACGCCTTAATTGCAAAAATAGTACTATTCCCACTCAATTGTTGCTGGTGGTTTTGAACTTATATCGTAAACCACACGATTCACGCCTTTTACCTTATTAATAATATCGTTTGACACTTTCATCAAGAAATCGTAAGGCAAATGAACCCAATCAGCGGTCATACCGTCTGTCGATTCAACAGCTCTAAGCGCTACAACTTTCTCATACGTACGCTCATCGCCCATCACTCCTACACTGTTTACAGGAAGCAAAATTGCTCCAGCCTGCCAAACTTTATCGTACAATCCCCAAGATTTTAATCCATCAATAAAAACAGCATCAACATCTTGCAGAATCTGAACTTTCTCCGGAGTAATATCCCCCAAAATCCTGATTGATAATCCTGGCCCCGGAAAAGGATGTCTTCCTAATAATTCGGGATCTATTCCTAAAGTAGCGCCAACTCTTCGAACTTCGTCTTTAAACAACATTCTAAGTGGCTCCACAATTTTTAATTTCATATAATCCGGCAATCCACCTACATTATGATGCGATTTGATCGTTGCCGATGGCCCTTTTACAGAAACCGACTCAATTACATCTGGGTAAATAGTTCCTTGCGCCAACCATTTTACATCTTCAATCAGGTGTGATTCGTCATCAAAAACTTCTATAAAAACACGTCCGATCGTTTTACGTTTGGTTTCAGGATCACTGATTCCGGCCAATTCGCCAAGAAAACGATCTCCCGCATCTACTCCTTTTACATTCAATCCCATCCCTTTGTATTGATCTAATACATTTTGGAACTCATTTTTGCGAAGTAAACCATTATTTACAAAAATGCAATATAAATTTTTACCAATCGCCTGATGTAATAAAACGGCAGCTACAGTAGAATCTACTCCTCCGGACAATCCTAAAACGACTTTATCATCTCCTAATTTTTCTTTTAATTCTGCTACCATTTCTTCAACGAAAGCATTTGGAGTAAAGTTTTGAGGCACTTCGGCAATATTTACCAAAAAGTTCTCCAGCATTTTTGATCCATCCGTAGAATGAAAAACTTCAGGGTGATATTGAATAGCATAAGTCGTTTCACCTTCAATTTTATAAGCCGCAAATTCTACATCATGCGTGCTCGCTAATTTTACGGCATTTGTTGGTAAAGCTTTAATACTATCACTATGGCTCATCCAAACTTGGCTGTTTTCTGAAACTCCGTTAAAGAAAACTTCATTCTCCTTAATATAAGACAAATTAGCTCTACCATATTCTCTGGTGTTTGAAGCCGCAACTTCGCCACCGCTAAAATGGGCCAAATATTGTGCTCCGTAACAAACCGCTAACATGGGTAGTTTGCCTCGAATTTGAGATAAATCAGGATGTGGAGCATCTTCTGCGCGAACAGAAAATGGGCTTCCTCCTAAAATAACTGCTTTATAAGATGATAGATCACTAGGAAAGTGATTGTATGGGAAAATTTCGCAGAATATATTTAATTCGCGAACTCTACGCGCAATAAGTTGTGTATATTGCGATCCGAAATCTAAAATAAGTACGTTGTGTTGCATGCGCAAAAATACTTTTTATATTCGAATTTGAAAAATGGAATTTTGATTTTTTTTTCTAAAAAAGGTTCTGAGGTTCTAAGTTGCTAAGATTCTCAGTTTTGATATCTTGAAAAAAGAAAAAAACTTAGTTACTTAGCAACTTAGAAACTTCGTCTTTTTACAAAAACCGAATCTCTAAAAAAAACGTATTTTAAAAAAAATAAATTTATGAAATCAAAACTTATAGCCTTTGCGGTTTTTGCATCTGTATTTTTAAATTCTTGTAATACAGTTGATGATTTATTGAGCTTCAATATCTCGAACGATACTACAATTGAAATAAAAAGTACTTCACCGATCAATCTGCCAACTGAAATCGTAACTCCAGATGTTACGACCAACTCTTCTGCCGAATTTGAAAATAATAAAACAAGAGCGAGTCTGGTAAAAGATGTTAAACTCAAAACATTAAAACTCAGCATTACCGATCCTGAAGGAAAATCATTTTCTTTCCTAAAAGAAATTCATTTATACATTTCAACAAATGCAAATGATGAGATTGAATTGGCCTATCAAACCAATATTTCTTCAACTTCAAATACTATCGACCTGATTTGTACCAGCGAAAGACTAGATCAATATATCAAGGCCGACAAATATACCATTAGAACCAAAGTGACCCTTAAAGAAACACTTACACAAAATGTAAAAGTAAAAGCCAATATGAATTTTAGAGTGACTGCCGATCCATTTTAATATCAGGTACAAAGGCTCAAAGTTACAAAGGTTCAAGGGTTTTAAAAGTGTAAAAACTTTGTGCCTTTGAACCTTTCTTAATTTAATAACCTCTTTTAAAAAACCTACTCTTTCGTCACAATAATTGATGCTTTAAATCCTGCAGCAAGATTGTCCCAATAGTCATTGGTAATCAATGTGCCTTTATCATCAAAAACTTGTATTTCGGCTGTATTTCCTCCTAAAGTACCAATATTTAACGCCTCAAAATCAAGTTTATTAAATCCCATAGCGAGATCAATTTTTACCTGTTTAAAATTACTATCCAGAAATAACTGATCCAGAATTACTCTGTCATTTGATGAAATTTTGACTAAATCACCATCAATTGCACCAAAATCTCTGAATTTAACGATAAAATATGCTGAATTAGTTTTGAAATCACCCAGAGAAATATTCTTTTTGACTAACTCTCCACGCCCCTCTTTCAAACCTGCAGCTCTAAGAGCCTTATCCAAATCTTTCTCCATTTTTGGAATATAACGATCACCGGGATTTGCAAAATCTGTTTCGGTAGACATGGTAAAAGTACTTTTCTTCTCTCCTATCTGATATTTAGATTTAGGCGTAATGCTTGTGTTTTCAAAAACGTTAGGTGTTTTGATAGCAGGCATATCCAGATTATCCTCGGTTTTTTTAGCTTCCGGAGGAGGTATTTTTTTAGGTTTTGAACTAAACTTAGGAGCCGGTATAGCTTTAAAGCCCGAGTTGAACTCTGATTGAGCTGTAACTGTGGCAAAGGCAAAAAATAATATTAAAAAAAAGATGTGCTTCATTGAAAAAAGTTTATCGAATCGGCTTATATAATTTTAAAAAATGATCGTATAGCAAAGCAAAAATAGCATAATTTAATTACTCACTTCAACTTTAAGACTTTTATAACAATATATTAGGCTAATTTTTGCAAACAAAAAACCTGCCAAAACAGATCATTTTTCTAAAAAATAAATTCTTTAAAAAAAACAGCTCAATTTAAAAGCAGTATCAATTATAATTTATTCATCTATCTGAAAAGAAAACACATCTTTTTGATAATTAACAACTTATTCTTAACTTCACTATTTTAGTTTATCTTTATTAAAAAATAAGCAAAATGGATTATATTGACTATTATAAAACATTAGAAATCACAAAAGCGGCAACGGAAGCTGAAATCAAAAAAGCGTATCGAAAACTGGCCCGAAAATACCATCCTGATTTAAATCCGAACGATAAAGAAGCGGAAAAAAAATTCAAGGAAATAAACGAAGCCAATGAAGTTTTGAGCAATGCTGAGAATCGTAAAAAATACGACAAGTACGGAAAAGACTGGAAACATGCTGACGAATTTGAAAAAGCAGGTTACAATCCAAATCAACAACAACAATCAAGACAACAGCAAAATAATCAAAATTATAGTGACTTTGGCGGAGGCGATTTTTCCGGAAATGATTTTTCTGATTTTTTTAACTCTATGTACGGAGAAGCCGGTAGTGGCCGTGGTCAATCAAAATATAGAGGTCAGGATTTTAATGCCGAATTACAGCTCGATTTGGCCACAGCTTATAACACTACGAAGCAAAATTTAACCGTCAATGGAAAGAATATTCGAATCACTATTCCGGCTGGTGTAGAAAATGGTCAAATTATAAAAATCACAGGACATGGCGGACCGGGAGCCAATGGGGGGCCGAATGGTGACTTGTATATAACTTTTGTTATTGAAAATAATTCTGATTTTAAAAGAGAAGGGAACAACCTGTATGCCGATGTAAACCTCGATTTATATACCGCCATTTTGGGAGGCGAAATTTATGTGAATACTTTTGATGGAAAAGTAAAAATAAAAGTCCCGGAAGAAACTCAAGCCGAAACAAAAGTCAAATTGAAAGGAAAAGGGTTTCCGATTTATAAAAAAGACAATCAGTTTGGGGATTTATACATTACCTATAAATTAAAAACTCCAACAAAATTATCTCTAAAAGAAAAAGAATTATTCGAAGAACTAGCTAAATTAAGACATCATGAGCAGTAAAAACTTAATTCAAATCAACCAATTTTGCCTGTATCACGAAATTGATGATACTTTTATAGCAGAGTTGCACAACTATGGTCTGATTAACATTATTTTTCAGGAAGAAGAGCAATATTTACATCCCGAACAATTACCAACGGTAGAAAAAATGATTCGGCTTCATTACGATCTTAAAATTAATTTGGAAGGAATTGATGCCATCGCACATTTATTGAACAAAATTGAAACTTTGCAACAAAATCTTACGAACACTCAAAATAAACTTCGCCTTTTTGAACATCATTTTAAAGAATAAAACGATTTAAAATATCACAAAAAAGCAATATTTAGCAATTGATTTTATACAAATTCAACTCTTTTTAATAAGTATATTTTATAAATTGCAACCCAATTAAACAACTACAATTTGTTTGGTTATTTTGAAAAAAAACTCAAAAAAAAATACAAATGAAACGAGAAAACATCTTAACAGGCTCTCCATGGGAAGACAAAATGGGATATTGTCGTGCGGTAAGAATTGGTAATATCATAGAAGTTTCGGGCACTGTGGCAATTGTTGATGGCGAAAAAGTAAAAGCCGATGATGCCTATGCGCAGACTTACAATATTTTGGAACGTGTAGAAAAAGTGCTGGAAGATTTAAATGTTGGAATGAAAGATGTAATTCGAACCCGCATTTTCACCACTGATATTACCACTTTTGAAGACGTTGCAAAAGCACATTCTGCATTTTTTAAAGAAATAAAACCAACAACGGGGTTTTATGAAATCAGTAAATTGGTTGCTCCCGAATATTTGGTTGAAATTGAATTTACAGCTGTTATCCAGTAAATTATTCTTGCTGATCATTTGTTCTGATCATTTTTTCACAACAGACGAACGATTAAAATGATTTATAATTTCTGCTTTTAAAATATTAAAATTCATGAAAATTCGTGAAATTCGCAGCTAAAAAACTTCAAATTATTAATGACTTTTCAAAACCCAAAACAAATACTTTTTACAACTTTCAAATGGATTCTAATTTGTGCTTTGATAGGCATTTTTTCAGGTTCTGCATCCGCTTTTTTCTTAATTTCACTAGAATGGGTGACTCAATTTAGAATTCAGCATGACTGGATTATTTGGCTTTTGCCCATCGGAGGATTATTGGTCGGTCTTAGTTACCATTATTGGGGCGCATCGGTTGTAAAAGGTAATAATTTATTGCTAGAAGAATACGAAAAGCCACAAAAAGTCATTCCTTTTAGAATGGCTCCTCTGGTACTTTTAGGCACTTTAATCACTCATTTATTTGGAGGTTCTGCGGGTCGCGAAGGTACGGCTGTACAAATGGGTGGCGCGATTGCTGATCAATTCACGAAGCTTTTTAATTTGAATAATTCCGAGCGAAAAATTCTAATTATTCTTGGAATCAGCGCTGGTTTTGCATCGGTTTTTGGAACGCCTTTAGCGGGTGCTATTTTTGCTTTGGAAGTTTTATACTTTAGTAAAATCAATTTAAAAAGTATGATTTTATCGTTTTTAGTGGCGTATGCGGCCTATTTTACGGTCGAATTTTGGCATATTAAACATACTCATTATCACATTCCTGAAGTGCCTGAAATTACTTTTACTAATTTACTTTATACCGTAATTATTGGTGCTCTATCAGGGTTGGCTGCGTTGCTTTTTTCCAGAACAACTCATTTTTGGGGTTCACTTTTTTCAAAAAAAATCAAATATCCGCCGTTTCGTCCTTTTGTTGGCGGGATAGTTTTAGCCATTGCTATTGCCGGTTTCGGATTTTCTAAATTTTCGGGTTTAGGAGTTCCTGTTATTGTTGCTTCTTTTTCGAGTCCAAATCCGTGGTATGATTTTTTACTTAAAATTTTATTTACGGGATTTACTTTAGGTGCCGGTTTTAAAGGCGGCGAAGTAACTCCTCTCTTTTTTGTTGGAGCCACCTTAGGAAGTGCGCTGTCACTTATTATACCTTTACCCATAGCACTTTTGGCAGGAATGGGTTTTGTTGCTGTGTTTTCGGGTGCTACCCACACGCCTATTGCGTGCACGATCATGGGATTGGAATTATTTGGAATACAACCCGGAATTTTTATTGCGATTGCGTGTACAATTGCGTATTTCTCGTCAGGTTCTGTAGGAATTTATAAATCACAAATTGTAAAAGGTGCCAAATATAAATTGTATCAAAAATGGCTCTAGCCTAATCGAAAATCTATTTTTTTGATGGTATCATTAGTATTTGATAAAATCAAAAAAGCTCAATAAAAAAGAGCAAAAAAACAACAAAAACACCGACTAAAAACTCACAATTTATAAAAGTGTGTTAATCTATAAAATGATTTCAACATTACATTAAAAAAATGTAAATTCGCACACTATGAAAATACAAGATATTCAGGCGATAAAATTGCTGCTCGCAAGTCCAAAAAAAATCGCCATCATTCCGCACAGAGGTCCAGATGGCGATGCCATGGGCTCTACGCTGGCATTATACCACTTTTTACTAAAAAACAATCACCAGCCTACCGTGATTGCACCCAATGATTTTCCTGATTTTCTGGCTTGGTTACCGGGCTCAGAAACGGTAAGAATATTTGAAAAAGACACCGAAAATTGTACTACTATATTACAAGAATCAGAGCTCATTTTTACGCTTGACTTCAATGCTTTACATCGTGTAGGCGAAATGGAACATACTTTGGCTAAGCTAACTGCTCCGTTTATCATGATTGATCATCATCAAAAACCTGATGATTATGCGGCTTATACGTATTCAGATACCTCTTTTGGTTCGACTTGTGAAATGATTTATAATTTCATTCTATTTTTAGATAAAAAAGAAGATCTTGACAAAACCATTGCAACCTGTATTTACACCGGAATACTGACCGATTCCGGATCTTTTCGTTTTCCAAAAACAACAGGAAACACACATCGAATTGTGGCAGAATTAATTGATTTAGGTGCTGAAAACACTGAGATCCCTGTTTTATTATTCGATAATAGTTCGTACAGCCGTCTTCAATTATTAGGGCGCGCTTTGCAGAATATGAAAGTCTTCGAAGAACATAAAACTTCTTATACTTCGCTTACGCAAAACGAATTAGATTCTTTTAATTATGTAAAAGGAGATACCGAAGGAATCGTAAATTACGGATTAAGTATAAAAGGCATTATTTTTACTGCTATATTTATAGAAAATAAAGACGAGAAAATAATCAAGATTTCGTTCCGCTCTCAAGATGGGTTTGATGTGAATCAGTTTGCCAGAGATCATTTTAATGGTGGCGGGCATATCAACGCTGCGGGAGGAAAATCTGAGGTTTCTATGGAAGAAACGTTGAAAAAATTTGAAGATTTAGTAACAAAACTAAAAATATAACCAGAAAACACAACTCCGTATGAATTACTTAAAAATAAGTATCTATACCTTGCTTTTTATCGTTTTGCTTGCCAGCTGCAAACATCACGAAGAAGCCAGAAAACCTATATCCAGAGCTTCGGGAAGTTTTATGAAAAAATCGGCTGACAGAAACAAAAAACTGGTTGCAACTGAAGAAGACATCATCAAAAAAATCATTAAAAGCAATCCGAAAGTAAAATATTTTGCTTCTAAAAAAGGATATTGGTACCACTATGAAGAGCGCAATTTAACCGATACTTTAAAACCTAAAAGAGGAGATATCGCCTACTATAATCTGGAAATAAGAGATATAAAAGGCGCCGTGATTTATTCTGAAGCTGACCTTGGCCCGCAAACCTATTATGTAGATAAACAAGACATTATGATGGGATTGCGTGACGGGATCAAACTGATGCACAAAAACGAAATCGTAACGTTTTTATTTCCATCTCACATTGCTTACGGGTATCATGGTGACAATAAAAAAATCGGTACCAACGAATCGTTGATGTGTACTGTTTCGCTTCGTAATTTTGTTTCGGAAGAAGCATCAAAAACAGTTACTTCGGGCACACCAATTACCAAAACAACTGTTGTTAAACCTATTACTGTAACAAAAAAAGACACTTTAAACCCATAAAAAAGTATAAAAAAATGAAAAAAAGTATTCTATTATTGCTATTAGCCGTTACCTCATTTTATTCTTGTAAAGACGAACACAGCAATTTACCTGATGGTTTATATGCTGAAATTGAAACTAATAAAGGAAACATTATTGTTGAATTGGATTATAAAAAAGCACCCGTTACCGTTGCTAATTTTGTAACATTGGCAGAAGGCAAAAATGAATTTGTAACAGATGAAAATATTAAAAGCAAACCCTTTTTTGATGGATTAAAATTTCATAGAGTGATAGAAGATTTTATGATCCAGACAGGGGATCCTTCAGGAACCGGATCGGGAGATACGGGTTATAAATTTAAAGATGAAATATCAGACTTACGATTTGATAAACCGGGTGTTTTGGCTATGGCCAACAATGGTCCAGGAACAAATAGCAGTCAATTTTTTATTACACACGTTGAGACACCTTGGTTAGACGGAAAACATACTATTTTTGGCCATGTAGTCGAAAAAGGACAAGAAGTGGTTAATAAAGTGATTCAAGATGACCAACTGATTGCTGTAAAAATCATTAGAAACGGAGAAGCTGCCAAAAAATTTGATGCTGTAAAAGTATTTCACGATTATTTTTCAGAAATTGAAAAAGAAAAAGGAAAATATGCAGCTGTTCAGAAAGAAAAAGTAGCCTATTATGCTTCTTTACGATCAAAAGCGATCAAAACAACTTCAGGTTTAGAGTATGTAATTACGGAAAAAGGCGCTGGCAAAAAACCTACTAAAGGAGCTCCATTATTCATTCCTTATGCGGGATTTTTGGAAGATGGAACATTATTTGATACCAGCATTGAAAGTGTTGCGAAAACATTCGGAAAATTTGATCAGAAAAAAGCTGAAGCTAAAGCATACCAGCCACTTCCGTTTGAAGCTGGTCGCAAAGACGGCATGATTCCCGGATTTATCGAAGGTATCGAAAAACTTTCTTTTGGTGATAAAGCTGTCATTTTTATCCCTTCGCATTTAGCGTATGGGGAAGCTGGAGCTGGCGGTGTAATTCCACCCAATGCTAATATTATTTTCGAGATTGAATTATTAGAAAAAATGCCGCAACAATAATTATTTTCAATAACTAAATAGTGACTTAAATTGAATCACAATGAAATTTAAAATTTTATTTTTATTTTGCCTGGCGATGTTAAACATTCAGGCGCAAAGCACAAAAAAACCTATTGCAAAACCAAAAGCTAAAACGTCCGTAACTAAAATTGCTCCAAAAGCAGATCCAAAAGTGGATCCAAACGACGGTATTTTTGCTACAATAACAACCACAAAAGGTGATATTGTTTTGTCTTTAGAATATATAAAAGCACCCGTAACGGTAGCTAACTTTGTTTCTTTGGCAGAAGGAAAAAATCCATCTGTAAAAAAGGAAAGCTTAAAAGGAAAACCTTTTTATGATGGATTAAAATTTCATCGCGTCATCAACGATTTTATGATTCAGGGAGGTGATCCTGAAGGAAATGGTTCCGGAGGTCCAGGATATGCTTTTAAAGACGAATTTGTTCCTGAATTAAAATTTGAAAAAGGCGGTATTTTAGCAATGGCTAATTCTGGTCCAGCTACGAACGGAAGTCAATTTTTTATTACTCATAAAGACACACCGTGGCTCAACGGAAAACATACTATTTTTGGTCATGTTGTTACTGGAATGGACATTGTAAACAAAATTGTGCAAGATGATATCATTACAAAAATTACCATTACCCGCAAAGGAGCAGCTGCTAAAAAATTTGACGCCGTAAAAGTATTCTCTGACGAATTTAAAAAAGCAGAAATCAAAGCTGCTTATTTTTCAAAAATTAAAGCAACAGCCACAACTACAGCTTCTGGCTTGAAATATGTTGTCACTCAAAAAGGAACAGGTGTAAAAGCAGCAGAAGGAACAACATTTTATTTTCACTACGCAGGCTATTTTGAAGATGGAAATCTTTTTGACAGCAGTATAGCTAATGTGGCAAGAACCTACGGAAAATACGATGCCAATAGAGATGCGAATAACGGTTATCAGGCATTTCCTTTCGTAGCGGGCAAAAAAGACGGAATGATTCCCGGTTTTATTGAAGCTTTGAATATGATGTCTGACGGAGAAAAAGCAACTTTCTTTCTTCCTTCAGATTTAGCTTACGGAGCAGCGGGTGCCGGAGGTGTAATTCCGCCAAACGCTACTTTGATTTTTGAAATCGAAACCTATAAAACACAACCTGTAGCAAAGAAATAATGTCTAAGGTGAATTCAATAAAAAAAACCGACAAGTGATTGTCGGTTTTTTTTATGTTTTTTGTTTTACTTTTTTGCTGGAAATTTCCAATCAAATTCGTCTTTGTCATTGATGATCGCGCCAATTTCGAATTTTACCACTTCGTCAAATTCAGTTTGAAGAATAAACCAATTTTCTTCGTCAAAATAATTTTCGAAAGTATCAAAAGTCTCCTGAGTGTATTTTGTAAGTCCTTTTGTTGCCAAATCTTTCTTTACATCTGCAATTTTTCTTCCGATTATTTTGAATCCAAAAACTTCTAAATCATGGCTGGAAGCTACCAGATATCCTAATTTCAAATCTTCTTCTTGATAAAAAGTCAATCTTATTTTGTGTGCATTATACACAAAAATCACATTATCATCTTCATCTTTATAATTTTTATCAGGTTTACCAAAAACTGCTGTTACATCGTTTTGCTTCATTCCGAAAAGCAATTTATCAATTCCCGATTTTAGATTTATTTTCATATTTACTATCTTTATTTAAAGTACAAATTTCGGGAAGTTTTTTACAATTCTCCTACTTTTTCTTTTTTTATTGTTGAGTTGGAACTGAACGAAGTTGAAATCAAACCTAACAGGTTTTAGAAACTTGTTAGGTTTGGCTCGTAAAAGCTAGTAATTCTTTTTATTGGGCTTATTACTCATATAAAAAGTGATTTTCCCACCACTGATAACATCAGAATGTTTTAGAAAAGGCTGATGGATTTGTTTTCCGTTTAAAAGCACTTTGCTCACAAATACATTTTTATCCGATTGATTTACCGTTTCTACTTCAAATGTTTTACCATTTTCTAAATTAAAAATCGCATTTTTCACCAAAGGACTTCCCAAAGCATAATCCTCAGAACCTGGAGCCACGGGATAAAAACCCAAACTGCTAAAAATATACCAAGCACTCATTTGACCAAAATCATCATTGCCTCCTAAACCGTCTGCTCCGTTGCGGTACATCTTTTTTAAGATCATTCTAATTTTGTCTTGGGCTTTCCAAGGCGAGTTTGTCCAATTGTACAAATACACTACGTGATGCGAAGGCTCGTTTCCATGTACATAATTACCGATAATTCCTTCTCTAGTGATATCTTCGGTGTTTTCAAAATATTTATCAGGCAAATTCATACTGAATAATGAGTCTAATCGAACATTAAACAAATCATTTCCACCCATCATTTTGATCATTTCGGTCGGATCTTGGGGAACATAAAGGCTGTAATTCCATGAATTTCCTTCTATAAAACCTTGTCCATGTGTGTCCAGCGGATCAAACTCTTTTTTGAAAGATCCATCATTTAATTTCGGACGCATAAAACCTGTCTTAGCATCGTAAACATTTTTATAATTTTTAGATCTTTCGATAAATTCATCATAAATTTCGGTTTTCCCTAATTTTTTCGCAGCCTGTGCAATCGCCCAATCATCATAAGCATATTCTAATGTTTTTGAAACCGAAGCACCATTTTTATCCTCAGGAACATAGCCTTTTTTCATGTAATATTCTAAGCCATCATAATAAGGAACTTTTGCTGTATTCACACATGCCTGTAATGCTTTTTCAGGATCAAAATTGGTATTGCCTTTTACAATTGCATCAGCCACCACAGCAACCGAATGATACCCAATCATGCACCAGTTTTCATTTGCGTAATGCGACCAAATCGGCAACATTTTATGCACGCTTTGATCGGAATGTGCTAACATCGAACTAATCATATCCGAATTACGTTTTGGCTGCACAATATTAAATAAAGGATGCAAAGCTCTGTAAGTATCCCATAACGAGTAACTGGTATAATTGGTAAAATTCTCCGCTTTGTGAACATTCATATCCAAACCTTTGTAATTCCTGTCTGCATCCATGTATTCTGTTGGCCCTAAAAACGCATGATACATAGCGGTATAAAAATTAACCAAATCTTCTTTTTGAAGTGTTTCTATTTGAATTTTATTCAGCTCTTGATTCCAAACTTCCTGACTTTGCTTTTTTACCTTTTCGAAATCCCAGTCAGGAACTTCTTTTTTCATATTTTCTAATGCGCTGGCGGAACTAACAGGAGACAACGCCATTTTTATTTTGATTTTTTCTCCTTCTTCTGTATTAAAATCAAAAAATAATTTTAGGTTTTGACCTGCCATTTCTGGAAAGTTTTTGGTTTGATCAAATCTTCCCCAAAAACCTCTGTACACACTTTTTTCTTGTGCTGCCTGCCCGTAACTTTTGATTGGTTTGCTGAAAGACATCGCAAAATAAACCGTTCTAGTTCTCGCCCATCCCGATGTTTGACGATATCCTGTAATGAGCGTATCGTTTTCGACGCGAACAAATGTCCAGACATTTTTTTTATCGTAATTGTAAATTCCGGAAGTCAAATCGAGAATAATATGCGCTTCATCCGACTTCGGAAAAGTATATTGATGCATTCCAACGCGCGTTGTAGCGGTCAGTTCAGCTTTGATGTTATGATCTTCCAAAAGCACGCTGTAATAGGCTGGCTCCGCTTTTTCGGTCGAATGAGAAAATGCCGAACGATAACCCGACTCAGGTTTTGAAGCCACTCCTGGATTCAACTCTAATTTTCCGGTTGTGGGCATAATTAGAAAATCTCCTAAATCAGAATGTCCGGTTCCGCTAAAATGAGTGTGGCTAAAACCAACAATTGTTTTATCTTCATACTGATATCCCGCACAGTATTTATAGACATCTCCGTTGTATTTTCCGTTTAAACCGTATGCAATGGTATCTGTTTCCGGACTTAATTGTACACTCCCAAAAGGCACCGTTGCACCCGGATAAGTATGTCCCATTTTGGCAGTACCAATCATGGGGTCTACATATTGAATTAAATCCTTAAGATTGTCTATTTTTTTCTGCGCATTAATTTCAGGCACACAACCCAGTATTAAAAGTAATAATACAAAAAGAAAAAATTTACTATTTAGAATATTCATCAAGTAGTTTATTTAAAAAATTATTTGAAAATTACAATAAAATATGGTTCTAAAAAACAAAAATCTCAAATCTACTATGTTTTGGATAGAACAGTCAATGCGGAGTTTACGTGAAATGCTTTTATTCGAGAATCTTAAAAAAATTCATAAAAGAAAGGAGCTAGCCTATAATTTTTTCTTGAGATTTTCTTTTACCTCATCAAACCATTCGCTCCTAAGAATACTTAAAACAATCGAGTCGCGACGGATAGCACCTTCTCTGGTAGGCATATTGCTGCGTAAAATACCTTCTACCTTGCAGCCGATACTTTTCATGGCGGCAATACTTCGGACGTTATTGTTATCAGCACGAAATTCTACGCGCTCCATTCCGAGGGTTTCAAACGCAAATTGCAGCAATAAAAACTTGCAATGTTTATTGAGTCCGGTACCTCTAAAAGCTGCACCGTACCACGTATAGCCCAATTGAAGGGTTTTGAAATCGAAATTTATATCGTAAAAACGTGTAGAACCGGCGTATTTCTGAGATTTTTTATCGAAAACAATAAAGGGAAATTCTTTTTGATTATCACGGGCTTTTATTGCAAGTTGAATATAATGAGTAAGATTTTCTTTTCCATCTGCACCTACCAAAGAGTATTTCCATGTTTCAGGCTCGTTAATCGAAATTTCAATTAAATGATCAAAATCTGACTCTTGCAAAGGGCGTAAAATAACAGAATCGTCTTCGAGGATTATATTGGATGAAAAAGTAAAGTTCATGAAAAAAATAAGTTTTAATGAATGATTTGATGGTACAAATACGAGTACAAAATCGCCATTATTATGGAAATAAAATTACCAAATAAATAAAAATCATTGTACAAAGATTCTTTTACTTTATCGCCTTCGCTATCTCTTTTTAATCGTGTGGCTAATTTTAAAGTTCCGAATAAAGTCAGGGCGTGCGGATAATCATGGATAAAAGAAATCAGTAAAAACATTCTTTCTACAAACCCTTTGAGCAGTGATTTATAATCGATAATTTGTCTTTTTCGAATGGATTTTGGAGTAATAAAATAATAGAAAATACCTAAAAGACATTCGCTGGTTATCAACAATACTATAAATTTTAACACATCCATACTGCTTTATTTTTCAGTTATCAATTGTATTATTTTTTTGGTTGCATTATACGATTCTATGTTTAATGTTTTTTTGCGTTTCCAGATTTGCGACCTTGTTTTATCGAGTTTCTCTGCCACTATTTTGTAATCATCTAAGGTTATAAAATTAGAAACCAAGTCGTAATCGCTTTCCAGATCCCACTTTTGTGTAATGCTTTCGAAAATTAGAAACGCATTATTTAAAATATCATTTTGTAATGTATTCTCAATCGAAACTCCAAATTTAGATTTATCACTCTTTAAATTATTCAGTTTCGCTCGTGCGTCTGTCAAACCAGAACCTAACATTTCGTAGGCGATATCAGTATTTATTGGCGTTTCTATTTCGCCCTGATGCAAAATATAGCGAAGTTGAAAATTAAGCTTTTTATGAATGATATTTTCTTCTAAAGATAAAATAATTTTGACTGAAGTTGCCAAATCTTTTAGAATACCCTGAAATTCATCGCCCAAAGTGATCGTTAAAGGCGATAGAATATCGTTTTTATACAATTGATTGATCTCGTGCACCAACTCTTTAAAAGCAATCATGAGCTGATTTTGATCTTTTTTGCCACTCGAAATGACGTCTGCCATTAGAATAAACTGTTTCATTTTTAGTGAAATTATTTAGTTTATATCAAATATACCGAAATAAATGATATAATTTCATTTTTAATGAAATAAATCTCACTCAAACATTTCGTCGTAACGTTCTGGAACTTGAGGATCGTAAAGCGGGCATTTGAACTCGGCAAGCAAATCGACTAATTTATCCATGGTTTTTCCTTCGGTGCCATAACAGTCAATTTTGATGCTTTGTGACGTGGTGATTACCTGAAAAGCTCCTTTTCCTGAGGTCTTTTGCCAGCTATTTTCGTCTACTTTCTCCCAATCTGAAAACACAGAAGCGATCCTGTTTAGGATTACCTCAACAGGAAGAATTTCTAATCCCTCGATCTCTTGCTTTTCGACCAAAGCTTCGTACACTTCGTGGTGGTTTAGGTAAATTTCTTCTACATATTTCCAAAAAAGTAATTCGTACATAACTGGTGTTTTTAGCCCCGATAGTAGCGGTATCCTTTTTCTGGCTTCTTTAGCCAGGAAAAGATACAAGCGGATAGCGGGATTAGCTCCTGAAAAAGCTACTTATTAATAAAAAGTTCTGTTGTAAAATTCAGTATAAAACCTTTGTATCTCAAAAATTAATATTCGAAAGTACCGTATTCGCTGGTAATTGTCAGTTTTTTGGCATCAGCATCTTCTACTCTACCTACGATTTGAGCATCGACATTGAATGATTTTGAAATTGCAATAATATCCTGCGCAATATTTTCTGGAACGTAAATTTCCATACGGTGACCACAGTTGAAAACCTGATACATTTCTTTCCAATCTGTTTTTGATTGCTCTTGAATTAGTTTGAATAATGGCGGAACTGGAAATAAATTGTCTTTTATGATGTGCAAATTCTGAACAAAATGTAAAATTTTAGTCTGCGCACCACCACTGCAGTGCACCATTCCGTGGATTTCGTCTGGCGTATATTTATCTAAAATTTTCTTGATAATTGGCGCGTAGGTACGAGTTGGAGAAAGTACCAGCTGACCTGCATTTATAGGACTATTTTCTACCTCATCTGTTAGATTTACCTGACCTGAATAAATCAATTCTTCGGGTACAAGCGCATCGTAACTTTCTGGGTATTTTTTGGCTAAATATTTTCCGAAAACGTCGTGACGAGCAGATGTTAAGCCATTGCTGCCCATTCCGCCATTATAATTTTTTTCGTAAGTTGCCTGACCAAAAGAAGCCAGACCCACAATTACATCGCCCGCTTTGATGTTGGCATTATCGACCACATCGCTGCGTTTCATGCGGGCCGTTACCGTAGAATCTACAATAATCGTACGCACGACATCTCCAACATCGGCAGTTTCGCCACCTGTTGAATGAATGGTAACACCAAACGATTTTAACTCGTTGATAAGTTCCTCTGTTCCGTTGATAATGGCAGAAATAACCTCAGCAGGAATTAAGTTTTTATTTCTTCCGATGGTTGATGAAAGCAGGATATTGTCTGTCGCTCCTACGCACAACAAATCGTCGATATTCATGATTAAAGCATCCTGAGCGATTCCTTTCCAAACCGAAATATCGCCTGTTTCTTTCCAATACATGTACGCCAAAGACGATTTTGTACCCGCTCCGTCTGCATGCATGATCAAGCAATGCTCCTCATCCTGGGTAAGGTAATCGGGAACAATTTTGCAAAATGCTTGAGGAAACAAACCTTTATCGATATTTTTTATGGCGTTATGTACGTCTTCTTTTGATGCTGAAACACCTCTTTGTGCGTACCTTTTGCTGGAATCTGAACTCATGAAACTTAGTTTGTGTTGATGTGGTGCAAAGATAATCCCTTTTTTTAATTCTTTGAATGATTCGGATACTTGATTCTAAAAAAAGTTTTGCCACTAATTACACTAATTTTCACTAATTAAAAATGGAGAGAAGCAAAAAAGCCACAGATTAAAATAATTTTATGGATTAAGGGATTGCGTAGAATTATTTATCACAAATTAGCACCAATTTTTATAAAGCAAAAATCATCCTTAGCGGATGATTTTTGTTTGTTTAAACTTTTTATAATTGTTCGAAAATACAGCTAATTTTAAATCAAATTATTTAGAAATAAAAAATAGATTCGTGAAAATTTGTGTAATTAGTGGCAAAAAAACTATTTCGTAAACAATAATTCTCTGTATTTGGTCAAAGTCCAAGTTTGATCGTCTACCAATAACTCAAGTTTATCACAATGATTACGAATGTCTTCAAAATACGGTTTTACCTTATTACAATAGGCTTCTGCCATTTTTTGAGCATCTGTTAAAGTATTTGCTTTTTTTCTTTCGTTGGTCATCGCTGCCACTTTAGAACTTATTCCTTCTATATGACCCGAAATTTCTTTTATCAGAAGAATTTGTTCTTTTGCAATGGTTTCAAATTCTTTTCCGAAAATTTCTTTTAGACCTTTTACATTTTCAATTAAAGTATTTTGATAACGAATAGCGGTCGGGATAACATGATTTCTTGAAATATCTCCCAAAACTCTGCCTTCTATTTGAATTTTCTTGGTGTATTCCTCCAATTCGATCTCGTAACGCGCCTCGGCTTCTACGTGATTCATGATACCCAATTCATCAAATAAATCAAAAGCTTGCTTAGATACTTTGGCTTTAATAGCTTCGGGAGTGGTTTTGAAATTGCTCAAACCTCTTTTAGCTGCTTCTTTTTCCCAAGCTTCGCTATAACCGTCACCTTCAAAAAGGATTTTTTTAGACTGTTTGATGTATTCTCTTAAAACATTAAAAATCGCGTCGTCTTTTTTCATGTCTTTCGACTCGATTAAAGCATCAACTTCAATTTTAAAATCTTTTAATTGTTTGGCTACGATAGCATTTAGCGTAGTCATCGCATTTGAGCAATTGGCGTTTGAACCTACCGCTCTAAACTCAAATTTATTTCCTGTAAAGGCAAAAGGCGAAGTTCTGTTTCTGTCGGTATTATCTAAAAGTACATCCGGAATTTTGCCTACTACATTCAGTTTTAAATCGGTTTTTTCTTCTGGAGATAATTTTCCGGTTGTGACACTTTCTAACTCAGACAAAACTTTGGTCAATTGCGCTCCGATAAAAACCGAAATAATGGCCGGAGGCGCTTCATTTGCTCCTAATCTATGATCATTGCTCGCCGTAGCGATAGAAGCCCTTAACAAGGTTTCGTAATCGTTTACCGCTTTGATCGTGTTGATAAAGAATGTTAAAAACTGTAAATTACTCATTGGCGTTTTACTCGGACTCAATAAATTGACTCCTGTGTCTGTTGCCAATGACCAGTTGTTGTGTTTTCCTGAACCATTTACGCCTTTAAAAGGTTTTTCATGAAACAATACTTTAAAATCATGGCGTTCGGCTACTTTCTGCATCACATCCATCAAAAGAGAATTATGATCGACCGCCAAATTGGTTTCTTCAAAAATAGGAGCCAGCTCAAACTGATTAGGCGCTACTTCGTTATGACGTGTTTTTACAGGAATTCCTAATAACATACATTCTTGCTCTAAATCTCTCATATAAGTAAGCGCGCGTGTAGGGATTGATCCAAAATAATGATCGTCTAACTGCTGCCCTTTTGCAGAAGTGTGCCCTAATAAAGTTCTGCCCGTCATGACCAAATCTGGTCTAGAATTAGCCAAAGCTTTGTCGATCAAGAAATATTCTTGTTCCCAACCCAAAGTTGCGGTTACTTTTTTGACGTTTTTATCAAAATATTTACACACTTCTGTAGCCGCTTCATCCATGGCAGACAAAGCTCTTAGTAACGGAATTTTATTATCTAAAGCTTCTCCCGTGTAGGCAATAAAAACAGTCGGAATACACAAAGTAGTGCCATAAATAAAGGCGGGAGAAGTTGGGTCCCAAGCGGTATAACCTCTAGCTTCAAAGGTATTTCTAATTCCGCCATTAGGAAAACTTGAAGCGTCTGGTTCTTGCTGAACCAACTGAGCACCACCAAATTTTTCTACTGGATCGCTGCCATCATACGAAGTCTCAAAAAAAGCATCGTGTTTTTCTGCCGTAGTTCCTGTCAAGGGCTGAAACCAGTGTGTATAATGGGTTACGCCTTTTGCCAGAGCCCATTCTTTCATACCCATAGCGATATAATCGGCTAATTTTCTATCTATTTTAGTTCCGTGCTGTATCGCATCCCGCACTCCTTTTAAAGCATCCGAAGTCAAATATTGCTTCATTGCTTTCTCATTGAAAACGTTGGCGCCAAAAAGTGTCGATTTTTTATCTAATTCTTCAAAGTGTAACAGCTTTCTTGTAGAAGCATCTCTTAAAGCTTGAAAACGTAATGTTGACATATCTATTTTTTTAAAAATTGCAGTTAATTTCGAGTTAAAACAAGAAACAAATATAAGCAAATAATGAGCCTTTAAAAAGTATAAATTTTCGATTTTTGAATTATAATCTTTCAACATAACGGTCTTTTATTGAAGAATAATAACTTTGTTTTGAAGATTTATAACAAAATACCGCAGTATAATTCAATAAATAAACAATTTTCCTCAATTTTAGCAAGAAGAAAATCAAAAAACACCCAGAATAATTACGAATTTATTTTTCTAATCCTATAAAAATTGCTTTTTTAAAAATATACCCCTTATAAAATTATGCTTCTGCAAAAAATTATAGTTCTTAATAAAAATACACCCCCTAATTTTTAGGACTAAAAAAATAAATCTATATTTGACCCAAGCAAAAAAACAAAAAAATAAATTTATATTATTATGGCTAAAATTAAGTTAGAGTACATTTGGTTAGATGGATATGAACCAACTCAAAATCTAAGAAGTAAAACTAAAGTTGAAGAGCATGACAATTTCAAAGGAACATTAGAAGAACTTGGAAATTGGTCATTTGACGGATCCTCTACTAAACAAGCCGAGGGAGGTTCTTCTGACTGTTTATTAGTTCCTGTTGCGATTTACCCTGACCCAACCCGTATCAATGGATACTTGGTTATGACAGAGGTTATGAACGCTGATGGTACTCCGCATGCTTCTAACGGTAGAGCTACTATTGATGATGATGGTGATTTCTGGTTTGGTTTTGAACAAGAATATTTCATCATGGATACTAAAACTTTATTGCCATTAGGTTTCCCTGTTGGAGGATATCCTGCTCCACAAGGTATGTACTATTGTTCGGTAGGTGGAAAAAACACACACGGAAGAAAATTAGTAGAAGAACATGCTGATTTGTGTATTGCTGCCGGAATTAACTTTGAAGGAATCAACCAAGAGGTTGCTTGCGGACAATGGGAGTTTCAATTATTTGCTAAAGGTGCTAAAAAAGCCGGAGACGAAATCTGGGTTGCTAGATACTTATTAGATCGTTTGACTGAAAAATATGGTTATTATATCGAATACCACCCAAAACCACTTGGAGATACCGACTGGAATGGTTCTGGTATGCATGCTAACTTTTCTAACGAAGTATTAAGAACATGTGGAGACCAAGCGACTTACGAAAGAATCTGTGAGGCTTTCCGTCCTGTTACAGCTGAGCACATTGCAGTTTACGGAGCTTACAACGACCAACGTTTGACTGGTAAACACGAAACTGCTTCTATTCACGATTTCTCTTATGGAGTTTCAGACAGAGGATGTTCTATCAGAATTCCTTTGATGACGGTTCAAAAAGGATGGAAAGGATGGTTGGAAGACAGAAGACCAGCTTCAAACGGAGATCCATACAAAATTGCTGCAAGAATTATCAAAACTGTAAAATCAGCGTTATAATCTCTAGCTTAAAATTATACCCGAAAGTGCCATCGTAATTGATGGCACTTTTTTTTGTTATTAGATTAAAAGCTTAAAACAATCTTGTCCTTTCGACGAATGACAAATGACATAAATTGAGAATAGATTCGCAAATCCTAATAATAATAAACCCGACCGGTTTTAAAAATCTGACCGGTTTATCGAAACGCACTCTATGCAAAATAACAGACTTAAACATTAACTAAATATGACAGGAATTTTCTAATAATTAATTTTTAAGTTAAACTTCAAAACCTATCTTTGTAAATCATTAAAAAAAAGTAACATGATAGTCTGGATTCTCTTTTTATTAGCCGTCGTTTTTATTCTTGCCTTGGACTTAGGTGTTTTTAATAAAAACCCTCATATTATAAGCACCAAAGAAGCAAGCAAATGGACATTAATTTGGGTTACACTATCATTTCTGTTTTCGGGAGTTATTTACTGGCTTTATACTACAAATTATATTGCAAATCCTGATAAATTAGAACCAGCAGTGGCTTCTATGAAGTTTATTACGGGTTACTTAATAGAACTATCTCTAAGTGTCGACAATATTTTTGTGATCGCCATTATTTTTGCCTCTTTCAAAATACCTCAGAAATACCAACACCGTGTTTTGTTTTGGGGAATTTTAGGAGCCGTTATCTTTCGTGGATTAATGATTTTCTTTGGCGTAATGATCATCAACAAATTTACTTGGACTACCTATCTATTTGGAGCTTTCCTAATTTTTACCGCTCTCAAGATGCTATTCTCAGGAGAAGAAGAAGATTTTCAACCCAAAGATTCTTTTGTTTACAAGACTTTAGGCAAAATTATTCCGATTACCTCTGAAATGGAACATGAGAAATTTTTCATTACTACAAAAACGGCCAAAAAAGCAGCTACTCCTCTATTTGTAGCATTGATTGTAATTGAAGTAATGGATGTTCTTTTTGCTGTAGACAGCGTTCCTGCTATTTTAGCTATAACCTCAGATCCTTTTCTAGTATTTAGTTCGAATATTTTTGCTATTCTGGGACTACGTTCTATGTATTTTTTCCTTGCCAACATGCTCGCAAAATTCAGTTATTTAGAATATAGTCTGATCGCCATTTTAAGTTTTGTTGGGGTTAAAATGTTACTTCATGACTACATTCACATTCCAGAATGGGCTTCTTTAGGGTTTATTGCACTTTCGCTTTTAGTGGGAATTTTGGTTTCCTTAAAATTTGGAGAAGAGAAAACTCTTACCGATGATGATGTAGAAGAATAATTTTTAGAGACATATATTCATACTATTATTTTGATCTTTTGATATTAGTATCATCAAGATTATATTTTTTAATTACCGCATAATAATCAGAATAATCAGTTTTATTAACTGACTTATTAGTACTTACGTAACCTGGAACAATTACTACCCTGAAAATTTGATTTACTTTATTACCACCAGGAACTGTAGCAAGATCATATCCAAACATATTAATACTTACATCATTAATTGTAAAATCATATTCGTAACCAAAACTCAAAGTACCATCAGGAAAATAATACGTTTCAGGAACTAATTTCCAAACATCTTGACCATTATCGAAACCTGTTAATCTATAAACAAGTACCATATCTGAAGTAAAAATCGCAGGGTTCAAGCTAATTAAAGCACTATAATTATTAGCAGCACTAAATGTAACAGTTCTTTCAAAAACTTCACTAATTGTATCATTATCTACATCATCATTTGAACAACTAGAAAACGCAAATAATCCAACAACTGCGAAAAGGGTAAGTATCTTTTTCATAATATTTATTTTTTTTTAGATTTATAAAGGTATTTCAAAAACCAAACCAAAAAAAGCTTTTTTGGTTATTGTGATCTAAATTTTTTATTATTTTTTTGCAACCTGCTGATTTTTAATTAAAATATCATTGAAAAATAACACATGATAAGGTAAAGAATTTTCCCAATATGCCCAAGTATGAGCGCCTGGTCTTTCTATATAATCATGATCTACCTTATTATAAACCAATCTTCGGTGCAATTCTTTATTCGATTCGATTAAAAAATCATCAACACCACAGTCTATTATGAGCGGGAGCTTATTTGTTTTTATTTTATCCAACAAATTCAAAACAGCATAAGGTTCGTATGCTTTTACATCATTGCTTCTGTCTCCTAAAATGGGCTGCATCAGTTTTATAACCTGCTGCGCTGCGTTAGGATCGCGCGTAAGCATGACACTCATATCTACCGCGCCACTCATACTGCCAGCTGCACAAAACAAATCGGGATGTTTGGCAGATAAATAAAGAGCTCCATGACCGCCCATTGAGAGTCCTGTAATAAAACGACCATTTTTATTGGCTATTGTGCGGTAGGTTTTATCAATTTTCTGAATAACTTCCTGAGTAATAAAAGTCTCAAACTGGCTTTCTTTGTTTACAGGGCTATCCAGATAGAAACTAAAAGTTTCGCCTTCCGGCATCACAATTATAATATTATATTGATCGGCCAGATTTTTTACTAAGTCTTTATTAGGAGTACTTTTTAGCCAGTTATCAAAATGTCCATAAGCCCCATGCAATAAATACATAACGGGTAGGTTTTTTTTGCTTTTAGCATACGATTTTGGCAAAACAACGGCTGCTTTGTAGGTTTTACTCATTGCCGCACTCTCTATTTTAAGCGTATCAACTGTAGCCGAAAAGGATAAAGTTGATGCAAATAAAAGTGCTGCAACTATTAAATTTTTCATATTTTTCATATTTATATTTTCAGATTAAGGTTTGTAAATATACCTATTCTAAAATAAAAACATAAAAAAAAGTAAGTAGAATCTTGGTGTTTCTTTTACCAAATAAACGTTTACATAATAATCGTTTTATGCTCCTGACGGTATTGCGAAGCACTTTTTCCTGTGTATTGTTTGAAAGATTTGCTGAAATGACTAAAATTATTAAAGCCACTTTCATAACAAACATCATTGATGCTGATTGGTTTTTCTGCCAATAATTTTGAAGCATGCACCAATCTGTACTCGTTTACAAACTCGGTAAAGGTTTTATTGGAAATTTTTTTGAAATAACGGCAGAAAGAAGGTGTTGTCATGCTTACCAAACTCGACACTTCATCAACAGAAATAGGCTCTTGAAAATGATCCTTTACATAATTGAAGATAACATTGATACGATCGTTATCCTGAACATGCAATCCTAACGAAAATCCGTCAGCATTGAGCACTGTATATTCTACAGAAGATTCTAATTCGTCCAGAATACTCAAAAGTGCAAACAATCGTTCCAGCGGTGCCTGATTTTCCATCATTTCGATCTTAGCCCCTATTCGCCTTTTGGTTTCGCCTCCAAATGCGATTCCTGCTTTGGCCTGATTCAAAATATTTTGCACTCTTTTCATCTCAGGTACGCCAAAAAAATCATTCCCTAAAAAATCAGGTTTGATATGAATCACAGTCTCATTGGTATTTCCCGTATTTTCATTAGTAAAGCCACAATGAGGCAAATTAGACCCAATCAAAAGTAAGGTTCCGTTAGTATAATAAGAAATATGGCTTCCAATTTGTCTTTTTCCCGCACCGCCATTAATAAAAACCAATTCAATTTCTGGGTGGTAATGCCATAAGTGCGATTTTAGATTAGCCTTTTGCGCATGTTTTGTGTAGGCAAAAGAACTACCATGCGAGTTGGAAATCACTTCAAGAGCCGGCGCATTTATCTTCATTTGAATTGTTTGAAAAATAATAGCAAATTTAACAAAAACACCTAAAATAATTCAAATTTTAACCTATAACGGTTTCGTAAATGAGAATACAGCATAGAAATTAGTCAATAGAGTTGCGAAAAACACATTTTTATTAAGGTAATTTAGCATCAGAGAATTAGAACTATTAATCTTAAAAATTTAAGTCATGAAAAAGATGTTAAAATTAAGTTTGCTTTGCGCAGTGCTTTTCACTGGAACCAGTACTTTTGCAATTGACGGAAATGGAGATCTTGCTCTTCATGTAATAAGAAATAATGATGGTAAATTAATTAGTTTTGCTTTGAACAATATTACAAAAGCACACTTATCAATTTATGATCAGGATGGAACTCTAATTTATTCTGAAAATGCTTCAGGAAAAGATGGAATTTTAAGAACTTTCAGCCTAGAAGAATTTCCGGAAGGAACTTATTTATTAGAAATTGAAAATAATGAAAAAATAATTAAACATGAAATTGTAGTAAATAATGACATCTCAACATTATCAACCAAAGCAATTTCAGCAGTTTATAAAGCAGGTTCTTCTGCTAAAAATGTTAGCGTAGCAGTACGTTAAGTAGTTTTATACTCTCATAAAGTATAAAATGAGGTTAGATAGTTAGTAAAGTTAAAACGTGATTGTTTTAAAAACAGCTCTTGGTGGTTCTCGAGCTGTTTTTTTTTGCTTATTTTTTTTGAATTTTGATCCAAGTTTGACTTATAAATCTGTAAAAATTTATTTATAAAAAAATGTTCTGTATCAAAGTTTACAATTTCTTAAAATTTGAAAAATAGTAAGTGAATTAACAAAAACATTTAAAATAATTCAAATTTTAACCTATAACGGTTTCGTAAATGAGAATATAGCATCGAAATGCATCAATAGAGACGTGCTTAAAAACTAAGTCTTGAAGTAATTTAGCATCAGAGAATTAGAACTAATTAATTTAAAAATTAAGGTTATGAAAAAGATGTTAAAATTAAGTTTAGTGTGCGGAGTACTTTTCACAGGAATTAGTGCTTTTGCAATTGACGGTAATGGAGATCTTGCTCTTCACGTAATTAGAAACAGTGATGGAAAGCTAATTACATTTGCATTAAACAATGTAAAAAAGGCAAATTTGTCGATCTACGAAAAAGACGGTACTCTTATTTACTCTGAAAATGCTTCAGGTAAAGATGGAATTTTGAGAACTTTTAGCTTAGAAGAATTTCCAGAAGGAACTTACTTCTTAGAAATTGAAGATAATGCAAAAAGAGTTAGACACGAAATTGTGGTAAATCATGATAAGTCTATTTTATCATCTAATGCAATTTCTTCAGTTAACAAAACAGGTAGTGCTGCAAAAAACACGAGCGTAGTAGTACGCTAATTAATTATACTTTTTTAAAGTATAAAAATGAGGTTCGATAGTTAGTAAAGTTAAAAACTTTTACAGTTTTAAAAACAGCTCTTTGTGGTTATTGAGCTGTTTTTTTATGCTTTTATTTTTGATAAAATCCTAATTTCTAAAATTTTTGAAAACCAATTCTTAATAATTTATAAGTATCTGATTTTTAGGCATTAAAAAAAATAGCTAAAAAACATCCATTAAGTCAAAAATTACGTACATATATCAAACAAAACATGTAAATACTTAAAATTCTGCAACTTAACACTTCATAAAAGAGTTAATTTTGCAAATAATTCAATTTGTATTTGTATGTTTGTGGCACCATCAATATTATTTAAAATTAAAAAAACATGAAACAAATTTTCAAATTGGGGCTTGTTGTAGCCTTATTTCTAACAACAACTTTTACTTATGCACTTGGTGAAAAAGGGGATTATATCTTGTATATAAAAACCGGAAATGGAAAAGTAATTAGCTTTACTTTAAACAACGTTGAGAAATCAAGTTTTGCCATTTATGACGAAAATAATAATTTGTTGTACACAGGAGTTTCTGCTGTAAACGAATTAGAAATTTCAAAAACATTAAGTTTAGAAGGTTATCCTACTGGAACTTATATTTTAGAAGTAAAAGAAAACACTAAAGTTGTTAAACATGAGATTCTTGTTTCAAACAAAAAATCAAAAACAGTTCAATTAGAGCAATCTGTAAACGAAAGTCCTGCCTTTCGTCGCTAATAATTGATTTTTTGCCTCAAGATCAAAAAAAAGCAGCTCAATGAGCTGCTTTTGGTTTTTTATAATTACATATTCCTTCTATACTGCCCTCCCACTTCAAACAACGCCGAAGTAATCTGGCCCAGTGAGCAAACTTTTGTCGCTTCCATTAAGTGGTCGAATAAGTTTTCGTTTTTAATGGCGGCTTCCTGTAATTTATTTAAATGCTCGTTTACTTTTGCTTCGTGAAATTGATGCAAATTATCCAACATCGTAATCTGATATTGTTTTTCTTCTTCGGTAGCACGAATAACCTCAGCAGGGATAACAGTAGGCGAACCTTTTGAGCTCAAGAATGTATTAACACCTACAATTGGGAAATCTCCGTTGTGTTTTAAGGTTTCGTAATACAAACTTTCTTCCTGAATTTTAGAACGCTGGTACATGGTTTCCATTGCACCCAAAACACCTCCACGTTCTGTAATTCTGTCAAATTCCTGTAAAACAGCAGCTTCAACCAAATCTGTCAATTCTTCGATGATAAACGAGCCCTGAATTGGATTTTCGTTTTTGGCCAGACCTAATTCCTTATTAATAATCAGCTGAATTGCCATGGCACGACGCACCGATTCTTCGGTTGGCGTTGTAATAGCCTCATCATACGCATTGGTATGCAAAGAATTACAGTTATCATAAATAGCATACAAAGCCTGTAAAGTCGTTCTAATATCATTAAAATCAATTTCCTGTGCGTGCAAAGAACGACCAGATGTCTGAATATGATATTTTAACATTTGAGCTCTTTCGTTGGCTCCGTACTTGTTTTTCATGGCTTTCGCCCAAATTTTACGTGCCACACGACCAATAACAGAATATTCCGGATCTACTCCATTTGAAAAGAAGAATGATAAATTTGGTCCGAAATCGTTAATGTTCATGCCACGGCTCAAATAATATTCCACGTAAGTGAAACCATTTGAAAGCGTAAATGCCAACTGCGTGATAGGATTAGCACCCGCTTCGGCAATATGATACCCCGAAATTGAAACTGAGTAAAAATTACGAACGTTTTTGGTAATAAAATATTCCTGAACGTCACCCATTAATCGCAAAGCAAATTCGGTTGAGAAAATACAGGTATTTTGTGCCTGATCTTCTTTTAAAATATCTGCCTGAACGGTACCACGAACCTGAGATAATGTTCTGGCTTTTATTTCGTTATAAACATCCAAAGGCAATACCTGATCTCCTGTAACACCCAAAAGCATTAATCCTAAACCATTATTTCCTTCGGGTAAATCGCCTTGGTATTTCGGGCGTTTAATACCTTTTTCTGCATATATTTTGTTGATTTTATCATCAACTTCTTTTTCTAAATCATTGTTTTTAATGTAATATTCGCATTGTTGATCAATAGCAGCATTCATAAAAAAGCCTAACAACATTGGTGCTGGACCATTGATTGTCATACTTACAGAAGTCAAAGCATGCACCAGATCAAAACCTGAATACAGTTTCTTAGCATCATCTAGACAGCAAATCGAAACTCCGGCATTACCAATTTTTCCGTAAATATCTGGACGTACATCGGGATCGTTTCCGTACAATGTCACACTGTCAAAAGCTGTAGAAAGTCGTTTTGCAGGCAATCCTGCACTCACATAATGAAAACGCTTGTTGGTTCTTTCTGGCCCACCTTCTCCCGCAAACATTCTTGACGGATCTTCGCCTTCGCGCTTAAATGGGTATAATCCTGAGGCAAACGGAAATTCTCCTGGAACATTTTCTTGTAAATTCCAACGTAAAATATCGCCCCAAGCTTCGTATTTAGGCAAAGCTATTTTCGGAATTTGCAGGTGTGACAAACTCTCTGTATGTGTCGCAATTTTAATTTCTTTATCACGAACTTTAAAGCTGTAAACTGGATTCTTGTATTTATTTACTTTTTCATCCCAGTTTAAAATTATCTCCCAATTGTAAGGATCTAAATCCATTTTTACTTTATCAAACTGATTGAGTAAAAGATTTAAGAAAATTCTATTTTCATCATGTTCCTGAATTCCATTTGGTAAAACAGTTGCATCGTCTATTCCTGCTTTATTGATTTGCGGAAGTGTTCCCGAAACCGATTCTATGGTTTTGAAAATTCCGTATAATTTTTGTGCTACTTTTTGTTGAGAAAGAGCTATTTCATCATAATTCCGGTTACTCTCTGCGATTTCAGATAAATAACGTGTTCTATGAGGAGGAATCACGAATATTTTCTCACTCATTTCGCGGGTAATTTCAAAGGTCGAATGCAAATCAGATGCGGTTTTTTCGACAATCTTATCCATGATCGCTTTGTACAGCGTATTCATTCCGGGATCGTTAAACTGAGAAGCTATAGTTCCGAAAACAGGCATCTCGTCAGGATTTTTATCCCAAAGATTATGATTGCGCTGGTATTGTTTCTTTACATCTCGAATGGCGTCAAGGGCACCTCTTTTATCAAATTTATTCAGCGCCACCAAATCGGCAAAATCAAGCATATCGATTTTCTCGAGTTGTGTAGCCGCACCAAATTCGGGCGTCATGACATACAAAGAAACATCTGAGTGATCCATTATTTCGGTATCTGATTGTCCGATTCCCGAAGTTTCTAGAATTATCAAATCGTATTTTGCAGCTTTTAAAACCTGAATGGCTTCGGCTACATATTTTGACAAAGCCAAATTTGACTGTCGAGTTGCCAACGAACGCATGTAAACACGAGGATTATTGATTGCATTCATTCGTATTCTGTCTCCTAAAAGCGCTCCTCCTGTTTTTCTCTTAGAAGGATCGACAGAAATCAATCCGATTGTTTTTTCTGGAAAATCGATTAAGAAACGACGAACTAATTCATCAACCAAAGATGATTTTCCTGCTCCACCTGTTCCAGTTATACCCAAAACAGGAATCTTAGAGTCTTCGTTATTTGTATGTATTTTATCAAAAACTGGTTTTGCAATTTCTGGAAAATTCTCAGCCGCCGATATCAAACGAGCGATTGCAGTAGGATTTTTATCTTCGATATGATCGAGTTCTCCTTTTAACTGATCTCCAATAGGGTAATCAGAACGCTCAACCAAATCGTTAATCATCCCTTGTAAACCCATCGAACGCCCATCATCTGGAGAATAAATTCGAGTAATACCATATTCGTGCAATTCTGAAATTTCGCTTGGCAGAATTACGCCTCCGCCTCCGCCAAAAATCTTAATATGCCCCGCTCCTTTTTCGTGAAGCAAATCAAACATATATTTAAAATATTCGTTATGCCCGCCTTGGTAAGAAGTCATTGCAATTGCATTGGCATCTTCCTGAATAGCAGTATTTACAACTTCTTCAACGCTTCGATCGTGACCCAAATGAATCACTTCGACACCTGTTGACTGAATAATACGGCGCATGATATTAATAGCTGCATCATGCCCATCAAAAAGTGAAGCAGCGGTAACAATTCTTACTTTATTTTTAGGAATATATGGTTTTTGTTGTTCCATTTTATGAATATGATAATTTTAAGGGAGCAATTTACAAAATATTTTAATATTTGTATCTTCTTTACAACCGTATGTTAATAAAAAAAGCAACTATTAGTTTACAAATAAGGGTAAAAATTTAAAACAATCATAAATAAATCTGGTAAAATTAGCTTTTATACAGATGTTTATCAGAGAGAATGAACTTGGACTTTATTTTCGCAAAGAAAATGTTACTTTGAATTAAAAAACTAAAATTTGAATTTATATTTAGAAGAATACTAGTATCTTTCAATTATTATTCTTTTAATTTTTTATTTTAAATATGCACGACGATCACTATCAACCGAAAAAAAGCTGGTGGGACAGGAACTGGAAATGGTTTGTACCCACAGGATGTGTTAGTATTTTAGTACTCATTGGTTTGTTTATAAGCGCTATTTTCTTTGGTGTCACTTCTATGATGGAGAATTCGGATGCCTATCAAGGTGCCATGAATACTGCGCAGCACAACCAACTTGTGATCGACAAACTAGGAAAACCTATTGAAGCTGATGGAATGACTTCTGGAAGCATCAATGTGAGTGGTAATACAGGAAATTGTAATTTAGAAATTCCGATAAAAGGGTCAAAAGGTACAGGGATTTTATTTGTAGTCGCTACAAAAAAAGTAAAATGGAAATACAGCGAATTGTCTGTTTATGTAAAAGCGACTGACGAAGAAATTGATTTGCTTAAAAGATAAAACAATACGTCTTATAGATAACAAAACCTCTAATCTAGCCCTGATGGAAGCGATATCCCGCGCTTTTTCTGCGCGGAATTTAGCGGACAGCGGGACAATTGTTACTTATGAAACAAAATGTTACTGCTCCTGAAAGAAAATAATAGTTTGGTTGTAGATTAAATAGTATTTTTGAATTTGATAAAACCCCCAATTTACATGAAAAAATTAGTAATAGTTATGCTCGCATTTTCGTTAACATCATGCGCACAAATGCCGAAAATATTGAATCAGTTGCCTCAAATTACCTCGCAAATACCAGGTATGGGCGGAGTGGATATTGCATCGGGGCTTAAAGAAGCGCTGAACAAAGGAATTACGGTGCAGGTGAGTAAACTGACCGCTGAGGACGGTTTTTATAAAAATGAAGCGGTAAAAATTTTGATGCCTGCGGAGTTGCAAAAAGTAGATGCTACTTTGAGAAAAATAGGTCTGAGCTCACTTGCAGACGAGGGAATAAAAGTGCTAAATCGTGCTGCTGAAGATGCTGTAAAAGAAGCGACACCTATATTTGTTTCGGCAGTAAAAAACATGTCTTTTAAAGATGCTAAGAATATTTTACTAGGAAATGACAGCGCCGCAACGACCTATTTGCAAGGCAGCACTACAACTTCTTTGTACAGCAAGTTTAATCCTGTGATAAAAAGTTCTTTTGAAAAAGTAGGTGCCGATGTGGTTTGGACCAAAATTATAACGAAGTACAACACGATTCCGTTAGTAAAAAAAGTAAATCCAGATTTGACAGATTACACCACCAACCAAGCCTTGGTGGGCGTTTTTAAAATGATTGCAGTTGAAGAAAAAGAAATTAGAACCAATATTAGTGCGAGAACATCTCCTTTGTTGAAAAGTGTTTTTGCAATGCAGGACAAAAAATAAAAATTATGTTTAATCGGTTAATTGTTTGACCGCATAATCACTAAAAATTCTAGCAATTTTCGATTAAACAAATGAAATGATTAACCGATTAAACACTATATCGAAATGCAAAAAATAACCATTCTGATTCATTGTAGAGACCAAAAGGGAATTATTGCGGCAGTAACAACTTTTATTGCAAAAGTAGAAGGAAATATTACCTATATCGACCAACATGTTGAACTGGATCAAAATGTGTTTTTTATGCGATTGGAATGTGAATTAACCAATCATCGCATTACGATTGAAAATTTAAAAACCGATTTTGAACAAACTATTGCCACCGATTTTGAGATGTCATGGGATTTGTACAATCAGGAACAGAAGCCTAAAATGGCGTTATTTGTCTCAAAATATGATCATTGTTTGTTTGATATTTTAGGACGTTACAGCGCAGGAGAACTAAATGTTGATATTCCGTTGATTATCAGCAATCACAACGATTTACGATCGATAGCAGAACGATTTGATATTCCGTTTCACTGTGTTCCTTTTACAAAAGACAATAAAGAAGAAGGCGAAAAACATCAAATTGAATTGCTGAAAAGATTTCAGATTAATTTTATCGTTTTGGCGCGCTATATGCAAATCATTACTCCTAATTTGATTTCGCTTTACGAAAATAAAATTATCAATATTCATCATTCTTTTTTACCTGCTTTTCCTGGCGCAAAACCGTATCATTCGGCTTTTAAAAGAGGGGTAAAAATTATTGGTGCAACCAGTCATTATGTTACAGAAGAATTAGATGAAGGACCAATTATTGAGCAGGATATTGCAAGGGTTTCGCACATACATTCTGTTGATGATTTTATTATGAAAGGCCGTGATTTGGAGCGTATTGTTTTGGCAAGAGCGATAAAACTGCATGCCGAACGCAAAACGATGGTATATGGAAATAAAACAGTGGTTTTTTCGTAGTTTTATTTTTTTATAAAGCTTAAAAAATAAAACCCGACAGATTTTTAAAGATCTGTCGGGTTTTTGAGTTAAAAGCTATTTGCTTCTTTAAGTCTCTGCTTATTTTGCTACATCAAATCGATCAAGATTCATCACTTTTGTCCAAACAGCTACGAAATCTTTAGCAAATCTTTCTTTGGCATCGCTAGACGCATACACTTCTGCAATGGCACGAAGCTCAGAATTAGAACCAAAAATAAGGTCTGCACGCGTTGCTGTCCATTTTATTTCACCTGTAGCACGACTGCGTCCTTCAAATATTTCCCCAGAATCATTGGTAGCTTTCCAAGCCGTACTTAAATCTAATAAGTTCACAAAGAAATCATTGCTTAAGGTTTCGGCATGCGAAGTCAAAACGCCATGTTTAGAACCATCATAATTTGCATTTAATGCTCTCAAGCCACCTAATAAGACTGTCATTTCTGGTGCAGACAAGGTTAATAATTGTGCCTTATCAATTAATAATTCTTCGGTAATAAGATCTGTATTTGCCTCTTTATAGTTTCTAAATCCATCTGCTTTTGGCTCTAAAACCGCAAACGAATGTACATCAGTTTGTTCTAAAGTAGCATCTCCTCTACCTCCGCTAAACGGCACTTTTATATCGAATCCAGCATTACTGGCTGCTTTTTCTATCGCTACAGAACCTCCTAAAACTATCAGATCGGCAATAGAAACTTGTTTTCCTGAACTTACATATTCGTTTTGTATGGTCTCTAAAGTTGTTAAAACATTTTTGAGCTGTGTTGGATTATTTACCTCCCAATTGATTTGAGGTTCCAGACGAATGCGAGCTCCATTGGCTCCACCACGTTTATCCGAACCACGAAAAGTAGATGCGGATGCCCAAGCGGTAGTTACTAACTGAGAAACTGAAAGTCCGCTTGAAAGGATTTTATCTTTTAAAGCTTCGATATCATTATGATTCAACTCATATTTTGCCGCTGGAACCGGATCTTGCCAAATCAAAATCTCACTAGGTACTTCTTGACCTAAATAGCGAGAAATTGGTCCCATATCTCTATGGGTTAGTTTGTACCAAGCTCTTGCAAAAGCATCTGCAAATTTGTCGAAATTCTGGAAATAATCTCTCGAAATACGTTCGTAAGCAGGATCCATTCTCAAAGCCATATCTGCAGTCGTCATCATCGGTGCATGACGTTTGTTAGGATCATGAGCATCTTCTACAGTAGTCGAAGCACTTTCATCTGTTGGCGTCCATTGGTGTGCGCCTGCAGGACTTTTTGTTAGTTTCCAGTCGTATTTAAATAATGTTTCAAAATATCCGTTGTCCCAAATCGTCGGATTGGGTTTCCAAGCTCCTTCGATACCACTTGTGATAGCATCTCCTCCTACTCCAGAACCAAAGCTGCTTTTCCAGCCAAGTCCCATTTGCTCGATACTTGCTCCTTCAGGTTCTACTCCTACTAAAGAAGCATCACCCGCACCGTGTGCTTTACCAAAAGTATGACCTCCTGCAATCAAAGCCACAGTTTCTTCATCATTCATGGCCATTCGGGCAAAAGTTTCTCTAATATCTCTACCAGAAGCTACAGGATCAGGGTTTCCGTTTGGCCCTTCAGGATTTACATAAATGAGTCCCATTTGTACCGCTGCCAATGGGTTATCGAGCTCACGATCTCCTTTATAACGTGTATCTCCCAACCAAGTGGTTTCGTTACCCCAGTTGACATCAAGTTCAGGTTCCCACACATCTTCTCTACCGCCGGCAAATCCAAAAGTTTTAAAACCCATCGATTCTAATGCACAGTTACCTGTCAAAATCATCAAATCAGCCCATGAGAGTTTTTTACCATATTTTTGTTTGATAGGCCAAAGCAAAAATCGGGCTTTATCTAAATTACCATTATCCGGCCAACTATTTAAGGGAGCAAAACGCTGATTACCTGAACTCGCACCACCTCTACCATCAGAAATACGATAGGTTCCTGCACTGTGCCAAGCCATACGAATAAACAAAGGACCATAATGACCATAATCTGCCGGCCACCAATCTTGAGAATTTGTCATTAAATCAAAAATATCTTTTTTGACTTCTTTTAAATCTAAAGTTTTAAAAGCTGCTGCATAATCAAAACCCTCTTCCATTGGGTCTGACAAAGAAGAATTTTGGCGTAATATGCTTAAATTTAAACGATTTGGCCACCAATCTTTATTAGATGTTCCGCTACCTGCAGTTTGTTTCATTTGCCCGTTGTGAAAAGGACATTTACTTTCGTTTGAATCACTCATTTTTGTTACTGTTTTTGGGTGTGTAATAAAGTTATATTCTTAAATCGCAATTTTTCATAAAAATCACATTTCCTTGATATTTAACGTTTTATCAAATATACAAACAAATAACTGTTATTTCAATAAACAAAATTGATTGTTTTTATATTTTAATAGCCAAAAATTATGAAACATTCAATAAAAGGTAAAATGATCACTTCTTAAATCTTAACTTATGCCCAACAAAGTAATAACAAAACATTAACAACAAAACATATAGATATATAAGACCTTTGTAAGGTAATAAACTGGTTATTTATTATTTTGGTTTTGGTTAGTTAAATGATGCCGGCTTCTTCGAGATGCCGGCATTTTTTTTGGTACTATTTTTTGCTTCACTTTGGGTTTTACAACACATATTTCTTAAGAATTGAAAAATTAAAAAGGTGATTTTTGTAGTAAAACTATTTTTTTAATCTCTCATGAAGTAATTTAAAATACGGAAAAGCCTTTAACAGTCGGCTTCCGTGCCAGGAAAACATTTCACCATCAACAAAAATAGTTTTGGCATGATGGGTAAAACGACCAATCTCAAAAGCATCTTCTTCTTTGAAAGGATATGGTTCTGAAGAAAGTAAAACCAAATCAGGATCACCTTCTAAACGCATTTTTTTGAGTTCAACTTCGGGATAACGGCCTTGCTCCTCATAAATATTCTCAAAATGATTCAGCTTTAATAATTCATTAATATAAGTCTCTTTTCCGGCCACCATATAAGGATTTTTCCAGATAAAGTAAGCCGCTTTTTTTTGTGGAATATCCTGAATGTATTTTTTAAAATCGCTTAAAGCGAAAGTCAACTTGTCGTTCCATTTTTGGGCCTCGGTTCTATAATTGAAGAGTTGACCAAAATCATGAATCATCTGAAAATTATCTTCGATCGTAACAATATTGGTGACCCAAACGGGGCAAATCATACTCAATTGAGCCACTATTTCCTGGGTATTTTCTTCTTTATTACAAATGATAATATCAGGTTGCAATAATTTTATCTTTTCAAAATGAATCTTTTTGGTACCGCCAACTACTTTTTTGGTAGCCTTTAAATGATAAGGATGTACACAAAATTTGGTAATTCCCACTATTTTTTCTTCTAAACCTAAATCGTATAATAATTCGGTTTGCGAAGGTACCAACGAGATGATACGAGTTGGAGCAGTCTCAAAAGAATGTAAAGTCCCCAGCTGATCAAGAAATTGTTTCATCTTTGTTTTGTTTCAAGTTTCAAGTTTTTAAATTGTATTAATTTAACCGCAAAGTTCGCTAAGGTCTTTATCTAACAGTATGTTCAAAAAGCGTAAAGTTCGCAAAGCTAGAATCAATTAAAAGCTTTGTGTACTTTGCATTTAAAATTAGTCTCAAAGTCATGCAACTTGAAACTTTAAACCTGAAATTTGGAATTTAGAATCCCTTCCATTTCTTTCTGAACCAACAATGCTTCTTCTCTGGCTCTGTCTGCAAAATCAGTGCCTTTTGATGCATAAATAATCGCTCTTGCCGAGTTGACCAATAATCCGATTTTATCATTCATGCCATATTTGCACACTTCTGATAAGCTTCCGCCTTGAGCGCCAATTCCGGGAACAAGTAAGAAACTGTCTGGTACAATTTTTCTAATCTCTGTAAAATATTCGGCTTTGGTCGCGCCAACTACATACATTAAATTGTGGCTGTTTTTCCATGTTTTAGAGGTTTCTAAAACTTGTTTGTACAACTCTTTTCCGTTTGTAATTAAGGTTTGAAAATCAAAAGCACCTTCGTTTGAAGTCAAGGCCAACATGATCGTAAACTTGTTTTCGAATGCCAAAAATGGCTCGACCGAATCTTTGCCCATATAAGGAGCAACGGTTACACTATCAAAATTCAAATCTTCAAAAAATGCTTTTGCATACATGCTTGAAGTGTTTCCAATATCGCCGCGTTTTGCATCTGCGATAGTAAAAATTTCGGGAAAGTTTTGGTTGATATACTCGATTGTTTTTTGCAAAGAAATCCAACCTTTTATTCCGTAAGCTTCAAAAAAAGCGGTATTGGGTTTGTAGCCTACTGCCAAATCATGTGTCGCATCAATTATGGCTTTATTAAATTCGAAAATAGGATCTTCTGTTGCTAATAAATGAGGAGGAATTTTACTAAGATCGGGATCCAATCCTACGCATAAAAATGATTTTTTTTGTAAAATTTGTTCGTGTAGTTGTTGTGTTGTCATTCTTGTTTTTTTAGAACTTCTATTGCAAAGAAATAATTCTTTTTAGAAAGTATGCAAAAATAAAAAAAGCCACTCAATTAAGAATGGCTTTTTGGTATTATATTCATTTAGGCTTACAAATTGCCTAAATAAACAATTTCTGTTCTTCTATTTTCTGCTCTTCCTGATGCTGTTTTGTTTGATTTAACAGGTTTTGTAGCACCATAACCTTTAGAAGTTAAGTTGGCAGGATTTACTCCTTTCTCTATCAAAAGATCCATAACCACTTTAGCTCTTGCCTCAGATAATTTTTGGTTTGCTTTTGCATTTCCAACGTTATCTGTATGACCGTTAATCGCAAATTTAGCATTTGGATAGTTCTTCAAAATTTCTTTTATAGCGTCTAATCTTCCTGATGTTTCTCCTTTTTTTGCATCGCTTAAAGTAGCTTTACCAGTTGTAAAAAAGATCGATTTTGCTTCTACTCTCAATTGCTCTAATGTCGCTTTTGAAACTTCAGGACAACCTTTATTACTTGCTGGACCATAAATCAAAGGACAATTATCTTCTTTATCTGAAATTCCATCTTTATCAGCGTCTAGATTCGGGCAACCTTTGTTTTCTGGTAATCCAGCTTCGTTCGGGCAAGCATCGTCTTTATCTAAAACCCCATCTTTGTCTGTGTCAGGCCAAGGACAACCTTTGTTTTCTACAGGTCCCGAAATTGCAGGACAAGCATCTACATTATCTAATAAAGTATCGCCATCAGAATCTTTCCAAGGACAACCTTTATTTTCTACTGGACCCGCAAGATCTGCGCATGCATCGTCTTTGTCAAAAACACCATCTGAATCTGAATCTGGCCATGGGCAACCTTTATTTTCTACTGGACCTGCTACTTTTTTACAAGTATCTTCCTTATCTATAACACCGTCTTCGTCTCTATCTCTAAATTTCTTTTCGTACACCGGTATCTTAATCCCTAAATGAAAATCTACTGCTTTTGACTCTTTCGAAACTAAATTCGTAAGCACAGAACCTGATCCTACAAAAAATGCTCCCACTCTCAAACCAGAACCCACTTGCATGCCGCTGTATTGCATGTAAGTCATTGGTACATAAAAACTAAACCATCTGCTTTCATAACGAGGTGTTAAAGATACTCGGTTTGCAATTCCGTAACCGTTTACTTTATTAGCAGCAACCATATTAATGTCTCCGTTAAGATTCAAATAAAATTTTCTGTACATGTTCCAGTCTACGTCGGCATGAAGCGCTGTTGGTAAATTTGTTTTCATACCAATTTTAGAAGATGTTTTGGTATAATTATCCTCAAGAAATTCATAAAAATTACCTGCGTCATTAATCATTTCCTGTGTGATCGTACCATTTACATCATAGGTATCTTGTCTTGCTTTTTTGTAATTAATTGATCCTATATCTGTTACCGATAATCCGAAACGTAATTTGTATTTATTTAAATCTCTGAAATTATTATCCGCTCGTTTCGCTTTACTCAAATCATATTGTTCGTAATCCGGTCTCCATTCGTACACAAGTCCCAAATCAAAACCAAAACCATTGGCATTAGAATCAAATTTATAATCTTCATTTGCTTCAAAATCCTGACTCGTACCAACAGTAATTTGTCCGTTTGAAACCAAGGTACCTCTATCAGGATCTACTGTATTTTCGTTAAAAGCTACATTAACATCCTGACCTTTAACATATCCATTTACACCACCTTGCAAATATTTGGCTGTTAAACCTCCTTTTAAAAAGTGTTGATTATTTTGGTACAAAACTGCTGCATACGAAATTCCGAGTTCGCCCCAAGTATTAGAAGCTCCATTTACATTTCCCGCATTAAAGTTAAAATCGCTTGCTTCATCTAAACCTTCTTTCACCTGATCTATTAGGTTTCCGTTAACATTTCTAAGGTTAGTAACTGATCTTGCTCTTGTAAAAACCGCAATTGTATGTTTTGGAGCGATATTAAACATAAAGGAAGGTCCCATAATATCAAAATTTACAAGAGCATTATTTTGATTTAATGGTGATCTCTTAGCCTCCCTATCAAAATCATAACCGTCTTTATAAACATCAAAAAGTTTTACTCCATACAAGTCATTTTGAACTGCACCACTAATGGAGAATAGATTGATATCTGTTTTAAAACGAGAATCTGCTATAGAAGCTGGATTAAAAAGCACACTTTGAACTCCAGCATAATTATCATGAAAATACCCCATATAAGACTGGGCTTTTGCTGATAATGTAGCTACAAAAAGCATTAAAATAATTACTGTTTTTTTCATTAAAATTTAGGATTTTGGTTTTATTTGCCGCCAAAACTACAACATTAGATTTAGAAATGTGTTAAGACAACATTGAATTTCTATAATATCTTTATAAAATGATGTAAGAAAAAGGGCGTATTGATTGTTTAACTTTGTAAAACAACATTTAATGAAATTATTATGAGCCCAAACATCGGAATTACAACAAAAAACTTAAAGAAAAGCGCCACCATATTAGCCACTATTTTATCTAATGAAATGACATTGTATGTAAAAACCAGAAAATTTCACTGGAATATTTCAGGAAACAGTTTTATGGAATTGCATAAATTATTTGAAGAACAGTACCGCATTTTAGAACAAAATATTGATGAAGTAGCGGAGCGCATTAGTCAACTGGGCGAAAAAACAATTGGTACAATGAAAGAGTTTATCGAAAACTCTACTCTAAAAGAATCTCCAAAGGAATATGTGTCTCAAAAAGTGATGCTTGAGGAACTTTTGAACAATCACGAGCAATTGGTAACAGAGTTTCGTGATTATATTCCGCAATTTGAAAATGACAATAATGACATAGGTTCTGCCGATTTTATCACGGGATTATTACAACAACACGAGAAAATGGCATGGATTTTACGCCGCTATTCTATTTAGAAAATAATAAATGTGAATTATAGAAGAATCTCAAAAATAAATATAATACATATTAAAGTGACAATTTGCAATTTTACAAAACTATTAATTTTAAAAAAATAAGATCATGAACACTACAGAAATAAAAGGAAACTGGAACGAGCTAAAAGGGAAACTAAAACAAAAATATGCTGACCTGACAGACGACGATTTATTGTACGAAGAAGGAAAAGAAGATGAGTTATACGGAAAGATTCAACAGAAATTAGGAAAAACCAAAGAGGAATTACAAGATATTTTCTCAGGTTTGTAACTTTTTTTATTCAAACAAGATACCGTCTAATACGCTAATTAGACGGTATTTTTTTGATTTTGAAACATTTATATCTTTTAACTTTTCATGCCTTTTTTAAATTTTAAACCAAAAATAAAATAAGTATCTTTAACCATTATTTATTTATCATGAAATTATTTATCAAGTTTGACATCAATACTATTTGTTCTCTTTATTTAAAACAAAAATTAGAGGAAGAAAATGTAAATTTTACCACTTTAGGCTTTGGAGAAATTGAGCTTGATGAAAACCTTAGTATTGAAGCATTAGAGACTTTAAAAAAGAACTTGAGTCCCTACGGTTTCGAGGTTGTCGAGAATCAAAAAAGCGTTTTGGTACAAAAAATAAAAGATGCCATTATTGAGCTCGTATACATGGAAGACAGCAATAATTATAAAAGTTCTGTTTTTTTAGCAGAGAAGTTAAATCATAGTTACGGTTATTTATCCAACATTTTTTCTGAAGTAACGTATTCTTCAATTGAAAATTTTATCATATTGCAAAAAATTGAGCGAGCCAAACAATTGATGTTGGTCAATGAGATGAGCTTAACCGAAATTGCTTTTTTACTTAACTACTCAAGTGTTGCCCATTTGAGTACGCAGTTTAAAAACACGACAGGAATTACACCATCTGCTTTTCAGAGGATTATCAGGAAAAGAAGAGAACATTTAAAACAAAACTAAATACCATACAAATCAATGCAAAAAAACGCATTACATATCTTACTCGCTGATGACGATGAAGATGACCGCTTATTTTTTAAGGATGCTTTTGAAGAAGTAAAAGTACAGACTAAGGTAGAGTTTGCTTTTGATGGGATGCAGTTAATGGAATATTTAACGCAACCAGATGCAAAATTACCGGACATACTGTTTCTGGATTTGAATATGCCAAAAAAAACTGGTAAAGAGTGTTTAGCAGAAATTAAGCAAAACGAGCGGTTAAAAAATATTATTATCGCCATTTATTCTACTTCTTCTTCTGAGCAGGATATAGAAGATACTTTTGTACAAGGAGCTAATATTTATATCAAAAAACCAAGTGATTTTAATGATTTGAAAAAAATTATTAATGAAGTCCTAACAGTAAATTGGCACTATCAAACATCTGGCTTGAACCGTGATAACTTTTTGTTACGACTATAATAGTGATTGACAATGAAGTGGATTCCAAAGTTTAATTCTTCAAACTCATTAAGAGTTATTTTTGTAATTGCTATTTTCATTTTATTATTTCTTTCATCAATAGCTTACAAACACAACAGGGATTTGAACGAATCCAGTAAGCTATTGATGCATAATTACGAAATAAACATTCAGCTAGAACGCTTGATGTCTGCGATAAAAGATGCCGAAACAGGACAGCGCGGATACATTATTACCAGAAACAGCCGCTTCTTGAGTCCTTATCTTTTTTCAAGAGACAAAGTAAACACCTCTTTTATTGCTTTACGAAAACTTACGGCAGACAATCCCAAACAACAACAAAACCTTCAACGGTTATTCAAACTCATTATTCTTCGTTTTGCTTCTTTCGAAAATTGTTTAAAATACAGCGAACCTGCCACTTATGATAAAAGAAAACTAGACAATCACATGTTTGGCGGCAGAATTCTGATGGAGAACATTCGGTTTCAGGTCGATGAAATGAATGATATTGAGAAAAAATATTTACAAAAGAGACTCAAAATATACGATCAGGAAACTTCATTAGGCCCTGTCTTTTCTATCTCTTTGTTTTTGGCTGCTATGACTTTTATTTTACTGGCCTACCGACAAATAAGCAAGGATATTGTTCGATTAAAAATATACAACCGAAGACTCTTAATTTCTTCCGGTTTAATGGCAGAATCTGAAAAAATTGGAAAATTCAGCACCTGGCAATGGGACTTAGAGACCGACAAAATAATTTATTCTGATAACCAATTTCGTTTGTTAGGTTATGAACCCGGAGCGTTTGTGCCTACAAAAGAGACTTTCCTAGAATTTGTGCATGCAGATGATAAAGCGATGATAGAAAAATCAATGGAAGGAATTGTCAACCACAAATCGCTTCCGTTTGTTTATTATAAAATTGTTCGTCCCGATCATCAAATTAGGTACTTAAAATCTACCGGAAAACTTTTGGTGGACAGAAATGGAAGTAAAATTTTATTAGGAATCAATTTTGATATAACAGATGAGCATTTGCTGAATATCGAACTGCAAGAGCGAAATAGCGAACTTGAAAAAAGCAATAAAGAACTGGCTTCCTTTAATCACGTTGCAAGTCATGACTTGCAGGAACCGCTCAGAAAAATTCAGACTTTTATTTCGAGAGTTTCAGATGCCGATAAAGCGGTAATGTCTGAAAGCGGAAAAAATTATATTTCTAAAATTGAAATTTCTGCCAAAAGGATGCGTGTCTTAATTGATGATCTGCTTTTATTTTCCCGAACCAATACAACAAAAAAGGAATTCATAAAATCGAGTTTGACGGAATTATTCGAAAATGCGCAATTAGAATTAAACGAAGCGATCGAAGAAAAAAAGGCCGTTATTATCACCACAAAATTGCCTAAACTACACGTAATTCCATATCAAATAGAACAGCTTTTTATCAACTTGATTGGAAATTCTTTAAAGTACAGCCAAAATGATATTGCACCAAAAATTGTGATCGAATGTGATAAAATACATTCCACTTTGTATCCCGAATTACTGGATCAATCAGTAAAGAAATTTTATAAAATTACTTTTTCTGATAACGGAATGGGTTTTGACCCTCAGTTTAAAGAAACCATTTTTATTCTTTTTCAACGTTTACATTCTAAAACAGAATATCCAGGTACCGGCATTGGTCTTGCTATCTGCAAGAAAATTGTAGACAACCATAAAGGGTATATTATTGCCGACAGTACACCAAACAAAGGGTCGGTATTTACTATTTTTCTTCCCGAATAAAAACCCATAAAACCAGCAAAACAGCGTTATATAAGTCCTTTATGGGAATTATATAACGTTTCTTTTTTATGCTGTAAAGCAAAAGATACATTTCGTTAGCACCTTTGTAATGTAATCTTTTAGAAAGCAAATATGAGAGTTAAATTAGTATCGGAATCATTATTTTACAAAATAGCTCTTTCCGTTTTAATTCTTTTTTCTGCTGAATCCTGCAAAGAAAACGATACTCTGGAAGAGGAAACTAAAAGTGAAATTTTAGAAAATAATACGGAGGAAGAAAGAGAAGCACATTTTTTTATTGCTACGGCAAATATCAGTAAAAAAATGGTTTCGAAAAGTCAGATTGCACAGCAAAAAACGTTGCAACATGATATAAAAGAATTGAGTAAAAGACTAGAGCATCAACAAAATAATGTTTTTCAGGAAATCACGAAAATGGCCAATAAAAAGCTCATTATCATTTCTGAAATCAATGCGGCGGGAAACGATGATCTCTACAAACTGATGAATGCAAAAGAAAAGAATTTTGACAAACTGTATTTAAATGATATGACAAATGCATTGTCTGATGAAATTAATTTACTTCAAACAATAACAAAGGAAACAGGAGACATTAGTATTTTAAAATTAGCCAACTCAATTCTGCCAATACAGTATGAGTTTTTAAGAGAAACAGAAAAATTAAAAGAGAGAATCAATTAAATACAATTATAAATTAACTAACATTTAAATTTTAACACTATGAAAATGCAATCAAGAATTTTATACGCCTTAACCTTATTGATGACCGCTTCTTTTGGAGTGATGCAGGCACAGGACGATACTGTTTCTACCGAGTTTGGTATAAAAGGTGGTCTGAATATGTCTAACCTCTATACTGATGATGCAGATGACGAAAACATCCTTTATGGTTTCAATGCAGGTCTATACGCCACATTGCCAATCTCTGATTTTATTGCTATTCAACCTGAAATTTTGTTTACTACAAAAGGTGCAGAATTAGAGTACAACAATGCTTTTGCTTCTGGAAGCTCAAAATTCAAATTAAACTATATTGAAGTTCCTTTATTAGTAAGAGTAAATATTACTAAAAACTTTAATGTTCATGCAGGTGGTTATGCCTCTTATTTGGTAAGTTCTAAATTAACGGGTGAAGGAGATTTTAATTTTGAAGAAGAAATTGATACCGACGATCTGAACAAATTTGATGCTGGTATTGCAGCCGGTGTTGGAGTAGATTTTAATCCTATTAGTATCGGATTACGTTACAATTACGGATTAACTACCGTAGGAAAAGAAAGAACCGTTGGCGGAACTACTTTTACTTATCCAGATGCAAAAAACAGTAACTTATCGTTATATCTAGCTTACAAATTAAACTAAAAAAAAGTAATTAACCCTTTAAACCCAAAATATTATGTCAAATTTATTATACACAGTCGCAGTCATTTTAGTTATTCTGTGGGCCCTTGGATTCTTTGTTTACAGTCTTGGAAGCATCATTCATATCTTATTGGTAATTGCAGTAATAGCAATACTATTTAGACTTATCAAAGGTCGAAGTATTTAAACATCAATAAAAATTATACAAAAAAAATTATTAATTACTAAATCAAATATTATGAAAACGAGTAACACAATCTTAGGAATTTTAGGAGCTGCAGCTGCAGGAGCATTATTAGGAGTATTATTTGCACCGGACAAAGGTTCGAATACCAGAAAAAAAATCAAAGACAAATCAAAAGATTACGGAGATGATTTAAAAGGTAAAGTAGATGGGATCCTACACACGCTTTCCAGCAATGGAAAAGATATGATTGAAGAGGGTAAAGCTAAATTTAATCAGGTTAAAGACGAATTTAACGCTGCTAAAGATGAAGCAAAAAACACTGTAAAAACTAACTATTAATACGTGAAATTTTTAAATCATAAACTATCCCTACCATGGAAACAAATGCAACAACATCGGAAAATCTGAACATTTTTGAAAAAGCTGAAAACTATACCAGAACAAGTTTAGAATTAGTTAAACTAAGAACGGTAGCAGCATCAGCAGATGTTTTATCAACATTAATCTCTAAAATAGCAGTTTTCGCTGTTGTTGCCATTTTTTCAATGTTTCTGAATGTTGGTTTAAGTTTATGGATAGGATCACTTCTGGGCGCTTATTATTATGGTTTTTTTGCAATGTCTTTTGTCTATCTCATTTTTGCAATTGTACTGTATACCAATCAACACCGATGGATTAAGAATCCTATTGGAAACATGATTATATCCAGTTTGCTGAATGATAAAAAAAATAATTCAAATTAAACCCTAACTAAGAACGACCGATATGGAGACTGTTTACGATACCGCCAAATTAAATCAGATGATTTTGCAGACCAAAGCGCAACAAAAGGCCGATTGGGATGCTATTGTAGCCGAAATTGATGAGATCAAAGATAATTTAAGACCTATCAATCTAATCAAAAATACTGTTGAAGAAATAAACGAAAGTGTTGGCTTCAAAGGTAGTTTGGCTCAGTCAGCGATTAGTATCGGCATTGGCTATCTGGCAAAAAAGTTTGTAATCGGTAAATCTGATTCTAAAATCAAAAACATTTTTGGTTCTTTATTGCAGCTTGTTGTAACCAATTTAGTCTCTAAAAAACAGGAGACGTCACATGAGTAACGGTCTAACTTAATAAAAGTATTATGGAAAAACTAAGCGAAATAGTATTGAAAAATGGTGTGTACATGTACTCGAATATCTATAAATGTCTCGAATACACAAGAGTATTTCTAGGTATCTAACTTGCTTTATACGTTTTATAAAAACGGTTAAACAGTTAATATCCTTCCCTATAAATCTGATTTTCGTAGAAAGTCAGAGCCTTAGAAAAAAAGCAAAGTCTGCATCAGCCGACTTTGCTTTTTTGTTTTTAAGAACTAGAAAACTTTAGGAATTAAGGGTCATTCTTTAATTATAATTTTGATAAATAGGGAGTTTTAGACCAACGTAAAGATTACAGGCCTTAGAATTATTCGAAAATAAATTAGAAACCAAAGATCCCGAACCAATAAACAAAGGACCTGCCCTAAAACCCGTCCCTATTTGAAGACCGCTGTACTCCATCCAGGTCACCGGAATATAAAAACTAAATTGTCTGGTCTCATATCGTGGCGTAAGGGTTGCCGAATTTGCAATCGTGGTGCTGTTTAGCTTTTTAGCATCTACCAATCCAAAATCAGTACTTAGATTCAGGTAAAACCTATTATCAATGTTCCAATCAAAGTTGGTGTGCAGTGCTGTTGGCAAATTTGCCTTTACCCCTTTTCTTGATGACGTTTTGGTATAGTTGGCATCAAAAAACGCAAAGATATCATCTGCATTTTCAATATCATCTTGTGTCACTCTACCAGTTAGATCATAGGTGTTTTCGACAGCATTTTTATAATTTAGCTTTCCAATATCTGTTACTGCCACTGCTGCTTTCAGCTTATACCTATTTCCTGCACACGAATGACAGTTGGTACGATACTCATACGTAAAACCCAAATCGATACCTACACCGGCCGAAGTTCCATCAAACTCCTGATTCTCTCCGTTTGCATAATCATAGCTTGCAGCCGTCTTTAAAGTTCCTGTAGAGTAATATTCGCTTAAAGCGGGATTGACATCGTTTTTATTAAAAGCAACACTCAGATTAGTTCCGTTGATGTAACCGTTGGTACCCGCCATTAAGTATTTTAATGTAATACCTCCTTTTATAAATTGTTGATCATCATCTAACAATACTGTACCATAACTGGCGCCAATTTCTGCCCAGGAATTAGTAACTGCGTTAGGATTGCCTGCTGTTATCAAGAAACTATTCGATACATCGACATCTTTATTGATTTCGTCAAACAGCTCGCCATTTACGCCTATCAGATTGGTTATGCTTCGCACTCTCGAAAAAAGAGCAATACTGTGCGTAGGTGTAATATTCAGCATAAAAGAAGGTCCCAAAATATCTACATTAAGATTGCCTCTGTTGTTGGTTTTTATGTTTCTGCGTGCATCTTCCTGCAAGTCAAAACTGCCGTCTAATACCTGCGCAAAATTGACACCGTATAAATCATTCTGACCCGTTGCACTTACAGAGAAGAGTGTAACATCGGCTTTGTATTTCGAATCAACAACCGCAGAAGGATTAAACAAAACCGACTGTATTCCGGCATAATTATCGTCTCTAAATCCAAAATACGATTGCCCCTGTGCACATAAAAAGCTTCCAGCGAAGCAACATAATAGTAAAGTTCTCTTCATAAATTATTTTTTAAATGGTTGGCTGTTAACCCTTTTTCACTTAAAGGTCTTTACAAATATTAACAAAAAAAACGAAAAAAAAGCCGAACTAAATTAATTTAGCCCGACTTCTCTACTCTTTTTATTTCTTGCCTCTTTATTCTTTTTTTCTCCATAAAAAACCTCAGAAGGTTCTTTCTTTTTTTTAAGCTTCTGAGGTTCTGAGTAGCTAAGGTTCTGAGTAGCTAAGGTTCTGAGGTACAAAGGTGCAAAGGAACAAAGGGACAAGGTTGCAAAGGCTCAGAGCCTTTTTAATTTATGCAAAAATAAAACTTAGCCACTTAGAACCTTAGTCACTCAGAACCTCAAAAAAAAAAGACTGCCTTCACAATTAAGTAAAACAGTCCTTTTTTATATATATTAAAAACCTCTGAGCCTTTGCAACTCTGCACCTTTGAACCTCAAAAACACCTTAGTAACTCAGAACCTTAGTAACTTAGTAGCTTCTTTTAAAAAACCTCCGAAGCTTCTTTCAGTTTCTCCATGTTATTCACCAATTGAAGCTCTGCCACAATTTTCTGAATATCACCATTCATGATATTTCCTAAATCATACAAAGTCAAACCTACTCTGTGATCGGTTACACGACCTTGAGCGTAGTTGTAAGTACGAATCTTAGCAGACCTGTCACCAGAACTTACCTGAGAGGTACGTTTTGTAGCATCTTCGGCTTCTTTTTTGGCCAATTCCTGCTCGTACAAACGCGAACGCAAAACATTCAGCGCCTTATCTTTATTCTTGTGTTGTGATTTCTGATCCTGACATTGCGCCACCAATCCAGTCGGAATGTGTGTCAAACGTACCGCAGATTTCGTCGTATTTACTGATTGTCCTCCAGGTCCAGACGAACAAAAGAAATCAACACGTACATCGTTCATATCAATCTGTACATCAAACTCCTCTGCCTCTGGCAACACCATCACGGTAGCCGCAGATGTATGCACACGACCCTGAGTTTCGGTCTGAGGAACACGTTGTACACGGTGTACACCGGCTTCAAACTTCAAAGTTCCGTAAACATCTTCTCCCGAAACCTCAAAAATAACCTCTTTAAATCCGCCAGAAGTTCCCTCGTTCATATCTACAACCGAAGTTCTCCAACCCTGATTCTCACAATATTTGGTGTACATTCTAAACAAATCTCCGGCAAAGATACTCGCTTCATCACCACCCGTTCCGGCACGAATCTCGACCATCACGTTTTTGGCATCTTCGGGATCTTTCGGGATCAGCATAAACTTGATTTCTTCCTCAAGTTCCGGCAGTCTTTCTTTTGCTTCATCCAATTGCATCTTGGCCATTTCGGTCATATCTGCATCACTTCCATCGGCAATAATTTCGTTTGCCTCCTCTATATTAGCCATCAAAAGCACATATTCATCACGCTTTTCAGCCAATGCTTTTAGGTTTTTGTACTCTTGATTCAATTGCACATAACGTTTCTGATCAGAAATAACATCCGGCTGGATAATCAAATCCGAAATCTCGTCGAAACGTTGTTTTACTATTTGAAGTCTATCTAACATTTTCTAAATCCTTTTATTGGAGTGCAAATTTACGAAATTTTTGTTGAAAATTCTATCATTCCGCTTTTGAGTTTTTTAGCCTCCATTTCAACAGCACTTTCGGGAGTATCAGATTCTTTTTCAGGAGCTGAATCCTGCTATCCGCTCTATCTTTTTAGGCAGATTGTTTACGGTTCTATTTAGCTATTTTCGTTTGCCAAAAAAGGATGCCGCTTCTATCAGGGCTAGGGCATCGCGTCGCACCAGCAATTTATTCTGGAACACCAACACTCGCACCTACATCCATACAAATCGTATGCGTATAAAGACAGCTAACCCACTTAAAAATCTCCAGAAATCTGACAGTCAATAAAATTTCTTTCGCCAGCCGCGAGGGCAACTTTAGACTGTTTGTTAAACATTGTCAAATAAAGGTTCAAAAAACAGCTCGTTTGGGGTTCTAAGCTCCATCGATGACGTCCTCAATGTCAAATTTGGGGTATCGAACCCCATCGATGGGGTTCCAGACGTCAAAAATGGGGTTCCCGACGTCAAATTTGACGTCCTTGTGGGTCAAATTTGACGTTCCGAACGTCAAATTTGGGGTTCCGAACCCCAACCGAGCACCTCAGCACCCCAACCGAGGGGTTCCGAACCTCATCAGAGGGGTTCGCAACCCCAAATTTTAGGTTGTAGACCTAAATACTTCAGTACAAAACCGAAACACACCCTCAAAACACGTATAAACACCTGCTCCCGACTATTTATTTAGTGCTATACTTGTCTCCAAATAAATAAATAAATAAATAAATAAATAATCAACCATTACGGTTTTCCTCAGAGATGATGATGCGAGAATTGTTATATTTGTTTTTAGAATTAATGAAGCATTTGTACTGCTTTATTATTGAAACTGAAACATACTATAAAACGGAACAAAACTTCCTATATACACCTTAATTAGGGTAGATTGGAGCCATTTTATGGCTGGTATAAACAAGTTACCTGACATTTTAGAAAACTCGATGGAGAATTGTAAACTTTGCAAAGAAAGAATTGCTGATAAACTAAACTCACACATAATTCCAAAGTTTATGTGTAAGCGACTTTTTGAAAATACAAATCCAAGACATAGTGTTCAAATATCAAAAGACGGAATTCAAACTAAACTCCAGGATATTCCAAAAGAGGATCATATTTTATGTAGTTGGTGTGAAAAACGCTTAGAAAAATTAGAAACCTATTTCGCACGAGTTTTCGTGGAGGTAAATTCATTACAAAATGCAAAGAGAAAGTACAAGTTAGAAATAATCGAAAATCAAGAAATATTACATTGTGAGGAAATTAATCCATCTTTATTTTATTTATTTTTCTACTCTTTAATTTGGAGAAGTTCAGTTTCGAAAAACATACTATTTGATACATTCAAGTTCAATGAAGCTATCGAAGAAGAAATTAGAATTTTTCTCAATAATAATTTAAAAGAACTTCATAGCGATTTATTGGAACATTCTAAAAAAATTGAAAGCGTGCCAAATTATTACTTGTGTTTAGTAAAACCAAAAAATAAAACCCGAGGAATATTTAGTGCATATAATTTTAGCCAAAATTCATATGCAATTTATACGGTTGACTATGCGCTATTTTTTTACACAAATGAAGATGACTGCTTACTCGCACATAAAACTTATGGAAACTCAAGAAATGAAACGTTCAGAATTTTTATTGGAAATGATGAGAGCTGGAAAAAATTGAATAATTTGGTGGTTGAAAATATGTTAAACTATAAAAACGTCAGGTAACCGCTGTCAAACGCAATCGCTGGTTTTCGGTAAATTGTTCGTTTCTTTTTCTTAACTTCGTTTTGTGCTAGTGGAGAAAACTCGGTCGCCAAGCCGCGACTGCGTCTGGCAGCAAACCGTTGGCGGTAATACCTCGTAATCGCATAAATTGACATTAAATTAGACCGAATTAAAAAATGAAAATAAAACAAAAGCATGTTAATAAAGAATCAAGTGGTAGCTATCAATATTGGAAAGAGAATATTTTAGCGAACCATTTAGAAGAAAATTACGAGATACTATCTCACCCAGATATTGTTGATGTTTATCAAATTGACATTACCAACGGTAATAAAAAATATATTGACACAACAGATAGATATATAGCAGTCACCAACTATTTACAAAAAAGTGACCAATACGTTATAAAAGATACTGATTTTAAATTCGATGAAATGTACAGAATAATTTCTAAACCAGAAGTTACAGAGCATCCACGAAAAAGAATTACATTGGATAACAAGATAAAATTATCAACACGCAGAAATATTCTTGATAGCTTTTTAATTACACGAATTCCTTGGTTTGGAAATCTTGAACAAACATCATTTCTTGGACGACTTTATGACCTTTCATTACTTCCTTCCTTAGACCCAAGATATACAACTGCACTTGAAGACATCCATAAACACACTTTTTTAAACAATGATTGGAGTGATGAATGGATTTTTACTGATGAACGATTTTATATTTTACACTCTACTGATAAAGATTTTTTAGATTTTTTATGCTTGACAATTCATCCTACAGTAAGAAAAGAAAGTGAAGAAATAACTACTTTATTAGAAATATACACAAACAATCTAAAAAGAGATGGTTTTGGTTTAGAAAAATCTGAAGAAATTGCTGGTTTTCCAACTTTTAAAGCATTCGAATTTGATATTGCTACAGAAGTAACTAAAACTACTACCACATCTAAACCAGAAATCAAAAAGGCACTTGTTATTGGTTGCAGTACATATCAACATTCAGGAGTATTAGTAAATCCTTTGAATGATGCAAACGAAATGGAAAAAATTCTGCAACAATTGGGATTTGAAGTAATAAAAAAAATTGATCCGACACAAAAAGAATTAAAAATTGTCATTGATGAATTTGGTGATGTTTTAAAAGGTAGTGATGTTGGATTGTTCTATTTCGCGGGACATGGAGTTCAAGTACAAGGATTAAATTACTTAATTCCAATTGATGCTAATTTAACTTCTGAAAAATTAGTTGAGTACGATTGTGTTGAAGCAGGAAGGGTTTTAGCTCATATGGAAGATGCAAGAACTTCTGTTAATCTTATCGTATTAGATGCATGTAGAAATAATCCTTTTGAAAGAGCTTGGGGACGAGGAATTGGACAAAGGGGGTTAGCAACGATGAATGCTCCAAAAGGTTCTTTAATTGCTTATTCAACAGCTCCGGGTCAAACTGCATCAGACGGCAGTGGAAATAATGGGTTGTATACAGAAGCGCTTCTAAATCATATTAATGGTAAATCCACACCAGTCAATACAATGTTTCAAAAAGTAAGACTTGAAGTTATGCAGAAATCGAGAGAAGAACAAATTCCCTGGGAATCAACATCATTAACTGCCGATTTCTATTTCAACAATTAGTACTACCGCCAACCGTCGTTTGGCAATATGGCGGGATTTGGCTTAATTTAAAGATGGTTTTGTACTTGGAAAATTAGTCATTAACCGAAAGATTAGGCTTCCTTAGTCCACCACATCGCCAAGCGACCAAACGTTGGCGGTCAGTTGAAACCGAACTTACGCAAAAGACTTTAAAAGAAGGTTTTAGTTGCACAGAAAAACAGAAAATATAATCGTGAAAAACAGAAAAGCGAAAATTGAATTTTATTTACTAAATTGATTGAATAAAATTTCGCTTTAGTTAATTTTAGTCGATTAATAAGAATAAATAAAACTATAATTATGATAAAATTTATTAGATGGATTCTTTATGTGGGATTAGTTTTTCCGATAATAAATTCTTTTTTGCAATTATATTACAACATAAACTTCAGAATAGAAAAGGTGCTTTACGTAAGTTATATAACTAACAATGTCTTTTCTATTTTCAATATCATCTTTATTTTGTTGAGTATTTATATGTTTAAAAGAGAAAGAAAACGTCTTTATCTATATATTTTATTTTATAATTTGTTTTTTTTAGTAATGCGTAATTTTTAAAAAAATAACCAACAAAACAAACTGCACTAATTTCGCATTATATGAAAAACAAGTAAAATTTCAATCATAAGTTCGACTGAAAACAACCGAACCGCCAACACTTGTTACAAGAGATTTGGGCATTTGGATTAATTTGAAAACGGTCTTGTATTAGGGAAGTTTAGGCAAATCCGAAGATAAGGCTTAATTTAATCCCAAACCTCTTGTAGCAAGGGAACGGTTAACTGCAAGCTTCCCAGAACGAAAACTAAAACCGAATGTTTAAACGAAAATCTGAACTATATAATTACATTCAAAAGTATAAGGATTATGATTCTGACTTTTGGTCTTCTGGGCATGGAAATCTTGAAATTTTATCTATGCTTTTGAAATTCACTGATAATTCCTGGGAATTATTAAAAAATGAAATTGCAGAATGGAATTCTAACGAAATAGAAATACTAGCTAATGCGTTATGCGATAATGAAAGTTGGTATTATCAAGAAAGTCTTGAAATAAATTTACCCCAAAGAAGTCATTTATTTGCATATATTTTTGCTACAATTGAAACTAATGTTGCCTTTGATCTACTTGATGATTTTGAATTTATTTTTAAAGGAAAACCTAAAGAAAAAAATTTGTTGGAAATGATAAAAATACAAATTGAAAATATAAAGCTTCATCCAAGTGTAAATCTATTTTATCCAAAAGACAGAATAAACACAATTGAGAAAGAAATAATAGAAAAAATAAAAGCCAGCAGTTAACAGCTGTTTCTCCCCCCGCTAGTCCTAGCATTAGGTAACACAGGCGCTGGCGCGATGCCTCTGGCTCGTGCACACAAACTCTACGAAGTATTCTTCTTAAATATCGTGTTTGTTGTGGGAAGTCTCCCGACTTCGTAGCTTGCTCCACAGTTTTTAATTAATGGTATACTTGTATCAAAATCAATAATCTCCAATTACGGTTTCCTATAAAGGTGATGATGCCAGAATTGTTATATTTGTTTTTAGGATGAATGAGGCAGCTGTGATGCTTTATTCTCAAAACGGAAACATACTATAAAACGAGACTGAACTTCGTGTATACACCTCAATAAGGGTTGATATGCGTAACTTTGTAGCGAGTATATACAAGTTATGTGAGATTCCAAAAAAATACAGAATAATTTGAAAAGTTACCATTTTTTGGTAACTTAGCTAAAAAAATTATGGGACGAAATACTTCTATATCGCTTGGCAATCATTTCGAAAGTTTTATCGAACACAGTGTAAATAATGGAAGATTCAATAATGCAAGTGAAGTTGTAAGAGCCGGTCTTCGTCTTTTAGAAGATGAAGAAAATAAAATTGTAGCTTTAAGAAAAGCGATTAATGATGGAATTGAAAGTGGACGTGCAGTAGATTTTGATGCTAAAAAACATCTTAACGTTTTAAAAGCAAGAAAAAAATCAAATGGCTAAATATTATTTAACAAATAAAGCTGTTGATGACTTAACTGAAATTTGGGATTATACAATCGAAACTTGGTCTGAAATGCAAGCTGAAAAGTATTATGATTTACTTATGTCATCATGTCATGATCTAGCAAATAATCCAGAACTTGGTAGAAAATATGATATAGTTATGAAAGGAATATTAGGTTTTAAATCAGGTGAACATATTATCTTCTACTCAATTATATCAAAGAACGAAATAGAAATCGCAAGAATTCTTCATGGAGTGATGGATTTAAAAAGCAGACTGTAAGGAACCAGCTCTGCGAAGTGTTCTTCTTAAATATTATGATTGCTGTGCGAAGTCTCCCGACTTCGTACCCATTCCAATAAGCAAATTGCTACTTGGCTAGTATTTTACTTCAATACGATTTAAAATTTATTTAAACGAGAAATACAAAACGGATATACGATGCGGGTACGAAGTCAGGAGACTTCGCACAGCATAAAGTTTTTTTTGTAGCTGGACGTTTGGTTTCACGAAGAAAGATTATCTTGGCAGAGAGAACTCCGCCCACTTTCATTGGCAACTTCGTGAAGTGGCGAAACGTTGGCGGTAATTAAAGCTAATTGAACAATGAAAAAAAACATGATTAAACTTTTAGCACTGGCATTTGTAATATTGTCAAATGCTTGCAATGCTAAGAAACCAGAAACAAAAAAGAATAATTCTTCGATAGCGGAAAATCTATACTTTGGGTATAAGCCACCAGGATTAAATCCTGAAGTTTTTGTTCCTAAAAAGAGTACTTCTGAAGATTGGAAACTAGGAAACAAGGACTCTTTTGATATGAAAGAGTTTTACTTTACTTACTCAGGTAATGACCCTTTTCAGCCTGCCGTTGTTGTTTATCGGCAAGAAGAAAATTATTATAAAACCAGTAAATATACTTTTCACGCCAGTGGTACTGAAAATAGCAACATCTTATACTCAAGGCATAACTATATTGAACGTACAGCTTCTGGTTGGTCAAAGCTAAAAAGCCTTGGTCCAATGTTTGACAGCAAAGATTTGGGCATTATGGTGTTGTCAATATCCGCTAATGGGACTATTGTTTTTGATGATTATAAAACCGATAACGGAATCCGTATATCAAGGATTAAAGACGGTAAACGTGAAGAACCAAAACTACTCGGCAAGGAGATTAACTCAGGGAAATTGGTCGCCCACCCCTTTATAGCACCTGATGAATCCTACTTAATATGGGATAGCGAGCGAGAAGATGGATATGGTAAGTCTGACAATTATATCAGTTTTCGACAGCAAGATGGTTCATGGGGTTCAGCTATTAATATGGGAGATAAGATAAATTCAGAATTAGTAGAAAATGGTGCGAGGTTAACACCTGACGGAAAATATTTGCTTTTTAAAAGGTCAGAAGAAAAAGTAAAGGAGGATGGAAGTACATATTGGGAGACTAAAGATTATTGGGTTGACGCTAAAATCATTGAACAGTTAAGACCTCAATAATGATTTCACATAAAATATAACTACCGCCAACAGCACCAGCTAGTCCGAGCATTAGGTAACACAGGTGCTGGCGCGATGCCTCTGGCTCGTGCACACAAGCCAGTTTAATAAGAACAAAAAAGCAATCAGCACTACGAAGTGTTGTTCAGAAACACTTCGCAAGGGTCTCTAATTTTTCGTGATTTTTTGTTCCTAAAAACTATAAATATGTGATTACTAATTTTCAATAAATTGGACTTGTATTTCCAATAAGAAAATTTATCTTAGACATAGAAAACTTAGACCTGATAGCGCCACAAGAATAAAACTTTAAAAAAATGATGTAAAATAATCGGTACATCCAAATCTGAATAAATGAAAAATAAAAAACCAGTTTTACAATATAGTATCCTAATTGCGAGTATCCTACTTTTAATTATAAATGTTGTCACTTTTGATTTTCAGAACGAAAAAATTACATCCCTTTTATTAAGAATTGGTGGCTCTGTATTAATTAGTATTGCAATGATTCTAACCATACGTGAAATAAATAAAAAATCGAAAATATAAGTGCTATTTACATTTGAATAAACGAGATGAGTGAATTACAAACCAAATATCAAAAGGCAATAAAGTTTGCAGCAAAAAAGCATGCAGACAAAAATCAATTAATTCCGGGAACAAATTTGCCGTATGTCGTTCATTTGAGTAATGTTGCAATGGAAATTTTAATTGCCGCAGAAAAAACAGATAAATTTAATTCAGAATTTGCCGTACAAGTTGCTTTATTACATGATATTTTAGAAGATACAGCAACTACTTTTGATGAAATTGCTGATGAATTTGGAAAAGAAATCGCTCAAGCAGTAATAGCACTCACAAAAAACTCTAAAATTCATAATGAAGAAAGAATGTCTGATAGTTTAAATCGCATTAAGGAATTACCAAAAGAAGTTTGGGCAGTGAAATTAGCCGATAGAATAACGAACTTACAACCTCCTCCCGAACATTGGAGTTTTGAAAAAATTACAGCCTACCAAAAGCAAGCTGTTCTAATACATACTTCGCTAAAAGGTGGAAATGAGTACTTGGAAAAAAGACTATGGGAAAAAATATTAGACTATTTAAAATATTGTACCACAGATATAAAATAAACAAAATATTAAATAAAATGTTTTTTTTTTTTAGAAATCAGGATAAGAACATAATCTAACATACATCATCCAATAAAGACTAAAGAGTTAAAGAACGTCAAGAAGAAGATGAAAATTAATTAATAACCAGAGCTGAAATTTCTACCTCTTATCTCAACTATAAAAAAATGAACCAAATTCATTTCGAAAACAATACATTGATTTTAAAAGTAAAAAAATCTCCTTTATTTGGAAGATTAGTTTTATACATCATTACTTTTCTTTCTGTATTTTTACCATTAAGCGGTTTTATTTTAAATATCTTAGATGGAGACGGTTTTAAATTTTTAAACATCGTCTTTTTATTAGTTTTTGGTTTAATTTCTTTCTTTATGTTAAGAATTTCTCTTTGGAATACTTATGGAAAAGAAATTATAATTCTATCTGAAAACAAATTAACTTATATAGCAGATTACAAATGGTTTAAAGATAAAATCAAAGAATTTAATTTTGAGAAAATTCATTTTACTTTAAATAAAGTGGGGTACGAAGAAGAAAAAAAAGCGGTATTAATTATTAATTTTGAAAATGGAGCAGTTCTAGAAACTGTAACCAAAATTGATAGTAAAGACTTAAATAATTTGCTACTCAATTTAAATCAAAACATAGCAAACACTTTCTAAAATTGATATCGAAAACTGGCTTAATTTGAAATTTAGTTTTGCGTTAGACCCCAAAAACTATAAAACTTCACGAAGTATGTTCTTTTTAATACCTTGATTATAAATCTGAATTCATCAGAAAAATAAACAAAAATTTAATTCTCTAAAAAAGTTCTAGCAAGACATAAACAAATTATCTATACTACCTTACTTACAATGAATTATAATGCTTTGCTTTTGATTGTGAGATTGCTTCGTTCCTCGCAATGACACAATAAAAATCAAAACTTCGTATAAAAATTAGCTATATATTGGGTACTTTGTGCTTTTAAGACTTGATTATTCTAAAACGTCCCGGATATTCTGCCCAAACACTTTTTTTGTTGCCATAATAATCCATGTACTCTTGACTAATAAATACGGCATGAGCGGTTGACCATGCTACTACTCCACAATATTCGCTTCCGGATAGTCGCTTTAACTTTTGTATCTGTTTGCCTTTTTCAAATCCTAAATATTTGTAAATAGTTGGAGTATATACAGCGCCATCTTCCAGATCTTCCAATGCTTTGTCAAAAGTTTCTTCCTTGTCGATAATTTGCTTGTATTTTGCCATTACCGCATAAGTCAATACTGCGTAGTTGGTTATTCTTTCGCTGTCACAATTGTCTTTGATAAATATAAAATCGGCAGAATATTTGGCCTTATCGATTTCATGGTTATTAAGATGTAAGGTGGCTTTGTTTTTTAGTGTTATTTTATAGAGACTGTCGTTTATTTTTTCGGTTACAAAAAGGTTGTCTAATCCGTATACATTTAAAGAAGCTTTGATAAAAGCAATTGAGGAACAGTTGGTGCGCTCTCCTTGTTTAAAGCTTTCAAATATTTGATCTGAACTCAGTTGCGAGTAAGAAGTGGAACAAACAAACATGAAAAATAAAAATGTTGAAGCAATCGATTTCATTGTCTTTAGATTTTATAATTGTTTCCCAAGTAACTTTTGGTACTATATAGATTTTACAAATCTATAAAAATCAGCTAATATTTGACGTTTTTATGCCCTAACTTTTTTTAAAAATTTGTTAACGATAATTTTATAAGGGATTCTAAAAGATTGACGATCGGTAGAAATATTTTACAGAAACACGAAGTAAGAAAAAATTGATACTTTTTTTTCAGGAGATTGTTAGTAAAGAGGAGTAAATTGCTACATCGGAATAAAATAAGGCTAAAATTATAAAAAACATTGCTTGACAACTAGGTAGATCAGATGAAGTCAATGAAAAGGTTTTATAGGATTAAAAAATAAATTTCAAAATTTAATAAAAAAAACTTTGCGACTCTGCATCTTTCCATCTTTGTGCCTTTCTAATTTCGATACCAAATTCTAAATTCCTAATTTCGCTTTCAAATTAGAAAGAGAAAATGAAGGTCTGTATTGCCGAGAAACCAAGTGTAGCACGCGAAATCGCATCCGTTTTGGGAGCCAATACCAAACATGACGGATATTACGAAGGCAACGGTTATGCCGTAACCTATACTTTTGGACATTTATGTACCTTAAAAGAACCTAATGATTACAAACCGCACTGGAAAAGTTGGGACTTGAACAACTTGCCGATGCTTCCTGAAAAATTTGAAACCAAAGTTGTAGCGAATTCAGGTATTCAGAAGCAATTTAAAATCGTAAAAAGTCTTTTTGACAAAGCCGAAGTGGTCATCAACTGTGGGGATGCTGGTCAAGAAGGAGAACTTATTCAGCGTTGGGTGATGAATGAGGCACATTATAAAGGCGAAGTACAACGATTGTGGATTTCGTCCTTAACCACTGAAGCTATCAAAGAAGGTTTTGAAAACTTAAAACCCTCTGCCAATTACGACAATTTGTTCTACGCAGGATTTTCGAGAGCGATTGGCGACTGGTTATTGGGGATGAATGCCACACGTTTGTACACCGTAAAACATGGCGGTTACAAGCAGGTTTTGTCTATTGGGCGAGTGCAAACCCCAACATTGGCAATGGTTGTAGATCGTTTTAAAGAAATCGAAAATTTTAAACCTCAACCCTACTGGGAGTTGCAGACATTATACAGAGAAACGCTTTTTAGCTATGAAGACGGCCGCTTTTTGAAAAAAGAAGACGGCGAACTTTTGGCAAATAAAGTCAAAGAAAGTGACTTTGAAATTGTTTCTGTTGAAAAAAAGAATGGAAATGAATATGCTCCAAAACTGTTTGATTTGACTGGTTTACAGGTGTATTGCAATACCAAATTTGGATTTTCGGCAGATGAAACGCTTAAAATTGTACAAACGCTCTACGAGCAAAAAGTAGTGACCTATCCTAGAGTTGATACTACTTTTTTACCCAATGATATTTACCCGAAAGTGCCCGGGATTCTGCAAAAACTAACGAAGTATGCCGAATTAACACAGCCTCTTTTAGGGAAAAAGATTAAAAAGTCTCCTAAAGTTTTTAACGATAAAAAAGTAACCGATCACCACGCCATTATTCCGACTGGAATAGAAAGTAATTTGCAACACAATCAGCAGCAGGTGTATGACATTATTACCAAACGTTTTATTGCCGTATTTTATGACGATTGTCTGGTCGCCAACACCACCGTGATTGGAAAAGCAGCTGATGTTACCTTTAAGACAACTGGAAAGGAAATCTTAAAAAAAGGATTCCGTGTTGTTTTTGAAGATCCGAATACTAAAGAAAAAGAAGCTGATATTTTACCCCGTTTTGTTGTAGGAGAAAAAGGCCCGCATGAGCCATCTTTTTTAGAAAAAGAAACCAAACCACCCAATCAGTTTACAGAGGCTACTTTATTGCGTGCAATGGAAACTGCGGGTAAACAAGTCGATGATGAAGATTTACGCGAGTTGATGAAAGAAAATGGAATTGGCCGCCCGTCCACAAGGGCGAATATTATCGAAACACTTTTTAAGCGTCAGTATATTGTTCGAAATAAAAAGCAGGTACTGCCAACCCCTACCGGCATCCAATTGATTGACACCATCCAGAACGAATTGATAAAATCGGCAGAACTCACTGGATCTTGGGAAAAGCAGTTGAAGGATATTGAAAAAGGCACTTTTACCGCCGCCTCTTTTATTAAAAACATGAAGCAAATGGTTGCGTCTCTGGTCACCGAAGTACGAAGTGAAACCAGACACGCCAATATTTCACACGCACAAAGTATTCAGAAAGAAGTAGTAAAAACCGAGCAAAAGAAAGCTGCCGGAATCTTGGCCAAAATGTGTCCGAAATGCCAAAAAGCAACGTTAATAAAAGGAAAATCTGCTTATGGCTGTGGCAATTACAAAGCAGGCTGTGATTTTATTTTGCCATATATTTTTGCAGAAAAAAAAATATCAGAGAACCAGTATTTACGATTGCTTCAAAAAGGCTCAACCGTAAATTTGAAAGACTTTAAAACTGATGCTGGCTCGGTAGAAGGTTTAATTCGGTTTGAGGAAAATTTTAAACTCAAATTAGAAACTAAAAAAACAATTTCGAAAATAAAACCAGTAACAACATCAGATGTATTAATGTGTCCGAAATGTAAAAAAGGTTCTATTTTGAAAGGAAAAACGGCTTATGGTTGCAGCGATTATAAATCGGGCTGTGATTTTAAAGTAACTTTTGATGTGGTAAGAGCCGAACTAAAAGATCAGAAACCTACCAAAGAACTGGTATACGCCATTCTTTGTGGCTAAATATGAGAATACGAGATAGGAAAAGTGAAATGTGAGAGGTAAAATTCAAAGCGTTGATCATCAAACTTCTTCGTAGTATCAAATAATTTTACTTTTTACTTTTTACACTTTTCACTTTTCACTTTTCACTTTTTACATTTAACATTTAACATTTTAACATTTCGCCTCTCAAATTTTAACATTTTTGCCGCTACACATTCTCTCTATGTTATTTTTTTATACTTTAGCAATTCTATTAAAAACCAAATCGTTATGAAAATATTTCAAAAAATAACTCTTTTACTGCTTTTACTGGCTATTTTCTCTTGTAAAAAAACAGAAACTGCAGAAAAAGGCAAAATCAAAGCTGCAGATTGGCTCATTGGAAACTGGGAAAATAAAAATCCTGACGGTGTACTGACCGAAAACTGGGAAAAAATAAATGACAGTACTTTTAACGCGGTTTCATACTTTATAAAAGGAAAAGATACTGTACATTTTGAGAACATAAGTTTGGTACAAAAAGGCGAAACACTAACCTATTTTGCTACTGTGAAAGGTCAAAATAATGATAAACCAGTCGCTTTTCCATCTGTACTTGAAACTGAAAAACAATTGGTTTTTGAAAATATAAAACACGATTATCCTCAGAAAATTATGTATACCAAAGGCGCAAATAATACTTTGACCGCAGAAATTTCTGGAAAGTTAGAAGGTAAAATGACTACCGAGAGATTTATTATGGTAAAAAAGTAAATTTCTATTTATCAAAACCTAACTGAATACATTTCATAAAAATGATAACAGCAAAATCATTATGTTGTTTCTTTTTTAATAGAACCAGCGCAGCTTAGATTTTTTTTGCGCCAACTGAAATCCATTTACAAATAAATAAAACACTTTTTTCAGTATATAGAACAAACAAACGGTTGAAGATCATCGATAATTTCAGGAATAAAAGGTTTGATACCTGTTTTTATTTAAAATAAAATAACTAAAATGACCGACGCAGCGATAAGAGACAAAGTTTTAGAGCTATTTAAAAAAGAAAGAAGCAAACCCGATTCTGAATTTGATGAATCTCACTTTTTAGATTTCCTTACCTATCCCGCGCATTCAAGAGATACCATTAAAAATTCATTTCTGGGAGTTCGAAAATACTACCGCTTTATGGGCAAACTTGAACTCGAATTTGCCATTTGTTTTACGCCGTACGATTTAGATAAATATTACAGTGTGAACAGTATGACAAAAAAGATTCAGGAAAGGATAGAGAAAAAGCTCGGAAACCTTCTTGTCCTGAAAGAACGCAACGAAGAAAAAGACAAATACTTTATCGAAATACTTTTGATAATAATACTAATTGTGATTTATATTGTCTTGGAAATACACTTGGTTTCAATCGTACTTTCGCTTCTTTTTGGAATTACAATTTGTTGGATATTGCACAATAAAATACATCACAGAGTACACAATTATAGACTTAGAATGAAAATACTTGAAAAAGAACAATACAAATAAGTGTTTTTTACTCTTCTTCTCCTATTTTATTAACCATCAAAATCATAATTCCACCCAAAACAGCCATTACCAGAAACGCCCATTTCATACTTAGAAATTCAGATATAAAGCCCACCATTGGCGGCACCACTAAAAATCCAAGATACCCAATTGTAGAAATAGAAGTTAGCGCACTGCCGCTACTCAGACTTTTGGATTTTCCTGCGATACTAAAAACCAAAGGAACAACACAGGAAACCCCCACTCCTATTAGCACATAGCCAAATATTGTTGGGTAAACAAAGGGCAAAAGAAAACAAACCAAAAATCCTAATGTAATTAAAATTCCGCTGTAGAATAAAATTTGCTTGATGCCAAATTTCATTACTCCATAGTCCCCTAAAAAGCGTCCTAAGGTAACTGCAGTCATAAAAAAAACAAAAGCTGCCGTGCTTAATTTTGGCGAAGCATGCAAAATATTTTGAAAATAAATACCGCTCCAGTCGTACATAGTATTCTCACAAGCCATCGAAACAAAACAGATTAAGGCAAACTTAATTAGATTTTTATCCGGTACAGAAAAGAATTTCTTTTTTACTGGTACAGGCTCGGTATGAATGCTCATTGGATAAAAAAATGCCGTAACCGCTAACATGGCAACACTTATACCAAGTAAATGATAAGATGGGGCAATATTTTGTGTTACCATTACATATCCTAAACCTGCTCCGGCAAATCCTGCCAGACTCCAAACCGCATGAAAACGGGTCATGATCGATTTTGGATACAATTTCTGCACTTCAAGAGCTTGTGCATTTATCGATAAATTAAAAATATTTCGTGATGCTCCAAATAGCAACAATATGATAATCAATTGCCAAACAAACGCAGTAAAACCAGGCATTGATAAAACAATATTAAACAAAACGGCTCCCAAAAGCATGCAATAACGACTGCTGTACTTGTTTAATAATTTTCCTGTAAAAGGCATCGTAAACATTAAACCTATCGGAAAGGCAAATAAAACGGCTCCAAATTGAGCTTCACTTAAATGTAATTGTGCCTTAATATCCGGAATTCGTGACGCCCAAGAAGAATATCCAAATCCGGAAACGAAAAAAAAAACGGTATTAGCGATTCTATATCCTCTCGGTGAATCCTGCATTTTTTTTAAGAAGGGTAAAATCATGAAGTCGCTTTTTCAGACCGCAAATTTAAGGCTTTTGCAGAGCATCTCTCTTATATTTTATGTATTTAAAAAGTTAATCTTAGAGTTTTATTTTTAATTATTCTAAATAAAATATAAATTTGTGAAAAATATTTTGTGTAACACTATTAAATCTTGATCTTATGAAATCAATTCACTTTAAAAACATCAGCTTTTTATTTTTAATGCTCGTAACAGCGCCTCAACTATTTGCTCACGCACTCTGGATTGAGACAAAAGCTGTGGGAACAAAAGGAAAAGCACAGGAAATTTCAGTTTATTTTGGTGAATTTTCAGAAAATGATATTACCGCTTCCGCGAAATGGTTCTCGGACTTAAAAGATTTTTCATTAGTGGTAATTTCACCTTCAAAAAAAGAAACCAAACTTACAGCAACTGCTTTAGAAAATAAATATCAGGCGTTTTTTACTCCTGACGAGGATGGAGTTTACACAATTGCGATGCATCATAAAGTAAAAGACGTTTACGGAACGATGGTATTAGATTACAACTCGAGCGCTACTGTTACGGTTGGAAACGCTGTAAAAGGAAATGAAGCCAACGCAAATACCAACATCATTAGTTTGTTTGCTAAAGATGTCACTACAGCAAAAAAAGACACCAAAATAAACGTAAGTGCTTTGTATGAAGGCAAAATCGCAAAAGAACAAAAGATGAAAGTAATTGCCCCAAACGGTTGGGAAAAAGAATTATGGAGCAATGATAAGGGTGAAATTAGTTTTACACCAATTTGGTCTGGAAATTACATGGTAGAATTTGCTTATACAGAGAAAACTTCGGGAGAACATAACGGCAAAAAATACGATGAAATCTGGAAAATGGCTACCTATATGATTACCGTTAAATAAAAAGAAACTATTTTTTATCTTAACTTAGAAAGAAATTCATTTTTGATACAACCTTGCTCCAAAAGCAAGGTTTTTTTTTGTTCAATCCAGATCCAGATGCTAAATAACCGTCTTTAGCACCTTAATTACAGAAATAAATCAGCGTAAAAGAGTCAAAAAACAACAAATAAACCCTTTTTTGCTTGATAAGTTAACTTTCAAAAAACTAACAAACAATTAATTACGTAATTATTAATAATTAATCTAAATAAACTTTGTGTAACCAAAAATTGGTAATTATATTTGCGCCAATTATATTTAACTATTCTAAATAAAAGTCATGAAACATATTTTACTCTTAGGAATAATGCTTTTTACCTTCAGCGCCTATAGTCAAGATTTTTCTAGCAACGATACAAGTGAAGCTATAAATGATACGGTAAAAAATAAAAAAGGAGAAGTCCTTAACGAAGTTACGGTAACCGCAAACAAGTCTAAAAAACCAATTTCGGTGGCTCGTTCAGGCATAAAAGTAATGGATTTACCTCAAAGTGTTCAGGTCATTAATAACGAGGTGATCGAGCAGCAACAAGCGATTCGTTTGAGTGAAGTAATCAAAAATGCCAACGGTGTTTATGTGGGTTCTGCTCGCGGTGGCGCACAAGAATCTTTCTTTTCAAGAGGATATGACATGTCGGCTAATAATATGTTTAAAAACGGCTTTCGTTATAATGCAGGTTCTATTCCAGAAGTTTCTTCTTTAGAAAAAGTAGAATTCTTAAAAGGAGGCTCTGCTTTATTGTATGGAAACGTTGCCCCAGGAGGCATCTTAAACTTGGTTACTAAAACCCCAAAATTTACTCAAGGCGGCGAATTGTCTATGCAAATGGGAAGCTACTCTTTCTACAAACCATCAATTGATATTTATGGGCCTTTAAACAACGTTATTGCATACCGATTTACAGCTTCTTACGAAAATGCTGAAAGCTTTAGAGATTATGTAAAAAATGAGCGTATCTATATCAACCCTTCGTTTTTATTTCATGTCTCAGACAAAACTCAAATTACCTTACAAGGAGATTATTTAAGTGCCGACTGGACTCCTGATTTCGGTACCGGAATAATTGGTAAAACTATTTTGGACTTGCCACGCAACCAATTCTTTGGAGCGCTTTGGTCAACGGCAAATACTAAATCTTCTAGTGCTTCGGTATTGGTTAATCATGATTTTAATGAAAACTGGAAATTAAATTTCAATTCTTCTTTTCAATCCTACCGCAGAACTCAGACTTCTACAGCACAGATTAGTACTTTGGATGCAAATGGAAACTGGAAACGTGGTTTGACAAAAGCAGATGGTGCCGAACGTATATTTGGTGATCAATTGAGCTTGCAGGGAACTTTTAATACAGGAAGTATTAAACACCAAATTTTTACTGGTGTTGACTACGAAAATTCTATTGCTCCTAATTATACTTTTGGGTTTTATGATCCTGCAACACCTGGAGACCTTAAAACTACAGAAGATGACGCTATAAACTTATATACTTACGATTACAGTACGCAAAGTACTGTAATTCCTTATCCAACAAGAACTACTCAATTAATAAGTACTGAAACGCAACGTTTTGGAGCTTATTTTCAGGATTTAGTTTCGATCAATCAATATGTAAAAGTTTTGGCAGGATTACGTTGGTCTTGGCAACAAAGCGAAGCTACCACTACAAAAGAAGTAATTGAGAAAAAGAATAATGTAAATGTCATTACAACGGCTTATGAAAATGCAGTTCCTGTAACCGGAGCAAAGATGTTAAACAGAGCCTATTCACCTAAAGCAGGATTGGTAATTCAGCCAACAACCGATTTGTCGATTTTTGCAAGTTACTCGAACTCTTTTACTCCTAATACTGGTACAACAGTAGATTCAAAACCTTTAGATCCATCTATTATTGATCAATACGAAGTGGGTATCAAAAAAGATTTCTGGAAAGGTCTTTTGAGTACAAACGTTACCGTTTATCAAATAGCGAATAACAACCTGGCACAAACTGCGCAATTTTTACCAGATGGTGTTACACAAAATGTTAACAACAATTTTAAAGAATTAGTTGGAGCCACCAAAGGAAAAGGTCTAGAAATAGACATTACGGCCAGACCTACCGAAGGTTTAGACATCATGGCTGGATATAGTTTTAACGAAACCAAAGTTTCTAAATCATCTGGTACAAACGGTAGCCTTATTGTTGGCGATATTTTGGCCAGAACTCCTAGACATACTGCCAACTTGAGCTTTTTCTACAAATTACCTACAGGTACATTAAAAGGGCTTACTTTTGGAGCTATCGGAAACTATATTGGCGACCGTACAGGTGGCTGGAACGATGATTATTTATGGACGGCTGTTAAGCCAGCTACTACACCAGCTACCTATACAATCACGATCAGAGACCGTGACATCCCTTTAGAAGGTTATGCTACTGTGGATGCTTCGGTAGGTTACGAATGGAAAAAGATTTCTATTTTATGTAAATTATCAAACATTACAGATGAATTGAATTATACCGTGCATGAAAATTATAGTGTTAACCCAATTGCACCTCGCCAGTTTATGGTAAGTTTAAAATATAAATTATAAAAAAACGTTTATCTGTTTTACTAAAGATAATAATAAATAAAAGCCTCTTGCTTGTTTTTAATGCCAAAAGTATTTGCATTACAATCAAAGAATACCAGCCTTTACTCAAAAAACCTCGTTCGGAAATGGAGGGCACTGAAAAAGTCTTTTCAAAATTCTTTTTCAAGAATAATTATTAATTAAAAGGAGTAGAAGCTAAAAGTTTTCTGCTCCTTTTTTTGTATCTTTTACGTGTAATCATAAGACTTTTTAGA
>NZ_JAGFBV010000013.1 GCF_017948595.1 Flavobacterium geliluteum | reverse complement strand
CGTAACTTAATCGTACTGCTGATGATTTAAACTCAGCACTGTAAACTCGTTTTTTCATAATTCTAAGATATTTATTTTTATTTAAACAGTCTTAAAATTTATGTCCCAGTAAATGTAGCAACTCCAATGACAAATCAACCTGTATTTCTACACAGTTAGACAGTCTGATACCTGCATCAAAAATTTCCACTTTGACACAGGGTATGTTTGTTGGTGCAGTTTCCGACAACTTTGATGAAAGAATTGAGCAAAAAATATTTCACGCCGAGATTGTAGTGGACAATTGTACAGTAGTAGCAGAAACCAAAGCCTATCAAAAGATACCACAAATTCTCAATTTTGTAAACGAGAATGAAGAGGATACTATGAAACAGGAAATAGAGAGCAATTATAAGCAGATAAAGGCAGACACTGTAAAGATTATCGAAACGGAATTGGAGCGAATTAAAAAAGACCCTGATTTTAAACATTTAATAAAGAATTAGTAATTAGTTGCTAAAGGTGAAATTTGCTGCTCCACAAAATCAAAATTCTTTTGCAAATAATAAGGTAGTTTCGCGCACTAAAAAACAGTCTAAAATTTTGATGAATTATCCCGAATACGCATGAACAGTGTAACCACTTTATCATTTCGAAATAAATACGCAGTGATTCTCATACTTATCTAAACTCTGTTTTAGGAAGCAGCTAATAAAGATATAGCGCTACTTTCGTTTTTAGTGTCTAAGAAAAACGCCAAAGCTGTCTATTAATAGACAGCCTTGTTATGCTTGGGAACTAAATTATAATTTAGTTAAAGTTGCTCTAATTTTATTCATTCAAGTCTACATTGCTACCATTTTAAAAAGTTTTTGTTTTATTCTTCTTTTTTATTTCGAGTTCGTGATTCCTCAGCTATATTAAAGCGATTTTTTACAATGCAAATAATTCAATTAACTTATGCTAAAGTATCCGAATAGCAAGGGTTTTAAAACATGGTTTTCAACTTTTCTAAAGAACGAAAACCTCTGCCAACCTTTGTCTTTCCCATCACGGTATAAGCTTTTTTAATATCGGTACCTCATAATACTAATCTACATTTTGTGTCGCTGTATAGCTTTTAACAAAATACGTCTGTGCCTGAACACAATTAAAAAAAAGAACATTGAATACTAGAATTAAAATTGTTATTAGTATTGTATTACTTTCAATTTTAAATAGTTACAATGTATTTTTCGATGATAGGCCTGTCGCTATTCTCATCCCAAATTAATTTCCAATTTTCTGTTTCAACAACATCAATTTCTTTTTGGCTTTCTTTTTCTCTGGCTTTAAATTGCACTTGAAAGCGTATGTCAAATTGATTTCTTTCCGTTTCCTCGATAATTAAATTCTGAACTTCATGTTTTGTGGGTGCCTCCAGTTTTTCTTTTATTGATCGGTACCATTCATTAAATTCAGGGTGTCCTTTCATTTTACCGTATCCGGGAAAAGTGAATTCTACGTCTTTATGTAGGTATTGAATAAAATAGCCGTTTTCATCTAATCTGTCAAAATGGCTAAACCATTTGTGGATAAAAGCTTCCACCTTTTCTTGATTGCCCTTAGAAAAATCTTGAATTTTTTCAATTAGTTTTTTAGCATGGGCAATGGCAGTTTCCTTTACTTCCCACATGGAGTTATATATTTCAGGAACATACGCATTTCGATATGAGTACAAAGGAAGATTGTAAATCATTTGCATGTGATACACCGACTGCTGCATTGGTTTTAAAATATCTTCTACACTGAAACGATTGTACCCAAGGGGTGTAAAAGACTCTTTTGATCCTCCTAATGTAATACTTTGCAAAAATTGTTTGCCTTTGAGTTTGTCTCCACCAGTTCCATAAGCAAATCCCCAAGTCATCACATCATCTAAATATTTTTTTAAAATAGATGGTGTAGCGTACCAATAAAGAGGATGTTGAAAAATTAGAATACCTGCATTAAGCAAAGCAGCTTGCTCTTTCTCTATATCAATTTTATAATCAGGGTATAACGACTCGAGATGACGCACCTCTAACTGAGATGTTGGGACTGTTTTTTTTATATGTTCAATAATTGTTTTATTGGCTATTGAACTCTCTAAGTCTGGATGCGATAGTACTACTAAGGTTTTCATATTGCCACGATTTAAAGAGTTGATCTGAGTAGTTGAATTTTTTGTTATCATTTTTTAAACTATATTATTTACAGTTGCAAAAGTATTTCTAAATTTGTAACCAATCAATAACTGTCAAACGTGGCAGGTTAAAAAATTTGAAATGAAAGACAAAATATCTTTACCAACTAATGAAATTAATGAATTGAAATTCCATTGTGAGATGGATGTTGCAATGCATTATGTAGGTGGAAAATGGAAAGCCATAGTGCTTTATTATTTAATAGAAGAAAAAAAAAGATTTAACGAAATAAAAAAACTCATTCCAAATATCACGGAAAAAATGCTTTCTATTCAATTGAAAAATCTGGAAGAACACGGGATTATAAAAAAAGAAGTTTTTAACATAAAACCGCCCTTAAAAGTAGAATATTCATTAACAGATTTTGGCAAAACACTCATTCCTTTATTGAAATATCTGGTTACTTGGGGAAGTTATGTTGTAAAAGAAAAATCGCATGTAATACAAATAAAAAAGTAGTAACAAAAAGATGTTTAAAGACAAACAAATTTTCTTTTACAGGCATCCGATATTTTACAAAATTGTCGGATATAGTTCACATTCGTGCGACAATTTCAAAATTCAAATAGTTATTTAATGGAAGTCTTGGGCAGTCCAAACAATTTGAATACGGGATAACGTTTTGATTATTGAAAGTGAATTGTAAAGGATTAAGAATGATTCAAAGTTGGAACATCTAATAAAAAGCAAGAAATAAGGAAACTAAACTTTAAATGCAAGAATCATTTAATGGTTTATATTAGTTATTATAAAGTTTTTTTTACAAGAGCCTAATTTAATTTAAGATTAAATTCATCAAGTTTTATATTGTAAAAATTTCTATTCTTTATTTGATACCAATCTCATATGAAATTAAACAAGTATAGTATATGATTATCCATATTAGGTCTCTAATTTAGCAATTCATAAATATAAATATTAAAAAAAATAATTTAAATAAAATTTTTTAAAACAAATTATTTGGTGCATTCCAATAACCAATGTGACTATTAAATATCTAGAACAACTAAATCGATTACTTAATCATATTTACATTATTTTGAATGGTTAATGAATAGCATTTCGAACTTCCTAAAACTTCTTTTTTTCTTGACTGATAGAATAACTTTATTTTTAAGATTTATTTACTTGCTTTCTTCAACTCATAAGATTTTTAGACTTACTACTTTAACGTAAACATTAATTAAAAAGCAAAGTAAATTTTTATTAAGCTAAAAAACTTTAGTAGATAAACCGAAATAAAAAAATAAATATTTATTTTTTTATTTCGGTTTATCTTTATTTACTATTTAAAATACACTTATATTAAACATACATTTATCGATTTTATTTCTTTGTTAGGAAGGAAACCAAAGTACCAAATATATAACTAATTTCAAATTCAATAAAAGAACATTAAAAAATTTTAACAGCCATCCCTAATTGTATTTGCTGACTTTTAACTTCGCCTCCTATGTCGCTTATATTAGAAAAGCTCCAAGAATATCGCGCAAAAACTATTATTGGTGACAAGTTTAACTCGGCACCAACTACTGCTGCAAAATCTGAATCTTTAAAAATTTTCTTACCATTGTCAAGTATACTTTCCTTACTATTTGCTAAAAAGCTAAATTGCGGACCTGCGTTCACAGTTAATAGGCCACCTGTATTAAGCCTTAATAGTAAAGGAACGCTTATGTAATTAAGGGTTTTGTCTTTATCGAATGCATCATCAATTATATCGGTGTAATCATCAGCTATTTTCGTATTTGTTTGATTAAAAATCACTTCAGCTTGTATGCCAATGAAATTAGTTACATCATAGTATACAAAGCCACCAAGTTGATAACCTAATTCAAAATTGTCTTTAAATGATTTGCCGTCTAGTTTGGTGAGGTTGGCACCAGCTTTTGGGCCTAAATGGATTTGTGCTACGCTTGAATAACTTGTTAAAAAGATAATGAAACCAGTTAAAATAAAAATGCTTTTTTTCATAATATTTTATATGTTGTTTAATCTTGTATACAAATATAAAGACCAGTTGGTCTCAATAAAATAAATCTACAAACCTGAAATTTTAATATACAAATGTTTTTATTTGAGTTGGGCTGTTTTGATACAACCAAACAAAGTTAAGTTTGGCAACCTGAATCTGTTTGGTTGTTATTTTTTTGATTACAGCTTAATTTTTTTTATAAATCTTTTCTTTTTTTAAATACCATATTTACTCTGAATTTTTCTATAGTTCCATTGACCGTCACGTCATTGCCAGCTCCAGCGCCAATAGCTGTGCTTGATGCATTGTATGCGTTTATAAATTCAAATCCCAATTCAAACATAGCATTAAGCAAATCTGTTTGTGTTCTAATTTGAAGTTTTTTACTACTCTGCAATAAGCTTTCCAAATCATCTAGTGCATCTTTATAATCAGACTTTTTGCTTTGAATAGTTATATTCATTCCTCCTAGAAGTTTTGTGTCTTCAGAGGTTATGACTACATACTCTGGAAGTTGATCAACACCAATAGAAGATGATTTATCTACATTTAGTTTTTGTGCAGACATTTGTGTAACTGATAAGAGTAATGTAAAAAATAATACTACGGATTTTTTTGATAATTTCATTTGCTTGTTTTGATTTTTCATTTAAATTAAATTTGCCGCAAAAGTATGCGAACAGGCAATCATCAATATTATTAATATATAAAACACTTAAATTAATATACAAAATATTTAATGGAAAATTGAATAATGTTGATTTCGTATATTTGCAAATAACTTTGGTATAGAAAAGGTAATTGATAATAATAAAAACTATTTTTTTGTTCAAAATATGTGTTAATGAGTTTACATTTAAAAGATAATATCAAAAAGTTTCAAATTATTGATGCCTTTATAATAACAAAATATAGGGTTTATAGACACGCGCTAGGTTGGATATTTTTATTTTTAATGTTAATTAGTTTAAAGCCAATTAAAGAGTCTAATCTAATAGGACTCTCTGTCTCTCTGTTTATTATACTAAGTGTTTTCTATATAAATTTATATGTTCTTCTCCCAGCATTTCTTTATAATAAATTTTTTTTTAAGTATTTAGGATTGTTATTATTGCTCTTGTTTTTAAGCCTATTGATTTCAATAAAATTGAGTGACATACTTGAAGATCCAGCAGATTTAAATGTTGATAAGCCTTCATTTTTATTTCAATTTATTGCGTACTGTGTGATACTTCTCCCTTTTATTGTTGTTTCGACTGGGGTCAAAATAATACAAAAATGGATAATTTATGATAACCGATTTAAAGAGCTCGAAAAAAACACAATAGAAATGGAATTAAAGGCGTTGAGAAATCAAATCAATCCTCATTTTATCTTTAATACGCTTAACAATTTGAACTATATGATAATGAAGGATCAACAAAAAGCATCAATCATACTTTCACAGTTATCCAATATTTTGAGCCATCATTTATATGAAAGCAATCAGAAATACATTTTTTTGCATTCAGAGATTAAATTCATTAATGATTATATTCATTTAGAGGTTATTAGAAGAGATGAATTTAAGTTCGAGGTAATTTCTCTTATAGATGATACTGTCAATATTAAAATTCCATCTAATATTTTCTCTGTTTTTATTGAAAATGCTATTAAACATAGTTTAGATTGTGATTTTGAGTCATCTATAAAAGTGTCTTTTGAAAAAATTGATGATTATCTGTTGTTTTCTTGCTTGAATACAAAGGGATTGAGTACTGAAAAAAAGATGAATCACGGGGTTGGTTTAAAAAACGTTAAAAGAAGATTAGAATTAATTTATGCTGAAAGTTATGAATTAACTATAACAGATGCAAAAAGAACATATAAAGTAGAATTAAAATTACCATTATGAATTGTATTGTAGTAGATGATGAGCCATTAGCTAGAGAGGTCATAAAGGATTTAATTACAACCCAGCCAAAATTGAAATTTATTCAAGAATTTAATAGTGCATCAAAAGCAGAAATATATTTAAAATCTAATACTGTTGATCTCATATTTCTTGATATTGAAATGCCTGGTCTTAATGGATTAAAGTTTGCTGAAAGTGTTCCTGTCAACACATTTATAATTTTTACAACTGCATATAGAAATTATGCAGTAGAAAGTTATTCTTTAGATGCTGTAGATTATTTACTAAAACCTATATTCCCAGATCGCTTTGCGAAAGCTGTAGGCAAAGCAATTTCCCTACATAAACTTCTTTTAAAGGAAGATTCCGATTTGCCAGACAAAACAAAAAATTTTTTATTTGTCAAAGCAGACAGAAAATATTATAAAATTTTATTTGAAAAAATTCTTTTTATTCAAGGTCTTAAAGACTATTCACTTATATATAGTGGTACGGAAAAAATTATGACATTGTTAAATTTAAAGACCTTGCACAAACAATTACCTTTAGATAAATTTATAAGGGTGAGTAAATCTTATATAGTCAATGAAACCGCCATTGATGCCTTTGATAATAACACAATTTACATTAAAGATCATCAGATTCCTATTGGAAAGGTCTATCAAGATGATTTTTATAAACAATATATCGATAAAGAAATTTGAGTTTTTATACTTTTTCACCTATTTTTTTGATAAAAATTAATCTTTTTTCAAAAACAAAACGATGTCACTACAAAATTCCATGAGCTATAAGGATAGATATAGATAACAAAAACAGCGGACTAAATATTATTGCTTTAGAAGTAAATAGATTTTTAACAAATCAATCAGGGATAGTTTTAATAGTAAAAAAGGTTTATAACAAATGAAGAATTAAGTTTAGAAGAAAAACCGGAAAGAATCAGGTGAAAAATTATAAAGTTCAAAATGAAGAACCCTTAATATGAATTAATAAAACTAAAAAAGAAATGCTTCTGCTTAAATAACAATCACGTAGGTTTTATAAATAAGAGATAATTTTTATTATATATTTTACAACACATATCATTTGACCACATTTCAAAATACTCATTAAGAGAATAAAAAAATCAATATCATAATATAAAAACATATGTATCATTTCAATTCAAAAAAATATTTTTTAAGAACATTAATAATTGCACTTTCTTTCGGTGCTTTAATTGGTATTTTCATTTTTCTTGCAGGTGACTTTGGAAGAACTGAAGTCCGATTGCTTTTGACCACACTAGCAATTGGCTGTTACAGCTTGACAGGTCTTTGCAGTACAACAATTCAAAATAGGGATCATATGCAGTCTTTTTCATTACTTGGAATAATTATATCCGCTATTGGATTCTTAATAACTACTACTGCAATTTGGGATGTAGTTAATTTTGAAGAAATATGGAAGGCTACGACAATTTTTATCATTCTTTCAGTATCAATAGCCCATATCTCTTTGCTGTTTAACATAAGGTTAAAGACTAAAAATTTATGGTATATGATGACCGTAACAATAATTTTTATATCAATAGTCGCACTAATGCTAATTAATTCGACAATATCAGAATTTAAAGAATCCGAATTCTATTTTAGACTGTTGGGAGTATTTTCAATACTTGATGTATTAGGAACAATAGCGACTCCAATCTTGAATAACATATGCACAAAAAAAGAATTAAATAACCAGTTCTAATGACAAAGCAACTTTAGGGCTTTGGCGGATAATAAATGTATCTTTGAAGTAAATGGTGACAATATAGCTCTTTATTACCTTGTGCAGATTTATCTTCTTGAGCTAAAAGATTTTAGCCTCATAATAGCTTTCGGTTTAGTTCAGAACATTCTATAGTAAAGCCATAGAGAAAGTACAAACAACTCTATGGCTTATAACTTCATTTTGGGAAGAGGCTTTATTCTGCCAACAAAATTTTATTTTTAATAATACTTTCCAAGGTTGTCGACTTAGTATCGTTTATAGTTCTCTCAACAGCGTAAGTGCCATTTTTGTCTCCTAGAGCTTGCAATAGGTCATAAAATTCTCCTTGAATCGTTTCGTTTAGCCCAAATTGTGCACAGGTCTTTTTAAAGGCTTCGTGCCATGATTATTCGAAAAGTTTTCCCTGAAGTTCCGCCACGGGTTGAATACACACTTACCGAATTTGGAAAAAATTTGTCCGAACCACTTTCTCTTTTATTTGATTGGTCTTTGGATTGGGAAGAAGAACTGAAAGAAATTTATGTAAAGAAAAAAAAATAGTTTGTGTTTTGCATGTAATTTTTAGCAATGATTGGGTTTAAACTTCTTTTAATTTTTATGTATGTTATTTGTCTTTAATTAGGTAACTAATTTTTATTTAAATTGTAAATAATATAATATTTTAATCCCTTCAATTGAAGAAAGTACTTCAACTATTGATAAAGTACAATTTTCTTTTGATAAGCAATTATCTAAATTTTGTTTATTTTTTGATATAGGTATTTAAATTTAAATAGTATTTAAAATTTATTCCGACTTCAATCCAACTTGCTTTTCAATATTCAATCGCTTCATTGTACCAAATAATGTCTTGTCATTTATATTCAAAATTTTTGCAGCACCATTAGGCCCACTTACTCGCCAATCAGTGTGATTCAGAACATCTATAATGTAATCACGTTGATAATCTTCGAAGGTTTTAAAACCTTCAGAAATAGATCTTATATTTGATTTTGGCATCCAATCACCTGGATTTAAAGTTGTTCCGTTTTCTGTAATAACTGCGCGTTCAATTAAATTTTCAAGTTCTCTGATATTTCCAGGAAAATGATATTCTCTTAAAAGGTCTATGGTTTTTTTTGAAAGTCTTTTAAAAGTTTTACCTGCTTTAGAGGAATACTTATCTAAAAAAAAATGTGCTAACAATGGGATGTCGTCTATCCTGTCTCGTAATGGAATATTATAGATTGGAAAAACATTCAAACGATAGTATAAATCTTCCCTAAAAGTGCCTACTTTTATCATTTCTTCCAGCTTCCTATTGGTTGCAGCTATTATTCGTACATCAACCTTGCTTGTCTTCATTCCGCCAAGAGTATCAAATTCTCCCTCTTGCAAAACACGAAGTAACTTAGATTGTAAATCGATGGGCATTTCTCCTATTTCATCAAGGAAAATTGTGCCACCATCAGCTAGCATAAATTTTCCCGCTTTATCCGCTATTGCACCAGTAAAAGCTCCTTTTTTATGTCCGAACAATTCACTTTCTATTAGTTCTTTAGGTAAAGTTGCGCAGTTCACTTTTATAAGAGGCCTTTCTTTTCTCCGGCTATTGGAGTGTATAGCACTTGCTAGTAACTCCTTACCAGTACCAGATTCGCCAGTTATAAGTACAGTGGTCTCTGTCGGTGCTACCTGATTAACCTGTTTTAATACTTTTCCATAAGCATTAGTCGTACATATGATATTTTCAAAATTAATTTTTTTGCTTATTTCTTCTTGTAAATACTCATTTTCGTTCTCCAAACGATCCTTTAAAGATTTAATTTGCTCTAAAGCATTATTTAAATTATTTTCTTGTTGCTTCTTTAATGTAATATCACGAACAACAGAACAGATGTAACTTGTATCTTTATATTTTAGAAGACTAGAAATTATATCTACTGGAAATTGAGTCTGGTTTTTTCTTTCGATAAGCCACTCAAATCGATGAGAGTCTTTTTTTTCAATAATTTCAAAATGAGCTTCATAGAAATCCTTGGTCACCATAGTATCCAAATCGAAGATGCTCATCCCATCGAGTTCTTTCTTACTAAATCCTAATTTATTGATTAAAGATTTATTGTAGTACAGTAGGTCCCCTTTTTCATTATAGACATATATTAAATCCTCCACATTGTCAATTATATTTTTAAAGAGTGATAGATTTTTCTCTTTTTCTCGTATCTCAGTAACATCTTGATAAATTCCCAATACTTTCTGAATTTTATCACCCCTCAAAATTGGTTTTGCTATGATTCTAATAAACCTTGGAGGAGAATCATTCGTTTCAAATATTTCATCAAAAGATATCGCTTTTCTCATTACTTTTCCAAGTAAGGATTTAAATTTATCATCATCCTTAAATTTATCTATAATTTTTGAAGGAAGTAAATCTAAAGAGTTTTTAGTATTAAAAATATTTAAAGCACCTGCGGTTGCCAAGATTGAACCGTCTTCTAATGACAACTCCCAACCTCCTATGTTTGCAATAATTTGGGTATTGTTCATCAATTCTTTATAGAAGGATGACTCCTGTATTTCATAGGCTATTGCACATATATATACATTGCCATTATTTGAGAAAGTTTGTGCAATAATCTGTACGGTATTGAAATTACCCAGTTTAGTTTTGTGTGTTGCCACAAAAGTAATGCATCCTTTATTATTGATTTGCTCCCAATGATTCTTCCAAGTTTCAGTAGTGACAGCAATATTGATATCAGGTATAGTAAGTGCTCTGCATTCCTCTTTACTGTATCCCATATTTTCGCAAAACTTTGCATTGGCATAAATAATATTACTATCGTAATCTATCCAAATCATCTCAAAAGGCAGCTGCTCGATAAGTTTGCCATTAACATTTAATTCGTTATTCATATCCATAAACTATGATTAAAAATCATTACAAATTTAAAGTGATATTTTCTTATATACAAGAAAAATATTAAATACAAGAATAAATACAATCACCATTTTTTTTTCAAATACTTGTAAATCAATATCTTATGTGTTTGGCATAGAGTTTGGCTAGAATGAAAGAGTAGTCACATATTATTGAAACATTGATATTATATGATACTTTAAGAACAAATATAATTAACAATACAATAGCTTACAAATGCATTCTCAAGTTTTTTGACTTGAATAAACAAGAATTAGTTTTTAGACGAGCAAAGTACCTACTGCATCGTATAAGCAATAAATATACTTGTAAATATATAGGATATTACTTTTTGTAAACAATTTTGAAATAATTTAAAATAATAATGAAATGAAAAAAATAATCACTTTGATTTCGACAACATTGATCACTTTCGGAATTTACGCACAATCTAATACTTCATTTGTAAGTGCTGACGTAATTGTACATAATGCAAAAATTTATACTCAAACTGCTGCACAGCCTCAGGCTTCTGCGCTAGCGGTGAAAGGGGGAAGAATTTATGCAGTAGGTAATGATGCCGACATACTTGCGCTTGCAGACGAGAAAACACAAGTCATCGATGCGGAAGGTAAGCGTATGATACCTGGTTTGGAAGATTCACACATCCACCCTCTGAATGAACGAAATTTTAATTATAAGGTGCGTTGGGACGGTTTGCCAACACTAAAACGTGCGCTCGAAATGCTTACGGAGCAAGCAGCAAGAACACCAGAAGGGCAATGGGTAAAAGTCACGGGTGGATGGTCTCCCTATCAATTTAAAGAAAATCGTCATCCAACTATTGAAGAGCTTAACAAAGCTGTCTTGAACAGGCCTTTGTATGTTCAGTACGCATATAATAAAGCGTTTCTAAACAAATTAGGAATGAAGGAATTGGGTGTTGGAACAGCTATGTTTCCTGAGCTGCCTGAGGGAGAGTTTGAGAAAGATAAAAAGGGTAATTATACAGGAGTCATCAATGGATACACCTTCACATTTTTAGCGCTAGATGCTATGTTGCCTGCTCCAACACCTGAAGAAGAAGTCAGCTCCTTAATACATGTAATCCATGATCTGAATCGCTTCGGGCTCACCACCGTTCTTGATGCTACAAGTATCTTTGGCTACCCCGATGGACACACACCTTTAAAAACCTTGGTGAATGAAAATAAGTTGAACATCCGTTTTCCATTTGTTGATGTTGGATGGGATCAAAGTACTAATGCTCCTTTTGTAGATACTGAAATTAAGCGTATTACTAAAATTGGGCCTGTGAGTCCTGGACAGAATTTGCATCCAACTATGGAACATGGTTACGAGTATGAAGGAATGGGTGAAGCTATAAGAGGAGAAATTCATGACCATGAAAATTTTGATAAGCCGACTTATATTATTCCCAAAGAACGCATGATCCAGTATGCAGAAGAAGATGTTAGAAAACTTATCCAAAAGAGAATCCCTTTTCGCATGCACGTCACTTACAATGAAAATATTACCCCTTTTCTGGATGCTTTCGAGAAGGTTGTTCAAACAACCCCATTGGATGGAATGCGCTGGAGCATAGAACATGCTGAAACCATTACACCAGAGAATATCGAAAGGCTTAAAAAACTTGGAGGCGGCATTGCTTTAGATAATAAAATGGCTATTCATGGGGATGCTTTTGTAAAGACTCACGGAAAAGAAAAAGCATTGTACACGCCCAGATTAAGGAATCTAGTAGACAGTGGTGTCCCTTTATCTTTAACAACCGACGCTTTTCGAGTATCTCCAGCTAACCCTTGGTTAGCAATTAGTTGGGCTGTAACTGGTAGGTCAGTATCTGGTTCTGTAGTATTGGCTGAGGATAACCGATTGACTCGGGAAGAGGTACTTAAATTATTTACTATAGGTGCTGCCTGGTTTGAAAACCTTGAAAATGAAAAAGGTCGGATAGCTCCGGGTAATTATGCAGATTTTGTTTTGTTAAATAAAGATTATTTTACCGTGGCCGAAGATGAGATTAAGACTATTTCATCTGTGTTAACAGTGGTCGATGGAAGAGTAGTATTTGGGTTAGGCAAATATACTGATTTAGCTCCAAAGTTACCTGAGCCCTTACCTTATTGGTCGCCCGTAAAATACTTTGGCGGTTATCATTGGGATAAATAGAAGCTATTCTTTCTCAATTAATTTGCTTGAGGATTTTTTAGTAAGTAGACAAGCCTGATGCACTATTTTACTTTTTTAATTAATATACAGCTCTTGTTATGAGCATGTTCAAGTATGAGAGATTTTTTAATATACATTTTTTTATTAATTCTGCCTATGCAACTCATGGCCCAAAACTTTCAATTGATGCGGTACGAGGAAAACTATACTACGTTAAAAGACAGTGCAATAACTTTTTACAATGGAATAAAATTCATTCCGCTATCGAGAAGTGGTTCAGTGTTTCTCTCTTTAGGAGGTGAAGTACGAGAAGAATTGGACTATACTGAAAATGAAGATTGGGGAGAAAGCGGCCTGGGTAGAGACGTTTTTTTCCTTCAACGCTATCAACTTCACGCCGATTTACATATTAGCAATCGAATTCGCCTTTTCGGGCAATTACGAAGTGGTTTGGAAGATGGACGCGACAACGGTCCTCGTAGTATTGATGAAGATAAACTGAATGTCCAGAACCTTTTTATGGATTTTGTGCCTTATAATCAATCGTGTAGATTACTTACACTTCGTTTAGGTAGACAAGAGATCCAATATGGAAGTGGCCGTCTAATAGACGTACAAGAGGGAACCAATTTAAGGTTATATTTTGATGGAGTTAAAGTTGCTTATGCATCTCCCCAATTAACTTTTGACTCATTTGTAATGGCGAGTACTCAGATAAATACAGGCACTTTTGATAATGTATCAACCAGCAAAATAAACCTTTGGGGTATTTACACAACCTATAGTATTTCGAAAAGGGCTAACCTCGATGTTTACTATTTAGGTATCAATCGTGATAAAGCCGTATTTAACGAAGGTATTGCTGATGAATCCCGACATACCGTCGGTAGTCGATTTTCAAGAAACGGTAATGGGTTTGTTTACAATGTTGAAGCAATCTATCAATTTGGAACTTTTGGTTTAGATAATATCAGCGCTTTAGGGATTTCCTCTGAAATCGGGTACGTGTTTGATAAAGTGAAAGGTACACCAACCGTAAAGTTAAGAACTGACTATATTTCTGGAGATAAAAGGAAAGATGACGGCAAACTGGGCACTCCTAATCCTTTATATCCAAACGGGGGTTATTTTGGGATGAACCCGCAAGTAGGTCCTGCAAATTTAGTGTCCATACACCCGAACCTAACTTGGAATCCTTCTGAAAAGTTTCTTCTAAAATTCGCTACAGTGTTAAACTGGCGACAATCAACAGAGGATGGTATTTATAGGGCTAATGGTTCACTAAGATTGCCTTCATCCGAGTCCAAAGAAAGATATATAGGCACGGCTTACATAACCACTCTTTCATGGAATATAAACAGATTTCTAAGCTATAATATCGGTATCCAATATTTTCAAACTGGTAATTTTATCAATGATATATTACCTGAAAACAAGGATGGTTTTTTTGTAGGATCGGTAATAGGTTTTAAATTTTAATAGAGCTAAAAATGAAAAAGAAAACAAGTTTTTCGACAAAAGGAAATAGAGCTGATATTGGTCCGCTAGCAATAACTAGATTTTTACCAAATCGGTATACCGACAAAGTAGGCCCTTTTGTATTTCTGGACTATGTAGCACCTGCAATTAAAGAAGCGATTTCTAAAAACGGTATGGGAGCACATCCACACAGAGGCATTGCCACTTTAACCTACATTCTCCAAGGCAAAGTCGAGCATTTTGACAGTGCAGGACATACAGGAGAAATACGCTCTGGTGGTGCACAATGGATGAAAGCTGGTAACGGGATCATTCACGATGAAAATATTAATTACGATGCTCAAACCAATAATAAAATTGTTGAAGGTTTTCAATTCTGGATCAATTTACCTGCAAAAAATAAAGCAGAAAGTCCCGCTCATATTGCCATTCAGGCGGAAGAAATTCCTAGAAAGAAATTAGAAAATCAAAATGGATGGATAAAAGTTATTGTGGGAAATTTTGAAGAATTAAGTTCGAAAATACCCAATTATTCCGAACAGTTTTTATACCATATTCATTTGGAAATAGGCAAACAGTTTTCAATTGTTGTAGATGAAAAAATAGAAGTTGCAGCTTTTTTGCCAACAAAAAGTGCAAAGCTTAACGAAATCGATTTTGAGGGAGGAGAATTTGTGGAATTTGATAGAGAAACAGGTGAAATTGAAATCAAAAATACTTCGGAAGATAGTATTGATATTATACTATTTGGTGGAGAAGAATACACAGAACCTGTATTTGCAGAAGGTCCTTTTGTGATGAATTCATTGGGTGAAATAGCCGATGCTTACAGGGATTTTTATGCTGGAAAGTATGGTCAGATACAATTAAAATAAGGGATTTAATTAAAGATTCAACAAAATAAATATTATGGAAAATACAGAACATTATGCTATTCATTACGATTTTGTAATAGTTGGTGGAGGCTCTGCTGGAGCAGTTATGGCTTCTAGATTAAGCGAAAAAAGCAATATAAATGTCTTATTATTAGAAGGTGGAAAGTCATATCCAGCTTGGGGCTATCCATCTACAATTTCAAGTGCAAACAATCCTGGTGGAGACGAACTTCATAATTGGGGAATCCAATCTGAGCCCAATTCCTATGGAAACAGAATAGATTTGCCAAGAGGAAAAGTTTTGGGAGGAAGTTCAGCAATTAATGGTGCAGTTGCCTTGCGTGCTAGACCTCAGGACTTTAAAAATTGGAATCTGCTAGGTTGGTCCTATGAAGAGATGCTTCCATTTTTTAAAAAACTAGAATCGAGTGATTCTGGTGATAAAGAGTTGCATGGTTTTGATGGTCCATTACCCGTTCGACAATTGTTACGCACTGATTTGACATCCGTTCAAAGAGCTTTTGTGGATGCAACAGTTAATGTTGGATACAAGTTAATTGAAGATTTTGATAGCGCTAATGCTAATGGTGTTGGTCCCTACAGAATGAATGTTGTCAACGGAGTTCGTGTAAACACTGGTATGGCTTATCTTACTAATAAAGTGAGGAAGCGTAAAAACCTGACGATCTTATCAGATGCTATTGCTGATAAAATACTGTTTGAAAAGAACAAAGCCATAGGAATTCTATTAGCAAATGGAGCATCTTACTTCGGTAAGGAGATCATTATATGTGGAGGTACATATGGAAGTGCTGCTATTTTGCTACGTTCGGGAATTGGAGATAAAAACGATTTAGAAAAATTATCTATTCCTGTAATTGCTGATCTCCCTGTAGGCAAAAATGTAAAAGACCATCCTTTGCATTATGCTGCTTATGCATTACATAAAGAAATGGTCGAAAGCAAATCACCGCCAATTGCTGCAAAATTATGGACCGCTTCATCCGTTTCAAAAGCTGAAGATTTAGATATCCATATTACAGCTACTCACTTATTTCCTGATGAATGGAGTCCGACACAGATGGGTTTTGTCTTAGCAGTTTCAGTAACAACACCAGTTTCAAAAGGAAAAATATGGATAGAAACTACAGATCCAAACATCAATCCTAAGGTAGACTTGAACTTTTTAGCTGATGATTTTGATACCTTAAGAATGATTGAAGGAGCAAAAATTGCCAGACAAATTGCTGCAAATCCAACATTCTCTGAATTTGTACATTCAGAAATTGCACCGGGTGGTTCTATACAAACTGATAAAGATTTGGCCGAAGCAATTAAAAAAAATATTGCCAGTTATGCGCACCCAACAAGCAGTGTCCCAATGGGAACAATTGATTCTAATGAAGCAGTTGTTGATTTAGAAGGAAGGGTACATCATGTAGAATCACTTCGGGTTGTAGATGCTTCTATCTTTCCTGACATCATTTCCGTAGCAACCAATATTACTGTAATCGCAGTAGCTGAACGAATTGCAGATAAAATTTTAATAGAATGAAAGAAACTATGAAAAAAGTTGCCCTAATAACAGGTGCAGCAACAGGTATCGGACGCGCCATTGCTATCCGTTTGGCACAAGATGGAATTGCAATCGCAGTAAATTACAAAGGAGATTCCAAACAGGCGAGTGAAGTAATAAAACAAATTAGAGAATCAGGAGGCATTGCCGAAGGTTTTGCTGCGGATGTAAGTAATGTTGAAGAAATTGTTAATTTATTTAATGCTGTTATTGAGACATTTGGGGGCATAGATATTCTCGTTGCTAACGCAGGTATAGGTAAAATGGGAATTCCTATCGTTGACATTAGTGAAGCTGATTTTGACCTAATCAACAGCGTCAATTACAAAGGAACATTCTTTGTATTGCAACAAGCTGCAAAACAGGTAAAAAATGAAGGAAGAATTATTCAAATTTCTTCATCGAGTGTCTTATATCCAGCTGCCGGATTAGGTTTATACGCTCCTAGTAAAGCTGCTGGTAAAGTAATCACAGAGATTTTATCTCAAGAACTAAGTGCTCGCCACATAACCGTTAACAGTGTTTTTCCGGGACCGACAATAACACCTTTATTGGAAAAGGAAGCTACAAAAGAAGAATTAGAAAGAATTGGTCAATCGATGATTGCTGGTAGAATGGGTAACCCAGAGGAAATAGCTTCGGTTGTTGCATTTCTTGCAAGTCCTGATGGTGCTTGGATAAACGGACAACAAATAGTCGCAAATGGCGGTGGTAGGATATAAAAAAACAAGCTTGAAACAACTTAAAAAATTTAACATGACAAATAACATAAATAAGACAGTCTTAATAACGGGCGGAAGTCGAGGACTTGGAAAAGAATCAGCTATACAGTTAGCGAAAAATGGTTTTGATGTTATTATTACATATCAAACAAAGGAAAGAGAAGCTGAAAATGTGGTAAAAGAAATAAGAGATTTAGGAAGAAAATCAATTTCTTTAAAACTTGATTTAGCTAAATCAGAAACTTTTGTAGATTTTGTAGCTAATTTAAAAGTAGCATTAGAAAAAGGATTTTCTAAAACCAAAATTGATGCATTAGTTAATAATGCTGGCTCTGCTTATTACGCTCCAATTGCTGAAACAACTGAAGCTGCTTTTGATGAAATGCTTAGTATTCATTTAAAGGCCCCGTTTTTTTTAACTCAAAGAATTTTTCCATTGCTCAACCATGGTGCAAGTATTGTGAATACATCGTCTGGTTTAACTCGTTTTTCCTATCCCAATTATGCTGCTTATGCCATTATGAAAGCAGGCGTGGAAACACTAACACGATATCAATCTTTAGAATTTGGTAAAAATCAAATCAGAGTCAACACAATTGCGCCTGGTGCTATTGAAACAGATTTTGCTGGTGGTGCAGTGAGAGATAATAAAGATCTAAATAACATGATTGCAACAAATACTGTATTAGGGCGGGTAGGTTTGCCCGATGATATCGGAAGCGTGGTTACTTTTTTGTGTAGTAATGAGTCAAAATGGATAAATGCGCAAAGAATTGAAGTATCAGGTGGAATTCACATCTAATTATTCTTTAAAATATTAATATTAATAGACGAATATCATGGAAATAGTAATAGATAGTTTTGCCTCAGCAATGTATGGTAGTACCGCGCTAAACAGCTCAGATGTCATGGAACAATTGCTGGATAGGATAGTAATGGCTGATGAATCAGGGCAGGATGTATTTGGTATTGGAGAGCATCATAAAAAAGAGTTTCTGGATTCTGCACTAGCAGTAATGGAAGATTATATATATGGACAAAAAGTTATAAATACAACTCTCTATTAGCAATTGCAATGGAAGCATAAACAGTGTTGGGTTACTCACTTTGATGCCTTAAAAAAGGAATAATTTATAGTACCGCAACTTTTTCTGTTGGTAACTTTTATACAATGAAAGACAAAGTACATAGTATACAAATTATAAACTAAAAAAAAAATGGAATTATTAGAAGCATTAAAGTGGCGATATGCTACCAAAAAATTTAGCAATAAAAAAGTTGCTAACGAAAAAATACACGAAATTCTTGAAGCGATTAATTTGTCTGCTTCTTCAACAGGAATGCAGACGTACAGAGTTTTTGCAATAGAAAACCGAAAATTACAAAAAGAATTGGGAGAGGGTTCTTTTAATACACAAATTGCCGAGTCGTCTCATTTATTGGTGTTTGCAGCATTTGAAACTGTCAATAAAGAAATGATTGACAAATACATTCAATTCATAGCAGATGAACGAAGTATGCCCGTACAAAATTTGGCTGATTTTAAAACTGCTTTGGTTGATGGTTTGCTGAACAGAACGGATGAAGAGAATTTCATTTGGTCGGCAAAACAAGCCTATATCGGTTTGGGTACGGGCTTAATTGCTGCTGCAAATTTACAAGTAGATGCTTGCCCGATGGAGGGTTTTAATACTGAAAGATTTGACAAATTATTAGGATTAAAAGAAAAAAAGCTAAAAAGTGTGGTTTTACTTGCATTAGGATATCGTGATGAAGAAAATGACCAATTCACTAAACTTAAAAAAGTAAGGATATCAATGGATGAATTTGTGACTTCGATATAATACTTCAAAGATCAATAATAAATGTAATTGAAAAAAGGTAATATCATGGAAATAGGAATAGATAGTTTTGCCTCAGCAATGTACGGGAGTGCCGCCCTTAGTAGCACAGATGCAATGGAACAATTACTGAACAGGATAGTAATGGCCGATGAAGCAGGGCTGGATGTTTTCGGTATTGGCGAGCACCATAAAAAAGAATTTTTGGATTCTGCACCAGCAGTAATCCTGTCTGCAGCAGCAGCAAGAACTAAACGGATTGTTCTTGGGAGTGCAGTAAAGGTTTTAAGCACAGATGACCCCGTACGTGTTTATCAAAGTTTTGCAACCCTTGACCTTATTTCAAAAGGAAGGGCTGAACTGGTTGTTGGTCGTGGTTCGGCCATTGATGCTTATCCTCTATTTGGGTTCAACTTAAAGGATTACGATGCTTTATTTAAGGAAAAACTGGACTTACTGCTACAGATCCGAGATAATGAATTTGTTAATTGGTCGGGCAAGTTCAGACCACCACTGCAAAAACAAGGTGTTTATCCTAGAGCATTACAAGATAATCTACCTATATGGCTTGGAGTTGGTGGCACACCTGAATCGTTTATTCGTGCGGGTACCTTAGGGCTTCCTTTAATGGTGGCAGTCATTGGTGGAGAAACGGAACGTTTTAGACCCTTGATAGATCTATATCGTGAAGCAGGAAATAAAGCTGGCTTTTCGCCAAATCAACTAAAGGTCGGGCTGCACTCACCGGGTTATGTGGCCGAAACCCCAGAAAAGGCAATTGCCGATTATTATCCAGGTTATGCAGAGTTATGGACAAAAATGGGTAAAGAAAGAGGATGGCCACCAGTAACTCGACCACAATTCGATTCGCTGATTTCACCAAAAGGCGTATTAGTAGTGGGCGATCCTGAACAAGTTGCTGAAAAACTTATGAGGCATAGCAAAGCGCTTGGAGGGATTGACAGGTTCACTTTTCAAATGGACAATGCCGGGCTTTCTCACAACCAATTAATGGAGTCAATCGAACTGATTGGAAAGAAGTTGATACCGCTTATAAAGACTTAAAACAAATAAGATGAAGAATAGATTAGAAAACAAGGTTTGTATTATTACAGGTACTGGCGGAAGTATTGGTCGTGCTGCGGCTATACGCTTTGCAAGAGAAGGAGCAATAATTGCAGGATGTGACTATAATAGCGATGCAGGTCAAGAAACCGTTGATTTGGTTTTGGCAGCCGGAGGAAAAATGATATCCCTTCACCCTGCCAACCTGACAAAGATGAGTGATTGCAGAAAATTAGTAGAACTCGTTATACAGAAATATGGTCGTATAGATGTACTTTTCAATAATGCTGCGATGGCTCACTTTAATTGGATAGAAGACATTACCGAAGAAGAATGGCATTTGAACACCCGGGAAGAAGTTGATTTAGTCTTTTTTCTAACTCAGGCAGCCTGGCCTCATCTTAAAGTAAGTCATGGTACAATTGTAAATACTGCTTCACTTACGGGTCACCGTGTATTCAAACCTTTGGGCGGGTTGGCTCATGCCACTGCAAAAATGGGTATAATCGGGATGACAAAACATCTTGCAATGGAAGGCCGTGAACATGGTATGCGAGCCAATTCAATTTCACCTGGAGTAATAGAAACAAAGCAGACGGAGGAACAACTTAAGGATAAAGAATGGGCAGATTATTTCCTTGATAAATCCATTATTGGTCGTATTGGTAAGCCAGAAGAAGTTGCAAATGTCGCATTATTTTTAGCTTCAGAAGAAAGTTCATTTGTAACAGGAGTTGACATTAAAGTAGATGGAGGTATGTCTATCTGGTAAATAAAAATAAAAATAATAAATAACTTAAATAATTTACAAATATTAATATTAAAACTTTAAAAAATGAAAAATTCAAAAAACATTCCAGTAACTGAATTATTACGTAATGGTTATGACCTATTCCTTGCTAAGGATATGAAAGGTTGGTCTCAACTTTGTGCCGAAGATGTAATAGCAGAATTTCCTTTTGCTCCTGAAGGCACGCCAAATCGCTTTGAAGGTCGTGAAGCTTTTTACGCTTATTTAAAAGATTACCCAAGTTTTATAAATGTGAAAACATTACCAACCATGAAAATTTATGGAACGGATGATGAAAATGTTGCCATTGCAGAATGGAGCGTGTCGGGAGAAGTAATTGGAAATGGTAACCCATATGAAATGAGTTATGCAACTTTCGTAACTTTTAGAGATGGGCTTATTGTGAATTACCGTGAATATTGGAATCCACAAGTTTTTATGAAAGCTATGAATGGTGAAAGTTTTGCTGCAGAATAAACAGTCTTTAGCATTTAAAGTAATATAGTTTCACTTTACTAATAAACATAAAGTGTCTGATTACAACTACTAAGCAAGGCATCGACAAGACAGAGCACAAAGCATGGCTAGAAATGTAGATGATGTTCATCAAGCTACAGTGCTGACAATGATATGGTAACTGAAGTAAGATTTTGCAAACTAATCCACATTGGGTTGAGAATATTCAAGAAAATCGAAAGAGCGAGTTAAATTTTCTACTAACTATTAAATAATTAATAATCACTAAACAATAAATTAAGATGAGTACAAAAACAAATTGGAAAATAGATAAAGCACATTCTGAAATTGCTTTTAAGGTTAAACACATGATGATATCTAATGTAACAGGTCATTTTGAAGATTTTGATGCAGCAGTTGAAACAAGTAATGACGGTTTCATAGACGCAGAATTTAGTTTTGCAACAAAAACCTTATCTATCAATACTAAAAATAAAGAAAGAGATAACCATTTAAAGTCAGATGACTTTTTCAATTCCGATATGTATCCTGATTTGAAATTTAAGTCTACGTCTTTTGATGGAACAACTCTTACAGGAGATTTAACTATTAGGGACATCACCAGAGAAATAGAATTGGATGTAGATTTTAATGGAATAGCTGTAGATCCTTATGGTCAAACAAAAGCAGGTTTTGAAATGAGGGGAAGTATTAATCGAAAGGTCTTTAACCTAACATGGGGCGCCATTACCGAAGCGGGAAGTATCGTGGTAGCCGACACCGTAAAAATTATAGCAGACTTACAGTTCATCAAAGAATAGTTATAATCTTTTACCAGTTAATTAACTTGTTTTCCAGAAAATTTTTCTTGGGGAATGATTTGGAAGACAAGTTATATCATTTTGTATTTAGTTCTTAAAAAAAAACTTAAAAAAAAATTATGGAAATACTACTAATAGAACGCGATTCAAAAGGTTTTGCGATGGCGCAAGAAAATGATAATCAATTAGGTATGATGACTTATTCTATTGCCAGTGAACAGTTGATTATCATAGATCACACTGATGTTGAGGCTGCATATAAAGGTAAAGATGTAGGGAAGAAAATGCTCTATAAAATCGTGGAGATGGCTAGAGAGAAGAAGAAAAGAATTATTCCCCTATGTCCATTTGCTGCGAAGATGTTCCAAAAACTAGATGACATAAAGGATGTACTACATTGATAAAAACGAACTATGGAAAATATCAAAGAATATAAGAAAGAAAATTTAAAAGTAATATGGAATCCAAAAAAATGTATCCATGCCGGGGTATGCGTAAAAATGTTACCAAAGGTCTATGACCCTAAAGCAAAACCTTGGATTACCCCAGAAAATGCTACTATAGAGGACTTAAAGAATCAAATTAATAATTGTCCTTCAGGCGCGTTGAGTTACAGAGAATCTTAAAAAAAAATTATGCAACACCACATTCTTATAAACATCTGCGCAATTTTTGGAATCGCTACAGCGGTTATAATTATATGCAGATTCCTTAAAATTAGATACATTATTGGCTATCTTATTACTGGTGTTTTATTAAGTCCAAATACCTCTACTTATTTTGCTAAAATGGAAGAGGTAGCTGTCTATGCCGAAATTGGAATTATACTTCTTCTATTTACAGTAGGACTTGAATTCTCATTTACTAACCTGAAAAAAATTCAGAAATATGTTTTGGGTGGTGGTAGTGCACAAGTATTTTTTACTATTGCTTTGACCGCGGGACTTATTTGGCTGGTGATGCAGCCCAATTGGGAAGAAAGTATATTTTGGGGATTTCTCTATTCATTAAGCAGTACGGCTATTGTTATAAAAACATTACAAGATTCCAACAAAATAACAACGCCGCATGGTAAATTTCTCTTAGCAGTATTACTTTTTCAGGATATTATAATTGTGCCACTAATGCTTTTTACTCCCATTATTGCGGGTGCAGGTGGAGACCCTTTGATTGCTTTATGTTGGTTATTAGGAAAGTTAGTTCTTATGGGCAGTATTGCCTATCTAATGGCTCGCTTTATTATTCCTTATTTCTTAAAGACGGTTATGAAAGTACAAAGTCAAGAAGTGTTTCTAATTGCCACTATCTTTATTGTAACAGGAATTGCACTAGTTACAGAACAATTGGGACTATCACTTGCTTTGGGTGCATTCATAGCAGGTTTAATAATTGCAGAAACGGACTATAATAATATGGCAATATCATGCTTTTTACCTTTTAGATATGTATTTATGAGTTTTTTTTTCATTTCTATGGGAATGTTACTGGATTACGAAATATTTGTTACCGATTTTCGCTGGATTATCTTCTGGACGCTTTTTACGTTTTCCGTAAAGACATTGGCGGGAATATTGGCAGTACGGATAATGAAAATTGAATGGAAGACTGCTTTAGCGGTGGGGTTTTCGATTGCTCAAATAGGTGAATTTTCTTTTGTATTGGCACAAAGTGGATTAAAGTATCAATTAATTAGTGCAAATAATTATCAAATATTTCTAGCAGTATCCATTATTCTTATGTCCGTTACTCCATTCATTGTATCGAATGCAGAAAAAATACACCCTTTACTAAAAAAAATTATAACTAAAAATGGATAAGTCGAAATTACAGTTATACGGAACTAACTGGTGTCCAAAATCGTCGGCACTTCGCAATTATATGCAAAGCAAGTGGGTTAATTTTGAGGACTATAACGTGGAAATAGATATGGAAGCAAATTTAAAAGTACGATCTCTATATGATGGGGAGTTAAAATTTCCCACTGTAATGTTTGGCGACGATTTCATTAAAAATCCAACAGTTCCGAAGCTAAACGAATTCTTAAAAAAGCACAATATCGTTTAATGTTTATTTATATGATAATTTAAAAACTTCAAACCATGACAGATCCAAGATTCCCAATTCTAGCACAGAAACAAATTAGAACCTTTAAAAATTAAGATGTCTTTAAACTAATTCAGTACTAAAAATTAATAAACATGAAACACATTAAACAATCATTAGCAGCATTTATTTTCACTTTAATTAATTTAAATACAAGTATTATGACACAAACAATTCCTGGAGAAAAAGATCCGAACATTTCAAAAGATACCCGTGTTTTTTTAAAAGCATTGAACAGTGGTGATGAACCACCATTGGAAAAATTAGCTCCCAAAGATGCCCGTCAAGTTCTTATAGGCGCCCAAAATTCAATATCTTATGACTATAGTGATATCGAAGAATCAGAAAGAGAAATTACACAAGATGGTAAAACGATGACTATACATATTGTAAAACCGCAAGGAGCAAACGATGACCTCCCTGTGTTTATGTTTTTTCACGGGGGTGGATGGGTACTTGGAGATTATCCAACACATAAACGTTTAGTTAGGGATTTAGTAGTACAAAGTGGTGCAGTGGCAGTATTTCCTGATTACACTCCTACTCCTGACGCTCAATTCCCTGTAGCTATTAATCAAGCTTATGCTGCAACTAAATGGGTCTCTGAAAATGGGAAATCAATCGGAGTTGATGGTTCTCGATTGGCAGTTGCGGGAAATAGTGTTGGAGGTAATATGTCTACTGTCGTAGCCTTAATGGCTAAGGACAAAAATGATTTTAAAATAGCTTTTCAACTTTTGTTATGGCCGCTTGTTGACGCTGATATGAACCGTCCATCTTACAAAAAATTTGCTCAAGGTAGATTTTTAACCACAGCTACAATGAAGTGGATGTGGGACATGTATTTAACTAAACCTGAAGATAGAAAACAAAAATATGTTTCTCCTATTAATGCTTCTTTAGAAGAATTAAAGGGATTACCACCAGCATTAATTCAGGTTGCTGAAAATGACATTTTATATGATGAAGGAGTTGCGTATGGGCGTAAGCTTGATGAGGCTGGTGTTCCAACAACTATTACAGTATATAAAGGGATGATACATGATTATGGTATGTTAAACCCATTATCACATATTCCAGCTGTTCAAGAAGCGTTGACCCAAGCTTCAGTAGTATTGCGTAAAGCATTGTTTACCAAATAAGATTTAAGTTAAAAGAAATAACGGTGCCAGCTAGGGTTGGCACTATTTTAAGAATTTCACAAAACACCCTTAACGAAAAGGGCTTTGTTGAAGATTTCAATCTAAAACAAAATTGTACGGATTGCAGGGATGGCGCTTATAAGATATTTCATAATGAATTTTAAATTGATGATTTATATAAGTTTGAAGTTTATTATTCCCGTACAGATGGTTCATCAGTTTTGTATATTATAACTTCAAAAAGATATGGTTTAAAAGGGCACTTATTAATTCATTTAGCATCTATGCCAATGCTACTACAGACGAAATGTTAAACAAACTAAAATTTAAGAACTAATGTCAAATATCAAACTAATAATCGAGGAGAGGGCTGCGGATGTAGGCAACTTTATAGTAGGCCGCTTGTTGCCTTTCCGTAAAAAGCGTATGGTAGGACCATTTATTTTTATCGACCATATGGGGCCAGTTACGTTAGACCCTTATGAAAATATGGATGTTGATATGCATCCGCATATAGGCTTGTCCACTTTAACTTTTCTATTTGAAGGAAATGTTCTTCATCGCGATAGTTTAGGGACTGTGAGAGAGATAAAATCAGGTGAAGTAAACTGGATGACTGCTGGAAAAGGAGTTGTACATTCAGAACGAACTCCCGATTACCTTCGGGACAAAGTAAAAACACTCCACGGTCTTCAAATATGGGTTGCCTTACCAAAAGAAGATGAAGAATGTGAACCCTCTTTTACACATATTGATGCCAATCTATTACCTTCTTGGAAGAAAGATAGCGTCAGTTTTAAACTGATTGCAGGAGAAGCGTTTGGGAAAAAATCACCAGTGCCTGTATACAGCCCCTTATATTTTGTTGAAATCAAGTCTAGTGAGACAAAAATGATCAATATTGGATCGCAACTGTACGGTGAAAGTGGCATATATATATTAGAAGGAGCTATAAAATCAGATGGGCATTCATATGGACCAAAACAAATTTTAGTGGCTAAAGATAATTCACTTTGTGAGTTTCAAATTGAAGCAAATACAATACTTTACATTTTTGGAGGAGAACCATTTCCAGAAGAACGTTTTATTGAATGGAATTTTGTGGCCACAAGCAAAACCTTAATTGAAAAGGCAAAAGAAAACTGGGTACAGGATAAATTTCCAATAGTGCCAAATCAAACAGTTAAAGTTCCTTTGCCTTCTCCAAGGCAAAAAAACTAATAAAAAAATAAATAAAATGAAAACTACAATTGTCAGTATAGGTAAACAAAAATACAAGACGGAGATTCAAGCTAAAAATCATATCATAGTAGCAGACGAACCTGTTGAGTTAGGAGGGCAAGATTTAGGTTTTACACCTACAGAATTATTAGAGTCTTCTTTAGCCTCTTGTACTGCCATGACTATTAGAATGTATGCCGATAGAAAGGGATGGGAACTAGATGGAGTTGAAATCAAAGTAGGATACAAAAAAAATGTAAACACTAATCAAATCACTTTCATTAAAGAGATTCAGTTATTTGGTAAACTTAGTAATGAGCAGCTGGATAAATTGATGGAAATAGGGGCAAAATGTCCCATAGAAAAGATTATTACAGGGAATATAGTGGTACAGTCTAATTTCATTTAAAATCATAATTATTTTAGATAATTAATGTGAAAAATTAAGCTTTTAAAAACGTTAAATATAACAAATTAGTTGTAATGGAAATCAAGACACAAATCATAATACATGCCTCACCTGATAAAGTTTGGGCAGTATTAACAGACTTTGAAAATTATCCCAATTTGAATTCCTTTATTAAAAGCATTACAGGAGAACCTGGGAGGGTAGTCAAATGACAGTAAGCATTGTTCCGCCAGAAGGCAAGAATATGAAATTTCAACCAACCGTATTAGCCTTTGAACATAACAAAGAATTTCATTGAATAGGAAAGTTATTGTTTAAAGGTTTATTTGACGCAGAACACAAGTTTGTACTCATAGATAACGGAAATGGTACAACTATCTTCAACCATAGCGAAACTTTTAAAGGAATACCGGTAGGTTTATTAAAAAAACAACTTAAAAACAACACTAAAAAGGGCTTTCAACTAATGAATGAAAACTTAAAGAAAAGAATAGAAAAGAAATTAAACCAGAGCAGACTATGAAAAATTTAAATCCTTTTTGCCTTTTGTTGTTGATATTCGTTTTAGGATGTCAAAAAAAAACAAATATAGAAAAACAAATAGTAATTAAAAAAGAAAGTAAAATGGAACAAACTAAATACAAAACATTGGATGTTAATGGAGTAAGCATCGCATATCGCGAAGCAGGAAATGCAAAAAAACCAACAATAGTATTGCTGCACGGTTACCCTTCCTCATCCCACCAATACAGAAAAGTTTTAGATCAACTTTCTGATGAATTTCATTTAATAGCACCCGATTACCCGGGGTTTGGAAATAGCGACTTTCCATCTCCCGAAGAATACGAATATACATTTGATAATATTGCACAAACGATGAACACTTTTTTAGAACTAAAAGGTATTGGTTCTTATGCAATAATGATGCAGGACTATGGCGCACCTATCGGATTTAGAATTGCAACAGCACACCCAAAAAGAGTAACTGCAATTATAACCCAAAACGGAAATGCGTATGAGGAAGGTATCGGAGAAATATGGAAAGGGATTAAAGCGCTTTGGGAAAACAGGAATGATAGTACCGAAAGGGCTCTACTGCCCGCTTTTACATTGGAAGGTTTAAAATGGGACTACACCCATGGAACCAGAAATCCCGAAAATGTTAATCCTGATACATGGCATTTGGATTATTTAAGAATGAACCGTCCTAATGCCCATAAAGTAAATTTAGATTTATGGTACGACTACCAAAATAACTTAAAACTCTATCCAAAATGGCAAAAGTATCTTAGGGATAATCAACCACCGTTATTAGTGGTTTGGGGAAAAAATGATGCGTACTTTCCCGAAAGTGGCGCTGAAGCTTTTAAAAAAGATGTAAAGAACGTTGACTACAATATTTATGATACAGGACATTTTGCTTTGGAAGAAGATGGAGATGAAATTATAGCAAAAATCAGAGATTTTATGCAAGGTGTAGGAATCTAATATAGCAGCTTAACCACAGAATTAATATATCATTATTTGGGTTTAATGTAAATAAAAAAATAAAAACTATTAAAGAATTAAGAAGACATATTGAAGAAATCATTCAATTGACAGAAAGTGAATTTGAATTGATTGCAACTTATTTTACAGAACGTAAATTTAAGAGGGGCGACTATGTTGTCCGTCAAGGGATAAAAGTTGATCATACCTTCTTTGTAGTGGAAGGTATGATGAAATTGATTTTTGATGATGAATCAGGCAAAGAGCATATATTGTCTTTTGCAATGGAAAATTGGTGGGAAACTGATTATTTGGCATTTCATAAAAGGACTCAAGCTACAATGTCACTAAAGTGTTTGGAGGATACTACTGTAATCTGTTTAAGTTTTGAAGATTATCATAATCTCTGTGCTGCAGTTTCCAAAATGGAACATTTTTTTCTGAATAAGGCGACATCTGGACATTTAGCTTCGCAGCAACGGATCTTATCATTATTAGCTTCCACTGCCCAAGAAAGGTATTTTAAGCTGATTCATAATTATCCATCCCTTACAAAGCGGGTTTCCAAAAGCCAATTGGCCTCTTATCTTGGGCTTTCAAGGGAAACTCTAAGTCGACTGTACAAAGGAAAATAAACAGTCACATATTTCTCTGAAAAATGTGATATGGGTCACAGGTAAAACCTTTTAACGAAAAATATCTTTGCATTTCAAATATAAATTAATATAAAAATGAGAAAAATTATTTTAACGATCCTTTTAATGAATTCAATAACCGCGATTTATTCGCAAAGTAAAAATCAAGAAAATATGGAAAAAAGAGTTATTAACCCCTGGACTTGGCAAAACGAACGCAGTTACAATCAAGCTATAGAAGTAACTAACGTTAAAGGTACATTGTATGTTTCTGGTCAAACTGCCATTAACGATGAAGGCATATCCAGTACTGCTGATATGAAAACCCAATTAGAGTCAGCAATTAAAAATCTAGAAAAAGTAATTTCTGAGGGTGGATATGAAGCTAAAAATATTGTAAAGCTTAACATTTATACAACTGCAACAGACGAACTTTTGCCTCATTTCAATATTTTACAAGACTGGATTGAAAAGAATGATATAAAACTGGCTCTGACTGTGCTTGAAGTAGTAAGCCTTTTCGAAACTTTGACGGTTGAACTAGAGGCTACAGCAGTAAAGTAACTTGAAAAGGTAAGGCTATCTGATAATATTACCAGAATACATGAATAACTTTTAGAATACGATAAACTTAAAAATTGGTAAAAATGAAAAAAAACATTGAAACTATTTTAGTAACAGGCGCAACAGGAAAACAAGGCGGTGCTGCAGCTCGTGAATTATTAAAATATGGATTTAAGGTTAAGGCACTTATTAGAGATAAGAATTCAAACGAGTCTAAAGACTTAGCTCAATTAGGAGCTCAATTAATTGAAGGAGATTGGTCGAATTTTGAGTCTTTAGAGATTGCATTAAATAATATAGATGCTGTTTATATGGTCTTACCACCGGTATGGGAAATGAATGAAGAAGAAGATAACAAAGAGGCCGATTTAGGAGTTGACTTCATAAATTTATTAAAAAATAAGAACATAAAGTTTGTCATTTATAGCTCTGTTATTATGTCTGATAGGCATAAGTCATTTCGTCCTAGATTTAAGCACACCATTGAAGAGCATCTATGGAACAGCGGATTGAAAGCTACAGTTTTACGTCCAGCTACTTTTATGGAAAATTTTTTGTTACCAGCTTCTGGGATAAAAGAAGGGAAGTTATATAATTTTATGCCAAAAGGGAGAAAAATTCCATATATAACTACAGAAGATATTGGAATATTTGCTAGAATCGTTTTTCAAAATCCAGAAAAATATGCTGGTCAAACATTAGATTTGATGGGTGATGAAATTGATGAAATCGAAATTTTGAACGCATTACAATCAAGTTTAGGGATAAATTTGGAATTAGTCCAACTCTCCTTAGAAGATTTAACGGCACAAAACCCTTTATTTGGCAGATTGATTGAAATGTTTACCTATGAACCATTTCCTGCAGTAGATATTGAAGATTTAAGGATCTTGAATCCGAAATTACGTTCATTTTCTTCATGGTTAGATCAATTTGGAAAATCAAAATTTATTAAATAAAATTATACGGGAGTTAACGTCTTAGGTGTTGGTTTGCCTGTAACGTGTATGATACAGTATACAAATAAGTATTAATTAGTTACGACAACACTTTTGAATCTCGGGTTATTAGAACCTGCAGAGGGTACTCAAAAATTCCCTCTGTATATGAGGTTTATTAATATCTAAAGTGTAGAAAAAATATTAGATTTTTTTGGACAATATATTTTTAGTACTTACATAGTTTAATTTTTTAGAATTTAGGAGTGATGAAAAGAAATACCAAAAGCTAAACATTAACTCTAGCTAAAATGTAATCAAGGTATTCAATTAAATATGACTAATAAAATCAGGATTCATAAACACTAATTTAACATTAAAAGACCTAAAAAAATGAATGAAAAATTATCCAAAATCAGAGAGTATGCTTTTGAAATTCTTACAAAATATGAAAATCTAAACCCATACAATAATCTTAATAGACTTTTTAGAATAGAAAATTACATTAAAAAAATTATCGAAAAAGATAATTTAATAGAAAGTGATAAAGACAATCTTTTTGCTGCCTTATATTTTTTGTTAATAGAGCAAGCAGAAAGCACATCAACAGATCTAGATTTCGAAAAAGAAACAATAAAAATAAATGAGGTGATAAATCTTTTTCAGGAAAAATTTAAGATGAAAATCGATGATATGGTTAAAACTATAGCAGTGCAAGCATTGCCAATAAATGTCCCTATAACTATTGAAGCAAAAATTTTAGTAGATGCTATAATTATGGACTTTGCTGACGATAATTGCAAAGGAAGAATAAAACTAATGTACGAGCAAATTTTATTACATGATTTTAATGTATCTCGAACTAGCTGGTATGATACTATAATCCCTATTATAGAAAATTATAAGGCACATACCGATTATGCAAAAGATAATGTAAAACCCCAAATTGAAAAATTGGTAAAAAATTTAAAGAAAGAAAAAAAAGAAGTTGTTCATGTTAATGAAAAAATTATTCAAAAAGAATTAAATATTAGTGATGATGAAATTCAAAAGTTAAAAAAAGAAATTGCTAAAACAAAAGACCGAGACGACAGAGGCATACAAACTTTATTTCGTACAACTTCTAAAAATCATTACACATTAAATCAAATGGTTGACAGCAAGGCCAGAATAATGATTACTGTAAACTCTATTATTTTATCATTGGTTTTAGGAGGAATAATTGGGAATTTCGACGAATCAAAAATCTTAAAATACCTACCTATCTTTATTTTTTCACTAGTAAATCTTGTATCAATAACCTTCGCAATAATTGCAATTACACCTTCAAAAACGCAGGGAAATTTTTCAGAAGAAGATATCAGAAGTAAAAAGGGAAATTTATTGTACTTCGGAAACTTTCATGATATGCATTATCGTGATTTTGAATGGGGTTTTTTACAATTATTGAATGACAAGAATTATTTGTACACATCAATGATTAGAGACTATTACTATCAGGCTCAAGGACTTAACAAAAAATATAAATATATTAGGGTTTCTCTATATACATTCATTATCGGTTTGGGTTTCGCAATTTTAATGCAGGCGGTATTTAGAGGATTAGATTATATATGGTAAAATAAGTTGAACATATTTATTAAAAATCATACTAAAAATAATTTTCTATTAATTCACTATCATCATGAAACAATTAATACCAAAATTTAGATATCTAATCATTCTACCATTGATTCTATCAAGCTGTGTATCAAGTAAGCATCAAGAAAAAAAGGCTTTAAACAATACTGTGCCTCATTCTGAAAATGAAATTGAGCATAGTTTTTATTTAATAGGTGATGCTGGAAACGCTCAACAAGGCAGCAGTGAAACAACGCTAAAACAGTTAAAAAAATATTTAAGTATAGGTGATGAAACTGCAACAGTACTTTTTTTAGGCGATAATATTTATCCAAATGGTCTACCAGAAAAGGATACTCCAAAGAGGAACTTAGCTGAATACCAATTGAAACTTCAGACTGAAAGTGTAAAAGAATTTAAAGGAAGAACCATTTTTATTCCAGGAAATCATGACTGGTATAATGATGGCAATAAAGGATTAAAAAGAGAACAAGAATTTATTGAAAAAGAACTTGGAAAAAATAGTTTTTTACCTAAAGATGGTTGTCCAATAAAAACAATTGATATTAGTGATGATATTGTTTTAATAATTGTGGATTCGCAATGGTACATAACCAACTGGGATAAGTATCCAACAATTAATGATAATTGCGAACTTAATAGTCGAAATTTGTTTCTAGACGAGTTTCGTAGTGAAATTAAAAAAGCAAGAGGTAAAACAACATTAGTGGCAATCCATCATCCCATGTTTACAAATGGACCTCACGGTGGACAATATGCTTTAAAAGATCATTTAAAACCATTTCCAATACTGGGAACGCTTAAAAATTTAATTCGTTCAACAAGTGGAATATCAAATGCTGATTTATCAAACAAATTTTACAACGAACTTAAAAAAAATATAGTAGCTGCTTCACAACAAAATGAAAAAGTAATTTTTATTTCGGGTCATGAACACAATTTACAATACTTAATACAAAATAATATTCCTCAAATTGTAAGTGGTTCGGGATCTAAAACTTCGGCAACACGGAGCAAAAATGAGAATCAGTTTTCTTGTGCCGAAAATGGTTTTGCGCTACTTGATATTTATAAAAATGGTTCTTCAAGAGTTCGATTTATTTCATCAATTGATAATAAAACAGAATTTGAAACTCAAATTTACCAACCAGATGCAATCAAACAAAAAGTAGAATATCCTATTGTAGAAAAAGAATACGTGCAAAAATCAATACTTACAATTGAAGAAACAACAAAAAGTAAAACCTATAATTTTCTTTGGGGAAAACGTTTTTCAGAAGATTACAGCGTGCCAGTAACAGCAAAAGTAGTTTATCTTGACACGCTTTTTGGAGGTTTAACTCCAACAAGAAAAGGAGGTGGTACGCAATCTAAGACTTTACAGTTAGTGGCAAAGGATGGAAAACGCTATGTCATTAGAGCTATGAAAAAACAAGCATCACAATACATTCAAGCAGCCTTATTTAAAAATCAATTCGTAGGAGGACAATTTGAAAATACATTTTCTGAAAGTTTAATTCAACATGTTTTTACAGGTTCTTATCCGTATATTCCTTTTGTAACTGGTAACTTATCAAATGCAATTGACTTAGCTCATTTAAATTCAAAACTATATTACATACCCAAACAAAAGTCATTAGGCTATTTTAATAACGAGTTTGGAGACGAGTTATATTTATTTGAAGAGCATGCCTCTAACGGACATTTGGAATTGGGATCTGGAAATTTTACGGGTAAAATTTTGAGTACAATTGATATGATGAAACAAATACATAGTGATGAATCTACAAAAATTGATGAAAAAGAATACATCAAAGCACGGCTATTTGATATGTTAATTGGCGATTGGGATAGACATCAAGACCAATGGCGCTGGCTAGAATTTCAAGAAGAGAAAAAGACAATCTACAAACCTTTGCCGAGAGATAGAGATCAAGCATTTTCCAGAATGTCAGATGGATTTATACTTAGTGCAGCCGTAAAATTAATTCCAACCGCAATACTATTAAGAAAATATAATACCGACTTAAAAGATGTAAAGGGATTCAATATAGAACCTTATCCTTTAGATATGGCACTCATAAAGAATTCAACAAAAGAAATTTGGGACGAACAAGTTAATTTTATTAAAAATAATTTGACAGATAAAGTTGTTGAGGATGCCTTTAGCAATATACCTAAGGAAGTAAACCAAAAAACCATTGAAGAATTAAAAGAATTATTTAAAAGCAGAATCAAAAACTTACCATTAATTTCAGACAGATATTTTAAACTGATTAATAAATATGCAGTAATTACTGCAACAAACAAAGATGATTATATCAAAATTGAAGCTTTTGAAAACGGAGAAGTTTCAGTAAAAATAGCCAGAAAAAAAGACAAAACTATCAAAGACGAGTTTCATAATAAAATGTATTATCCTGTTCTAACTAAAGAAATTTGGATATATGGTTTAGATGATACTGATACTTTTGAAGTTATTGGAAAAAGTAAAAAAATTAAAATAAGATTAATTGGAGGGCAAAACAATGATGAGTATATGGTTGAAAATGGGGAAAACATTATTATTTACGACTATAAATCTAAAAAAAATAATTTTGAAAATGCTTCAAAAGCAACTGTAAGGCTCCAAGATAAATATAATATAAACGTATACGATTATAAAAAACTTAAAAACAACACCAATCAACTAATACCTATAATTGGAGCAAATCCCGACGATGGTCTGAAAATTGGTGCAGCAAATACGTTCACAATATTTGGTTTTGAAAGAAACCCATTTACAAGCCAACATAAGTTACTAGCAGCTTATTATTTTGCAACAAATGGTTATGAACTAAATTACTCAGCGGAATTTGCAAATTTAATTGGCAACACAAATTTAGTTATACAATCCAAATTTAACAGTCCAAATTTCAGTCAAAATTTTTTTGGTTTTGGAAATGAAACCAGTAACAACGATGATGATTTAAGTTTAAATTATAATAGAGTAAAAATAAGAGAAATAAGTCTAGCTCCTTCTTTAGTTTGGAAAGCTTATGGCGGAAGTAGATTAAGTTTAGGTTTAAAATACGAGTCCATTGAAGTAGAAGAAACGAATAACCGTTTTGTAGAAAATAATACCGAACTACCTTCCTATATTTTCGAGGCCAATCAATTTGCAAGTATAAACACTAAATTTCATTTTGAAAATTACGATAACAAAGCCTATCCAACAAATGGAATGTCTACTACAATCGAACTTGGATATAAGTCAAGTTTAGAATATGATAAAATAAATTTTGTTTATTTAATTCCTGAGATTAGTTTTACTCATAAATTAAATGCAACTGGCAGATTGGTAATAGCCACTAACATAAAAAGTCACATTAATTTCAACAACAATTTTGAATTCTACCAAGCAGCGTCTATTGGAGGAACAGATGGTTTAAGAGGTTTCAGAAACCAACGTTTTTCTGGGAAACAGTCATTATACCAAAACACAGATATTCGATATAGCTTCAATACAGTAAAAACAGGATTATTACCAATCAGATATGGTGTTTATACAGGTTTTGATTACGGGAGAATTTGGTTAGACACAGAAAATTCTAAAAAATGGAATAATTCCTATGGAGCTGGATTATTTATAAATGGTGCAGAGATCTTGTCCGCTAATTTAGGTGTATTTAATTCAATAGATGGTGTAAGATTTGCCTTTAGTTTAGGGTTTGGATTTTAAAGAGTGTACAATGAAATATATAAATTTATTAATTGTCGTAGTTTTCTTTATTTGTTGCACAAATAGGAATAAAACAGAGAAATGCAATAACACGGTTAAACTTCCCAATTCACTCAAAGAAGTTTCGGGAGTGGGCTTTTGGGATAAAGAATTATTTTGCATTCAAGACAGTGGAAATAAAAATGAAATTGTTGTATTGGATACTTTCGGAAATAGCAATAGAAAAATTACCATTCTCAATGCAAAAAATATTGATTGGGAAGATTTGACTTTTGATAAAAAAGGAAATTTATACATAGGTGATTTCGGAAATAATGAAAACAAAAGAAAAGATTTAACTATTTATAAAATTAATAACACTGAGCTTTATAAAAATAGTGCCAATTACGAATATAAAATCACTTTTAATTATCCAGAACAGAGGGAATTTCCACCCAATAAAAAAAACTTATTTTTTGATTGTGAGGCTTTTTTTGAATTTGAAAATAATTTTTATTTATTCACAAAAAATCACGGTAAAAATTTTGACGGTAGCAGTTTAGTGTATAAAATCCCAAACAAAAAAGGCAATCACAATGCAGAACTTATTGATACAATTTATACTGATTCAAAACATAAATCCTTTGCTATTACAAGTGCCGCAATAGCTTCAAATCAAAAGAGTTTTGTAGTGTTAACACACTCAAAGATATGGCACTTTAGTATCAATAATTCTTCAATTACAAATTCAAAAAGCAGTTCGATAAGTTTAGATAGCAATTCTCAAAAAGAAGCTATTTGTTTTAAAAACGATCAAACAGTTCTAATTGCTGACGAAAAAGTTAAAAATACAGGCGGGAATTTATATACGATTAGCATAAAAAATCAAGTAGAACTAACTGTAGATCTAAATGAAAAACTTTTTCTTAATACGTTGGATAAATAAAAAAATAGACAATTTTTTAAGTAATATATTTTACTGAATCAATTAATTTATAAGAAGAATAATGTAATTTGAATGCAACTAGATTGAACCCAAAAATCTCAAAAATTGTTAGCCGAACTCAGCGAGCAACTTAACTTTATTGACCTAAAAATTGATGATGAAATTAAAAGTTATGAAAAATCGATGGAAATAATTTTGAATATAAAAGAATGTTTAAGATTGAAAAACAACTATAAAAATAGTGTAGTATGGACAATTTATTTAGAACACACCTTGAAAAAATTATTACACTTATTAATGATGAGTTCGAATATTTGATGCCACATTTTTCATTAATGGACTTCAAAAGACGTGACTTTCTTATTAGAAAAGGCGAAAAGGTGACGTATTTATTTTGGGTGCTTTCCGGGATTGTAAAACTTGAATATGAAGATGAAACAGGGAAACAACATTTGATAGGTTTTGCAATGGAAGATTGGTGGGAAGTTGATTTTCATGCATTTTTCAACCAAAATTCGGCAACAATTGCACCCAAGCTCTTGAAGATACTCAAGTCCTTTGTGTAACTCTTAATAATTGTTTAAAAAATAATTGTGATAAATGTCACGAAAAGCAAACAGAGCTTTTTAGGAACTTTGTTTTATTAATTTAAATCTGAGAGCATGAAAAGATTTACTAAGATTATAGCACTTGCACTATTACCTGTAGCAGCACTTATGGCGCAAAATAAAAAAGAAAGACAAATGGAAAAGAGGGAACTCAGTCCCTGGCAATAGCAGGATAAACTATGCTATGTGTAGGCTGTGGAGGTTAAAATTGTAGAGAATGCGTTATATGTATCAAGTCAAGCTGCTGTTCATGGCGATGGAACCTCTAGTAATGCTGATATGCGTACCCAACTTAAATTAGCGATACAAAATTTGGAAAAGGTTGTAATTCAAGCAGGTTGTGAACCTAAAAATATTGTTAGACTTACTGTTTATACAACTTCATCTGATGAATTTATTAAAAACTGTTTTGATTTATTTCAAGATTTTATTGCAAAAGCATGGAATGAAACAAACCGTTACTCTCCTTCAAGTAGTGGCTTTATGTGAAACACTAATTGTAGAGTTGGAAGCTGCAGTTGTGAAATAGTAGATTAATAAAAGCATAAATTTTATAATACATTATTTAAATAAGTTAAAAATCAGTAATGGTAATGTAACCATAATCATAATAAGTATGATTTAACAAGTTATTTTTAACACTATTCCAAAAAGTGCGTTTATTGAAATGTCTCTTCCTTTACAATTTATTAAGTTTTATTGTTCATTTTTTTTCTATGTTCCGTTCCCCAATTTGCTAGTACTTGTGTGACGTTTTTTAATGTTGCTCCATATTTTGTTATTTCATACTCCACCGTAACAGGTTGTGTATTTTGTACTGTTCTTGTTATCAGTCCATTAACTTCTAATTCTTTCAATTCTCGACTAAGCATTTTACCTGATATACCTGTTACTTTATTAAGCAAATCAGTATATCGCATTATATCAAAGCAAAGGCAAGCAATTATGGATATTTTCCACTTTCCACTTAAAATGTCCATTGCATCGTGTATTGCCAATATTGCTTTTCCGCATTCTTTGATTGGCGATTTATCTTCTGTTTCCATAGTTTGTCATTTAGTTACTCTTTTGTCACTATTACTTTATGACACAAAGTTACTTTTATAAACTAATTAAATGTAATTTTGCACCAATAATTTTAAAAAAATAAAATAATGAAATTAATAGAAGCGTTGAATTGGCGATATGCCACAAAAAAATTTAGTACAAAAAAAGTATCAAATGAAAAAGTACATGAAATAATAGAAGCAATAAATTTATCTGCATCCTCTGTAGGGATGCAAACATACCGAGTCTTGGTTATTGAAAATCAAGAATTGAGAAAAGAATTGGGAAAAGATTCTTTTAATGCTCAAATTATTGAAGCCTCACATCTTTTGGTGTTTGCTGCTTTTGAAACTGTTACAGAAGAAATGATAGACAACTATATTCAATTTGTAGCAAATGAAAGAGATATGTCTGTAGATGATTTGGTCGATTTTAAAACGGCTATTAAGGGCGGAATTCTTCACAGAACTGATGAAGAACACTTTACTTGGTCGGCAAAACAAGCTTACATTGGTTTGGGTACTGGTTTAATTGCAGCCGCTAATTTAGAAGTAGATTCTACTCCAATGGAAGGTTTTGATACAGAGAAATTCGATAGCATTTTGGGGTTAAAAGAAAAAGGACTGAAAAGTGTCGTGCTACTTGCTTTGGGATATAGAGATGCAGAAAATGATTACATGGTCAACTTAAAAAAAGTAAGACTCCCATTAAGTGAATTTGCAATTGAAATAAGTTAAGTAATGAATTCTAAATTAATACAATATTAAAAAAATGATCAAGAGTATTTTAGTAACAGGCGCTACTGGACAACGAGGTGGCGCTACTGTTCAAGAATTGTTAAAATTTGGATTTCAAGTAAAAGCATTTATTAGAAATAAAAATTCACCTAAAGCGAGAGAACTGACAAAATTAGGCGCAGAATTAATTGAAGGTGATTTGTTAAATTTTGAAACTTTTAAAACTACATTAAATGAAGTAGATGCAGTTTACATGATATTGCCACCTGTATGGGATATGAATGAAGAAGAAGATAACAAAGAGGCTGATTTAGGAATTGCTTTTATAGATTTAATGAAAGAAAAAAAAATAAAGTTTGTTATTTATAGTTCTGTTTTTATGGCTGATAAACATAAGTCATTTCGTCCTAGATTCAAACATACTATTGAAGACCATCTTTGGAAAAGTGGATTGAAAGCTACCGTTTTACATCCAGCAACTTTTATGGAAAATTTTTTAATGCCAAGCTCGGGCATAACCGAAGGAAAATTATACAACTTTATGCCACAAGGTAAAAAAGTTCCCTATATCTCAACAGAAGATATAGGAATATTTGCTAGAATTATTTTTCAAAATCCAGATAATTACGCTGGTCAGACTATAGAATTGCTGGGTGATAAAATTGATGAAATAGAAATTTTGAATGCATTACAAACAAGTTTAGGAATAAATTTGGAATTGGTTCAACTCTCTTTAGAAGAATTAACCGCACAAAATCCTTTATTTGGTAAATTAATAGAAATGTTTACCTATGAACCATTTTTATCTGTACATTTAGAAGCTTTAAGAATATTAAATCCAAAACTACTCTCATTTTCTTCATGGTTAGAAGAATTTGGGAAATCTAAATTTATTACACAAAGCTTATATTAGGTTCCTGTCGTTAAGTACTTTGTCACTTATCAAATGCTTCGATGTAGCAAATTAAAACATACATTAATTGTTTTTTAACAAACTTCGCACCACAGAAATAAACTAATTCATATTTATAGAGTGTATCTCCGCATCTTTATAAAAGGTTTCCAAAATTTCTAGACTAACTTTAATCGCAATATCTGAGCCAAGTATTTCAGAAGCCATTGCTGACCCTTGTTCAGACAAATTATATGTCAAATTACGTCTACCCGGTAGTAAAATGTCCTTTAGTATGTTTAAAGTAAAAAGAATCATTAAGCCTATTAATATTCATTTTACTCCTTTGTTTTGGTTCTTTTTTCCGACCTTAATACTGGAGCGAGGTCGCTATACAGCATTACTTGTTTACCACGTAGAGTATAAATCAGGTCTTTTATTTCTTCGGCTGAACTAAGAGGTTTATTATCCATCACTTGTTGTTGATTTTATTTTTGACAAATTCGAAAGAAGTTTTAAAATCTTCATTCAACACGATATAAGCATCGAATTTTTTTCCGGTTTTGCTTTCCATTCCTATAATAAGTGAAGTTTTGTTTTCTCTAATAAGAGATTCAATATCGGCTATACCTATTTGTTTGCCACACACATTTCGAAACTGCACCCAGTTACACCCTTCATCTGGACATTTGACAATCTTGTCACGAATAATGAGTTGTTGGTTTTTACATTTCGGACAAATTAGTTTAGGCAATTTAGGTTGAGTAATTGAAGTTTGTAACAATTCATTGGTAATAGATGATGTGTAAGTTTCTATTTTTCTTTGAAATGCTCTAGCATCTGCTTCGTTATTTTCGATTTTCTGTAATGCGAGTTCCCATTCAGCAGTCATTGCCACATTAGCAATTTTTTTATCTTTGACTAATTCATAAACTAGTATTCCTTTTTCTGTTGGTATTAAAGATTTCTTTTCCCTTTGGATATAATTTCGACTAAATAGTGTCTCAATTATTGATGCCCGTGTTGCAGGTGTGCCAATGCCAATATTTTGCAGGGCTATACGTTCATTTGCATCTTCGATTTCTTTTCCAGCTGTTTCCATAGCTGATAAAAGCCCAGCTTCTGTGTATAGTATAGGTGGTTTAGTTTTCTTTTCGAAAACGGTCGATTCTTTGATTTTAAGTTCATCTTCATTCTTTAATGCAGGTAAATCCTGCAAATGTTCGGTGTCATCGTCTGTGAAACTCCCTTTTATCAAACGCCAACCTGGTTCAATTATCTTACAGCCTTTTGAAGTAAATTCATAATGTAAAACCTGTAATAAAATATCTGTAATCTCTTTGGTGCAAGATTGGGAAATTGCTTCCAATAGTCGAAAAGCAATCATATCATAAACTGCATTTTCCTTTGCATTTAAAGCTGATGGTATTTTTTCTGTTATTAATAATCCGTGATGGTCAGTTACTCGCAAATCATTCACGATACGTTTATTAAAACGTCCCCATTTTACTCGGGTTATAGCCTTTTTGCAATTTTCTCTGTCTTGCAATGCCCTAACTAAGTCTGGGATTTCGGACCACAAATCTTCAGGAATATATTTACTTCCAGTACGTGGATAGGTTATAAATTTCTTTTCGTAAAGGCTTTGTGCAATATTTAATGTTTCTTCTGCGGAAAGATTTAGTTTTTTATTGGCTTCTTTTTGTAAACCTGTAAGGTCAAAAAGCAACGGTGGTTGTTCTGTTACATTTTTAAATTCTATGGAAGTAACCGTTGCAGTATTTCCATTTCTTTCGATTGTACGCAATGTATCATCTGCCAGCTTTTTTTCGTTCCATTTGGTTGTGGAAATACTCTTAAAAACTGTCATTTCTTTGTTATGTAACAATTGTATCTGCCAATATTTCTTTATCTTGAAATTCATGTTGTCAAGATAACGCCTACATATCAAGGCGAGTGTTGGTGTCTGCACTCTCCCAAGTGAATAAACTCCATTCCCTGCAACTATGCTCAACGCCTGTGTAGCATTTATACCTAAAAGCCAATCAGCACGACTTCTGCCTTGAGCCGATTGATACAACCCATCAAATTCTTTTCCGTTTTTCAGGTTATCAAAGCCTAGTTTAATTGCTTTTTCAGTTAGTGAGCTTATCCATAGGCGTTCAAAAGGTTTATTGCATTTTAAGTATTCGTATATATACCGAAAGATAAGTTCACCTTCGCGACCTGCATCCGTAGCTACTATGATACTATCACACTTGATAAAAAGCTCGTTGATAATCTTCAGTTGCTTTAAAGCACCTGTATCTGAGGTATATTTTATATCTTTTTTCACTTTACGGACGGTCAATAAAAAAGGATTAGGAAGTATAGGAAGAGAGTTTTTTTGAAAACCTGATATTCCATAATCTTCAGGCATTCCTAATGCAATTAAATGTCCAAACGCCCAAGTTACACAATAGCCATTTCCTGTAAGGTAACCTTCCTCTTTATCGTTTGCTCCCAACAAGCTGGCTATCTCCCTTGCTACGCTTGGTTTTTCCGCTATTATTACTTTCATTTTTTCATTTTTTGTGATTACATTTTTCTACCTTTTGATTTTGCAGGAGCTTGTAGCTTTTCCTGTTCTTCTTGTTGCTTTTTGCTATCATGTGATTTTTGACCTGATTTAAAAGGTTCTTTAATATTTTTCGTTGCTTCGTTGGTTTTACCATCTGAATTTACGGCGGTTTGTGTTTTATGGGCATCGATCGGTTTTGCCTGCTCTTTCAACTTATTCGGATTTTGGAATGAGAAATCGATTTTATTGGTTTCCTTATTGAAACTGATGTAACCATTGTATTGCTTACCTTTTTTATCTACCAGTCCGCTTACATAAATAGTTTGTCCATCTTTGAACTTTTGGTGTTGTTCATCAGCCAGTTCTTTACCTCTGAATGTTTTTGGAGCTTCTTGAGATTGGCTTTTTCCTTGCTGAGTGTTTTGTTTGCTATCTTGTGATTGTTGTTTGGAATTACTTCTGTCAAACAAAAACTCTACATAACGTTTGTCAGCATTGAATTGGACAGTTGCCCCAAATTCAGTTCCTTTTTTGGAAATCATTCCTTCTAACTCAAGTGATTTGCCTTCCGTTAAAGTTTGCTTTTGTGCATCATCTAGTTTTACACCTTTGATTTCATCAGGAATTTTTATGAAATCTGTTTTTAATGCGACCAGTTCGTTAGTCAGCCTATCTAAGCTAACAATTGATGGGATAGTCTCACCTGTTTTAGGATTAATTAAGTCAACGATACGCCCCATATTACCTGTAGTTAGCAAATTATTTTTGTCTTCCTGAGTAAATTTGTGCCCGAAGAATTCAAAGTTCAGATTAGGCTCTTTTCGGATACCGTGAATAGCCATAACCACCTTGCCATCTTCTCCTAATTGAAGCGACAGACGTGCATCCATACGTGTAATGGCTGTGCCGAGGTTAAGGTTAATTGGAACCAATTCATTGGTCTTGTAGCCTTTTAATAGTGGTTCTAATAGATTTAATTTTTCCAGCTTTTCTTTGCTTAGTCCTAGATTGGACATTGTTTCCCAATCTATCTGTTCTGGTTTGAAGCGATACTCGCTTGGTTCCGAAAATGTTTGTGTTGTTGCCATTTTATTTTGATTTTCTTGTTTATAATCTTTTGTTGTTTCAGTTTTTACCTCATACTGCTTGATCAATTCTTCACCTTTGCTAGTGGGGTTTTTTACTTTTTTTTGTATCTCCTTTGCTGTATTAATAGCAATGGGTTCTGGAACTTTAAAGAATGAAAAATTAGTAGGGTTTTTTATCTGGCTAATAAAATTGGTAAAGAAATTTGAAAATAAATCTCCGTGTTTATCTACCCGCATAAATTGGTTCTGATTTTTCTTGTTGGCATCTATAGTTTCTAATTTCCCATTTTCATCAATTCCTTTAACTGCTTGAATCTTCATTTTTTCCTTATCAAATACTAAAAATATATCTGATAGCTGTTCAGGTATTTGATCTTTTTCAATAGTTACTTCACTCATAGTTTAAAATTTAAAGTTCTAAAATAGTTTAAGCTTTTAAGCTTTTAAATTAGTTGACACTGAATGGCACTGCTTGTCATTTATTGGCTTTCATTTTGGTCATGGGCGTCGTAAAGCTCTCTCTGATAAATTGATGCACGTCAGATAATTTATAGTAAATTTTTCCACTTATTGTATAATAAGATAGCTTTCCGATGGATCGATAACGCTGAAGAGAACGGTTGCTTATTTTGAGCATTTGGAGCAAATCCTGATTGTCAAGTAATTCTTCACCATCTATACTACTCCTTTGCTTTTTCATATCATTGATATGTTCATCCATTACATCAAAACGTCCCATAATTCTTTCCATCCACGCTATAAATTCCATTTTGTCAATATTCATAATAATATGGTTTAATAGGTTCGTCTAATTGATTCCAAACTCTTTCATTTATATTTATAATTTTAATTACACTATTATTTATTTTTTACTTTACAAAATTGAGAAGTATGGAGAAGATTGTTAACCAAGTTTTACCAATTGGTGTGACTAATTTTTATTTTTGAAGAAATCATTATAAAATTTGGAGTAGTGTTCTTTTTTGTGGGATTGTAGTTTGTTTAATATTTAAAAACTATCTTTTTTACCAATTGACAGACTTGGGTATAAAGAATGTTATACATGAATAACTTGTAGTTCATAGAGAAATTAGATCAATTTTCTTTTGTTTAAAATGTATTCCATTTTGTAGTTTGACGAGTAATTATTCATTCATTATAATTAATGTTGTAAACTTCTTCATAATCTTTTGTCACTACCTAAGTATTTTATCACGACTTATAGTCGTGTCAATAAAAGACAAAAAGAGCCAATGAGGGACATTCTGATTCAATTGATTGAACCTTTCATTAGATTTATTTTCATTAAGGTAAAAGGAGGTAAATGATGGAAGAGAAAGACGAGAACCCAATTGACTCACAAATAGAGGTGTTAAACTATGATATGGAGAGAGTAAATGAACAGAAATTAATAAATTTGCTGATTGAAATTATTGTTACCATAACTTTAAAAGAATTAAATGAAAAAAGCGATTAGATATTTAAGATTTAGTCAGTTAGGACAAAGTAATGGTTCCATTGAACGACAAGAGCTTTACACGGATCAATGGTTAAAATTTAATAATGTTGAATTAACTGATACTTTTATTGATAGGGGGAGGAGTGCTAAGACATTTGATAGACCGGATTTTATCAAACTTCAAGAGTTCATCAGTAAGCATTTTAAAACTGTTGACTATCTTTTGGTCGACCAAATGGACAGGTTTAGTAGAGATGCTGGTGAGGCAATGAGTATGGTTAAGATGCTTCAAAGAAAATATAATATTCAAGTAGTTAGTGTTACGGAAGGAATAACATTTGATTACGATACGCCAGGGAGTTTTTTCAGAGCAGGATTACAATTGTTGCTTGCCGAAGAGGATAATATAAATAGGAGTATTAAAATAAGGGGAGGACTCTACACCGCTAGAGCGAAAGAAGGCCGTTATATTGGGATTAAAGCTCCTTATGGGTATATAAAATTTGGAGAAGGAAAAGGGCGAAAGTTAATAATTGAAGAAGCAGAAGCAAAAGTTGTGACATTTATGTACGATGCTTATCTACATGACACACCACTTTACATCATTAAAGAACAAGTTTTGAAGTTAGGGTTTAAGGCAAAAGGAAATACGGCTGTTGAAAGAGTGCTTACAAATCCTGTCTATGCAGGTATGTTGCAAGTTCAAGGATATAAAGAATATCCTGGCGGAATTTTTCCAGGTATACACGAAGCTATTATTGATAAAACTACTTGGCAATTGGTGCAAAGTAAAATGAAAAGGCCTGAAAAAGTTAGAGTAATATTAGATGAAAATTTACCACTTCGAGGAATCTTAAGATGTCATTGCGGAAACCTACTAACAGGTGCTCCATCAAGGGGTAAATCTGGCAAATATTTTAATTATTATAAATGTAAAATTTCAAAGCATAATAATATAAGTGCAACAAAAGCCCATACACAACTGGCGGAAATATTTGAATTAATGAGTTTACCAGAAAATATTTTGTCTGAAATAAAACAGTCTTCTACTTTAGCCATAGAAGAAAATTTAAAATCTAATAAATTGACAATAGAACAAAAGAAACTTTTGCGGGAAGAGACTGAAGAAAAGATGTTTTCAGTAGAAGAAAAGTGGATTAAAAATGAGATTACAAAAGACACTTATGATAGATGGTATGCTACTTATAGCGGTACTATTCATTCATGTAAAGATGCAATTGAGCGTTTGAGCAAAGTGGAAACAAACGCATTCAAAATTTTATATAAAAAATTACACTTGCTTGGAGATCTTAAATCTATATATACCAATGCAAATATTATCCAAAAAAGAGAATTTGTCAAATTGGTGTTCGACAGCAATTTATACTATGAGGAAGGTGTCTATCGAACACCTACTATGATACCGATAATGTCTCGGAATCACCTGTTAATGCAGGAAAAAGGCTTGTTGATTTACAATAAAAAAAGGGATGATTTTCCAATCATCCCATCCAGTGGAGTCGCCGGGAATCGAACCCGGGTCCAAACAAGCAACTAAAGAGCTTTCTACACGTTTATTTCCTGATTAGATTTTCGATAGTATGCTGGGCCAGAAACAGCCACATACTACTTAGCTTCTTAATTTCGAAAACCACCCAAAGCTAGTGATAATCTAGGTCTATTTTTACGGTTCCCCTGTACTGACCGCCACAAACCAAGGCTTTCAAGGAGAATCCAGCTTTCCTATCTGATAGGAACGTGGCTTAATCTTACTATAATTCGGATTATGCAGCTAAAGCGTAGTTATTTTCGCCGTGTAAAAGTGTAAGATCTTATATTTACGAGCAAGGTCTCAATGCTCGACGTGCTTACTTTCCAATTCGACTTGCTGTCAAAACCAGTCGACCCCAAAAATGAGTTTGCAAATTTAGACTTTTTGAACTTAGTTTTGTAATAAATCTTTCAGAAATTTTTTATTCCGCTTCTTCCTTAAATTTAAACGGATAGTCGCCAAAAATCGGCGCTAATTTGCGAATAGCATACGTTTTTCGAGTCATTTTATTTGATAAGGCAATAATAGTAACGTGCTCTTTCATCAATGTAATGTATGAAGAAGTATTTCCGTGCCACCAACCGTTATGAAAATAGAAATTCTGTCCGGTCTCCCAGTTAATCATCCTAATTCCTAATCCATAGTTTTTTTGTCCTTGTCGTTCGTTGCTGTAACCTGTATATACTTCTTTGAGCAAAGCAGGTTTTAGAAAATCGGGTGAATTTCTCGCACGATCAAATTTTAATAAATCTCTCGGTGTAGAAAAAATATTTTTATCGCCATACACACAATCCAGATAATCAAAACCAATTTCGGCATTATTCCCTTTATACGATGGCACTATTTTTTCTCTGTCTTTTTCGTTATCAAAAACATAGGTATTTGTCATGTTCAGAGGCTTAAAAATCATCTGATACATGGCTTCTTTGTAGCTAAGTCCGGTAATCTTTTCGATAATCAGTGCCAACATAGCATAATTGGTGTTGCAATATGCAAAACGAGTACCAACAGGAGCTTCTAAACCTATGTTCTTGGTGGCCAGAATCTCCAGAATGTCTTTATTTGTTAATTGATTGTGCCTGTCCCAAACCGATTTGTCCCTGTCTGTAAAATAGGCGTAGTTTCGCATCCCGCTTCGGTGGCTTAACAACATTCTAATCGTACATTCATCATAAGGAAATGTCTTCAGAATCGTATTTACTTTTTGATCTAAAATAATTTTTCCCGCATTGACCAATTTTAAAACCGCAGTCGCCGTCAAAACTTTAGTTACAGATGCAATGTGTACAGGAGTAGTAGCGGTTATCTTAGTGCCTTCGTTTTTATTGGCGTAACCATTGTACCTTTCAAAGAGAATATGACCGTTTCTAGCCACCAAAAAGCTTCCGTTCATGCTATTGTTGGGCCAGTTTTTGGTGTAAAAATGATTTATACTTCCTTTTATCGAATGAATATAATTGGCTGGTAATCTTTTTTCGCGACCTAAAGGTTTCATTTTAGGGAGCGTATCTTCTATCGTTGAGACGGTTTTTTCTTTAGGTTTATTATTGTTCCCGCAACTACTTAAAACTAAAATTAGGAAAAGTATTTGTGGTATATTTGTTTTTTTAAGGAAATTCATTTGCATCGTTCTTTAAAAACAAATATATAGAATTCAATAGTTATGTTTTATCGTTTTTGTGAAGTTTCTAAGGTTGATTAGACAATTTTATTAATCCATTTTTATCTATTTGTTTGTGCATCAGATTATAAAGGCTTTTGCATTTTTAAATTTAGTAGAGGAAAATAAAAATTTAACTAAATTTGTTATATTTGAAACAAATTAGATTAAAAAAGTTATATTAATTAATTATATTAAAGCTGTATAAATGAAGTTTGGAATCATAAAAGAAAGAAAAAGCCCACCAGATCGTAGAGTTGTTTTTGCTCCGGAAGAATTGGCAAAACTGAAACAACAATATAATGAAGCTTCCATTGAAGTGGAAAGCTCTGATATTCGAATTTTTTCTGATCTTCAATACCAAAGTTTTGGGATTACTGTTACCGATGATCTTTCTGACTGTGATGTATTATTTGGTGTGAAAGAAGTTCCGGTAGAAAATTTAATTCCAAACAAGGCGTATTTCTTTTTTTCTCATACCATAAAAAAACAACCTTATAACAGAAAGCTCTTGCAAGCTATTTTGGACAAAAAAATAGATTTATATGATCATGAAACAATCGTAGATGAGCAAAATCGTCGTTTGATTGGTTTTGGAAAATATGCCGGAATGGTAGGAGTATATAACGGAATTCGTGCATTTGGAATAAAATTTGAATTATTTAAACTGCCAAAAGCGGAAACACTTGCAGGCAAAGATGCTTTGATCATGCAATTGAAGCGCATTACGTTGCCGCCTTTAAAATTTGTTCTTACAGGAACTGGAAAAGTAGGAAGCGGAGCAGTTGAAATTTTAAAAGCAATAAAAGTTAAAGAAATTACTACTGAAAATTACCTGACAAAAAATTATACACAACCAGTTTATGTGCAATTAGATGTTTTAGACTACAACAAACGATTGGATGGTCAAGTGCTTGGTTTTGATGATTTTATAGCGCATCCCGAAGCATATGTTTCTGATTTTGAAAGATTCACAAAAGTTTCTGATGTTTATTTTGCTGGACACTTTCACGGAAGTGGAGCTCCAATGATTTTAACTCAGCAAATGTTAAATGCAAGCGATTGCAAAATAAAAGTAGTAGCAGATATTTCTTGCGATGTAGATGGACCAATTGCCTGCACACTTCGTTCTTCTACGATTGCAGAACCTCTGTACGGTTATTGGCCATTAGAAAATAAAGAAGTAGATGTTTTTCATCCTGCCGCAGTGGTCGTGATGGCTGTTGATAATTTGCCTTGCGAAATTCCGAAAGACGCCAGCGAAGGTTTTGGAGAACAGTTTATGGAGCATGTGATTCCTGCTTTCTTCAATGGTGATAAAGACGGAATTCTAGAAAGAGCCAAAATCACCGAAAAAGGAAAACTAACGCCAAGATTTAGCTATCTGCAGGATTATGTGGATGGAAAATAAAGTTTCTAGTTTTTTAGAAAAGAAGTTTCAAGTTTAAAAAGTTTCAGGTTTCAAGTTAGTGGACTAGACAAATAGCGTAAAAAAAATCCCATTCGTTTAACGGATGGGATTTTTTTATAGGGCTGAAACCTGAAACCTGAAACCTGAAACCTGAAACCTGAAACCTGAAACCTGAAACCTGAAACCTGAAACCTGAAACCTGAAACCTGAAACCTGAACAATTGCAACTAAGCCATCTCCTCAGGTTTCACCCAAGCATCAAAATCTTCGGAGGTGACATAACCTAAACGAACGGCTTCTTCTTTAAGAGTAGTTCCGTTTTTGTGCGCAGTTTGGGCGATTTCAGCGGCTTTATAATATCCTATTTTTGTGTTCAATGCCGTTACGAGCATGAGAGAGTTGTCTACTAATTCTTTGATTCTTTTGTAGTTGGGTTCAATTCCCTGAGCGCAATGTTCATCAAAAGACACACATGCATCTCCTAATAGTCGCGCTGATTGCAGGAAGTTTGCAGCCATCATCGGTTTAAAAACATTGAGTTCGTAATGACCTTGCATACCGCCCACGGCAATAGCAACATCGTTCCCGATCACTTGTGCGCAAACCATAGTCAGCGCTTCGCATTGTGTTGGATTTACTTTTCCGGGCATGATAGAAGACCCTGGTTCGTTTTCAGGAATATGAATTTCGCCAATTCCAGAGCGTGGTCCAGAAGCCAGCATTCTAATGTCATTGGCTATTTTATTTAGAGAAACCGCCAATTGTTTTAATGCTCCATGCGTTTCTACAATGGCATCGTGGGCGGCCAAAGCTTCAAACTTGTTTTCGGCAGTTACAAAAGGATGATTGGTAAATTGTGCAATATATGTGGCCACTTTTACATCGTAGCCTTCTGGTGCGTTAAGTCCTGTTCCTACAGCAGTTCCTCCTAAAGCGATTTCTGATAAATGTGCTAAAGTATTTTTAAGCGCTTTGATGCCGTAACTCAATTGCGCTGCATAGCCAGAAATTTCTTGTCCTAATGTTAGTGGCGTGGCATCCATAAGATGGGTGCGGCCTATTTTTACAACATCTTTAAATTCGGTTGCTTTTTGGTGTAATGTATCTCTTAATTTTTCAACTCCCGGAAGGGTCGTTTCTACGACCATTTTGTAAGCTGCAATGTGCATCGCAGTAGGAAAAGTATCGTTGGAAGATTGCGATTTATTGACATCGTCGTTGGCTTTTATAAAAGGTTCGCCTTCGCCAATATTAAAGCCTTTAAGGACTTGCGCACGATTGGCAATGACTTCATTGATATTCATATTACTTTGTGTTCCTGACCCTGTTTGCCAAATAACCAAAGGAAATTGATCGTGTAGTTGGCCTGCCAAAATTTCGTCGCAAACTGCTGCAATAGCGTCTTTTTTTTCGGCGGGTAAAACACCTAAATCGGTATTGGCAAATGCGGCAGCTTTTTTAAGATAAGCAAAACCTTCTATTATTTCTTGCGGCATAGAGGCTGCTGCGCCAATTTTGAAATTGTTTCTTGAACGTTCGGTTTGGGCTCCCCAATATTTGTCTGCCGGAACCTGAACTTCGCCCATGGTGTCTTTTTCTATTCTGTATTTCATGATTTTTTTGTAAAATGTTATCTGTAATTTGTGAAATGTTGTCTGTACTCTCTAAAATGTTATCTGTAATTTATGAAATCGCTCAACCAGATAGTATTGAATAAATTTTATTATGAAAACAAGTGTCCTAGCCCTGATGGGACCGGCATCCTTTTTCTGGCTTCTTTAGACAGGAAAAGATACAGGGGACAGCAGGAAACAGCTCCTGAAAACACTCATATTCTTGTGATTTAGTTAATTAAAAAATAATCGAAAGAAAAGCTTATTTAAAATGAGTTTAAATATACGGATTATTGTGATTTTATAAAAATTGATTTGGTTTTTATTGCTAACGAAAAATTTAAAACATACATTTGTACTTACATTCAAAAATTCCGGAAAACATGTTTGAATTTTCACAGTACTTAGGTTTTTTACTTTTCTTGACCATACTAACTATAGGGTTTTGGTTGATGTTTTTCTTAGTTGGTTTCGTTGGCTATTGGGTAACGGGGGCAAGCTGGGAGATGATCAAAGAGAAAAGAGCAAAGAAAAAGCAAGAACAATCAATTTAATTTTGAATTGATTTCATAAAAAAAGGACCCGTTTATACGAGTCCTTTTTTTTATGTCTGTTGGGTAAGCTTATCCTGGAAATTCACCACCTCCGTTTTCGTCATTACCGTTTTTAGGAGCATTTTTATCTCTATCGGTTTTCTTTTTGTTGAAACGGTACGTAAACGATAAGTTGATCTGTCGTCTGCGAAACTGCATTTCGCCATAAGAGGTTTGATTTTCAAGATAGGTATAAGACCTCATGACACGAGAATTGAAAATATCACTAACATTGAAGGCGACTGTTGCCTGTTCTTTTAAAATATCTTTGCTAAATGAAGTGTTCATTCCAAATTGTCCTAGATTTTTACCTTGGGCTGTTTTTTGTTCTCCGTTGTACACGCCTGTTAACTGCCAGTCAATTTTATAAGGCAATGTAACTTTTGAGCTGATTCTAGCAAACCATGTATTGGCTTTGTTGTCAAGATTTTGAACGACAAGTTCTCCATTGGCATCTGTATAGCTGTTTTCTCCACTGGTTTTTACGTTATAAAGATTGAAGTTACTATTTAATCTCCACCATTTAAAAGGTGTATAATTTAATGTGAATTCGAAACCAAATTTTTGCTCTTTTCCTAAGTTGATAGGTCTGCTTAAAATGACAGGAACACCATTTACTTCTTCACCAGTAGGAGATCTCACAAAACTGAAAACATCTTTAGTATCTTCATAATAAGCAGAAGTATTAAAGGTTACTTTTTCCCAACGTTTGAGATAACCAACGTCATATTTGTCAGTTAAAGAGGGATCCAGATCCGGATTTCCTTGAAAAATATTGATATTACTTGAATAATTTACTGCAGGATTCATGAAACGTCCTCTTGGTCTTGACAGACGTTTACTGTAGCTGACAGTGAAATTACTTTGATCTGAAATTTCATAACTAACAAATGCACTTGGAAACAAGTTGTTGTATTTTTTAGTATTAAAATCATTTGTATCTAAAAGGTTAACCTGAATATTGGTATCCTCCCAGCGTAAACCAAATAAATAAGAGAATTTATTTACTTTGAAGCCGTACTGAGTGTAGATTGCATTGATGTTTTCTTTATACTCTAACGTATTGGATAAATTTGGAAGTGCGGTACCGTTTTCGTCAAGAACATAATATTCATTGTTCAAATCGGCAAAGTTTCCTTTGTATCCTGCTTCAAACTGACTTCCTTCGCCGATTGGTAAAACATAATCTGCCTGCAACTGAACTTGTTTTTGAACCTGATCATTTAACGTATTGTTAAAATCATCTGTACCCGTAATAAGACTGTTGCTATCGTCTGTATTTCTTGAAATCGATAGATCGGCAGTTAATTTATGGCCTTCATTATTAAAGTTTTTGATCAAATTTGAGCTATATTCTACATTTTCGCTACTGGTATTTCCGTCATTCAATCGAAAAGTAGCACCTGTAAAATTACGAGAGGCATCATAATTATTATAATTGATCAAGTCTCTGTCTTCTCCGGTATTATTTTGATAATTAATAGAGTTGGTCCAAAAAGTAGTAGGGGTAATGGTCCATTCCAATCCCGCTCTTGCATTAAAACCGTCTCTGATTCTTTTGGTATCACGGTCTTCATCCAAAAAGTTTTTAGTTGTGCCGTCTTCGTTAAAATATTCTGAATCAGTTTTACCGCGACCTTCATTGGTTCTGTAGTTGTAACCAGCAGTTGTAAAGTAATTTAATTTTTCAGTTTTATAATTTAAATTAGCGCTTAAACCGTACGTTTCTGGTATACCAGTTGAGGCAATAAAAGTTCCGTTAAAACCTTGGTTTTTACCTTTTTTAAGAATGATATTAATTAATCCTGATCCTCCTTCTGCATCATAACGAGCTGATGGATTGGTAATCACTTCTACTTTATCAATAGCATCTGCCGGAAGCTGACGCAACGCTTCTGCCATATTAATTGCGTTAGAAGGTCTTCCGTCAATTAATATTCGAATATTGTCACTTCCTCTTAAACTTACATTTCCTTCTGTATCTACAGAAACAGATGGTACATTGTCCAGAACATCGCTTACGGTTCCGCCTTTTACCATCATATCCTGACCTACGTTATATACTTTTTTGTCCAGTTTAATTTCTACCGTTGATTTTTCTGCACGAATGACAACTTCATTCAATTGTGCCGCATCTTCAGAAAGATTTACGGCACCAAGATTAGTGTCGCTTTCAATGCTTTTTTGCTTAATTTCTGTTGCTTTAAAAGAGATAAATTCAATCTTAATATCATATATTCCTGGTGCAACGGCTACTTCAAATTCACCTTTTGGGTTGGTGATCCCTCCTGCAATAACTTTCGTGTCATTGGCTGCCATGATAGAGATCGTGGCATATTCAAGAGGTTGTTTGCTTACTTTTTCGAAAACTTTTCCGGTAACTTTAACTTTGTTTTTGGGTAATGGTGCTTGTTGAGCGTAGTTGTAAAAACTTGTAAAAAGAAATACAAGTAATACAGCAAATTTCAATTTTTTCATTGGTGTTTTGGGTTTCATTCAGTCTTTAGACTGCAAATGTACCTTTTGGTTTAATGATAAGAATCACAAAAATATGTTAATATTATTCTTTACAATTATTCTAAAAAAGAAGCAACCTCATCTAAATCTCTACCAATAATGGCTTTTTTATCTTTTACTACAATGGGTCTTTCGATTAAAATAGGATGATCGACCATTGCCTGAATGATTTCGTTGTCTTGTAAGTTTTTGCTTTTATAGTTTTCGATCCATATTTTCTCTTTAATTCGAATCAATTGAATTGGTTTTATATTTAATTTTTCGAGTATAATTTTTAAATCCTCAAAAGATGGATTTTCAATGAGATACGGAATAATTTCGTACGGTTGATTGCTTTGCTCAATAAAAGCAAGACAATTTCTAGATTTTCCACAACGTGGATTATGATAAATTTGTATCATTTTTGTATTTTTAGAGGATATAAAGGTAGTTAAAATAAAAAATAAGTATTTTAGCATTCCCCAAAATAATTATTAGTTGTACAACTAAACTCTCATTTTTTAAACTTTCAAATGTATGTTTTTAGAACAAGGAATTTCACCAGAGAATAAATTTTGGAAATATCTGATTGGCTCGGTATTTATAATTGCGGCTTCATTTATCGGCCAAATACCGTTTTCAGTAGCGGTTCTTTATAAAAGTTATATAAACAAACAGGATTTTCCCAGCGAAAATGCTGTTATAATGAAAGTTTTTGAGCCCAATCTTACGTTGTTTTTAGTCATGCTCTCGTTCGTTTTTGCTTTTGCAGGAGTATTTTTTGTCGTAAAATATTGGCACAGTCAAACGTTGTTGTCTATTACCACTTCTCGAAAAAAAATAGATTGGAAACGTGTTTTTTTCTCCTTTGCGTTGTGGGCAACTTTTTCCGTAGTAAGTTTTTTTATTCTTTATTTTAATGCGCCAGACAAGTTTATCAGTAATTTTAAATGGGAGCCTTTTTTGATATTATGTTTTATCGGAGTAATTTTTATTCCGATACAAACCAGTACAGAAGAATATATTTTTAGAGGATATTTGATGCAGGGATTTGCCAATTTGGCGCATAATAAATGGTTTCCTTTAGTTATGACTTCACTTATTTTTGGTTCGATGCATTGGTTCAATCCAGAAGTTACCAAAATGGGAAGCATTGTCATGATTTATTATATCGGGACCGGTTTTTTATTGGGTATCATTACCTTAATGGACGAAGGTATAGAGTTGGCACTTGGTTTTCATGCTGCCAACAACCTAACGGGAGCATTACTGGTTACATCAGATTGGTCAGTTTTTCAGACGCATTCTATTTTTAGAGATTTGTCTGAACCTTCCGCTGGTTTTGATGTGATTTTGCCGGTGGTGATAGTATATCCTATTTTGCTTTATATTTTTTCAAAAAAATACAAATGGAGCGACTGGAAACAAAGATTAACGGGAAAAATAAATGTTGTAGAATCATCAAATCAATAGCGCTATGTCAAACTTAATACACCACAACGTACATAATTTTTTTAAATTAAATGGTCATCATTTTAATGCTAAAGAACTCGGGAACATTGCCTACAGTTATATTAAAGAAGGCGATCTTTACGAAAAAGCAATTGGCGAATTTTTGCTGGATTGGTTTGATAATAAAGAGTATATTGAAATGACGACATCTGGGTCTACAGGGCTTCCGAAGGAAGTAAGGCTTCAAAAACAAGCCATGATTCATTCGGCTCTGGCAACGGGTGATTTTTTTGATTTAAGCCCGGGTGATAAGGCGTTATTGTGTCTTCCGGTAAAATTTATTGCGGGAAAAATGATGCTTGTGCGAAGTTTAATTCTCGGTCTCGAAATAGACATCGTAGAACCAAGTCTTGAGCCTTTGGCTAGAAATACAGTAAAATACGATTTTGTGGCTATGGTACCTTTACAGGTTCAAAATAGTATAAAACAATTAATAAATGTAAAGAAACTAATCGTAGGAGGCACAAAAATGGATGCTTCTCTAGAAGAAAAATTATTACCTCTAAAAACGGAAGTTTACGAAACGTATGGCATGACCGAGACAATTACTCATATTGCCGCCAAGCGAGTAGGAGAGAAGGTTTTCTCTGTTTTGCCAAACGTAAAAATTGCAAAGGACGAAAGAGAATGTCTGGTGATTTATTTGCCTTCCGTATCTGCTGATCCTATCGTTACTAATGATTTGGTTGAACTTATAAACGACCGCCAATTTGTTTTTATTGGCCGAATAGATAACGTTATTAATAGTGGCGGTGTAAAATTGATTCCCGAACAAATTGAAGCAAAACTGACAGGAAAAATAAATGCACGATTTTTTGTAACAGGAGTTCCGGATATCGCTTTGGGCGAAAAATTAATTTTAGTCATTGAAGGTGAAAAACAAGAGTTTGTGTCAGATTTCTTTGATTTTTTAGGCAAATTTGAAAAACCCAAAGAAATTGTTTTTGTACCTAAATTTAAAGAAACAGGAAACGGCAAAATGCTCCGAAAGCCAAGTTTAGAATCCTAAAAAACAAAAATCCAAATTCCAAGTTTTAGTGTTGGAATTTGGATTTTATTGTTTTAGAATTTAAAATTTATTCTTTTCTTTCTAAAAGCGCCATGTAAAAACCATCAAAACCTGATTCTGAAGCCAAAATTTTTCTGTCTTTGATAAAATTAAACTGTTGTCCAATTTCTGTTTTTAGAAATTTTTCTACTTGTTCCTGATTTTCAGAAGGCAAAACAGAGCAAGTTGCATATACTAATTTTCCGCCTGGTTTTACAATTTTAGAATAGCTTTCCAAAACTTCACTTTGTACTTTTCGAATGTTATCAATAAACTCCGGTTGCAATTTCCACTTAGCGTCAGGATTTCTTTTTAGTACTCCCAAACCACTACAAGGTGCGTCAATCAAAACACGGTCTGCTTTTTCGTGCAATTTTTTGATCACTTTTGTACTGTCGATAATGCGGTATTCTATATTGAAAGCGCCGTTTCTCTTCGCTCTTAATTTAAGTTGCTTCAATTTGCTTTCGTACAAATCCATTGCAATTAGTTGTCCTTTGTTTTCCATCAAAGATGCAATATGCAATGTTTTTCCTCCTGCACCTGCACACGTATCTACAACTCGCATTCCTGGTTTTACATCAAGAAAACCAGCTACCAATTGTGAGTTGGCATCTTGTACCTCAAAAAGTCCTTGTTTAAAAGCGTCTGTCAAAAACACATTGGCTCTTTCTTTCAGAACCAAAGCTTCAGGTTGATCGTTTAAATATTCGGTTTCGATATTTAAATCCATCAAGGTGTTTCTAAGGTTTTCTTTGGTTCCTTTAAGCGTGTTGGTTCTTAAAATAACTTTGGCAGGTTGGTTTTGAGCAGCAATTTCTTTTGCCCATACTTTTTCGCCAAGTTCCTTTACGCCCAATTCGTCCATCCAGTCCGGAATGGATTCTTTTAATGCTCTAATTTTAGAAAGTTCGTCAAAACGTCCTTTTATTTTTCGCTCTGGCGTTCCTTCCAATTGTCTCCAATCTGGGATAGGATATCCTCTTAAAACTGCCCAAACAGAAAACATTCTCCAAAGATTGTCTCTGTCAAAAGGTTCTTTTACTTCGGCAATTTCTGCATATAATCGTTTCCAACGAACAACTTCGTATATGGTTTCAGCAACAAACTTCCTGTCAGAACTTCCCCAACGTTTGTCTTTTTTTAAGGCTCTTGCTACCACTTTGTCTGCATATTCTCCTTCATTGAAAATTGCGTTCAAAGAATCGATGGTAGTATAAACTAAATTTCTGTGTAATCTCATTTTAATTATTTGATTTGCAAAGGTACTATTAATTGATTGAAAGTTAAATTTTTAATTTTGAATGTTATTTTGACCTTCAATAAAAAGAAAAAAAACACTCAGATAGTAACTAAATGAGTGTTTTTGAATGTATTTTAAAAGAATTTTTATTTTATTATTCGAGTTAATCCAATGTTTTCGGGAGCATGAAGCACCATCGGGAATTTCTCTATTTTTACAGAGCTGCTGTCCAGACCAAAAGCTCTTTCTTCAGACAAACTTAGTTTCTTGATGAAGAAATAAGAGTTCATGATAATATTCTCATGCCATTTTAAATCACTATCATTCGAAAGGAATTTTTCTGATAATACAAATTTAAAGTCGCCAATAATATTGTTTTTGTTTAATGATTCATAACGGCTGGTAATATCTACTTCTCCTCGTTTTACCATATCTCGAATCACTTCACGAAACATTAAATTGATTTTGGTAGGTTCTCTAAATCCGAGATTAAAATCGATTCTATAAATATCATCTTTTACTATTTCGGTAACTTTATATTGCGTTTTATATGGCTCTGTCAAAATATTTACGTGTACAAACCAATAAATATCGGCTCTTTTTGGTCGCTTTTGCAAAATAGAATACATTACTTTTTGCTCTAATTCATCTACACGATTAGCATTAGTCATGTATACTAAATGGGTAGCATATTTTGGAATCGTTAAGTCCTGACTCAATTCCATTAACACCTTTTTATAATCGTCAATCTTGACAATTTTGGTGTAACTTTTGTTAATTTTTTTAGCTAAATACCAAGTAGTCATTACAGAAATTAACAGAACGGCAATAATTAAAGTAACATATCCGCCTTCGCTAAATTTTGTAATGTTGGCAATCAAAAAGCTAAATTCAATTATTAAATAAATAGTAATCAGCGGAATCATAAAATAGAGTTTTACTCTTTTCATGATTAAATAATAATTGAGTAAGATGGTTGTCATGATCATGCACAATACGATTGCAAGACCATAGGCATGCTCCATATTACTTGATTTTTCAAAATGTAAAACGATTCCAACACAACCAAAAAACAACAACCAGTTGATTGACGGAATGTACAATTGACCTTTGACTTCTGTAGGGTATTTGATTTTTACTTTTGGCCAGAAGTTTAGTCGCATCGCTTCATTTATCAAAGTAAACGAACCGCTAATAAGTGCTTGAGAAGCAATAACAGCAGCCAAAGTAGCGATAACAATACCCGCCGGCTGAAACCAATCTGGCATGATTAGGTAGAATGGGTTTCCGTTTTCACCACCTAAACCTTTAAGTGTTTGACCTTCATTATTTATTAGATAAGCTGCTTGTCCAAAATAATTTAAAACCAAAGTTATCTTGACGAAAATCCAACTAATTCTGATGTTTTTGCGTCCGCAATGTCCCATATCCGAATACAAAGCTTCTGCTCCCGTTGTACACAAAAACACAAAGCCAAGTACAAAAAAACCATCCGGATGTATTTGTAATAAGTGATAAGCATAATAAGGGTTGATTGCTTTTATTACTTCAGGGTGATCTAAGATTTGAATTATTCCTAGCGTACCTAACATGGCGAACCAGATGAGCATCATCGGAGCAAAGAATTTTCCAACTAATTTGGTCCCAAATTGTTGTATAGTAAATAAAACGAACAAAATTCCGATAACGATCGGGATCGTGTTTATCTCCGGATAGTAGGTTTTTATTCCTTCTACGGCGGACGAAACCGAAATCGGCGGTGTTATAATTCCATCAGCTAATAAGGCACTTCCTCCAATAATGGCGGGCACAATGAGCCACTGAATTTTTGTTTTTTTTACCAAAGCATACAAAGCAAAGATCCCTCCTTCGCCATGGTTGTCAGCGCTTAAAGTGATAAGAACATACTTTATGGTAGTTTGTAAAGTTAATGTCCAAAAAACGCAGGAGATACCCCCTAAAACGATATCTGCATCAATGGTATGTTCACCAAGTATGGCTTTCATTACATATAAAGGAGAAGTACCAATATCTCCGTAAATAATTCCTAATGTGATCAATAAACCTCCTACAGACAACTTACTATGTAAGTTTTTATGTGATGCGCTCATGTATGTTTTTATAAAAGACGGTTGCAAATTTACTGTTTTAAAATAAATTAACGTCAATTATAATTAAAAAGATAAAAAAAAGCACAATCGTAAAATTGTGCTTTTTAGTTATCGTGAATTCTCTTAATTTAAATTCTTCTGCCACCACTTCTAGAAGAGGAAGAACTTTCTCTGGAGCCTTGATTACCCCTTGCTTCCTGATTGGCTCTCGGAGCTTCGGAGCGTTGAGTAGCTTGCGGTCTCGAAGTGCTGTTTCTGTTTTCTGAGTTGCTTCTGTTTTGAGAATAATTTCTTTGTGGCTCTGCTGCTCTTTGCTCAGTAGCAACTCTATTAGAATTATTTCTGCTTTCTGAACTTCCCCTTGAAGAACTCATATTATTCTCGCCGTAGCTTCTTTGAGATTCTGGTCTTCTTGTACTTTCAACTCTTGCGGGAGTAGCTGCTTTTACAGTATTATCTCTATTGTATGCAACTCGCTCTGTATTATAATTTTTGTTTGATGATCCTCTATTTTCGGTGTAATTTCTATTTTTATTATCTAAAGATGAAGATCTTCCTTCGTTTGATCTGTTAGCATTAGTGTAAACACCATTGCTTCTGCTGGATTCTCTACTTGCAACACGTCTTTGATCTAATTCGTATCTGTTGTTTACATTTGAATTTCTTTGCGAAAAACTATGATTAGGACGCATTTTTTCGTACCCATAAGCACGTCTTGTTTCACAGATGGCAGGAGCTCTATAGCTTCTTCTATAGTTTACATAGTTATAATTGTTGCTTACATTAATACAAACATTGATGTTTCTTCTGTATCTGTAAATAGGGTAAGGTCTCCATGCATAGTAATAGGTAGGATAAACATTCCATGTGCAGCTAGAGTAATAAGGTCTGTAATTATTTACCCAAAACGATGTGTAAATTACTGGAGATACATGGTAAACTGGCTCATAAATATAATTGTCTCCATATAAATAAGAGTTTCCTACCACCTGTACGCTTACTTTGTTGTAATTGTCTCTTTCAACATCAATTGTTGCAATGTCTTGGTAAACATCTCTGTCTAATACCGCCTGAATTATAACAACGTGCGTTCTGTTTTCTACAGATTCTATTACACGTAAATAATCAACATCGTTGTCATCATTTAAATCAAGATTCGAAATTTGATATTTTGGATCGTTTAAACGTCTCTCAAAATCTTGTAAGTTATTCGATTCTCCAAAAATAGAAGCAACAGCTCTTAGATCTAAATTATCGCTTATATCTGAATTTTTTGCATAAACAGTTGTTTGAGCCTGAACTTGAAAAGTGCTAAAACCCAAAGTTAGCATTGCTATTAAAAGTAGATTGGTTTTCATGGCAAATCATTTTTAAGATTAATATTCTGAGATATCCAATTACTGTGCCAGAAAAAAAGCGAAAGCTTTTCATATCTTATAAATAATTGTATTTTAGCGCAAAAAAAAAATCTGTATGAGAAAATTAGTTTTGTTTCTAGGAGCCTTTGTTTTATTAATGTCTTTTAGAACTGCAAATGATGGTAACAAGCGCGCATTATATTATGGTTTTACATCTATGCAAGTAGATACTTTATTTCAGGATAAAATCAGTATTCGTGCCATTGCTATTGATGGTGATAAAGTATGGTATGGAGCAGATAACTCTCGTTTTGGTTATTATGATTTGAGTAAAAAGTCAAGATTTGAGGAGCATATTTATCGTGATACGCTTAAATTAGAGTTTAGAAGTATTGCACAAACTTCGCAAAATATCTATTTATTAAGTGTTGCAAACCCGGGATTATTGTATCAGGTTTCTAAAAAAACGCAAAAAGTAAAATTGGTTTACAAGGAAATTCATTCAAAAGTTTTTTACGATAGTATGCAATTTTGGAATGAAAATGAAGGAATCGCTATTGGAGATCCAACAGAAGATACTTTTTCGGTTATTGTAACCCGTGATGGTGGTGAAACTTGGGCAAAATTATTGTCTGATAAATTACCAACAAATGCTGTTGGCGAAGGCGCTTTTGCAGCCAGTAATACAAATGTGGTAGTTAAAGGAGATGATACATGGATCGTTTCTGGTGGAAAAAAATCACGTGTTTTTTATTCGGGAGATAAAGGAAAAACATGGAAAGTGATCGATACCCCTATCATACAAGGAAAAGCAATGGCTGGAATTTTTACAGCCGATTTTTATGATTCTAAACACGGAATTATAGCCGGTGGAGATTTTGAAGATCTGGATAAAAAGACAGACAATAAAGCGATAACCAATGATGGTGGTCAAACTTGGCAATTAGTAGCTCAGGACAAAGGATTTGGATATGCTTCTTGTGTACAATATGTGCCGGGTACGAATGCCAAAGAATTAGTTTGCGTGGGACAATCAGGAATAATGTACTCACTGGACGGAGGAGTAAATTGGATAAAATACTCTAATGATAATTCACTTTTTACCATTCGTTTTATCAACAAAACTACTGCAATTGCTGCGGGATACAATAAGGTAGTTAGACTTCGTTTTAAGAGACAAGAGCCTTAATTAAATAATAAAAAATAACATCAGTTTAAATAGAAAGAACCCTAAATAATAAAGTAAGTATTATTATATAGGGTTCTTTCAGCTGTTGTTTCTTTGGGTAATTAATTTTTACCTGCTTTGTCTCTGTATTGCTTTAATAATTTTCTATTAAAATCATCTTCCGATTTTTTAAGCTTTAATATCTTTTTTGCCGAAAGTATTTTTTTTAGGCTTTGAATGTATTTTTCTTTTAACAAATACAATTCTTTATCTGTACTTTCTATTTGTGATAGAAGCGTAGTAGCCTCTTTTTCTGAAATCGAATTAATAGTATCGTCATTCAATTTGCGTAGATACGTTTTCATCTTATCATGGCGCAATTCAAATTGCTTGTCATCATAAGCGTTATAAATCGGCCAAAATTTTTCAGCTTCTGCTGAAGTAAGCTCGAGTTCAGTCGTTAAAAAAGCAACTTTGTATTCTTTTATTTTTTCACGTTTTTCATCTAGGTTTCCATTTTGTGCATAAAATGAAAAGCTGACCAGAAAGAAAAGTATTGATAGTATGTTTTTGATTTTCATCTTTTTAAAATTTAGTTATTCCGAAATTAAGTTTTCAATATTTGGATTAGATGATAAAATATCTTCTATCGTTTCATCTTCAAGTGCTACATTTTTGCCCAATTTTTGAATGTCAGTATTGTCTAATTCTTTAATTAAATCATATTGGTTTAAATTTGACTGATACGATAAATAGGTTTCTAAAGTCTCAGCATCAAGTTCTTTTGATTTGCTATTGTAATTATTTACTATCGGAATCATTAATCCGATCAAGATTACAGCTGCAGCAACAATAGAGATCACTTTTTTACGTCTGTTAAGGGCAATAACTTTTACTTCTTTTTTGTCTACTTGTTCCAAAACTTTAGTCGAAAAAGTATCAAAATAATCATCAGGAGTTTTAAATCCTGATTTAATTTTTGGCTCGTTTTCTAATTTAAATGTTTTCATAGTGTCTATAAGATATCTGTTTTGCCAAAAGGTTTAATTTGTGGTAACATATAATTCAATTTTTTTTACAGCATGATGATAGGAAGCTTTTAATGCACCCACAGAAGTACCCAAAATTTCAGCTATTTCTTCATATTTTAATTCTTCAAAATACTTCATTTTAAAGACCAACTGCTGTTTTTGAGGCAATGTTGCTATCGCTTTTTGAAGTTTTATCTGAATCTCGCTTCCATCAAAATACACATCGGCAGGAAGATTGTCAATGGTTTTATTTTGTAAAGCTTCAGATGTGAGCTGATTTAATTTTGCCTTTTGATTTAAAAAAGTCAACGCTTCGTTAGTAGCTATACGGTACATCCATGAAAACAATTTGCTTTCACCTTTGAAATTTTTTAAATATTGAAAAACTTTTACAAATGTATTTTGCAAAACATCATCGGCATCATCATGATTCAAAACAATGTTCCGAATATGAGAATACAAAGGTCTTTGATATTCTGACAAGAGTTTTTGAAACGCAGTATTTTGCGTTTTAGGATTTAATAATTGTCCTATAAATTCCTCCTCGTTTGTCAAGTCTGATTCTTTATCTTGTTAGAATGAATTTAGGACAAAAGGTTTAAAACGAAACTTTTTTTTAAAATTCAGATTGCTCTTCTTCTTGTTTAGCAGGTTTTTCTGCTGGCGTAGGAATAGGTTCTGTAGTTTGAGGTTTGTAGACAGGAGCTATTGTTATTGGTGCTACTTTTGGTTTTACCGGCAAATAGATTTCAGTCATTAGTTTTGACGGACTTTTAACATCCATTTTGTTAATTGCTAAAATTTCCAGATGTGACCAGCTAAGTTCTGGGGTTAATTTTTCTTTGTTGATAAAGACTCTGGTTTTTGTAATGGCTTTGTCTAAATGCGTGTAGTCTCCTGTTAATGTAGATTTTACGGCTTCAAAAGAATTGAGTTTTCCAGCCAAAATATCACTTCCGGAACTGGTAAAAATTTCTTTATTAATAGGCAAACAGATCGATATTTTTGCTAGACCCGTAACGGTGTCGTACGTATGATAAATGATAAAAGGTTTTCCTCTTTGAATTAAATTACCCGTTTTGCAAAACTCCATAAGTTTCGGAATTACGATACGGGCATTTTTATTAACTTTTTTTATTTCGCTAGTAAAAGTTTGCTTGATGTAAAAAACTTCAGTTTTCTTAACCAGACCGTTTACTTTTATTGCAAAAGTCTTGGTTTCGTAATCTAAATTTTTATCAATATTGGCCAAGCTTTTTTCTGAAATTGTACCAATTATATTGTCTGAACCACCATTTAAAGCCGTGTAGATTTTAAATAAAAAACTCATTGTTCCTGTAGCTTTCCATGTCACTTTTGTTTTTCCGGCCAGAGTATCTTTAAAAATCCAATTAACATCAGCTTCATTACCGTCGTAGTTCATTTTTTGATGAATACTTTCGCCTTCTTTGGCTTCCAATGTTATCGCATTTCCCGTTCCGTCATCGCCACTCCAGGAATAAGAAGCGCCATTACCAATCGTTTTTTCAGGAAATACAATTTTTACAGAAGGATCTTCAACTGCCCATGATTCAAAATCTTCAAAGTTTCTAAAGTCATTTACATAACTATAAACAGTAGCTTTTGGTGAATTGATCACTTTACTTCTTTCTACAGAAAAATCACCTTTTTGAGTCGCTACAAAAACGGTGAGAGCAATAAAGCTTAGTAATAATAAAAGGAATAAATATTTTAAGATTTTCATCGGTAATGTATTGTTTGAGTCGTAAAGTTATAAATTTTATTAGTAGTCGTACTATAAGAAAGCAAAATATTACTCGCTTTTTGAAAATAGTGGTTCAAACAAAAAACGTTTTTAGACAAAAAACAATAAACTTTTATGGGTATAAATCTTAAAAATATTTTTGAATTAAATCCCTAAAAATTTAGCCGAATTATCGCTTCAAAAATATTTTAATAAAAAAAAGGATCGCGATAAAAAGAAGAAAAGCGATTAATACTTTATAATTTCCTTTGTAAAAAATCTTGTGTAATGCTAAATCTTTTCTATAAGCAAATACAATAGCTATTACAAATGCGATAAAAAAACATAATCCAAATATTAATTGTCCCTGACTAAACATGATTTTAATTTTTTTTGACAAAAATAGCTAATTGTATATGAATTGTTGCTAATTTGGCCACTCATTTAATCAAATAAAAATTATGAAAAAACAACTTGATGCGGTGAAAGAGTTTCATACTGCTTTTAAAATTGGTCATAGCGAAACTCCCATTGCAGACTTAGGTCAAGCCAAAAATATTTTGCGTTATAATTTGATGAAAGAAGAAAATGAGGAATATCTGGAAGCAGTACAGAATAATGATTTAGTAGAAATTGCTGATGCGCTTGGAGATATGATGTACATTTTGTGCGGAACAATTATAGAACATGGTTTGCAGGGTAAAATTGAAGCTGTTTTTGATGAAATCCAGCGCAGTAATATGAGTAAATTAGGCGAAGACGGACAGCCAATTTATCGTGAAGACGGAAAGGTAATGAAAGGACCAAATTATTTTAAACCTGATTTTTCAAAACTTTTATAAAATAGAAAACCCGACAAATTTTAAAATCTGTCGGGTTTGTTTTTATAATTATCTTTTAGTTATTGAACTTTTACAGTCCATCCAAAAGTATCTTCTGAAAGTTTGTTTTGAAGATTTGTTAGTTTTTCTTTTAAAAGAGAGGCATAAGAATTCTCAACAGGCGCCATTTCGTAATAAACATCCTGATACGAAAATCCCTTGATAACGCTTACAACTGCAGCGGTTCCGGCACCAAAAATTTCTTTTAGAGAACCATTTTTTGCAGCCTCTACCAATTCAGAAACAATAACAGGGCGTACATCAACATTTAGACCTTCTTTTTCAGCCATTGCAATCAAACTTTTTCTGGTGATTCCGTCTAAAATTCTTTCGCTTGTTGGTGCTGTCAGCAAAGTGTCATTTATTCTAAAAAAGACATTCATTGTTCCCGCTTCTTCCAGTTTGGTGTGCGTGGCATCGTCTGTCCAGATTATTTGCTGAAAACCTTCTTTATTGGCCAAAGTTGTTGGGTAAAATTGCGCTGCGTAATTTCCTGCAGCTTTTGCCGCTCCGATACCACCGTTGGCAGCTCTACTGTAATGCTCTGCAATAATTACTTTTACTTCTCCAGAATAATAGGATTTTGCAGGAGAAAGTAAAATCATAAATTTATATTCTTCAGATGGATTAGCAACAACACCGGCCCCAGTTGCAATCATAAATGGTCGAATGTACATGCTGCTTCCGTTTCCTTTCTGAATCCAGTCTTTGTCTAATTTCAATAATTCATTCAAACCATCCATAAAAATATCCTCCGGAACTTCTGGCATTGCCATACGGGTTGCAGATTTATTAAAACGCTTGTAGTTTTCATCAGGTCTAAACAACCAAACATCATTATTGTCGTCTTTGTAAGCTTTCATTCCCTCAAAAATAGCTTGCCCGTAGTGAAAGACTTTTGATGAAGGATCCATTAAAATGGGTGCGTAAGGCTTAATGACAGGATTTTGCCACTGACCATTTTTAAAATCACATTCAAATAAATGGTCTGTAAAAACAGCACCAAAGCTTAAGTTTTCAAAGTCTACCGCATCTATTTTTGATGAAGTGGCTTTTCTGATTTCAATTTTGCTTGTTTGAGTTGTACTCATAATTATGTAAGGTTTTATTGTAAAATTCATTTCTATAGAAAAAATCTAAAGCAATGATTTGGTGTAAATAGAATTTGTAATATGCAAAATTAAGTAAAAATATATAATTTACTTACTAAAACTGCATTATTTATACCGTTTGACTGAGATTTATCTATCTTATAATAAACTTAAAAATTTAAGACATTTTTATAAAGAATTTATGAAAAACGTGTGGTTTTTTAAGGCTTTACGCATTTGTTTTGACTAAATTTGACTCATAATACGATTTTAAAATCGGTTAGGCCTTACAATAAATTTTAAAAAAGTGAAAAGAGAAATAATTAAAACGCTAGATGGCTCAACTACAATTCATTTGGATGAATGGGATGAATGCTATCACTCAAAACACGGAGCCATTCAGGAAGCCAAACATGTTTTTATAAAAAACGGTCTCTCATTGTTTGAAAATAAAGAGGTTTCGTTGCTTGAAATTGGTTTTGGAACTGGTTTGAATGCTTTTATCACTTTTTTAGAATCAAATTTGAAAGAGCAACCTATAAATTATGTTGGAGTAGAAGCGTATCCGGTTCCTGCAGAAGAAGTTTTGCAGATGAATTATGTTGCTGAGCTGGAAGCTTCGTTGTTTGAAGATATATTTAAAAAAATGCACGAGTGCGAATGGAACCAAAAGGTGATGTTAAGCAGGAGTTTTTCGTTAACCAAAAGAAAACAATTTTTTGATGAAATAGACGATTTAGAAATTTTTGATTTGATTTACTTTGATGCCTTTGGATTTCGAGTGCAACCCGAGTTGTGGAGTACCGAAATTTTTAGAAAAATGTACAATAGTTTAAAGCCAAATGGCGTTTTGGTAACATACGCAGCGCGAGGAGTCGTAAAAAGGAGTATGATCGAAGTGGGTTTTGCTGTAGAAAAATTGGCAGGACCGCCAGGAAAACGAGAGATGTTCAGAGCAACTAAAAAGGTTTAAAGCAAGCTATTTAGAATAATTCTATATTGATTTATAATTATTTAGAAAACGTTTTCGTTGATAAAATTTTCAAAAAAAATAGTTAAATGCTGTTGTTATATTTGTTATTTGTTTACTTTTACCGGGAGTTTAAAAATAAAGATAAACCCCAAAATCTTATTTTACTATGTCAAAAATGATGTTTGATTACACAAAATCAATACTTGAACGAGTGAGTTTTGATCCGATACTTTTCTATAAAGAGTTAGAAAAAGCAATAAAAACGCTCTTACCATACGAGATGGAGCAATTGCAAGAATGGTTATTAAATTTTATAATTGAAAAACCAGAATTAGAACCAAGTTTATTATTAATCAAAGTATAAAAAAAGGAGCCAAATCGGCTCCTTTTTTAGGCTCTATTTTTTAGAGAGCGGACTCACTATTTGCACATTTTGAAAAACAATTGCGCCTTTTACAACTCCTGCAATGGTTGAGCGAAGTGCGTCTATGATTTGCATTTTCAATTCACTTTTGGGATAAATTAAACTCACCTCGCGAGCGGGTTTTGGTTCCTTAAAGTTGCGAAGTTTTAATTTGTCTGAATCTTTCAAATCTAAAGTATGCAAGTACGGAAGCAATGTCGTACCCAACCCTTCGTCTGCCAGTTTTATTAAGGTTTCAAAACTTCCGCTCTGAATCTGAAAATTATTTTGGTCGATGTCTGAACCATTTTTGCATAAATTTAAAATGCCATCTCTAAAACAATGGCCATCCTGCAAAAGCAATATTTCATTCAGATTCAAATCAGAAACTTCAATTTCCTGCTTTTCAAAACTTGCGTGATGCTCCGGTATATAGGCGACAAAAGGCTCAAAATACAAAACAATTTCTTTTATTTTTTCATCTTCCAGCGGCGTAGCGGCAATCGCAGCGTCCAGATGACCATTTTTCAATTTTACAATAATTTCGTCTGTATTTAATTCTTCTATTAATAATTTTACTTTTGGATATTTTTTTATAAAATTATTCAGGAACATTGGTAAAAGCGTTGGCATGATGGTCGGAATGATTCCTAAACGAAATTCGCCACCAATAAAACCTTTCTGCTGTTCTACAATATCTTTAATTCTATTGGCTTCATTGACAATATTCTTGGCTTGATTTACAATTTTTTGGCCAATATCGGTAAGTTGGATAGGCTTTTTTGTTCGATCAAAAATCTGGATATTAAGTTCTTCTTCAATTTTCTGAATTTGCATGCTCAAAGTCGGCTGAGTCACAAAACATTTTTCTGCAGCCAGCGTAAAATTTTTGTGTTCGGCAACAGCTAATACATATTGTAATTGAGTTATCGTCATTTGGATAGTATTTTTTGATGCAAAAATAATGAAATATAATTTTTATTTATAATAATTTTAAAAAACTTACCTTAAATTTGTAGTTGTATACTGTAAAATTAAAAATCATGAAAACAAATATTTTAGGATTACCCGTAAAAGAATCAGAATTATTAGTAGAAAAGTTAAATGTTTTATTGGCCAATTTTCAGGTATATTATCAAAATTTAAGAGGAATTCATTGGAATATTCGTGGAAAACGATTCTTTGATTTACATGTAAAATTTGAAGAGTTGTATACAGATTCACAACTAAAAATAGACATGATAGCCGAAAGAGTTTTAACAATTGGCGGGATACCCTTGCATACTTTCGAAGATTATATTAAAAACAATAAACTTACTGTAGGTAAAAATATTTCTAATGATGAGAAAGCAGTTCAATTAATCGTTCATTCTTTGTCTGATTTATTAAAAATTGAAAGAGAAATTTTGAATAAATCTGGAGAAATCAACGATGAGGGGACCAATTCTATGATGAGTGACTTTATTGCTGAGCAAGAAAAAACAATCTGGATGATGCGCGCATGGCTTGAGGAAGAATTATAAAGAGCTGTTTTTGAATTTTTTATAAGTAGAGTCTGATAAGATTTTGTTTGGCTTGTTTCTTAGGAATGTTAAATTTGTATAAATTTTTCTGCTTCTTGCGCTGATTTTATTTGTTAAATTCTATTTTTGCTCAAATGAAATTAATTGCTCAGATACTTTTATTTATATTTATTGCATTCTTGTCTACACCTACTATTGTAACGGTGATCAAGAAAAGCAGTGATACGTCAATATTTTTTAGTTTTTCTGAAGAAGAAAAGGCGCATAAAGAATTAAAAGCAGCTGTTTATTCTCCTGTTTTTGAGCATGAATTTATATTTTTTGTCGTTACAGAATCAAAATTGATACTTTCAGAAAATATTGTAAAATTAGATAATATTTCTCCGAGCATATTTGCTCCACCACCCAACTTGATATAATACTTCTCGTTATTTTTTCGCGAATCTATATTTGTGTAAATAGATTCGTACCTTTATGAATAATTTTTTAGTATTGTATTATGACAAAAAAAATCAATCTTTTTGCCAATCTCAAATCTGATTTTGCTTCAGGTTTAGTAGTTTTCTTAGTGGCCCTTCCATTGTGTTTGGGCATTGCAATGGCATCTGGAGCGCCTTTATTTTCAGGTATTATTTCTGGTGTTATTGGTGGTATAGTCGTGGGCTATTTGAGTCAATCTCACATTAGCGTTTCCGGGCCTGCAGCTGGTTTGACAGCAATAGTGTTAACTGCGATAACAAGTTTTGGTGCTTTTGATGTATTTTTGATGTCTGTTTTTATTGCAGGACTAATTCAATTAGCGTTAGGGTTTTTAAAAGCAGGAAGTATTTCAAATTATTTTCCGACCAATGTAATAGAAGGAATGTTAGCCGGTATCGGAATCATTATCATCTTAAAACAATTGCCTCACGCTTTTGGTTACGATGCAGATTTTGAAGGTGATCAGGCTTTTATTCAGCATGACGGAACCAATACGTTTTCGTTCCTTTTCGATGCAATCAATCATGTTCAGTTGGGAGCAGTTGTCATTTCGCTAGTTTCTTTTGTTATTTTAATATCTTGGGATAAAGTTTCTTTTTTAAAGAAATTAAAATTAGTTCCGGGCGCATTAATAGCGGTTTTGGCAGGAGTAGTTTTAAATGAAATTTTTATTTCATCAGGAAGTCCATTGGCTATTTCAAAAGAACATCTGGTTTCTTTACCTGTTCCAAAATCTTTTGATGAATTTAAATCTATCCTGATTCTTCCTGATTTTACTGCGGTTACCCAAGGTAGAGTTTGGATTACCGGAGTAACAATTGCCGTTGTAGCATCTATTGAAACGTTATTATGTATTGAGGCAGCAGATAGAATGGATATTCAAAAGCGATATACCAATACCAATGTAGAGCTTAGAGCACAAGGAATTGGAAATGTTTTAAGTTCATTATTAGGAGGTTTACCCATGACATCGGTTGTAGTAAGATCGTCAGCAAATAATAGTGCTGGGGCAAAATCTAAAATGTCTACAATTATTCATGGCGTGCTCTTAATGATAAGTGTTTTAGCGATTCCAAATATTCTAAACAAAATTCCATTGGCAACTTTGGCAACTGTTTTGATTTTGGTTGGATACAAATTAGCCAAGCCTTCTACAGTTATTCATTTTTGGAAAAAAGATAAAGTTTATCAATTTATTCCATTTATTGCCACTTTAGTGTTTGTTGTAGCGACAGATTTGCTAAAAGGGGTTGCATTAGGAATTGTGATTAGCGTTATTTTTGTTTTGAGAGGTAACCTAAAAAGAGCCTACAGTTTCAAAAAAGAAGAGTATGAAGATGGAGATATCATTCATATCGATTTGGCACAGGAGGTTTCGTTTTTGAATAAAGCAGCAATCAAAGAAACGCTGAGTGAGATTCCTCAAAATTCAAAAGTAATCATCAATGCACATGATACAGAATATATCGCGCATGATGTCTTGGATTTGATTCGTGAGTTTAAAGAAACTCGGGCTATTGATGAAAACATCAAAGTAAAATTAAAAGGATTTAAAAAGGCATACAAATTAGAAAATACGCCCGAAGTAAACAATCACGTCTCTATTGAGCATTATTATGATGTAGCGAAAAGGCAAATAATAAAAAAAGATAGTAAAGAAGATTTTTAAAAGAGGTTAAATAAATTAATGGTTTTTCTGGGTAATAGGAGATATTAAAATTTTAAGTAACTTTGTTACAACGTTCTTTTTGATAAGCCTAATTACACAGAAATGCCAGCCAAAAATTAAAAAAAAATGAAAGATTTTTATAAGCAAATATTAGAAAACAATAAAGAGTGGGTAGAAAAATCATTAGCATTAGATCCCAATTATTTTGCAGATTTAGCCAAAGGACAAACGCCGCCATTGTTATGGATTGGTTGTTCTGACAGTCGTGTTCCTGCAAACGAAATTATTGGTGCAAAACCAGGAGAAGTTTTTGTTCACCGTAACATTGCCAACATGGTTGTGCATTCAGACATGAATATGCTGAGCGTTCTTGATTATGCTGTAAACGTTCTAAAAGTTAAACACGTAATTGTATGTGGCCATTATGGTTGTGGTGGTGTAAAAGCTGCTATGGGCAATATGTCAGTGGGAATTATAGACAACTGGATTCGCCATATTAAAGACGAGTACCGTTTGCATGATAAATATTTGAATGCTATTGAAGATGAAACGGAGCGTTTTAATGCCTTTGTAGAAATCAATGCAAAAGAGCAAGTATACAATCTGGCCAAAACATCTATTGTGCAAGGAGCTTGGCAAAATGGTCAGGAATTAATGTTGCACGGATGGGTTTACGGTTTGAATTCGGGCTTTGTAACCGACTTAGAAGTAAATATTAGTTCGAATGATGAATTAGATGATGTTTATCAATTGAATAATTTATAAAAAGTAAAATCGCCTCACAAGGGCGATTTTTTTTATTCGTTTTCGTCTAAATTCTCGTTGAATGCAGAGGGTAGCATCGTAGGGATAAACTTGATTAATATCGGTAATAATAATCCTCCGCCTGGAAGTAAAAATATGGTCAATGACGGGATCGTTTTGCAGATATCCAAAATTTGCTTTTTAACTTTTTTCTTTTCTTTAGCATCAAGATCGCGATGTGTAGAATGGGCCAGTAAAATCATCAATTCTTTACTTTGTACAATCTCTTTTATTAGTCTGTTTTTATTTCTTGTTATTAGTTTTACAACACTGTGCGTCATCTGATCGTAAAAATGTTTTACAGGATTCGAGTAATTAAAATAAGGAATCTTCTTTTTATGGGTAGTGATAAAATGGTTGGTTGTTGTGATGCTTTTGGTCACAAATTCATCTGGAACCGAAAGTTTTGAACCCAAAGAATACAAAAAGTATGCTTCTTCATTTTCTACAATTCCATCGCTCCATAAGGCCATCCCAGCCATATCGATTAAATAATATTGTTCCAATTTATTTCCGAAATATTCTAATTCTAAGGTTTCTAGTGTATCAACCGTTACTTTTGAAAATTTTGAATAGCGAATTGAGGCTTCAAAAAGTTTGATCAGTAAATCATCATATTGCGATTTGACGGTTTTCGTTCTTAAAGCCAAACCTACAACGCCAAGAACTGTTTCTTCAATCCTTTTTAAATATTTTTCCTGAATAACACCGTGTTCCAGATAATGTCTAAAAGCTAAAACATCAATAAATAACAAGGCATTGGTAACCAAATGAGAAAAGTTTTTACTAATGATACTATCGTTTGTTTGAACTCTTTGGTCAATTACATTTTCTAAAGAAAGGGAAGGGGTATCTTTTGGAAGCAAAATTTTAAATAAATTAAAACCTTCCGGACTCATTTCTTTATAAAATTTTAAAACTTCGCTAATAAAGTTATTCGGCTCAGAATTTCTTTTTTCTAAGCAAAAGACACCATAAAGAGTATTTAATAAAGCTGCTTTTGAGATTTCGGTTTTAAACCACCCTTTTATTGTAATTGGTACCTGAGAGTCTATACCAATGATATGACCGTAGATAAAACCAGTTTCTCTTACTTTATCATAGAAGGTGTCAGCAGTCTCAAAAGGAATCAATTCTGAAATCTTTTGTTCGCTAAAAAATTTATCTATCCAACCTGGAGCCGATGGGTTAATCATTACATTTATTTGAGGTTACAAAGCTATATCTTTTTCTGGTTTTAAAATTGATTTAAAATTAAATAACCACTGATTTTTGTTAAAAATAGTGGTTATTATTTTAAGTATTCAATGAGATTTTTATCAGATCTAAAAATTAATCTCTTGCTTTTTTATTTTGCGCACAAAGGGCAATAATTTCTGCAATTCTATTATTTCGGGTATCCATTCTTTTAGCCTGATTGAGCCAGTACAAATAACTTTTTCTGTATGTTTTACTAAAATTCAGATAATTATCAAAGGCTATTTTATTAGCTTCAAAAGCTAATTGAAGATCTTCCGGCAATAGCAACTCCTCAACTGCATCCAGCGAATTCCAGGAACCATTTTGTTTGGCGACCGCAATTTTTGCCAAACCACTTTGATGCATCAAATCGTTCTCTATCAGTTTCTCAATATAAGTTTTGTTCAGTTTACTCCAAACACTTTTGTCTTTTCTGGGCGAAAAAAATTGTTTTCGGCAGTCTTCGTCTATTTTACGAACAGTAGAGTCGATCCATCCATAGCAAAGGGCTACCTGAACGGCTTCTTCCCAGCGCATGCTTTCGCTGGTGCTACTCACTTTATAAAAAATTAAATGAATACCTTTTGAACTCGCATGGTTCTCATGCAACCATTCTCGCCATTCATCTGCATTTTTAAAATATAGAGGCTCTGGATATTCCACAAAAGAGATTTTCTATTAAAAAATTATTTAATAATGCCCGAACAAGCAACTCTTGCGCCAGCATTACCTGCTGGTTGCGAGGTAAAATCATCTGCTCCCTGATGTACAATCAAACCTTTTCCTAAAATGTTTTTGGTTTCGTCATCCCCGCCAATAGACCATTCGTCTGTGGTCATGGTAATGGTTCCGTTACCTTTTGCATCAGCTGTAAAGTTACCAATATCGCCTTTGTGATATTCTCCAACTCCCCATTTTCCATGTTTTTTAAAGGTTGGATTCCAGTGTCCTCCCGCAGAACTTCCGTCTGCAGCAGTACAATCAGATTTTTCGTGAATGTGTATTGCATGAACACCCGGTTCTAAACCAGCCATTTTGGCTACAAAAGTTACTTTTCCGTTTTTTTCTGTAAAAGTGGCTGTACCCGTTACTGTACTATTGCTTTTTGGCTCGAGTGTGATAGTCAGGTTTTTTGTATCTGCTGATTTTGTACTGGTCTTACAACCAATAAATATTGCAGTAATTATAGCTAAAGAAATAAGGATCTTTTTCATTTTTGAGACTTTTAAAATTAAATATTAAGTAAATTTAGTCTAAAATGAGGAAATACTTTGCCTACAGAAGTTAAATAAATCTGAAACTATCGTTTGTAATTTATGATTACTTTGAGATAAAACCACATATTTATGCGTAAATTAGTACATAGCTTAAAAATGAGTTTGTCGTTTTTTTTAATTTAATTACTTATGCCATGATAAAGAAAGTTTTGTTATTAGTTTTTTTTGGAGTTGTTTTAGCTTCCTGCAATGTTTTTAAATGTAAAAAAAATGATGCAGCTGTACAGCTGGACGGAAGTTGGAAACTCAATTATATATCTGGACCAAGAATCGCTTTTGATGGTTTATACCCAAATAAAAAGCCGACGATTAATTTTAATGTAAAGGAAAATCTGGTTTCAGGTAATAATGGGTGTAACTCGTATACAGGAAAACTTAAGGTAGAGGGCAATAAAGTAAACTTTGGCGATCAGCCGATGGCAAGTACCAAAATGATGTGTATGGATGTTCAGGGTGAAGAGGTTTTTATGAGTACCTTGCAAAAAATTACCAGTTACGATATTTCTGCGGATGGTAAAACGTTAACTTTTATTTCTGGTGATATTGCTATGATGCGATTTGAGAAAAAGTAAATATCGCTTCTTTAAATTATAGATGTAGAACTTTTAAATTTTTGTTTATGAAATCTAAAATATCAATTTTACTACTATTAGTTTGTTTTTTGAATACTCAGGTTCATGCGCAAAAAATGACTAAAAAAGAATTGAAAGCACAAGAGAAGCTAAAAAAAGAAAAGGAAATTGAAGCATTAATCGAAAATAAAAATTTTGTTTTTGATGCAGAGAGAGTTTTGCCACAAGGTTTTCGAACTATCATAATTGACTTCAATACTTATTTTTTGAAGTTTACAGAGGATAAAATCGAGTGTGATTTACCCTTTTTTGGACGTGCTTTTAATGTAGGATATGGTTCTAATGATGGCGGAATTAAATTTGAAGGAAAACCTGAGAATTTAAAAATTGAAAAGAAGAAAAAACATTACGAACTCAAAGCTACGGTAAAAGGAAAAGAAGATGTTTACACTATTTTTTTAATGATTTATTTTGAAGGAGGAACCACAGTCTCTATCAATAGTAATAAAAGAGCTCCTATTTCTTACGATGGAAACATTAGAGCATCCAAGGCAAATGAATTAAAATAATAAGCAATTTAATTATCGAAAGTTAAATTATTAAAAACAGAAAGAGCAATTAAAACAACTGCACTTTCTGTTTTTTGAATTTTTTAATTCTGTTTTTTTACTTCGTAAATAGCATTTAGTAAGCCATTTTGCGTAACATCTAATGTGAGTTCCCAAAACATAATTCCACCTAATTTTTTAGTTTTTGCATATTCTGTTTTTGCTTTCACAGAACGAATATTATCTCCGGTTGCAAATGTTTTGGTACTTTCATTATACCAATATGGTGCTTTAGCTTTGTCATCCCAAAAATATTTCCAGCCATTTGGTTCGGTATAGGTAGTGGCAAAATTTTTATAATTTACACCTTCAACATGTTCTCCTGCTTGGTATAAACCGTTGTTTATATTGGCAACATTTTTCCAAGTTCTTGTGTAAAAAGCACCTCCAATAACTAATTTTTCAGAAGGAATACCTAATTTTAATAAATAGGAAACGGCTTTATCAACCGACTCTTCCTTTGTATTCGTACTAAATAATGGCGTATGATGTCCCGTAACTTTTGAATATCCATTTACTAAATCATAACTCATAATATTGACACGATTGACCAAAGGCATTATTTTTTTCCACTCGACAGATTCATCTAAATATTTTTGAAAACCTCCCGCTGCAAAACTTAGCTCGTATTTTTTACCTAGTGTAGAGCGTAAAATTTTTATTAACTCAGTAAAGTTGGTTTTATCAACTGCTTGGTATAAATGTCCCGGAAGTCCTTCTATCGTTGGATATTCCCAGTCGAGGTCCAGCCCATCTACTTTAAAATAATCACTTACTTGTTTTACAGATTTTGCAAAAGTCAATCTTCCTTCTGCTGTAGAAAAAGCGGCAGAGCAAGGCTCGCAACCACCCCAACCTCCAAGAGAAAGTACAATTTTTAGTTGTGGATTTTTCGCTTTTAGGGCAACCAAATCTTGTATAGTTGTTGAATCTTTGGCAGAATCTACATTTAATTTCCCTTCTTTTAAATGACAGAAACTAAAAATGATTTGATCAATTTGAGAAACCTCATAATCATTAATGAGTTTGTCATCACCCGTATAATAGGCGATAATGTCCAGTTTTTTGTTTTTTTGTGCAAAAGTATTTGTGGTATACAAACACAATAAAAAGAAGGCGAGTAGGTGAATTTGTTTCATTTTAAGCTTTTAGTTTTTGAAATGCTAAAGATAAAACATTAGAAGTGAAAATTTACTATAGAATATGCAACAGAAAATCAATTTTAATAAAGATTTATGAAATGATATTATCTAAGAGAATATATGTAGCGTGTTGTAAACGAAATTTTATAAAAGTAAAGGTTGAAATAAAAAATAACCAAACGTATATTAGGTAAAAAGTCAGTATTTTTTTAAATGAATTTTTACAGCTTATATTGGCAAAAAATAAACCCGCACTGTTTCGGACAAGTGCGGGTTTAAACAAAATTAAAAGCTAAAAACTATTTTTATATTAGAAGCAGTATTCGTTTTCTGCCACTAATTTAGATGTAATAACCTCTCTTAAAGCTACAACATTTGGATTGTTTGTGTATTTTGTAAAACGTTTTAATCCCATTAGCATCATACGTTGCTCGTCACCTTCGGCAAAAGAAATAATTCCTTCTTTTCCTTTAGAGTTTACGATATCTACAGCTTTGTATAAGTATAATTTTGCCATAGCAATTTGCTCTTGTACTTTAGCTTCACCTTCTTTTTTGGCCAATTTCTCGGTTCTTAAAATAGTACTTTCAGCCATATAGATTTCGATCAAGATGTCTGAAGCAGCCATTAATAACTGTTGGTGAGAATCTAAATCTGGTCCGTATTTTTGCACAGCACTTCCGGCAACCATCAAGAAAACTTTTTTCAGATTAGCAAGTATTCCTTTTTCTTCAGCAAATAATTCAGAGAAATCCGGAGTGTCAAAAGAAGGAATTCCCATCAATTCTTCCTGAACTTTCATAGCTGGTCCTAGTAGATCAACATGACCTTTCATTGCTTTTTTGATCAGCATTCCTACAGAAAGCATTCTGTTGATTTCGTTTGTTCCTTCGTAGATACGAGCGATACGAGCATCTCTCCAGGCACTTTCCATCGGAGTATCTTCAGAGAAGCCCATTCCGCCAAAAACCTGAATTCCTTCATCGGCACAGTTCTGAACATCTTCAGAAACGGCTACTTTCAAAATAGAACATTCGATAGCATATTCTTCAACACCTTTTAATTCAGCTTCCTGATGTGTAGATCCTTCTGCTTCACGAGCAGCAATTCTGTCTTCGATATCTTTTGCAGCTCTGTAAGAGGCACTTTCACCTGCGTAACAGTTTGTTGCCATTTCGGCTAATTTTGAACGAATAGCACCAAAACTTGAAATTGCTGTATTAAATTGAATTCTTTCGTTTGAATATTTTACTGCTCCTGAAGTTACTCTACGTTGTGCGTCCAGACAAGCGGCAGCCAATTTGATACGACCAACGTTCAAAGCATTCATTGCAATTTTGAAACCGTTTCCTCTTTCAGACAACATGTTTTCTACAGGAACTTTAGTATCATTAAAGAAAACCTGACGTGTAGAAGAAGCACGGATTCCTAATTTATGCTCTTCTTCATTCATAGAAATTCCGTTTGATGGATCGTTTTCCACAATAAAACCTGTAATGTTTTTATCATCACCAATACGGGCAAAAACGATGAAAAGGCTACAAAAACCTGCATTCGAAATCCACATTTTTTGACCTGTAATTTTGTAATGCGTTCCGTCTTCAGACAGAACCGCTTTTGTTTTTCCAGAGTTGGCATCAGATCCTGCACCTGGCTCAGTCAAGCAATATGCTCCAAACCATTCGCCAGAAGCCAATTTAGGAACGTATTTTTTCTTTTGCTCTTCAGAACCATAAAGGGTAATTGGCATAGTACCAATTCCGGTATGTGCTCCAAAAGCAGTTGAGAAAGAACCTGTTGCACCAGAAATGTAATCGCAAACTAACATTGTAGATACGAATCCCATTCCTAATCCGCCGTATTCTTCAGGAACTGCAACTCCCAAAAGTCCTAATTCACCCGCTTTACGCATAGATGATTCTGTATACGCATAATCTTTCTTTTCAAAACGATCTTTGTGCGCCCATAATTCTTTGTCAACGAACTCTTTTACAGAGTCACGCATCATTAGTTGCTCTTCCGAAAAATCTTCTGGTGTAAAGATATCTTCGCACTTTGTTTCTTTAACTAAAAACTGACCACCACGGGTTACGTTTTTTTCGATTGTATCTGCCATTTTTATTTTTTTTGGAGAAAAGAAAATAGAAAAAAGAATATGGATTTTAGAGTAGACTTTACTTTAAGCCGTTTTGAAAACCCATTGTCATTCTTTGAAATTCTTCTATTTTAATTTCTAATTGGTTAAATTGTATTTCGTTTATGTATTTTCTATGTGTAGCAATTAATAATTGCGTAATTAGTTCAAATGAAGAACCTAGAGAAATGTCTAAAAAATGACTGAAAGATTTATCTGTCCTTGAAGAACCTTCAGCAATATTACTAGGCATTGAAACAGAACATCTGCTAATTTGAGATCTTAAATCATATCTTTCATGTTTTGGAAAATCTAATAATAAATCTGAGATATCATTAGCGATTGTAATTCCGAGTTGCCAAATCTTTAAATTCTTATAATTATGTCTCATTTTTTTGATTCAAGATAAGAAATTAAAATAAAAAAATAAGATTAATACTATTTTTAAGTTACTTCCAGAACATTCTGTTATTCCAAAAGCCTTATCTCTTTATTTTCACAAATCTTCTATTCTCTTTATTCTATATTCTATTCTCTTTTTATAGTACTTCGTAAATCCCGGCACTTCCTTGTCCAGTTCCAACACACATACTCACGATTCCGTATTTGTTTCCTCTGCGTTTCATTTCGTCGAATAATTGAACAGAAAGTTTTGCCCCTGTACAACCTAGTGGATGTCCTAAAGCGATTGCTCCTCCGTTTACGTTTACGATATCCGGATTTAATCCTAACTCACGAATTACAGCCAAAGACTGAGAAGCAAATGCCTCATTCAATTCGACTAAGTCAATATCTTTCAGTTCTAAACCTGCTTGTTTTAATGCTTTCGGAATCGCTTTTACTGGCCCGATACCCATAATTCTTGGCTCAACACCAGAAGAGGCGAAGTTTACTAATCTTGCAATTGGCTCCAAGTTTAATTCTTTAACCATGTCCTCACTCATGATTAAAACAAAAGCAGCTCCGTCACTCATTTGAGATGAGTTACCCGCTGTAACGCTTCCATCAGCTGCAAAAACAGGTCTTAGTCCAGATAAGGCAGCAACAGATGTTCCAGCTCTTGGGCCTTCGTCTTGTTTTACAACGTAAGATTTAGTTTCTTTTTTACCATTTTCATTGATGAAAGTTTGGTCTACAGTAATAGGAACGATTTGTTTATCGAATTTTCCTTCTGCTTGTGCTTTTAAAGCTTTCATGTGAGAGTTGTAAGCAAACTCATCCTGATCTTCTCTCGAAATTTTATATTGATTGGCAACCGCTTCAGCAGTTAAACCCATTCCCCAGTAGTAATCTTCGTGACCTGCAGCCGCTACTTTATAATCTGGAGTTGGTTTGTAACCTCCCATCGGAATAAAACTCATACTTTCTGCACCACCAGCAATGATACAATCTGCCATTCCTGATTGAATTTTTGCAGTTGCCATTCCGATAGTTTCTAATCCAGAAGCGCAATAACGGTTTACCGTTACACCAGGAACATCTTCTACTTTTAATCCCATCAAAGAGATCAAACGGCCAACGTTTAAACCTTGTTCTGCTTCCGGCATGGCATTTCCTACCATTACGTCATCGATACGTTTTTTGTCAAAATCAGGCAGTTCATCCATCATAAACTGAATGGTCTCTGCTGCCAATTCATCAGGTCTTTTAAATCTAAAAACCCCTTTTGGAGCTTTTCCTACCGCTGTACGATAAGCTTTTACTATATATGCTGTTTTCATTTGTTTTGTTTTTTAAGAGTATAGATAATAGAGTATAGAAAATAGACTTTACTCAGTCTTAAAATCTATATTCTATTCTCTTTGTTCTATTTTCTAATTACGAAGTGGTTTTCCTTTAGTTAACATATATTGAATTCTTTCTAATGTTTTTCTCTCTGTACAAAGAGATAAGAAAGCTTCACGTTCGATATCTAATAAATATTGTTCCGATACTAAAGTCGCTTCAGATAAATCACCTCCGGCCATAACGTAAGCCAGTTTGTTTGCGATTTTCTTGTCGTGTTCAGAGATGTATTTTCCAGCTTCCATTTGATCGGTTCCCACTAAAAACATCCCTAATGCTTGTTTTCCTAAAACCTTAACATCAGTTCTTCTGATAGGTTGTGTATAGCCTGCTTCTGCCATTAACAAAGCATGTTTTTTAGCTTCAGCAATCTGACGGTCTTTGTTTACCACGATAATGTCTTTACCATGTTGCAAAAGTCCTGTATCAAAAGCTTCGTATCCTGAAGTAGATACTTTTGCCATCGCAATAGTTAAGAAATACTCTTGCAGAACGTTCAATTCGACATCGTTTTTACGGAATAAATCAGATGCTCTTAAAGCCATTTCTTTAGAACCACCACCACCAGGAAGTACACCAACACCAAATTCAACTAATCCCATGTAGGTTTCTGCAGCAGCTACTACTTTATCAGCGTGTAAACTCATTTCGCATCCACCACCAAAAGTCATTCCGTGAGGTGCGACCACAACAGGAATTCCTGAGTAACGCACGCGCATCATTGTGTCTTGGAACATTTTGATCGCCATGTTCAATTCGTCATATTCCTGCTCAACTGCCATCATAAAAATCATTCCGATATTGGCTCCAACAGAGAAATTCGCTGCTTGGTTTCCAATAACTAAACCTTGATATTCTTTCTCCGATAGGTCGATTGCTTTATTGATCGCTTGAAGAACATCGCCACCAATAGTATTCATTTTAGATTGGAATTCTAAGTTCAAAATTCCATCTCCCAAATCCTGAATAATTGCACCGCTATTGCTCCAAACTTTTTTGCTTTCGCGGATGTTGTTCAGAATAATGAATGCATCTTGTCCTGGAACTTTCGTTTGAGATTTTGTTGGAATATTGTAGAAATAAGTTGCTCCTTCTTTTACAGAGTAGAAACTTTCGCTTCCAGAAGCCAACATTTCAGTAACCCATGCAGCAGGCGTAAGACCTTCTGCTTTCATGATTTCGATTCCGTTGGCAACACCAATGGCATCCCAAATTTCGAATGGACCATTTTCCCATCCAAAACCAGCTTTCATCGCATCATCAATTTTGTATAATTCGTCTGAGATTTCAGGAATTCTGTTGGATACATACGCAAACATTCCGGCGAAACTCTTGCGATAGAATTCTCCCGCTTTGTCTTTTCCTTTTACCAAAACTTTAAAACGATTGATTGGTTTGTCGATCGTTTTTGTCAATTCAAGTGTGGCAAAATTTGCTTTTTTTGCAGCGCGGTATTCTAATGTATCTAAGTCAAGAGAAAGAATGTCTTTGTCTAGTTTTTTGTAGAAACCTTGTCCAGTTTTGCTTCCAAGCCAATTGTTTTCCATCATTTTGTTGACGAAATCCGGAAGTTTAAACAATTCGTGTTGTTCGTCGTTAGGGCAGTTTTCATAAATACCATTGGCAACGTGTACCAAAGTATCCAAACCAACCACGTCAACCGTACGGAAAGTAGCAGATTTTGGACGACCAATTACAGGACCAGTTAATTTATCAACTTCTTCAATTGTCAGTCCCATTTCTTTCACTAAATGGAATAAACTTTGAATGCCGTAAATACCAATTCTGTTTCCAATAAACGCAGGAGTATCTTTGGCAACAACAGATGTTTTTCCTAAAAATTTAGATCCGTATTCGTTTAAGAAATCCAATACCTCTGTTGAAGTTTTTGGACCAGGAATGATTTCGAATAATTTTAAATAACGCGCAGGGTTAAAAAAGTGTGTGCCGCAGAAATGTTGCTGAAAATCTTCGCTTCTTCCTTCGCTCATAAAATGAATTGGAATACCAGAAGTGTTGGAAGTAACCAATGTTCCCGGTTTACGGAATTTCTCGATTTGCTCAAATACCAATTTTTTGATATCCAAACGCTCCACAACTACCTCAATAATCCAGTCAACATTAGCAATTTTTGCCATGTCATCAGTCGTATTTCCAGTGGTAATTCGACTTGCAAATTTTTGACTGTAAATAGGAGAGGGTTTCGATTTCAATGAATTCGCCAAGTGTTCGTTTACCAAACGGTTGCGAACTGCTTTGCTTTCAAGTGTTAATCCTTTTTTAGCTTCGGCTTCTGTCAACTCGCGTGGTACGATGTCAAGCAGTAAAACCTCAACACCAATGTTGGCAAAATGACAAGCTATTCCTGAACCCATAATTCCGGATCCGATTACAGCAACTTTTTTAATTGTGCGTTTCATATTTGTTAATTTTGTTTTTTGAAGGTCAAATATGTTATCGCTTTTTTATTATTCAAAAAAATAAAAGTGGCGATTTCATAATTTGTTATTATTTGTTTTTAGTTAGAATTTGATTTTGCCATTCCCGTTAAGGAATTAAGGCTATTCATTTTCCAGTTTTTCTGTTTGATTAAATATGTTTTTGTCTTGAATTAATTCGTTGATGATTTCAGAAACTTCAATAAAATGCTGTAGGCTTTCATCCGAAACATGTTTTCTCACGGTTTCATTAAATTTCAATACAGTATTTTTTGATAAATCTCTCTTTTCTTTTCCAAATTCGGTCAGGTAGATCAAAACACCTCGTCCGTCTGTGGGGTTTTTTTTGCGAACAATCAACCCTTTGTCTTCCATAGATTTTAATGTTCTGGTGAGGCTTGTGGCTTCCATTCCCATTCTTGGCCCTAAAGCTGTCGAAGGAGTTCCTTCTTCTTTGTCGATGCTTAATAGCGCAAATCCAGTGGCCATTGTAGCGTCGTACTTTGCAGCTTCTTCATTATACATTCTTGAAACAGCCTGCCATGTAGCTCTCAAAATATAATCTATTGTTTTGTCTTTCATAGGTAACTATATCGATTTCAAATATAATCAAAAAATACTATGCATGCATATAATTTTATGATATTTTTTTGGTTAATTAAAAAATAACTCTGGAATAGAGTGTTTTAGGGTTGTTTTTTAAGTGAAATATACTATTCTTTTTTGAGATTTTGATAATGTAAGCAAGCCTAAAATTACTTTTTGATTCAAAATCACGTTTTAATTCTTCTTTCTGTAAAAAAATCCTTTCTTCGTTGCCAAAAATTACAACTCATATCGAGTAATTGCTTTTTGAAGAATTTTTTTCATGCGATTTCTCAGATTCTCGGGCCTAATAATTTCAATTCCACCACCAAAACCCAATAAAAGACGTTCCATTTCATAATTCGGAATGATAAATAAATGAATAATAATACTCCCGTCTTCATTTTGTTTAATAAGTCTTTGCGTATTGTGCAAAGGTTTTGTAAGCACATAAGGAGTATTCTCGGCATCGATCCAGAGTTCGATTTTTGTTGGGTGTAACCCCGTATTTACAGTAACGCCTACCACATTTTTATAATACAATTCGGCATCAAAATTTTCTTCTATATAAGGTAGGTTAAAATCATAATCGATACTCAAGATGCGATCCAGAGCCAGATTGGTAATAGGCTGCGAACCTTTTGTTTTTCCTATCAAAAACCAGCGATTGTTAAATTCCTTCAAAATAAAGGGATGAAAATGAAACTTGCTTTCGTCTCGTGACTTAAAAGATTTGTACGTGATCACCAAAACTACCTTCTTGATAATCGCCTGATAAATTTCGTCCAGATAATGCAACCCTTTTAGATTATCGTTTTTATCGAGGTAAATAACGGGTTTGGTATGCGATTTTTCAGAATAGATTTTATCCTCCAAACGTTGTAAGATATCCGATACATCATTAAATAAAGAGAAATCTTTAAACTGTTTCAGCATAGCAACCGTCTCGGTCAACACATTCATATCGGTTTCTGTGAGCGGTATATCAGTGATCGAGAAATCGTCATCCTCATATTTGTAATACTTTTTATCATACACAACAATGGGAGCATTATAGCCCAGCTTTTCACTTCGCATCAACTGAATATCCATCTGAATCGTGCGTTTGCTAATCGGGTTGTCCCGACCTTCATATTCAAACAAAGCTTCAGAACAGCATTCGATCAAATCCTCCAAAGTCCATTGTCGGTATTTATTCTGCAAACATTTGTCTATCGTTTTGTAACGAATTAAGGCATTTTTGTTTTGTGACATAGTCTTGTTTTTCGGGCGTGTCCCTACGGGTCGGGCTTTTCGTTACAATCTTTTGCTTTTTAAAGAAAAAAGCAAAAGGATTTCCACAGCAATCCCTCACGCATTTACGTTAATAAGGAAATCTCCTTTTCAATATTTTTTCTCGCTTTTTCTTCATATAATTTCCTAAATTCTTCGGTCTGAAAAATAAATTCATTCTCCAGAAAATGTTGTAGCGCCTTTGCTCTTCCCGGCTTATAAAGAAAATCAGGATAGATGCGGTATTCTTTCCGAATCTGTTCAAAATACATTTGATACTCGTTCCAATCTCGGGCGAGAATCTTCAAATCAAAATCGATCAGCCAATTAATATCCTCAATTTCATGATGTTGATGCAATTGCGTAGCACAAATCGTATCAAATACCAATTGTTTGTCAAGCCTAGCGTTTTCGGGCAAAATAGACAACGCAAATTCGGCACTTTTGATTTCGTTGTCTTTTTTACTGCTTTTATAAATGTAATCGTGATAAAAAATAGCAAACATTATTTCATTAGGATTTTGAATTTGATCGCGATACGTTTCAAAACTAACAATCATATCCTCAAGATGCGTCAGGTTGTGGTAATGTCTTGATTTTTTGGTGTATGCCTTCTCTAAATCCAACCATTTTTGTTGGATTTTATTTTCATCAAAACCAATATTCAAAAGTAAATCGGTATAAATTTCCTTTACCATTATATTCTTTTTTACTCAAATATAGCATTCTTTTTTTTCTGCGCAAAATAACTGCGTAGTAGTTCTGAAATCTTTGCTCAAGAAATAAAACAAGTTCATTGAAATAAGAATTGTGTTAACAAGGTCAAGTATGAGTTACTTCGAAAACTTTCCACGTACACACTTATACCATTATCGGTTAATACAATTTAAATGAGGCAGTAGCTCAGCGGTTAGAGCAGGTAGTTTTGAAATTATCCTCAAAAGGTCAATCAAAACTTACTTCTTACACTTTTAACGTCCAGGTCGTGGGTTCGAATCCCACCTGCTCCACAATTAATGGTCAATTAAAACTTACTTCAGGAAATTGGTATTTCCGGTTCGAATCCGGCGAGTTTTAAAATCATCATTAATAAAAAATGAGGGTCAAGATTAACTTACTTCTTCGGGGAAACCCATCTGATAAACAGTTAATCCATTACACTCAAATTTAAGGTCAAGTGTTTCTTACTTCAAATCTTTTAGGTAGAACCAGAAACACCATTATCTAAATTTTAAAAATTAAAAAAAATGAAAACAAAAGAAGTATTAAAAATCAGTTTGCGTCAGAACGCCATTTTCATTCCATCAGCAATGATTGCGAATGATATTAAAAATTTATCAGGAACAACATCGGTTTTAGTGGCCAATGTTTCAAAACTCGGATTTACATTTTCCGAAGCTTTATTGCACGCTTTAAATAATGTAAACCCAAATTATAAAGCGGAAGTTTTAGAAGTGCTAAAAGAAGTTTTAGGAACGGATAAAAACTGGACGCCTTTGGTGAAAGAATGGAATATTCCGACGGGAGAATCTCTTTTGGACCATATACTAACATACTTTTGGAATGTTTTGAATGTAAAAAGCGGAACAACTTTGCAATGCGGGCACATCATACCAGATCGTACTTTTCCTTTAGAAAGATACAATGGTTGCCCTTTTTGCGGAACTCCATTTGAATTTGGTGAAATCGAAAACTTCGGACAAGGAAGCAAGTTAAAAGTATTGGATTTATGGACAGAAACGGACTTAGAAGACTTTTATAAATCGTTGTTGCAATCCAAAACGGCTTTAGACGCTACGCAGGTAGAAAGTTTAAAAACGTCCTTGAAATACTTGCCTTTGCCAAAAACAGATATCGCCATCAAAGAAACGTTGATGTTGGTGATTGATGTTTTAATTGAACAAGGTCAAGCCGAAAATGCTTCTCAGTACTTTAAATCACCAACCGATATCTTGAGATATTTGTGGTTTAAGAATACGGGATTATTGCAAATTATCGAGCCAAAAACGATCATCAAAAGAGCGGCCAAAAACGAGACACATTTGTATGAATTTATGGATGCGATTGCGAAAGCAAAAATTGCAGCTCAAAAAGATTTAAAACTTAAATATTCAAGAAAAGAATGTTTGATGGTGGCAACTTGGTTGAATAATTTGGATATGGAAGTAGAGGCCATGTGCGAAATCATGCATCCAAAAAGAGGTATGTGGGTTCGTTTTATCCGAGCCTTGCGTTTGGCAGAATACAGCAAAAGAAAAGGCTTTGAAAAATTGTCTTTTTTAATGGATGTATTTTACAATCAGGTGTATGATGTTTGGCAAAGTAAAGTAAACACGTCACGCTTGAAGTTTGATGCCGATAAAACATTTGCTTTGTTAAAACAGCGTCCTGGATTGTTTGCACGTTCGTTATTCTCCAACATGCTTTGGTTTGGTGCGGACGAGTCTGTAGCACATTTTTCTGAAATTATTGACAAAGTGCCAGCCAGATTGGTATTTACTTTAAATATGTATGCTCAAAATTATTTTGATCCAAACATGCAGAGAAGTGTGAAACCGTTGGGTGGAACCAACAAACGAGTAAACCCAAATGCGTTGTTAAAATTGTATGACGATTTTCAATTGGAAGCGATGAAAAAGCAGGTTGAGGATTTGTGTATTTTGGCTATGAAGAAAAGATTTGCGGCCCTTACAAACACAAACAAAACGATCTATATCGATCCGCAATTGTTTAATATGCCAGTTTCGATTGGCGATAGAAGCGAGACAGTTCAGGATTTACCGGTTGCACTAATGGGGACACGTTTCCCGATTGAGGGTAATGAAGTACGATTGTTTATGCAGTGGGGTAAAGATTTGCCTGCTCAACATTTGGATATGGATTTAAGCTGTCATATCGCATACGAAAACAGTACAGATATATGCTCTTATAGCCGATTGGAAACTGTTGGTTGTAAACATAGTGGTGATATTAGAAGTATTCCAAATAAAATTGGAACTGCTGAATACATCAATATCAACATCGATGATTTGGCGAAAGCCAAAGCAAAATTTGTAACTTTTACTTGCAATGCGTATAGTAACGGAAGTATCACACCCAATCTTGTAGTGGGTTGGATGAACAGCAAGCACCCGATGAAAATCTCTGAAAAAACGGGTGTTGCCTACGATCCGTCTTGTGTAGATCATCAGGTTCGTGTGACACAAAATGTTTCCAAAGGTTTGGTTTTTGGAGTGTTAGATGTAGCCAAAAGAGAAATTGTTTGGTTAGAGATGACTTTTGGAGGTCAGGTAGTGCAAGGTTTAGATAGTAAAGGTGTTCAGGCATTGTTAGCCAAGTTGAGTAGTAAATTAAATATTGGTAATTTGTTACAACTAAAAGCAGAAGCTCAAGGTTTAACCATTACCGAAAATGAAATTGCCGATGAGGTATATACTGCACAATGGGCCATGAATCCTGCGGTTGTTACACAATTATTAATAGATTAGGAGAAAGGTACAAAGTTGTAAAGGTTCAAAGTTATAAAGTCAAAAATCATTTTAATCTATACAATCTGTGGCTAAATAAAACCTTTGTCCCTATAAATCTTTGAAAACCTGCACCTTTTAAAAAAAAAATAGCTACGCAAAATAATTGCGCACAGAATTTTGAATCTTTGTTGAAAGATAAGAACTAATGAATACAACGCTTTTAAAAGAAATGATTGCAAAAAATTACGTAAGGGTAAATAAACACCCTGAACATAATTTATACATTTATAATTATACCCAAAATGCTCAATTTGAAAGAGTTTGGAATGATGTAACTTTAAGTTGTAGAGGTTTAATTTTAGATGAAAAAGAGAATATGATTGCCAGACCATTTCCTAAGTTTTTCAATTTGGGCGAAATGGAAAATCAAGTGCTGCCTAAAGTTGCTTTTGAAGTCTATGATAAAATGGATGGTTCGCTAGGAATTTTGTATTGGATCGAAGATGTTCCTTTTATAGCCAGCCGAGGCTCTTTTGCCAGCGATCAGTCGGATAGAGCAAATAAAATGCTTCATGAGAAGTACCGAAATTCGTGGTCACTTTTGGATAAAAATAAAACTTATTTATTCGAAATTATTTATCCCGAAAACCGAATTGTTTTAGATTACGGTGCAGCAGAAGAATTGGTTTTGCTGGCGATTATTGATGTCAAATCTTGTGAAGAGTTTCCACTCGAAGATATTGGTTTTCCTTTGGTAGAACGATACGACGGAATCAATGATATTCTTTCTTTAAAACAAATGAACAGCAACAATAAAGAAGGTTTTATCATTAAATATTCGAACAATTTCAGAGTAAAAATTAAATTTGAAGAGTATCTTCGTTTGCATCGGATTATTACTCAGGTTTCTAATTTGAATATCTGGGAATATCTACAAACCAATCAGCCAATGGAGGAAATTCTGGAGCGTGTTTCTGATGAATTTTTCGATTGGGTAAAACAAACCAAAAGCGATTTAGAAAATAAATATTCGGTAATAGAAAATCAATGCAAAAACGATTTTAAAGTTTTGGAATCACGTAAAGAAACTGCCCTGTATTTTATGACTTGCAAGCATCCGGCAGTATTGTTTGCGATGCTTAACAATAGAGACTATGCAATGATTATCTGGAAGATGATTCGGCCAAAATTTGAAAAACCGTTTAATAAAAGAGAAGAATAAAATGAGAAAAGTTATTTTGATGAGAGGATTACCGGGAAGTGGAAAATCGACCATGGCAAAAAAGATAGTAGCAGAAAATCCTGAAACATACAAACGAATCAACAGAGACGATTTGCGTGCGATGTTTGATAACGCAATCACGAGTTCTAGTAACGAAAAATTTGTCAAAAAGGTACGTGACATCTTGATCGTAAAATCTTTAGAAGAAGGTAAGAGTATCGTGGTAGATGATACCAATTTGTCTGAAACAAATCTAAGAAGAATATCGCAATTGGTGCAGGAATATAATGCAAAATACAATGAAAAGGTTACGGTAGAAGTGATGGAGGTAAATACAGATGTGGCAGTTTGTATAGAAAGAGACGGGTTGAGAGAAAAGCCTGTTGGAGAAAAAGTTATTCGTAAGATGCACCGTCAGTTCTTTAAAGATTCTCCAGAATACGCCCCACAAAACCCAGCTTTGCCAAAAGCCATTATTTGCGATCTTGACGGAACCTTGGCGTTGATGAATGGTAGAAATCCGTTTGATGCCAGTACATGCGACCAAGATTTGATCAATACTCCGGTTGCCAATGTCTTGAAGAATTATAAAAAACTGGGGTACAAAATACTCTTGGTGTCAGGAAGAGAAGACCGATACAAAGAACCAACATTGCGGTTTTTAACGCAACACGAGATAGAATATGACGAGCTAATCATGCGAAAAACAAAGGACAACCGAAAAGATTCGATCATTAAAACAGAAATCTATAACGATTCTATCAAAGAGCATTATTTTGTAGAATTTGTCTTAGACGATAGAAATCAGGTGGTAGATACTTGGCGAAATGACTTAAAATTGCCTTGTTTTCAGGTGTATTACGGGGATTTTTAAAGGGAGGTGCAAAGGTTCAAAGGTTCAAAGTTGCAGCGGATAAAACTTATTTAGGTGGTTTGATGCAGTTTTTGGGTCTTTTGATCAAAGTTTTAGGTCCTGTACCCAAACGTTTAGGTCCTGTCATGAAGTTTTTAGGTTCCTAGGCTAAAGTTTTACCCTCTGAACCTAAAACTTTAGGTAGCAAGACCTAAACGTTTGGGTGCAATCGCTAAAATTTTGGGTTCCCGACCTAAACGTTTAGGTAAACAACCGAAACACTTCACCTTAGCACCTAAACGAAGGGGTGTAAAGCCTACTTCTCGATACAATACCAACAATAGGGGGCTGAACCCATAAAAGAACAAGTATTTTAGTGGTACAATACTGGTTTTTGGTTTTAAAACAGGTATTTGTACTGGGTTTAAAGGCTTTTTGTTTAATTATATTTGACAACCATCATGAAAGAAAAGATACTAGCAAAATTAAAAGAAATAGAAGAAAGCAAGAATGTCAAAATACTGTTAGCGGTAGAATCGGGAAGTCGTGCTTGGGGATTTGCCTCGCCAGACAGCGATTATGATATTCGTTTTATATACCAACACCCGCCAGAGTATTATTTGTCGCTTTGGGAGCAACCCGACGTAATCGAGTTTATGACGGCAGACGATCTTGACGGTTCTGGTTGGGACTTACGGAAAACCGTAAGATTGTTAGCAAAATCCAACGCACCTTTGATAGAGTGGTTGTTCTCGCCGGTGGTGTATTACCAAGACGAAACCTTTGTACAACAAATGCAGGACTTAGCCGTAGGATGTTTTTCGCCCATAGCGACGCTGCATCACTACTTAGGAACAACAAAGAATTTTATGGAGGTGTGCGAAATGCAAGAAGTAAAACTAAAAAGTTATTGCTACGCCTTACGTACCGCATTGGCAGGCAAGTGGATCATAGCAAACCATACGTTTCCACCTGTTGCTTTTGCCGATTTGTTGCCCATAGCGCCCTTGCCCGTACAAGCCAAAGTAAAAGAGTTACTGGCCATAAAAGCCACCAAAGACGAAAAATATTTGCACCCAAAAGAGGTCTTAATAACTAATTTTTTGTTAGAAACTGTAAAGTTTAATCAGGAACATGCAAGTGCTTTGGGAAGTGGGAAGAAGATGAATGAGGAGTTGGATATTTTTTTTAGGGAAATGATTATGTAAAGATTTATATTTTTAATAGAATTAGTTTATTTTTGTTCATAAAAAAAACATAATGGCAGCAGCAGACCAAATAAAATCCTTGATTAAGTCTTTTGGAGATGACGATGAAAGTCGTTTCTTTTCAATTGCTTTGCAAATTGCTGCTACCGAAGCAAAGCAAGGACATACAACATTTGCTCAAGAATTAAAAAAACTAATTGATGTAGCAAAAAAGGATAGGTCAGTAAGTGCTATCCATAACAAGGCTTTACCTTTAAATTTGCCAAAAAGAGAATTGCAAGAATTAATTGAGGTTTTTCAACCTAAAATTAATTTAAGTGATATGGTTTTGGATGAAAATATTAAAGAAACTCTTTATAAAGTTATTAAAGAACAAGAAAAATGGCAAATTTTAAAAGCTCATAATTTAGAACCTAAGCGTAAATTATTATTGACAGGAGCACCTGGAACAGGTAAAACGATGACCGCTCAAGCAATTGCTGGAGAATTGGGTATCACTGTTTTTATTATAAGATTAGATGGTTTAATGTCTAAATATTTGGGAGAATCAATAGCAAAACTAAGATTGATTTTCGATGCAATGAATGACCAAAGAGCTGTTTATCTTTTTGATGAATTCGATTCTATTGGTTCACATAGAAATCAAAATCAGGATATTGGAGAAATAAAGAGAGTATTAAATTCTTTCTTAATAAATATTGAGAAAGACCAAAGTAATAGTATAATAATTGCGGCAACAAATCTGCCAGAATCTCTTGATAAGGCATTATTTAGAAGATTTGATGAAATTATAGAATATCCATTACCTGATGAGAATCATATAGTTGAAATAATAAAGAAACATACAAAAGCATTTTCTTTTTCAACAAAAGTAGATTATAAAGTTTTATCCAAGCTTGCTTTAGGATTAAACTATTCTGAAATTGTTAGAATATGTAATGATACCATCAAAGAAATGATTTTGAATGATATGGATAAATTAGAATTAGCAACGTTGAAAAAATTATTAAAATCGAGAAATGTTGTAAATGAAAAATAAGGCACACATTAAATTTGAAGGTCATTTCAAAGAAAACATATACAAAACACCTAAAAGACTTATTTCTGATAAACCAGTAGCTAGAGAAAGGTCACACGGTAATTACCTTCTTAACAAAATTGAGGAAATAAAGAAAGTATTTGAAATTCAGGTGATTGAGAATTCTGACTTACTTATTGATGATTCTGTATATATTGAGTTTGTTTCAGAATGGGGTACTAAATTTGAATTTGACAAGTTTGATAAAGATGGTGTCAGGAAAAACAAAATTCTTTTCCAACTTTTAAAAATTGAGGAAGAAGAAAGAATTAGCGAAGAGAAAAAAGAATTTAGATATTCTTTGTTAGTTGTAGTTAATGAAAATGGAGTTTCTGAGTTCATAAAAAAAATTAAACAATTTCTAGATCCATCAAAAGATTCCGAAAAAGGGAATTTTAAAAATCAAGCATTATTAAACAATATTAAAAGTATTGAGATTGCTACTTTAAAATCGTTTTGGGTAGATGGATTACATTTTCCATTTCCAAACGAAAATGAAAATGTTTGGTGGGAGGTTTGGTTTCGAAAGTCAGATAATAGCATTGATAAATTAAATAGTGTTTATAATAATTTAGATATTTTAGGTTGTCAAATAGGACAATCACAAATAGAATTAGCAGAATATATTGTTAAATTAGTTAAAGCAACTTCAAAACAACTTTCAGATTCTTTATTGTTGCTGGATAACTTGGCTGAATTAAGAAAACCTCAAGAAATTGCAAATTTTATTGAATCTTATGAAGACAAAAGAGAATGGTTAAACGATTTGAAAGACAGGACAGAAAATAGTTTCAATGAAAATAGTGTGTTAATCTGCTTATTAGATACTGGTATAAATAATAAACATCCATTATTAGAAAACTTTGTTTTTGATGAAAATTTACATTCTCACAATGAATCTTGGGGTGTTCAAGATAATTATCCGAATGGTGGACATGGAACTGGTGTTGCAGGTTTAGCATTATATGGAGATTTAACTGACGCATTAAGTTCTTCTGAAAATATTAATATTTATCACGGTTTAGAGTCATTTAAAATATTTAATAATATTCAAGAAGACGAAAAATTTGATGGTCCCAAATTTGAAAATGCAGTTAGTATACCATTAATAAATAAACCAAATAATTTAAGGATTTATTGTTTAACTATTTTAAGAAATAATGTTTTTAACGGTAGACCATCTGCAAGTTCAGCTACTATTGATAAAATTTGTTTTGGAAAGGAATTAGGACAGCAATTATTTATTGTAAGTGGAGGAAATGTCGTAATAAATAAACACGATGATTACCCAGTTTTAAATGAATTACAAAGTATAAGTGATCCTGGACAAGCATACAACGCATTAACTGTTGGTACATACACAAGAAAAGATAAAATAGATATTTCAACAGGTTATAAACCATTGGTAGAAAATGGAGCAATGTCTCCAAGTAATTCAACTTCAATTCTATTTGATAATAGTTGGCCAAATAAGCCAGATATAGTCTTTGAAGGAGGAAATAGATCTACAGATGGAGTTTATACATCTGATCATTCAGAATTGAGGCTATTAACTACAGATTCCGATTTTGCTAATGATATGTTTATTTCTTTTGGAGATACTAGCGGAGCAGCAGCTTTAGCATCAAAAATGGCAGCGGAATTAAGAACTAATTACCCAAATTATTGGGTTGAAACTATAAGAGGTTTAATGGTTCATTCTGCTGATTGGACTAACGCAATGAAGAAAAATGCTCAAGTTAAAAGAAATTTATTACGAACAGTCGGTTATGGTGTTCCGAGTATTCAAAAAGCAATGTATAGTGTTGAGAATTCATTGACGCTTATAGCTGAAAGAGAAATACAACCTTATAAATACGAAAAATCTAGAGGGCAATATAAAGAATATCATTTGTTTAATCTTCCTTGGCCAATTGATGCTTTACAAAGTTTAGAAGAAAAATCAGTAAAACTAATTGTAACATTATCTTATTATATTGAGCCAAATCCAGGAAGTAGAAGACTTGCAACACATTATTCATATCATTCACATCAATTAGATTTTGATTTGATTAAAAGAAATGAGACTATTCCTGAATTTCAGATAAGAATTTCAAAACCTGAAGACGAAACAAAAGAAAATAAACCTAAAAGGAACGGTGCTGAATGGGAAATAGGATTTAATACTAGTTCAAAAGGTTCAATCCGAAAAGATTTTATTACAATGCCTGGTCGTGTTATGTCCGAAAGAAATACTTTGGCAGTTTTTCCTAAAAATGGTTGGTACAAGAATTTGAAAAGACAAAATAAATTTAATGAAAAAGTTCGTTATAGTTTAATTGTTAGTTTAGAGACCGAAGAAAATGAAATTGATTTATATACTCCAGTAATGAATCAATTGACTATTCCTTTGTAACAATATTACCATCCAAACCCTAAAACCCCAAACCCTAATCCTTTTCGAAGTTATTTCAAGAAGTATATCGCTCGTTAAATCCTAACATTAAAACCTTTATATTTGCATTATAAAATTCATGAAAAATGAACTACAAAATATCATTTCAGGAAAGAGCCAAGTTAGGCATGGAGATGCTATCCAAGAGGTCGCCGATTACCTTAGAAGAAGCAAGGGCTCAGGTTGCGAAGCTAAAGACAGCAAGCAAATCAAAAGAGAAGAAGCAGAGATCATAAAGCAATATTGTAACCAAAATAATTTTTGGAATACAAATATTAATATCAATTCTTTTGTTTCCAGTGGTGCTGAGCAAAAGGTGTATCTTCATCAGGATGAGTTTACCGTTTTTAAACTCAATGATTCCATTTATTATTTATCGTGGGAAGATTATTTTAATAACTTATTATTGAATAATTTCTTTTTTCCAGACACAGCTTACAAATTAGTTGGGTTTTATGAATCCGAAGAAGTTTTGTATGCCGTTGTTGAGCAGGATTTTATAAAATTTGATGAATTAACAGAATTAGACATTGTCAAAAAATTTCTAAATGAAAATGGCTTTGTGAACACAAGAAACAACGATTATTTTAATCCAGATTTAGGAATCATTCTGGAAGATTTACACGACGAAAACGTACTGACTCTTGAAGGTAATTTGTATTTTATCGACACCGTTTTCTACATTACAGAACAGTTCTACAAACCATGACCATCCAAAACCTAAAATCCCAAAATCTAATTCTTTTCGAAGTAGTTCTGCTTTGCCCGAAAAACCAGATGAGGCAAAAGCTATTCAGACCTTAATAAGTATTCGGGAAGAATTGTACCAATAAAAAAAGTGCCTTTTGAATGCTTAAAATATCCGTTGGTGTAAATAAGTTGATTATAAATTTTCTTTAATTATCTTAATTTTGATCGTATCAAATAAAAAATCTGAATATTAATACTCTAATGGACACACAAACAACAAAGAAGATCCTTTTTGAACAGGAACAATCTTAAAAGTTCCGTTTATACTCTCCATTCGTAGAGACATATTGGTTAAACCATTTCCTTTTTGAATACTATCTGATAATCCAATGCCGTCATCAGTTACAGTAATTTTAAAAGAAGTATCGGTTTTCTCAAATTGGATAAGGATGTTAGTTGCCTGACTGTGTTTGTACACATTATGAATGGCTTCTTTAACCACTAAAAAAAGGTTTCGTCTTGCTTTTACAGATAAATTGGTTTCTTTTTCAAGAACGTTCGAATCTAATTGTGTATTAATTGTGGTTTTGTCCAAAAAACGTTTAATATACAAACTGGTGTATTCTATAAAATTTCCAATAGTATCATTTTGAGAATTCAAACTCCAGAGAATTTCCCGCATGGCCAAATTCATATCTTCAGAAGTAGTGATAATCGCTTCTAAATCTTCGGAATAATTTTCCTTTGGCATTTTATATTTTAAAAACTCAGCCTGAAGTTTTATGGCCGAAATTCCCGCGCCTAAATCATCATGCATATCTTGTGAGATACGTTCTCTTTCTAACTGAATCGCTTTTTGCCGCTCTAGTTCTTTCTGCAGCAATTGATTTTTGAATTCGCTTTCCCGTATTTGATCTTCTTGCTGTTGAATCAATTGCTTTTTATTGTAAATAAACACCACCATTATTATGAAACATACAAAAATGAACATTACGATGATGGCAATGATGTAAGTCAGTTTTATTTCGTGTGGAAGCTGGCTCATTTATTTAGATTTTTTGCAAGGATTTCGTATTTCATCAAAGCTTTGAAAAATAAAAGATACATTATACTATTTATGATATATACCAATTCTCTCAATAAAATTAAAAAATCTTTATCTGTAGTATCAAAAAAATATCTCGGAATTACTCTAAAAATAAAGAAACAACTCCAAAGAAGTAAAGCGGTTGAAATCCAAAAATTAGGATCATCTGTAATTTTGTCTTTGGATGGGAAAGCTACTTTTTGATAAAACCATAGCATAGAATATAAGATATAAAAAATAGGTAAAGCAATGACTAATCTTGATACTAAGTCTTCTCCCAAAAAGCTAGGGAATACTAAAACATAAACTATGAGAATAACAGATAATATATTGACTTTTTTTCTTAGTTTTTTATGGCATTGTCTGGAATAATGAAACCAGAAAAATAGTATGCAGAATATACAATATACAGTATATTGAAAACTAAATTTAGAATCTTTATTTATTAAAAGAATGATCCACGAAAGTACTTCTACCAAAAAAGTAATAAGAAGGTATATGAACAAATAGTTTTGGCTGGAAAGACTGAACTTTCTAACCAAAACTATTGATTTTAGTAGTGTTATAAGTAATATTATTTCGTAAATACTATTCATATTAAGGCATTAGATTTCCTAAATCATAGGCATCACCTTCATCATATAAATCATTTTTTTTATTAAATAGTGCATGGACACAAAAAGATATTCTATTATTTCTTTTTATAAATTCTGCTGAAAGTCTAGAATCTATATTGGTGGGGCAGTACTGCCACATGTTAAATTTTAGGCCATTAATAGTAATATTAGGGTGTGAATTTTTGATTGTTTCAAAGTAAGTTTGAATGTCTTCCAAAGTGTAAAAAGTCAAAACATCTTTAATTTTATTAGTATAAGGAGATAATTTATCTGCTAAGCCATTCTCAAAATCATTTTTCATTTTTATAAAATTTTCATCTGGTATAGTCTCACCTAATAAGTTATATAATTTGTCCTCCTTCTCTTTAATAGTACATTGGTAGTTATCAGAGAAGCATATACCTATATTCAAAGAAGTATCTTTTTGAATGTAATAAAACTTACAATATTTTTTGTTTTGATTATCTTTAAGTAACTTTTTAAATATTTCCAGATCTATAAAAAAGCTTTTAGTTAATCCACTAATACCTTTTCCTAAATTTCTGTATCTCTCAACAAAAATATCTTCGATCTCTTTTTTAATTTTTTTTATAAAAAAGTCTTTTTGATCAATTCCTTTGTCTTGTAATTTTTCTAATTCCATGATTTCTTAGTTTTTGTGGTTAAATTTATTAATTGCTTCAATTTTGTTGCTTACCTGTAATTTTCTGTAAATGTTGCCAATGTGTTTTTTAATGGTGTCAATGGTGACACTTTTTTTATCGGCAATTTCTTTATACAGAAGTCCCTGCGCCAGTAATTCCAGCACTTCTTTTTCGGTTACAGTCAGTAATGCTAAACTTTGTACTTGTACTTTTGATTCCTGAAAATGCTGTAAAACACGCTTGGCAATAGCAAAACTCATGGGCGCTCCACCTTTGTGTGCTTCCAGAATCGCCTGAATGATTTTAGCCAAAGAATCACCTTTTACCAGATAACCACTCGCGCCGGCACGCAAGGCAGAAAAGATTTTTTCATCATTTTCAAAACTGGTACACATGACGAAAGTAGTGCTGGGCATTAACTCTGTTAGTTTAAAAACAATATCAATACCCGATAAATCCTGCAGTTGAATGTCCATTAAAACCACGTCTGGTTCGAGGGCTTCCAATTTTTGCAAAGCATTTTTACCATTAAAAAACTGAGCTACACATTCCATATCTTCTTGAAAGTCGATGATATTCTTCAGCGCCTGACTGTAATTTTTATCATCCTCTACTATAGCAACTCTTATATTCATGGTGTTATATTTTCATTACAAAGTTGAGTAATAAGCCCATTGAGCGCAATTACCCTTTTGGGTGATATTTAAAAATAAGCTTAATCCGGATATAAAATTAACATTCAATAAACTTACAAAAAAATATAAGAATGTAAGAAAATAAAATATCACCCAAACGGGTAATTGATTGATATGGAGTTCTGTAAATACATTTGGGACATCAACTAAAAACATAGAAATCATGAAAACGACATTAATTATTCTTTATTTATTCTTTGGAATTATTGGTTATAGCCAGGTAGCAACCAAAGTCATAGAAGTCGATTTAGGGAAGCCACACAAAAAAAGTATTACGATTTATACAGATTCATTATCTACCGCTTTAGATAGCAGTAAATGGCTTTCTGTAAGATCTAGAGATCTAGTCTCTATTAAATTAATAAATTGGAATCCTTTAAAGCACACTTATAAAATTGACACGAAAGAGCTTTCTTTTTTTAATGACAAAAAAAAGCTAGATAGTATTATTGAAGGAATAAAAGTACTAGTAAATAATGAAATTCCAGAACTAGTTCTTCTGAATGATTCTATAAAAAGAATTATCAAAGAAAACGAAAATGTGATTAAAAGTATAGATAGTTTAAACTTTCAAGTAGAAAATTTTTATGAAATTTTAAAGCAAAAAAGCAAGCTTGTTGAAGATGATTACAATGTTAAAAGGAAAGAATTTTTAGACAATTCAAAAATACAATTAGGCAAGATTTATAGTTTATTAAATGATTTACAAAATATTGAAGATAATAGTTCTAGTTACTCAGATACGCAAAAAAACTTACTTGAAACAAAAGAAAAATCTGAGAAAAGTATTGAATCAATTATACAAAAATTCTACACTATCAATTTAGATATTTATACTTTACCAATCGATATCCAAGGTAAAAACATCGATGTTTTAGAATTTAAATTGAGTCGTTTTAATAAAGAAACAAAAGAGGAAGACGCTAATTTCGCATCAACTCCTTATAATATATGGATTAAAGGAGGCTTAAAAATAGATGTTAGTGCCGGAATATTTTTCACATCACTTTATGATTCAGAATATGATAAAAGAGACGATCCGGCAACTTCAGGTAATAAAATCATCATGCTAAAAAATAGTGGAGATTATGACATGGCATTTGGTTCTACAATTAACACTTATATCCGAATGAATTCGTGGGTGGTTCCAACCCTTAATTTTGGTGCAGTAATAACTCAAAATCAGAAGCTACAAGTACTTCTGGGTCTTGGGGCTATATTAGGAAAGCAGGAACGTATTATTTTTTCGGCAGGTATTTCTATGGGAAAAGTTGATAGAATTGCAGATGGATATCAAGTTGGTAGCTCTTACAATTTGGGTGACTCCGGAACTATACCTACACAAAGCCAATTCAAATTTGGGAAATTTTTCGGAATAACGTACAATTTATCTAAAGTTAAGAAAATAAGTTTGGATAAAGGAATTGAAGAAAATTAGGTACTGCAAACGACCTTACAATTAAAAATACTGCTAAGCAGTTCGTTGTAAATAAGTTTTAAAAACAACTTAGACAATTTCTAATCATTAAAATCAATTTTTATGAAATACACTAAATACCTTTCGATATTGGTAGCTGCAATTGCATTTACAAGTTGCAAACCTCTAAAAACGGCTATAAATAATCAATTTCCTCCACTTTCTACAATTGATCAACAATACGCATCTATTGAAAGAAACCTTGTAGAAATATCGGACTTTGAACCACACGTAGGAATAAATATTGATAAAGACATTATCCTAAAATATTTACCTACAGAAATCAAAAATGAAGCAGAATCAATCGATGATGAAAACATTATAATTCAAAATATTGAACCAAAAGTATCTTTGGACAGGCAAGGTATTCTTATTGGAGCTGATTTTTCAATTCTTATTCCCAAAAATGATGTAGAAATTAAAATTTTAAATGAAAATGCAAAAATTAAAATTCCCAAAGAAAGCATAGAAATCAAAGGATATTTAAACGGTTTGACTGCAGTTTCTACTAAATCAGATTCCTTATATTTAAGAAGCGCAGTAAATTCATTAAAAGTAAAGAGCATAAAGTTTAGAAAAAAAACAAAATTACCAAAAGAAACTTTAGCAAAATTAATTTCTCCAATTCTTAAAAACTACATTGAAAATTTAAATGGGGCTTTTTTAAAAAAACCAACAGTAATCTATACTGGTTGGGGGGAGACTTACAAAGTGAGTCTCAAAAAAATGTTTAAAGACCCAAATACAGAAGTTATAGCTGACTCATTAAAAGCAACTCGATTTATTAAGAAATCTTGCATTCGTATAAAATCTGATGGCATTTCAGTAATGATTCAATTGATGAAAGATAAACCAACAATGGATACATTAACTACTCCGGCAATTACTGAGAAAACTAATTTAGAATTGAAAAAGATATTTAATACATTCAATGAAAAGTATGATAGTACATGGATAAGCATTTTTGAACCGATTGATACAAAACATTTAGCTGTTACAAATATTAGCAAATTAGAAATTTCAAATATTTTAAATGAGACGTTGTCTAAGCAAATAATTTTGAAACAAAATTTCATTATTCCTGAGGCGACATTCAATGAAAAATTAGAGGTAAAAAAAGCAGATATTGATTGTCAAAAAGTAAGAACTGATTTTAATTATCCTAATTTTAATGGAGACAGTTGTAATTGGGATTGTATGCATACAATAGGACCTCCTTGGGCACGAATTAGAGTGGAAGACCCTGTATGTGCTGCAACAAGACGAGCTTGTAGAATTAGAGTAGAAGCGGAAAGAGTCGCATGGCAAATTGCTCGTGAAACTGCTCGCATTGCGAATCAAGTAGAAAATGAAGCAAAAGTAGGTGCATGTAATATTTGGAGAGAAACGACTGGTCTTTTAGCTTTAGGGAGATTTAAAGGGGATGTGTCAGGAAGTGGAAAAGCAACGATTAATCTTAACTCTTTTAATTTTAATCCTGATCTTTCAGAAATCATCCTAAAATATTCAGGAGGAGTTGATGCAAAATTAAAAGCTAATTTGGAATTAAAACCAATTGATTTAGGGAATATCTTTTTTTGCTTTACCAACTACGATAAAAAGATTTCCAGTACTATAAATGTAGATATTCCAGAAGTTAACTCAAAAATATCGATAACTCCAAGACAAGAAGGAGAAGATTTATTTTTAAATATACAAGTAGACAAAGTTCGATATAATGCATCAATAAATCCTAGTCCATTACATAGTTTGCTTTTAGACCCAGAATTCCAATTAAAATGTCCTATAAGTAATTTATTAAACTTGGCTACAATAGGTATTGGTGCGGGCAAATTTTTAGATATGATTAAATTAGCACCCGAGCACGAGCTATTACTACTCGGAAAAGTAAGTGGCAGTTATGGTATTGATGCTATCGAAATACCATTTAAACCAATTAATTTCAAAATAAACGGAGAGGAAAAAAAATCTTTAATATTTTGGAAAAACAAATCATTACAATTTGCATATTTTAAATCTTGAAATTTAATCAAAATCCACGAAGAATTATACCAATAAAAACCCAAACCCCGCAAATACCAATTGGCGGGGTATTTTTTTGAAATAAAAAACTACTTTTATTTTCAACTTGTCAACGTAATTTTTTAACATTAAAATAAGTTATCGCAGTATAATCGTATTTTTTAATTTATTATTTTACAAGTTCAATTAAAAGCCGGTAAAAAATGAATATCAACATATCCGTCAAGCAGTTAGGGAAAAAGCATCCTGTACTTCAGGAAAAAAGCATCAGTTTAGATACTTCCGATTCGGTTGTTTCTGTTCGTACTTTCTTAGAATTAATTGTAAAACATCAGGTCGAGCTATTTCATGCTTCTTCATTTGAATGGGAAGATGAAGATACAATTCATCTTCCAAAAGAAAATTACCTTCCCATTTTAACCGATACCGGAAAAGTAGGTTTTGGAGCCGTTTACAACCATAACAAAGTAGATATTGCCAAAGCACAGGAAAATGCCATTGTCGCTTTTGAAGATGGTTTATACGCTCTTTTTCAAGGAGATGACCAACTCGAATCTTTAAACGAGGAAATCGATTTATCCCAAAACAAATCCATCACTTTTATCAGGCTGACTTTTTTGGCGGGAAGTTATTGGTAATCTAATTGTAAAATGCTTTTTGTAAAATGTGAAAAGCAAGAAGATAAGAGTCAGATAAATAATAATTCAATGATTAGTTTTGATTCTGTTGCATATCATATTTTAAAAAACAGACACCCGCATTTCACACACATCATTTCACATCTCACAAATAAAATAAAATTATGACGATAGAAGATCTTCTGAAAAACAAGGTAATTGAAAATCCAATTAAGAGATTTAAAAAGGAACTGGAAGAAATTGTAAACAGCAATTTGGTTTCGAAATTATTATTAAAAACAAAGCTTACAAAAGAAGTAGCCGAGTTTGGTCTGCAACTTTTAAAGCTAAAAGACAATTATTACAACACCTATATATCTTTGGGTTCTAAAGAATGCACCGAATTCGAAAAATGGGTAAAAGAAGATTTGTGGGAAAATAAAAAATACTACGATCTTTTGGTTTACTTTTTTGGTGAACAAAATGCTGTTTATGTAAAAGAAGCCTGGAACCGACTGCCTCAAAAAATGTATCAGAGCGGTTATGCGCGACGTTCGTTCAGGGCGCCAAACAATAAAAAATACTTGCTTGTCAATCAGGTTAATTTTTTGCGTTCGCTGCTTACTGGTCCAAATATTTATAATTACCACGACAGCAATAGCGTGTATTATGATTTAGATATTGAGGAACAAATTCGTTTTGATACTGAAGTTTCAAGTTCTACGAATCAGTTCATGCTTTGGTCGGCGGCTATAGATTTGAATAAAGAAAATCTGTTTCAGTTATTTGAAGATATTATTTTCAATAAAGACCCCAGAGGAAAAGTGTCGCGAAACATTATCAAAGCACTTTTAAACAGCGAGAAAAAAGAAAGTTGGGAACTGGTCGAAAAACTTTTGTTGGCTGCACAGCGTCAGGAAGGTTTACGACAAACGGTTCTGGAAGCGCTGGACGAAACCAGTATTGGCGCTTTGCAATATATGATAAAGGTGATTATCGATAATAAATTAACCCGTTTTTCATCTGTCGTGCGCAGCATTGATACTTGGACAGGTTTGGGCTGGGATTCTGAAAAAGAAACTACGGTTCGAAACATCATCAATCTGGCGTATGGATATTTCTCCAATCCCGAAACGATTCCGGCGGGAATTCAGAGTAAAAACAACAACGAAGTTTATATGGCGCTTTGGGTTCAGGGTGTTTTTGATGTCGAAAAAACCGTTCCGTATCTGCAGCTTTTATTAGAGAAAGGTTCGATCGAAAAGAAATCGCTGGCCTTGAAATTTGGAGGAGAAACCAACGATCCTTATATCGAAATGCCGTTGTATTTTAAAGCGCTAGACGATGAAAATCTTCAGGTTTTGGCATTTGCGCTTCCGAGATTAAATGCCTTGCTTGAGGCCAATGCCAAATCGAGATATTATGCTGAAAATGCAGATTATCCTAATTTCTTCAATAAAGTTTACAATCTCACACAGACAATAACCGAAAAAGAAAAGACTTTTGAGGGGAAGGTGTTTTCGTGGCTGAATGCTAAGTTTGAGAAAGATGCATTGTATTCTGCAGCTATAAATTTAATTGGTGATAACAGCGAAAGATTAGAAATTATTCTAAATCATTTTGAAGGTTTTGCCATCAGCCTAAGAGAAAAACTAACCCGACAAATTTTGGGTGATTATTATTGTTATTCTTTTTACAACTTTAAAAGCAATGGCGAAAAAGGCAAAAAAGAACCAACCGATTTTCAACGAAATTTTGCGCTTCGCATCTTAAAAGACAGGGGAGAATCTTTGGTAGCTTCGGCAATAAATACTTTGAATAATTTGAGTTTAACTGAAGAGGAACTGGATATTTTTCAGGAATTATACAAACGTAAAAACTCTAATTTAAAGAAAAACTTAACCGCAATTTTATTAAAACAAGAAGATCAAAAAATAACTTCTTTTGTAGAAAATACGTTAGAAAAAGGTGATTTAGAGCAGCGCATGTCCGTTTTAGATTTGATGTTGCAATTGCAAAAAAATGCTAAACTTACCGATAAAGTAAATGACTGGGTTGCGGTATATTCTGCTCGACCGAAAATCACCGAAAAAGAAACCAAATTTATCGAGCAGTTAGAGCCTTCAAAAAAGAAAAATATTCTAAGCGCAGAAAACGGATTTGGTTTCTATACTCCAAATGAAGTTTCGCCTTATGCACTGCCAAAACCGAAAGCAGATTCTTTATATGTAAAATCGATTAAAGAACATCAATACGGTTTCTCCAAATCGATGTCTCATATACAATCGGAGATTTCTAAATTGTATAAATTATACGAAGAAAACAAAAATTACGAATACGAAATCGAAAACTACGACAATAGTAAATCGACTGTTTTACTGTCCAATAGTTTTAGGCCTGTAAAAAATCTAAAAGACAACAAAGATTCTGAAATCGCAGCGACAAATTATCCTTTATATGAAGTTTGGTCGGGCTGGTTTGAGCATTCGGGATTAACTGAAAAGGATTTGTTTTTAATGACGCTGATAAGCAATTGCGACCGAAAAATTTGGCGTGATTTTCTGGAAAAACATGTTTTTTATTTTAAAGAATTACTGCCGCATCAAAACAAAAGAGGTTACGATTGGGACAATGCTATTTTACAAATTTTAAATGCTTTACAGCTTAAATATTCCTTTAAAGAAAAAGTAGATTTTTTAATCGACGCCTGCAGTACCTTATATGCAGATCTTCCAAAATCTGTTTTAGAGTTTGAATACAAACCATCAAAAGACGAATACTATTATAATTCAGATAACGGAAATGGTTGGCAGAATCAAGGCTTTTTTGATATTTATCTGAATACAATCAGTTTCCATGATTTGTCAGAAGAACAAAATAATAAGATTTGGAACCTACACAGATGGCGACAATTAAACGGATTAGAAAGAAATATTCCTTACACTAAACCAACAATTTATTTGTATTGCGTGGCTTTTGAGCAAAATTTAATTACCGAAGGTGAATTGTACGAAGGTATTTTAGAAAGTGAAAGAATCTCTGTTTTAACCAGCGAAACCAAACATTACAGACATTTTGGAAGTGAAGATTTAATAAAAAGATTTCCATTTTTGGTTCCGATGATGGCTAAAATCCGCGAAACCTTTTTGGATATTGAAGTCAAAAGAGGCGATTCGAATACATCGGTTACACATTTGGTTCAGAGTTTCCAGAAGATTTTCGGCATCAATCGTTTGGTAGAAATGCTCACAGCACTCGGAAAATCAAGTTTATATAAAGGCTATATTTATTCGTGGAGCTACACCGAATTAACGAAGCAGAAACTGTTTAGTTATTTGTTAAAAAGATGTTATCCGCTGGATTCAGACACGCAGGAAGTTTTTAACGAGGCCATTAAAAAAGCCAAAATCTCTGAAGAAAGATTAATTCAGGCCGCAATTTATGCACCGCAATGGCAGAAGTTTATTAGCAATTATTTAAACTGGAAAGGTCTTGATGAAGGAATTTGGTGGTTTCATGCGCATACGAAAACAGCAAGTTACAGTGCCGAAAATTCGGAACTAGAAAGTGAAATGGCGAAGTTTTCATCTATCGATCTTCAGGATTTTAAAGATGGAGCGGTTGATAAAAACTGGTTCGTATCGGCTTACAAACAATTAGGCAAAGCCAAATGGGAAATGCTGTACGAATCGGCAAAATATGTAACCGACGGAAACGGACACCGACGTGCGCGCTTGTATGCAGACACGATTACGGGTGATTTAAAAATAAGGGAAGTAATAGCCAAAGTAAAAGACAAACGCGATCAGGATTATTTACGAGTTTACGGATTGGTTCCTTTAAGCAAAGCGAGTCCGGAAAAAGATATTTTGGCGCGCTATGAATATTTGCAACAGTTTAAAAAAGAAAGCAAAGAATTTGGTTCGATGAAACAGGCGAGTGAAGCTTTGGCAATTCGTGTGGCGTTAGAAAATTTAGCTAGAAATGCAGGTTATCCAGATCCCGTTCGTTTGACCTGGGCGATGGAAACGAAACAAATTCAGAATATTTTATCAAAAGAAACTGAAGTTGTTTTAGATGATATAAAAGTAAATCTGGTGATTAATAAAGAAGGAAAAGCAGACCTGGTTACTTTTAAAGCAGATAAAGAGCTAAAAGCGATTCCGCCAAAATATAAAAAAGACAAAGGAATCCTGGAATTGACCAATTACAGAAAAACGATGCGCGAACAATGGACACGTTCGAGAAAAGGACTGGAAGAAAGTATGATTCGTGGGGACGAATTTTTATATGCCGAAATGCAGCATCTTTTTGAGCACCCAATTATTTCGAAACATTTAGAAAAATTAGTTTTCATTACCAATGATGATAAAATTGGTTTTTATATTGATGGAAATCTGGTTACGGCTTTAGGCGAAGTTAATTCAATAAATGAAAATCAGACTTTTAGAATTGCGCATTGTTATGATCTGCATAAAAATAATGTCTGGACAGATTTTCAAAGCTATTGTTTCGATAACAAATTACAGCAGCCGTTTAAGCAGGTTTTCAGAGAATTATATGTTCCAACTCCAGACGAATTAAAAGAGAAATCAATTTCAAGACGTTATGCCGGACATCAGGTACAGCCCAACCAAACTTTGGCTTTACTAAAAACCAGAGGATGGAAAGTTGATTATGAGGAAGGACTGCAGAAAGTTTTCCATAAAGAAGGCTATCAGGTAAAAATGTACGCGCTAGCCGACTGGTTCTCGCCCGCAGATGTCGAAAGTCCTACTTTAGAAACGATTGAGTTTCATTCGCTAAAAGGTTATAAAAACATTGCATTTGAAGACATAAACCCGAGAATTTTCTCAGAAGTAATGCGAGATATTGATTTGGTAGTAAGTGTTGCTCATGTTGGAGGCGTTGATCCAGAAGTGAGCCATTCTTCTATCGAAATGAGAGGTGTTTTATTGAGAGAAACATTGCGCTTGTTTAAAATCAAAAATGTCGAGATCAAAGAAAATCATGCCATTGTCAAGGGAAAAATGGGCGAGTACAGTATTCATTTAGGAAGTGCAGTAGTGCATCAAATTCCAGGAAAATATTTATCGGTACTGCCAATTCACTCGCAGCACAGAGGCCGTTTGTTTCTTCCATTTGCAGATGATGACCCGAAATCGGCTGAGGTAATGTCTAAAGTTTTATTGTTTGCAAAAGATGATGAAATTCAGGATCCAACTATTTTAAGTCAGATTGATAAAACGTATGTTTAATAAATAGTTGATTTTAAAACGGAATTTTAAAATAGAAATAAAAAATAAAAAAGGCCTTCTCAGAAAGAAGGCCTTTGGTGGTTATATACTATTTTGATTAATTATGATCGTAGATTTTGGCGTAAAGATCTTTGTAGATTTCTTTGATAATCTTACGTTTTAGTTTAAGAGTAGGAGTGAGCTGGCCACCGTCTATAGACCAAACATCTGGAGTGAGCTCAAAACGTTTTATTTTTTCCCAGTTTCCAAACTTCTCATTTATAGTTTCTACTTCGCTGTCAATACGTTTTATTACTTCAGGATTTGCAGCAATTTCTGCGTTGGTACTTCCTAAAGCTATCTTATGAATCTTCGCCCATTCTTTTACAAACTCAAAATTAGGCTGAATAAAAGCTGCTGGCATTTTTTCGCCGTCACCAATTACCATAATTTGCTCAATAAAGCGAGATTGTTTCATTGCGTTTTCGATCAACTGAGGCGCAATGTATTTTCCGCCAGAAGTCTTAAACATTTCTTTTTTACGGTCGGTAATTTTCAGGAAGCCTTCGCTGTCTATTTCGCCAATATCTCCCGTATGAAAATAACCTCCTTGCATAGCTTCGGCTGTTTTTTCGGTATCTTTATAATAGCCCATCATTACGTTAGGGCCTTTGCAAAGGATTTCGCCATCTTCGGCAATTTTTACTTCTACGTTGCGAATCACTTTTCCTACGGTTCCAATTTTAAAACCTTTGTTTCGAATATCGTTTACAGCAATTACGGGAGAAGTTTCAGATAAACCGTAACCCTCCATTACCGGAATTTCGGCAGCAGCAAAAACTCTCGCCAAACGAGGCTGTAAAGCAGCACTTCCGGAAACCATCAAATCAAGATTGCCTCCCAAACCTTCTTTCCATTTACTGAAAATAAGTTTTCTCGCAATCTTCAACTGAAATTCATACCAAGCACCATTGGTGCCGTATGGCTCATATCGCAAACCTAAATCAATAGCCCAGAAAAATAGTTTTTTCTTGATACCTGACAATTCTCCGCCTTTTGCGTAAATTTTATCGTAAACTTTTTCAAGAAGTCGCGGTACTGCGGTAATCACAGTTGGTCGAACTTCTTTTAAGTTATCACTGATTTTTTCAATAGATTCTCCAAAATAAACCGACACACCATAATATTGATAGAGGTACAAAATCATTCTTTCAAAAATATGACAGATAGGTAAGAAGCTTAACGCAGTGCTTTTGCCCGCATCAAACGGAATCCTTGGTGCACTGTCCAATACATTCGAAACAATATTTCGGTGCGAAAGCATCACACCTTTTGGTCTGCCCGTTGTTCCAGACGTATAAATGATAGTAGCCAAATCATCAGCGGTAATACTGTCTTTTCGGGCTTCTACTTCGCTTTGATTACTGGCGTCTTCGCCAAGAGTCAGTAATTCAGACCAGTGTTTACAGCCTTCGATTTTATTAAAAGAATATACTTCTTTCAGACTCGGCACGTTGGCTTTAATCAAATTTACTTTGCGAAGCACTTCCTCATCCGAAACAAAGCAGTACATGCTGCCACTATGGTTTAATATGTATTCGTAATCTTCCTCAGAAATCGTTGGGTATATAGGTACATTTTGAGCACCAGTTTGTAGAATACCAATATCCATGATGTTCCATTCGGAACGATTGTTCGAAGTGATCAACGCTATTTTGTCGTCTTTCTGAACGCCCATGCGCAATAATGCTCTCGAAACAGCATTTGCTTTTGCAATATATTCTTGGCTGGAAGTCTTTTCCCAGACACCGTTTTGTTTGGTGGCTAAGGCAACTTCTGTATTGTAGTTTTCTTGTTGATAGTAAGGAAAATCAAAAAGGCGTGTGATTGAAACCATTGTATGATATATTGAATTTTATCGCAAATTAAATAAAAATTAAGTATAATATTTAATTTTGTGAAATTAAATGCGGAATTTTTTGCCTACAATTAAAATCTAACGAAAACGTTTTCTTTTTTGTAGTAATTTTTCGAATAAATGTTTCCGATTATTTAGATTTCGGTTTTGGCAAATCATTATAATCAACATACTCTTTAACGCGTTCGCCCATGATAAACATTTTTCTCTTATTAAAATGTATAGAGAACTGCGTTGTAGTCCAGTTTTCCTCATCCGAAGGCTTGTACCAAAAGGAGTACGAAGCACTATTAAACCCTTCTTTAAAAATAGGAATCCCTTCTTCAGAGCATTCAATCCCCCAATTAATATTTTTTTTAGTAAGATCTTCAGACTGATAAATACCCGTTCCATCAGGATTCAGTTGTATGATAGGTTCCTTTTGGTCACCAACCGTAAAAATACCGTCAACAGGATAGCCAATAGTAGTAGTAATAAAGTGCTCATGATTTTTATACGTAATCGGAGTAATCTTGATCTGAGCATGAGACTGCGTAGCACCAAGGCAAAGTGCAATAAATAATAAAGGTAAAGTTTTCATCATAGTAGGGTTTTTAAGAGTTCCTGCAGATTCTAAAAAGTGGGTCTTTTTAGATATCGCAGGTATTTTGTTTCCAAAAGCAAATCTAAATAATTAGATTTAATATAAAGGTCATAATAAACAAGAAGATTATACAAATTTTCAAAAGAGCGTTTCCCGGCAGATTTCGCCTTTAAAAGCAGAAAGTGACACCTATATATAATGTATTTTTTGAGTAGCTATTTCCTGCTCTTCGTTTCAATCTTTTGTGCCGAACCCCGTCACAAAAGGATTTCCACTTCTATCAGGGCTAGGGGTTGTTGTTTTCATAGGAAGAGATGTAGTTAATACTATATAAGAACAAAGCATCATGCTATTATTAAAGTCTTATACTATATATTACATACAAACGAAAAGATATCGCCTTTGCATTCACGATTAAAACGTTTTAAAAGGTTTAAATATGGTGTTAAGGAGAAAAAAGTGTTGTTTAGGTGTAGTTTCGAATTGGTTAAAAAAGGGTTTGTAAAGCTAGGAAGTGTACAAAAGCGGGAGTCTAAGCGAAGAGATGAATAAAGAATCTTCAATCGTACGATGACAATTCTTACAAATGCTAAAAAGGTATAAAAGCTAAGTTTGGTGTTATCAGAAAGTTAAGAAAAAGTTTTAATAAAGGATTAAAATATGTGGTAAAAAGTCTTGTAAATGTAAATAAAGGTGTTACTTTTGCACCCGCAACAGCGATAGACGTTCACTGAGATACTGACAAGTTAAGATAATCAAAACGAAAAAATATTTTCAAAAAAAGATTGTAAAAAGCTTGTGAGATTTGAAAACAGATGTTACATTTGCACCCCGCAAAACACGGAAAGTTCATTGATAGATTGGTAAGGTTGAGAAGTAAAAAAGGAAAAGAAATTTTTTTAAAAAAATCTTCAAAAACATTTGCCAGTTAGAAATAAGTTTTCTACTTTTGCACCCGCTTTGAGAAACAACGAAAAGCGAAAAGAATAAAGAAATACACGTTCGTAGACATATTGAATTGACAGCCGTTTTAACAGAGATGTTAGAACAAAAGAATAAGAGTAATGGAATCGA
>NZ_JAGFBV010000012.1 GCF_017948595.1 Flavobacterium geliluteum | reverse complement strand
ATCCCGAACAGAGTAGTTAAGCCCGCCTGCGCAGATGGTACTGCAGTTATGTGGGAGAGTATGTCGTCGCCTTTCTTTTTAAAACCCCTGTTTCAAACGAAACAGGGGTTTTTTGTTTATATAAAAATCGGTAATGTATCAGATGTGTTGGTGATATTCGAAAGATGATAAAGTATGGAAAGACAAAGTCTGGTAATTTAAAAGTGCGTTAAGGATGGAAGCGGCATCCTTTTGCGGTTGATTTATACTCTATCATAACCAAAACTTCCCTAGCAAAAGATATAGCGGACAGCCTGACCCATAGGGAAACGCCATAAATAGTAAATGCAAAAGTCTTTGGTTATTAATTAAATCTCGTTGTAGTCAAGTGTTTTGTTAAATTAAAGTGAATTTTTTGTTTTAGATTGGGCTTAGTTAGCCTATTTTAAAGTGAATCTGTATTTTTGTATGAAATAATAATTTTAATATGAAAAAAAGTATTGTACTGTTGACATTGTTTGTAATCTCAAATTTAAGTGCTCAACAACGACCAAAATTAGTTGTGGGTATAGTGGTTGATCAGATGAAAATGGAATATTTATATCGCTTTTCTGATGATTTTTCTCCAAACGGATTCAAAAGATTATTGAATAATGGGTATACTTTTCAGAATATGCATTATAACTATATGCCTACTTATACTGCGCCAGGTCATGCATCGATTTATACTGGTACTACACCTGCTACACACGGAATTGTAGGTAATGAGTGGTTTAGCAGAACCTTAGGGAAAGATGTATATTGTACAGATGACGCTGGAGTGAAAACAGTTGGAGATGGTACTCCAGAGGAAGGTGCTATGTCTCCTAAGAACCTGCAAAGCACTACAATTACTGATGAAGTGAGAATGGCAACCAATTTTGCCGGAAAGGTAATTGGTATTAGTATAAAAGACCGTGGTGCGATTTTACCAGCGGGGCATTTTGCCAATTGGGCTTTTTGGTATAGCAAAACAGGATCTTTTATCTCGAGTACTTTTTATGGCGATAAATTGCCTGAGTGGGTTTCTGAGTTTAATAAGGAAAAACATTATATGCCTTATATAAACAAAGGTTGGAATTTGTTTAAACCTGCTTCAGTTTACAATGAAAGTTTGGAGGATAATAATCCTTATGAAGGCAAGTTGTATGGAAGCGCTGCGCCGGTTTTTCCTTATGATTTGAAAACTATGTATGATAAAAATGATGCAGGTGTTTTGAGAGCGACTCCATTTGGGAATGATTTGTTGGCTGAATTTGCAATGAAAGCCATTGAAAAAGAAGAATTAGGAAAAGATAATATTACAGATTTTCTAGCGGTAAGTTTTTCTTCTACTGATTATGTGGGGCATTTGCTTGGGCCGCGATCAATGGAACTTCAGGATACTTACCTGAGACTTGATCAGACTATTGCAGATTTTTTGAATTATTTGGATAAAACGGTGGGTAAAGATAATTACTTGCTTTTTTTAACAGCTGATCATGCGGGTGCCGAAAATGTGGCTTATTTGAAAGATCGTAAATATAATGTGAATAATTATCCTTCAAAAGAGGTTAAAAAGAGCATGCAGGATTTTTCTACAAAAACTTTTGGTATAGATTTGATTTTAAATTATTCAAACTTTAATGTTTATCTTAATAAACAAATTATTAAAGACAAAGGATTAGATTTATTAAAGGTAAAACAAGCGTTTAAAGATTTTCTAATTACACAGCCTCAAGTTAAGAAAGTGTATACCGAAGAACAGATTTTAGCCAATGGCGGAAATGATTTTTATCTGAATTTTGCTGCAAATGGATATGATGTTACACAAAATGGTGATTTAGTAATTATTGATAAACCGGGTGATATTGAATATTCGACTACAGGAACATCGCACGGAACTCCTTACAGCTATGATACGCATGTGCCGGCTATATTTTACGGGTGGCATATTAAAAAAGGAGAATCGTATGACAGAAAAGTGATTACTGAAATCGCACCAACTATAGCGCTAAAAATTAAAGTTGCGCTCCCGAACGGAACTGATGCTGAAGTATTGCAAGAGGTTTTGGACGAAAAATAAATAATGTAAATACAAACAAACTAAAAACCTGTCTTTATTATGAAGACAGGTTTTTTTTATGGAATAAAAAAGGCTTTCGTAATCGAAAGCCTCTTAAAAATAAGTATTAGTAAGCACTCATTTTTATAGTGTTACGCTTTTGCCGACACTATTTCTTCGTTAAAAGGAAGATTCCATGCTTCTGCAACTCCTTTGTAAAGAATTTTTCCGTTTGCAACGTTCAATCCTTTTTTCAGTTCTTCGTTTTCAGCGCAAGCTTTTTCCCATCCTTTGTTTGCCAACTGCATAGCATAAGGTAAAGTAGCGTTTGTTAATGCTAAAGTAGAAGTGTAAGGAACAGCTCCTGGCATGTTAGCCACACAATAGTGTACAATGTCATCAATAATAAAAGTTGGGTTTTCGTGTGTTGTTGGAGTACAAGTTTCTATACAACCACCTTGATCAACAGCAACGTCAACAACTACAGTTCCCGGACGCATCAATTTTAGCATATCACGAGTAATTAAGTGTGGTGCTTTTGCTCCCGGTATTAAAACAGCTCCAACGATCAAATCTGCATCTGTAATGGCTTTTATAATATTGTAATGGTTAGACATTTGAGTAGATACGTTGGCAGGCATGATATCATCTAAATAACGTAAACGAGGCAAACTTAGATCCATTATAGTTACTTGTGCACCTAATCCGGCAGCCATTTTAGCAGCTTGAGTTCCTACGATTCCACCACCTAGAATTAAAACTTTTGCAGGAGGCACACCTGGAACTCCTCCTAAAAGTATTCCTCTTCCTTTTAATGGTTTTTCTAAATATTTTGCTCCTTGTTGAATAGCCATACGACCGGCAACTTCTGACATAGGAACTAATAATGGTAAACTACGATCTGTTTTTTCAACAGTTTCGTAAGCCAAACATACTGCACCTTTTTCGATCATAGCATGAGTTAACGGCTCTGATGAAGCAAAGTGGAAGTACGTGAAAAGTAATTGGTCTTTTTTGATTAAATCATACTCAGAAGCAATTGGCTCTTTTACTTTAATGATCATTTCAGCAATAGCGTATACTTCTTCAATAGTTGCTAAAACTACAGCTCCAGCAGTTGCATATTCTTCATCACTAAAACCACTTCCTAATCCTGCAGTTGCCTGAACATAAACAGTATGCCCGTTTTTTTTCATCTCAGAAACACCAGCTGGGGTTAAGGCCACACGGTTTTCATTATTCTTAATTTCTTTTGGAACTCCTATTATCATTTTGTTAAGTTTTTTTATTTGTATTACAAATCTAATGATAGAGAATATATTATTGATATTTGGCTGATAAATAAGAAAATATTATTTTATTACTTACTTTTACAGAAAAATATTCTGTTTTTAGAATTAAATAGTACTTGAAAAAGAAAAATTGACTGATTTCTAATGATAATTTAAATCGTTTTCGTTATGGCTTTAGATGAAACTGACAAAAAAATCTTACGTCTTTTACAAGAAGATGCGCATTACACCCTAAAAGACATTGCTAACAAAATAAATTTGTCTCTTACTCCTGTTCATGACAGGGTGAAACGTCTTGAAAAAGAAGGTGTTATAGAAAAATATGTTTCTATTTTGAATAAGAAAAAACTGGGTAATAATCTAACAGTTTATTGTCAGGTGACGCTAACCAAGCAAACTTATGACACCTCTGAAGGTTTTAATCAATCTATTTTGAATATGCCTGAAGTGGTCGAGTGTAATTATGTTTCAGGTAACTTTGATTATATGTTGAAGATTATAATTCCAGACATGGAAAGCTATCATCATTTTCATCAAAAAAAATTATCTGTTTTACCTGAAGTTTCCTTGATAAATACTGTTTTTGTTATCTCTGAGGTAAAAAGTACTACTGTTTTGCCTATTTAATTTTGGAATTAGAAGAAACAAAAAACCACCAAATTATTTTGGTGGTTTTAAGCATTTTGGTTTTGGTTGTAAATTAATAATAAGTAAAACGTCTTACTTTTGCAATATATTTTGCCAAACGAATCACTTGGTGGCTATAGCCATATTCGTTATCGTACCAAATATAAAGTACGATGTTTTTGCCATCTTTAGAAACGATGGTAGCATTACTGTCATATATTGAAGGTGCCGAAGTACCCACAATGTCAGATGAAACCAGTTCGTTGTTTAATGAATATTTTATCTGCTCTACCAGTTCACCTTCGAGAGCATATTTTTTCATGATTTTGTTAATCGCTGCTATTGAAGTTGCTTTTTTAACTTCTAAACTTAAAACTACCAACGAGCCATTTGGAACTGGAACTCTAATAGCGTTTGAAGTTAATTTTCCTTCCAATGAAGGTAATGCTTTAGCGACTGCGGTACCTGCACCGGTTTCGGTGATGACCATATTTAAGGCTGCTGCTCTGCCTCGGCGGTATTTTCTGTGCATATTGTCAACCAAATTTTGGTCGTTGGTATAGGCGTGAATGGTTTCCAGATGACCTTTGACCACTCCTAATGTATCTTCGATAACTTTTAAAATCGGCGTTATAGCATTTGTAGTGCAGGAAGCCGCAGAGAAAATGGCTATTTCGTCGGGATTGTAGTCGGTATGATTTACACCGTGCACAATGTTCGGAACTCCTTTTCCAGGCGCCGTAAGTAACACTTTGCTGGCGCCTTGTGAAGATAAATGTCTTTTTAGGGCTTCCTCTGTCGTAAAAGCTCCTGTATTGTCAATGACCAACGCATCATTGATTCCGTATTGGGTATAATCTATTTCTTCGGGCGAATTTGCCGTAATAATATGAACGGTTGTTCCGTTAATAATCAAAGCATTATTTTTTGGATCCGCTGTTACTGATCCTTGAAAATCACCATGAATTGAGTCGTATCGTAACAACGAGGCTCTTTTTTCGAGGCTTGTAGCATCATTTTTGTCACGAGTTACAATGGCTCTCAGGCGCAATTGGTTTCCTTTTCCAGTTTTCGACATTAATTCTCGGGCTAGTAAACGACCAATTCTTCCAAATCCGTACAAAACAACATCTTTTGGCTGAATTTCTTCAGATGATTTAGCTCCTTTTAATTTTTCGATAACAAAATATCGTGCATCTGGGTATTTGTCTTCTTCCAAACGATATTCGTACGCTAGTTTTCCAATATCTAATTTCGCAGGTGGAAAATCTATTGATAAAATAACTTTTGCAATTTCAACAGAATCAAAAACAGTAATAGGCTTGCCAACAAATTCTCCCGCATACTGATGCAAATTGATAATGTCGCTGACATTTTTATCCAACAATTGATTTTTGAATAAAACCATTTCGATGGATTTGTCATACCATAAATCGCTTATGACTTTGATTAATTCGACGCCAGCTCTCCTTCGGTCGACTTGAATTGATACTTCTTTTTGGTACAAAGATTTTTTGCTCATAATTGAAAATTTCGAAAAATAAATAGAATACTATTTTATAATTTTGCGCAAAAGTACCCATTTCAATCGATTTCGTAAACTATTTTAGCATTTATTTTATACCTACTTAAATTTTTTTTTTCTTTTATCGAAATAAAAAAAGTCATCCTAACTGAATAAGATGACCTTTCTAAATTTGAAATTATTTGTTTATTAAATGATGATTCTGAAAATTTCACCGTTTCTATTAATCATTTCAATGCGTACACTTTGTCCTTCATCTTTTTGTTTCAAAAGTTTGGAGACACTCTCAACATTAGTCGCTTTTACATTATCAATACTCAAAATGATATTGCCAAGGAGTTCGTTCTGATATTGCATCAAATTTTCATTGGTGATATTTTTAATCTTAACTCCGTAGTCAATACGAAATTTCTTTTTATCCGATGCATCGATATTTTCTAATTCTATTCCTTTAAACTCAGCACTAAAAAATTCATTTTTACTCAAAGTTACAGGAACAACTTTTGTATTTGCATCTCTTATAATCGTCACATTTACAACATCATTTGGTCTTTTTGTATTGATATAACCTGATAGATCGGCATAAGAAGCAATTCTCTGACTATCCAACTTTACAATTACGTCACCTTGCTTTAACCCAGCTTTTTCTGCTCCGGAATTTTTTGAAACTTTATTGATGTAAAATCCTTCTGTTTCTGAAATTTTAAGTTCTTTTGAAGCATTGCCATTCAATTCGCGACCTTCAACTCCTAAAATGCCTCGTTGTACATTTCCAAATTCCATAATGTCTTCAATGATTTTTCGGGCATTATTAGACGGTACAGCAAATGAATATCCTACGTAAGAGCCCGTTTGTGACGAAATCATAGTATTGATTCCAATTAATTCTCCACGTGTATTTACCAATGCACCACCACTATTTCCCGGATTGACTGCAGCATCTGTCTGAATAAAAGATTGTATACCATTGCCCAAATCTCTGGCTTTCGCCGAAACGATTCCCGCTGTTACTGTAGAATTTAAATTGTAAGGATTACCAACTGCCAAAACCCATTCGCCCACTTTTACGTTGTCTGAATTAGCAAAAGCCGTATAAGGTAATTTTTCTTCTGCATTAATTTTAAGCAATGCGATATCCATTTTAGAATCGGTGCCTATCAATTTTGCAGTGTATGTTTTTTTATTATTTAACGTAATTTCTATTTCAGAAGCATCTTTGATCACGTGATTATTTGTGACAATATAACCATCTTCAGAAATAATAACACCAGAACCCGTACCTACTTGTTCTTGCTGCTGAGCTCCCCCGTAACCATAGAAAAATTCAAGCATTGGATTGGTAACGGTACGTCTGGAAACATTTTTTACGTGTACAACAGAATGAACCGTTTTGTCTGCAGCCTCTGTAAAATCTACTGCTTCGCCTGCATACGCGATATTTTTAGTATACGATTCGGGGGCAAGAGTTACAACAGAATTTCCTTTTCCAAATACAGAGCCATTACTGTCAAACAATAATTTGTAAGCCCCAAGTGTAGTAGCGCCACTTAATAAGGACACTAAAAATAAGGTTGAAAATCTTTTCATGATTATTATTTATTTTTTTAAGTTATGTAACGTAAAATTAATTGAAAAAATTATTCAGAAAAAGGGTTTAACGCTCTTTAACATTGATTAACATTTCATTAATTAATAGTTTGTACTTTTGTACTTTATAATCAAATAAAAATGCAAATAGAATTTTATAAATATCAAGGAACAGGTAATGATTTTGTCATGATTGACAATCGTTCTAATTTTTTTCCAAAAGAAGACATTAAACTCATTGAACGCTTGTGCGACAGACGTTTCGGTATTGGTGCTGATGGACTTATTTTATTAGAAAATGACTCTGAAACCGACTTTAGAATGGTGTATTATAACTCAGATGGAAACCAGAGTTCGATGTGCGGAAACGGCGGTCGATGTCTAGTCGCTTTTGCCAATCAACTGGGTGTGATCAATACTAAAACAACTTTTATGGCCATTGATGGTTTGCATCATGCAACGGTAGGAGAGGATGCTATTATTTCGTTGCAAATGATCAATGTTGATCAGGTGCAAAAAAATACGGATTACAGTTTTCTAAATACCGGTTCACCACATCATGTACAAATTGTAGAAGATTTAGAAAATTATGATGTAAAACAAAATGGAGCGGCCATTCGTTACGGCGAATTGTATGGTGAGAAAGGAAGTAACATCAATTTTGTAAAAAAAGTAAACGATTCTGAATTTTCTCTCCGTACTTACGAAAGGGGTGTTGAAGATGAAACTTTGGCGTGCGGAACTGGTGCCACAGCCGTTGCCATTGCTATGAATGCAACAGGTCAGACGGATAAAAACAAAATAAATCTTAATGTTGAAGGCGGAAAATTAGTGGTTTCTTTTGATAAAGAAGGTGATCATTTTACGAATGTGTTCCTGACGGGTCCTGCAAAATTTGTTTTTAAAGGTACAATTGAAGTTTAAATTAAATATTTAGCTATTTCACTCAGAAAATCTAAAATCTGAATTCTAAAACAGCATGATTACACTAAAAGGCAAAAATATTTATTTGCGGGCATTAGAACCAAATGACTTAGAGTTTGTCTATGCCATGGAAAATGATCAAAGTATTTGGGAAATAAGCAACACCTATACGCCTTATAGCCGTTTTTTGGTGCGTCAATATCTCGAAAATGCGCAGCAGGATATTTATGAAGCCAAACAATTGCGACTCGCGATTTGTCAGGACGACGATTTTCCGGCGATCGGATTGATTGATTTATTCGAATTTGACCCGAAGAATAATCGGGCAGGAGTTGGAATTGTTATTCAGAAAGACGAGTATAAAAAGCAAAACATTGGTTCTGAGGCTTTAGAGCTTTTAATTAAATATGCTTTCTATAATTTAAATTTACATCAATTGTACGCAAATATTAGTGTAGAAAATGCAGCAAGTATAGCTCTTTTTACTAAATTTGGTTTTGAGAAAATTGGAATTAAAAAAGATTGGATTTTGCTAAATGGCCAGTACCAAGATGAGGCAATTTTTCAATTAATTAACAAACAAATTTAAAATTTAAGCTTTGAACATAAAAAAAATCATTTCGCTGACTGCTGTAGCTGTAATTTCGTTACTAATCATTTACGGATTTGTGTTAATTAGTAAAATCTTTAGCTCCAATACTAAATTTGAAGAAAAAGAGGTGTATGTATATGTGCCAACTGATGCCAATTATACAGATGTAAAGAAAATATTGGAGCCTTATATCAAAAATTTTGAAAATTTTGAGTTGGTAGCCAGCAAAAGAGACTATCCTGAAAACGTAAAATCAGGTCGATTCTTGCTTAAAAAAGATATGAATAATATGGATTTGGTGCGAGCAATGCGCTCTAATGTCCCTGTAAAACTGGCTTTTAACAATCAAGAGCGTCTAGAGAATTTTGCGGGAAGAGTGGGCTCAGAAATCGAAGCAGATAGTTTGTCCTTAATTAAAGCGATAAAGGATCCTGTTTTTTTGAAGGAAAATGGTTTTAATGAAGAAAATGTTTTTGCCATGTTTATTCCCAATACTTATGAAGTGTATTGGAATACGTCTGCAGAAAAGTTTCGTGACAAAATGATCAAAGAATATCATAATTTCTGGACAGAAGAGAGAATTGAAAAAGCAAAAAAACAAGGATTAACACCTGTAGAAGCTACTATTTTAGCCTCAATAGTGCATAAAGAATCGGTTCAAAAAGACGAAAGACCCCGTATTGCCGGTGTCTATCTAAATCGTCTACGGTTAGAAATGCCTTTACAAGCTGATCCAACCGTAATTTATGCGTTAAAATTAAGAGCAAATGATTTTGATCAGGTGATTAAGAGAGTCTTTTATAATGATTTGATTATGAAATCTCCTTATAATACTTACGTGAATGTCGGACTTCCTCCAGGACCAATTGCAATGCCAGATATTACGGCACTTGAGGCAGTTTTGAATCCCGAAAAAAACGATTATATTTATTTTTGTGCCAGTGTTGAACGTTTTGGCTATCATGAATTTGCTGCCACTCTGCCGGAGCATAATATCAATGCAAAAAAATATTCTGACTGGATTGCCAGCCAGGGCGTAACCAGATAATTTTGAAATTAATAATTCATATTCTTTTATCCTTTTTATTTTTTCAGTCTATTCAGGCTCAAAATAAATTTGAGAGTTTCTTTAAACCTTCAGATTCCTTAAATGAAAAAAGGAAAAATGCAGTTTTGATTACTGAAGGAGCTTTAGCTTCAGTTGCTTTAGTAGGTCTAAATCAGCTTTGGTACGCAGATTATCCCCAATCAAAGTTTCATTTTATAAATGATAACGCTGATTGGCTTCAAATGGATAAAGTTGGGCATTTTTATTCGGCTTATCATCTGGGAAGATTTGGTGCCGAAGCTCTAAATTGGAGTGGAGCTGATCGTAAAAAACAACTTATTTATGGTGCAGGAATAGGATTTGTATTTCTAACTGCTGTAGAAGTTTTTGATGGTTTTTCATCAGAATGGGGAGCTTCTTCGGGAGATTTAATAGCAAATGCAACAGGCACAGCTTTATATGTCTCGCAGGAATTACTTTGGAAAGAGCAAAGAATTACCCCGAAATTTTCTTTTCACACTACTCAATACGCTGGTCAAAGGCCTGATTTGTTAGGAAGTTCAATTAATGAGCAAATTTTAAAAGACTACAACGGACAAACGTATTGGTTGTCAGTCAATTTGCATTCCTTTGCCAAAGACACTAAAATTCCAAAGTGGCTAAATCTGGCTTTTGGGTATGGAGCCGATGGGATGTTGTCGGGCAATAATCAAGATGAGAATCCTTTTTTTATTCAAAACAGCAAACAATTTCGTCAGTTTTATCTTAGTTTTGATGTAAATTTGACAAAAATTGATACAAAATCGCATTTTTTGAAAACTATTTTTTCAGTTTTTAACACGATAAAAATTCCAGCTCCAACTCTCGAATACTCCGCCAATAAAGGGATTAAAGCGCATGTGTTTTATTTTTAGAAAACATTAACTACTTGATTTTCAGCATTATTTTTTATTTATTATCTTTGCACCGTAGAAATTTCAAATGGTGACAGTGTTTGAAGAAAAATAATTTATGATAAAGAAATGGTATTTTTACGCGAGTTTGATCGTTATTATTACATTTTTAAGCTTGGGTTTCAAACCCTTTAATTTAGAAGCCAAACCTTGGTTTTTAACAGAAAAAACAGATGGTTCAGAATATATTTTACCATCTCAGGAAAAGGAGGATTATCCTAATCTTAACATCCCTTACACCGGAAATCATTTTATAGGTTTTAAAGAAGCAGTAGCTTTTAAGGAATCTCAAGGGAAATACCGAAAAGTAAATACTTTAGGTTATATGGGGAAATACCAGTTTGGTTCTAAAACTTTAAGAGCCATTGGTGTACATGACAGCAAAGATTTTCTAAAAGATCCTGCTTTACAAGAAAAAGCTTTTGTTGCGTTATTGTCTAAAAATAAATGGATTTTACGTAATGAAATTGAAAAGTATGATGGAAAAATCATTAATGGTGTCAAAATTACAGAATCCGGAATTTTAGCTGCCGCACACTTAGGAGGTGCAGGATCGGTTAAGAATTTCTTTAAAAACAGAGGAAATAGACGTTTTAGAGACGCTTATGGAACTTCGCTGATAAGTTATTTAAAAGCTTTTGGCGGTTATGATTTGTCTTATATTGAAGCTGATAGTAATGCGACAATACATGATTAATAATCAACTGAATGAGAATAAAAAATCCCGAATTTTTCGGGATTTTTTTATGGAGTAAAATTTAATTAATTAAAATCTCTAATATTTTGATAGCTGCTTCGCTAATTTTTGTTCCTGGTCCAAAAATAGCTACCGTACCGGCATCAAATAAAAATTGATAATCTTGCGCAGGAATTACACCTCCCACTATAACCATAATATCTTCGCGACCATGTTTTTTTAGTTCCTCAATAACTTGTGGGACTAATGTTTTATGTCCTGCGGCTAATGATGATACGCCAAGAATATGTACGTCATTTTCTACAGCTTGTTTGGCCGCTTCGGCCGGAGTTTGAAATAATGGACCAATGTCTACATCAAAACCTACGTCTGCGTAACCAGTTGCTACGACTTTTGCGCCTCTATCATGGCCATCTTGTCCCATTTTGGCGATCATGATTCTTGGTCTACGGCCTTCTTGTTTGGCAAAAGCATCTGCTAATTGTTTGGCTCTTTCAAAATTCTCATCATTTTTTATTGCTGCACTATACACACCGCTAAAGGATTTAATTTGTGCTTTGTATCGACCAAAAATACTTTCTAGCGCATCGCTTATCTCTCCTAAAGTTGCTCTGTTTCGGGCAGCTTCGATCGCAATTTCTAGTAAGTTTCCCTGTCCTGTTTTGGCACAATGAATTAATTTCTCGATTGATTGTTCTACTTTTTTACGATCTCTTTTGGCTTTTATGGTCGAAAGTAATTCGAGTTGTTGCTTCCGAACCATTTGATTGTCGACATCCAGAATATGTAACGGATCTTCTTTCTCTAGTCGAAATTGATTGACCCCCACAATAATATCTTGTCCACTATCAATTCGCGCCTGCTTTCTGGCAGCCGCTTCTTCGATACGAAGTTTAGGAATTCCAGCTTCTATAGCTTTTGTCATTCCGCCCAATTCTTCTACCTCTTCAATAAGTTTCCACGTACTTTCGACTATTTCATTGGTCAAACTTTCTACATAATAACTGCCTCCCCAAGGATCTACTGTTTTGGTTATTTTGGTTTCTTCCTGCAAAAATATCTGTGTGTTACGCGCAATTCTTGCTGAGAAATCAGTGGGTAACGCTATTGCTTCATCAAGAGCATTGGTGTGCAAAGATTGTGTACCGCCAAAAGCGGCTGCTGTAGCTTCGATACAAGTTCTGGCCACATTATTAAAAGGATCTTGCTCTGTTAAACTCCAGCCACTAGTTTGGCAATGAGTTCTCAAAACTAGTGATTTATCATTTTTTGGATTAAATTGTTGTACCAATTTAGCCCAAATCATTCTTCCGGCCCGCATTTTAGCGATTTCCATAAAATGATTCATACCAATGGCCCAGAAAAAAGACAACCTTGGCGCAAATTCATCAATGGTCATACCAGTCGAAAGTCCCGTTCTAATATATTCTAAACCATCGGCCAGCGTGTACGCCAATTCAATATCTGCGGTAGCTCCAGCTTCCTGCATGTGGTAACCAGAAATAGAAATCGAATTGAATTTGGGCATTTTTTTGCTTGTAAACTCAAAAATATCAGCAATGATTTTCATAGAAGGAGCTGGCGGATAGATATAGGTATTACGAACCATAAATTCCTTTAAAATATCATTCTGGATTGTACCGGAAAGTTTTTCGATCGCAACACCTTGTTCTTCTGCAGCTACAATATAAAACGCCATGATAGGTAGAACCGCTCCATTCATGGTCATCGAAACCGACATCTCATCCAAAGGAATTTGGTCAAATAAGACTTTCATATCCTCTACAGAATCTATGGCAACACCTGCTTTTCCTACATCTCCAACCACACGTTCGTGATCAGAATCATAACCGCGATGTGTTGGTAGATCAAAAGCAATTGAAAGTCCTTTTTGACCAGCGGCCAAATTTCTTCTATAAAAAGCATTACTTTCTTCGGCAGTAGAAAATCCGGCATACTGACGAATTGTCCAGGGTCTCCTCACATACATAGTTGCGTATGGCCCCCTTAAATTAGGAGCAAAACCTGCTCCGAAATCCAGATATTCTAAATCTTCAATATCTTTTTCAGAATAAGTAGGCTTTAGCTCGATGCCCTCAGCGGTTAAGAAGTTTTGAGTTTCGAGTTCTGAATTTTGATTCGAAACAGCTAACTTTTGACTTTCGAGGGTAATATGTTTAAGGTTCTTTCGTACCATTTGTTCTTTTATTTTTATTAATTACACGTAGATTATTCTAGTTCTAAACGTTCTTGTTCGAGTTTTTCGGCTAATCTTTTTTCTATTATCGGTGTAATTAATGTTTTTCGGGGTTTTATTTTTACAAAGGGAAACAATTCTAAGTCATGTTTCATTTTATCATCTTTGTTTGGATATTTATTGGTTCCTAATAAAACTTCTTTTTTAGCATCAAACAATTCTTGCTCTTTGGAAGCGCTTTCCTGGATTTTCTTTTTAATAGTTCCATCGTTTAATAGTTTCAAAAATCCTCCTTCAGCTTCTATGTTTTTAAATAAAGCCAAGCTTTTTTCCGCCAATTGCATGGTCAAACTTTCTATATAATAACTTCCATCTGCCGGATTATTGACTTTGTCAAAATAGCTTTCATGCTTTAAAATCAGCAATTGATTTCTCGCAATTCTATCCCCAAATTCGTTGTCTTTGTGGTATAAAGCATCATAAGGCAAATTAGCAATTGCGTCTGCACCGCCTAAAATTGCCGACATACATTCGGTTGTGGTGCGGAGCATATTGACATTGTAATCGTAAATTGTTTTGTTACGTTTGGTAGGTGTCACCAAAAAATGACATTCTAGATTTGTATTGTATTCAGCGACAATTACATTAAAAAGCATTCGCAGCGCTCGAAGTTTTGCAATTTCGAAGAAATAATTGGTTCCTACCGAAATTTGAAAAACAATTTGTTGAGGAATATCCGCAATACGGTTGAAGTATTCGTTGGCATGTGCCAAACTGTAAGCAATTTGCTGTGTAATAGTGGCTCCTGCATTTTGATACAAACCTAAATCAATACTTAACAATGAAAGATTTTCGGTTGTTTTTGAAATTTTATCGATTGTTTCGAAATTATTTTTGTCCGAGGTTGGAAGCCAATTTCCTTCTCTCGCAAAATGACCAATTGGGTCTAAGTTGCAATAAAATGTTGCCTTTTTTTGAATTGAAATGCGATCTAATGATTTTACGAAATCGATTGAAATAAAATTCAAATTAAAGTAAACAGATTTGTTTTCTAAAGGAAGGTTTTCAAGTAATTTCTGAATGTCGATCTGCTCGTTTTGGATAGTGAAACGCAAACTTTCGGCACCACGATTAATGGTTTCTAATGCTCTTTTTATCGATTTATCTACATCAAAAACAAATATATTTTGGCAAATTGTAAAATTTGTTGCCTCTGTTTTTACAGGAGCTGCTTTGGTAAATTCGTCTTTATGATAAAAAGGTTTTACCTGAATGTCTTCGGGCGAATTCCAGATTACAGTTTGGTTGTAGTCGGCTCCATCCAACTCAAACTGAATTTTTTGTCTCCATTGTTTGGATGAAATCGGAATAAAATTTTCGAATAGGTTAGTAGCCATCTGCTTTTTTTTCTGAGTTATTCTTTGCTTTGAATGGTGTCTCCTTCAAATTGGATGATGTAAATATCTTCACTGTCTTTTTTCATAAAATACTTTTCGCGAGCGTATTTTTCTATTTGTTCAGGATTTTTTAATTGTTTTATTTGTTCCTGATCTTTTTTGATTTCTTCCTGATAATAGGTTTTATTGTCTTCTAATTCGTTGATTTGATTGTCTAAAAACCTATGGTCAAAATAGGAGTAGTTGTCTAAAAACAACATCCAGACTACAAAAAAAAGCAAAACCCAGACATATTTATTGCCTAAAAATTTGAACCAGGATTTGCCTTTATAAGGGTTTTTCATTTTATTTTTATTTTAACCTATTTTGTCTCTTTTAATTTCCATAGATATCTTAGCCCCGATAACTGTAAAAATCTTTTTGTGATTCCTGATAACTATAGGGACCGGTAGAAAGGATCACTTAATTTTATTTTAATCCAAGTTTCAGTGAACTTCATTTGTAACAGATAGCGGGAAATAGCTCCTGACTATTCTGGAAATAAATTTACAATAAAATTATGAAATTCGCTGATTTATTACGGCCCGAACTACGTCTATGGCTACAGTATTGTATTTGTCGTTTGGAATAATAATGTCTGCATAAGCTTTTGTGGGTTCGATAAATTGCTCATGCATAGGTTTTAAGGTGTTTTGGTAGCGTGTTATTACTTCGTCTATATCACGACCACGCTCTGAAATATCACGTTTTAGACGGCGAATTAATCTTTCGTCTGAGTCTGCGTGGACAAAGATTTTGATGTCACAAAGTTCGCGAAGTTCCGGATTTGTGAGGATCAAAATCCCTTCAACAATCATTACTTTTCTCGGGTGTGTAGAGACGGTATCGTCTGTTCTGTTGTGTTGTACAAACGAATATACGGGCTGGTCGATGGTTTCACCGGCTTTTAATGCTTTTAAATGCGTTACTAATAAATCAAAATCAATAGCGCGTGGATGATCAAAATTAATTAATGCTCTTTCGTCAAATGACAAACCGTGGTTTTGTTTGTAATAGGAATCTTGAGAAATTACGCCGACTTCTGTGTCCGGCAATTCGTTCATGATTTGGTGTACTACCGTTGTTTTTCCACTTCCTGTTCCTCCTGCAAGTCCAATAATGAGCATAAAATTTGATGTTAGATATTTGTTTGGCAAAAATAATAATTTAACTGAACTGTACAGGCAAATTATGTATTTAAACGATATAAGTTTTAGAGGGATTAATCAGTTATTGGTAAATTAAAGTGTTTTGATTTTCACTACAAGTATTTTAATTGAATATAAGTCAAAAAAGCTATTGAGATAAAAAAACTTAAAAAAAACTTGTATCACTTATAGGTTTAAAAAGGGATAAAAAAATCCCACCAGCAAAGCCAGCGGGATTTTGGTGCAATCAGTATTTCGTTTAAAATATTCTGACCTTAGTAAGCACTTTATTTGTTCTTTTTTGCTTTTATCATCATTTCTAGCTGATCCCATAATTCTTCCGGAATTGCTTCCAGTAAATTGAATTGTCCTGCGCCTTTTAGCCATTCGCCGCCGTCAATAGTGATAACGTCTCCGTTGATGTATGCTGAAAAATCAGACACCAAATAGGCCGCTAAATTGGCTAATTCCTGGTGATCTCCAACGCGTTTCAAAGGCACTTTTTTTGCCATATCAAATTTTTCGGCAAGATCTCCCGGCAATAATCTGTCCCATGCTCCTTTGGTAGGAAATGGTCCCGGAGCAATTGCGTTCGAACGAATTCCGTATTTTGCCCATTCTACCGCCAAACTTCTCGTCATTGCTAGTACACCTGCTTTTGCAGTAGCGCTTGGTACAACATAGGCAGAACCTGTCCAGGCATACGTAGTCACAATATTTAAGATGGTAGCCGATGTTTGTTTGGTATCGATCCAATGTTTTCCAAAAGCGAGTGTACAGTTTTTAGAACCTTTAAGTACAATATCGATAACGGTATCAAATGCGTTGGCAGATAAACGTTCTGTTGGAGAAATAAAATTTCCTGCAGCATTATTAAGAAGGACATCTACTTTGCCAAAAGATTTTAAAACTTCCTGAAGCATGTTTTCTACTTCCTCGTAATGACGCACGTCACACTGAAGAGGTAAACATTTTCCACCAGTTTCGGTTTCAAGTTCTGTAGCCGTTGCTTTTAGTTTTTCAAGATCTCTAGAAGTGATGGCAACTTGCGCTCCTAATTCTAAGAAATATTTAGTCATTGCTTTGCCTAAGCCGCTTCCGCCACCTGTAACCACAATAACTTTTCCTTTTAAAGCGTCGTCACGTAACATTTTGTCTGTATAGCTCATACTTTTCTTTTTTACAATATTAATTAAAATAATAGGATGCACGCATAATAATGTTATAAAATTTTAATAAACTTTAAATATTACATATTTTTTTGGCAGCAGATTCTAAGGTAAAATCATCTTTGGCAAAACAAAAACGAATTAAGCGTTGGTCTTTATTATCGGAATAAAAAGTAGAAATTGGAATCGCAGCAACACCATGATCGATAATTAATTTTTTGCAAAATGCAATATCATCTTCATCTGAAATAGTGGCGTATGAAGCCACCTGAAAATAGGTTCCTTCGCAAGGTTTTAGGTCAAATCGGCTGTTTTGAAGCAATTTCTGAAAATAGTCCCGTTTTTCCTGATAGAATTTGCCTAACAAATTTACATCAACAACATCTAGATATTCGCTTATGGCGGCCTGAGAAATGCTGTTGACGCTGAAAACTAAAAATTGATGTACTTTTTTTATTTCTTTCATCAAATATTCGGGAGCAACCACATAGCCAATTTTCCAACCTGTAATATGAAACGATTTTCCGAATGACGAAATCATAATACAACGGTTGCGAAGAAAATCTTTGGTATGCGCCGAAATATGTCTCTCTTCAAAAGTAATGTATTCATACACTTCATCAGATAAAACAATTATTTCAGGGTATTTTGAAAGTAATTTTTCTAATGCTAAAAAATCATTTTCTGTCAAAATTTTCCCCGTAGGATTATGCGGGTTGTTGATGATGATCATCTTTGTTTTTGAGGAACATGCTTTTTCTATACTTTCCCAATTTGGCGTGTAATCATCATTTAAAGTTACGCGAACTGGTTTTGCATTACAAAGCAGTACAGGAGATTCGTAAGAATCGTAACTCGGATCCAGAATAACAACTTCGTCACCAGTTTTTACTAAAGCCAAAATCGAAGTAAAAATTCCTTGTGTTGCGCCAGCAGTTACCAAAAGTTCTAGATCAGGATTTATGATTCTGTTGTAAGAACTCTGAACTAAGTTTGCAATTTTGTTCATCAATGGCGGATACCCAGCCATTGGTGTATATTGATGTACATTTTCTTTTGCTAATCTAGCCAGAATATCGCTCAATCTTTCATCAACAGGAAAATTTGGAAATCCCTGCGAAAGATTTATCGCATTGTATTCGGCCGCCATTTTAGACATTACCGTAAAAATACTAGTAGTTATGTGCGGAAGTTTACTCATGGTAAAGTTTGATTAGGGAAGGACTTTTATGAGAAAACAGACAATATTAATCTATAACTAAAGGAAGAGAATAAAGTACTCTCACTTCTTTGCCTTTTAATTTTCCCGGAGTCCATTTTGGACATAGCTTTAAAACTCGAATAGCTTCATTTCCTGTTCCAAAACCGACGTCTTTTAGAAGTTTTATATCATTAAGAGATCCATCTTTTTCAATAATAAAAGCAATATAAACTTTTCCTTTTACAAATACAGGTTTTTCTTTTGGAACAATATAATTTTTACCAATAAATTTATAAAACTCATTAATTCCTCCAGGAAATTCAGGTACAATATCTATTCCTGCTGTGTTGTAAACTTTATTTTCATCATCAGAAATAATAGTTTCATCATCTTTAGATTGAGAAAATACATTTGATGCAAAACAAATTAAAATCAATACTAAAAATTTTTTCATTTTATGTTTTTTAAAATTGAAATTACATTTTATGAATAATAAAAATCGTTGGTCGGTTATGTAAATCGACTTTTAGTTTTTTCCAATCAGCAACTCGCATTGTTTTGATGAATTCTGTTGGTAATGTAATATCCGTCGCAACACAAAGATGGGTTGAAGGATTTATAATTTGCAAAATATCTTCGACCAATTTATTGTTTCTGTAAGGTGTTTCAATAAATATTTGAGATTGATTTTTATCCTGAGATAATTTTTCAAGATGTTTTAAAGCCGATTTTTTTTCGTCTTTATCAATGGGTAAATAGCCGTTGAAAGTAAAACTCTGACCGTTCATTCCGGAAGCCATCATCGCCAGAAGGATAGAGGATGGACCGACTAAGGGTACTACCTGAATGCCTTTTTCGTGTGCCAATTTTACAATTACTGCTCCAGGATCTGCAACGCCTGGACAACCTGCTTCGCTCATTAAACCCACATTTTTTCCTTCTAATAGTGGTTTCATAAAATCTAAATGTTCACTCGCTTCGGTACGTTTATTCAGTGTAAAAAGAATAAGTTCTGATTGCTTTTTGTCCGGAGAAACTGCTTTTATTGATTTTCTGGCTGTTTTTTCGTTCTCAACGATATAATGATCTATAAAATCGATACTTCTTTTTACTGTTTGAGGCAAAACATCCATAGGATCACTTTCGCCCATTGTAGTTGGAATTAAATATAGTTTTCCTAGAAGTTTCATGTGTGTTTTTTTAGTTAAAAAAAGCTGATTTTAATGAGGATAGGCAAGTCTTTTTTGTTTTATTTCTAAAAAATAAAATAAAAATTAAGGATGTGCCTTGATGAGTTTTTCGGCGATAATAGTTGCAACTTCATCTAACATTTTGTAGACATTATCAAAACCATTGGCAGAACCAAAGTAAGGATCGGGAACATCTACATTTTCATCAGGAAATAATTCGTTTAGAATAAGACGAACTTTACTTTTATGTTCGGATGTTTTTGCAAGCTCAATTATATCGCGGTAGTTAGAATTGTCCATAACATAAATATAGTCAAATTCTTCAAAATCAGTAATTTGAAATTGTCGCCCTTTTTGATCATCGATACATAATCCGTTTTTTTTGGCAACAGCAATAGATCGTTTGTCAGGAGCATGACCCACATGCCATGACCCTGTGCCTGCTGAGTCAACAATGAATTTATTTTGTGGTAATTTGGATGCTAAAATTCCTTCTGCTAAAGGCGATCTACAAATGTTTCCCAAGCAAACCATTAAAATTTTTACAGGCATGATGCGCGTTTATAGCGTTAGTTTTTTGTTGATATCATCGACAAATTTCTTAAATTGTTTGTCTGTAGAAACTAGATTATCGACTGTTTTACAAGCATGTAATACGGTTGCGTGATCGCGATCCCCAATTTGAGAACCTATATTTGCTAAAGAGGCTTTGGTAAATTTCTTTGCAAAAAACATGGCCAATTGTCTGGCTTGAACCACGTGTCTTTTTCGGGTTTTAGATTGTAGGGTTTCAATATCCAACTGAAAATAGTCAGAAACAATTTTTTGTATGTAATCGATCGATATTTCTCTCTTTACGTTTTTTACAAATTTCTCTACAACACTTTTCGCCAATTCTATCGTAACTTCTTTTTTATTGAAAGAAGATTGCGCGATCAACGAAATAATAGCGCCTTCTAATTCTCTAACGTTAGTCTTGATGTTGCGGGCCACATATTCAATAATATCATCCGGCATTTCTACACCATCACGATATAATATATTTTTTAAGATTGAAATTCTGGTTTCGTAATCCGGCTGATGCAACTCAGCAGATAATCCCCATTTGAAACGTGACAATAAGCGTTGCTCGATATCCTGCATGTCAACAGGAGCTTTGTCAGAGGTTAAAATAACCTGTTTCCCGTTTTGATGTAAATAATTAAAAATATGAAAGAAAACGTCCTGTGTTCCTGATTTTCCAGAAAGAAACTGAACATCATCAATAATCAAAACATCAATTAACTGATAAAAATGAATAAAATCGTTACGATTATTCTTTTTTACCGAGTCTATATATTGTTGTGTAAAAATTTCGGCAGAAATATACAAAACCGTTTTTTCAGGATATTTGTCTTTTACTTCAACGCCTATCGCATGCGCCAAGTGTGTTTTTCCTAGTCCAACTCCTCCAAAAATCAATAAAGGATTGAAAGAAGTTCCTCCTGGTTTGTTCGCAACAGCCATACCCGCAGAACGAGCCAAACGATTAGAATCTCCTTCAAGAAAATTATCAAAACTGTAGTTGGCGTTTAATTGCGACTCAATTTTTAAATTTCTTATCCCAGGAATTACAAAAGGATTTTTAAGTTCTGGATTTAAGTTTTTAAACGGAGCATCAACCTCTTGAGGTTTCATTGGCACTCTGTTGGCGCTTGGCAACTGTTCGGTAAACGGTTGTTTGTTGCCATAAGTGTTTTCCATTTTAATTTTATAGAGTAACTTTGCGTTTTTTCCCAGTTCTTTGGTAAGTGCAACTTTCAATAATTTAACGTAATGTTCTTCCAGCCATTCGTAGAAAAATTTACTTGGAACTTGAATGTATAACGCGTTGTCGGTTAGCTCAACTGATTTGATTGGCTCAAACCAAGTTTTGTAGGCTTGATCTTGAATATTGTCTTTTATAAAGGACAAACAGTTTTCCCATACCGATTGAGCAGTTTTAGTCATAGATTCAAATAAATTTTCTAATTATTGATATAGATTCTCCTAATAAAATGGAGGAATTTTGTTCCGAATTTCGGGATAACAAATATGTGAACAAATTTCTGTAAAAAAAAATATTTTGCTGTCTTATTTTATAAAAAAATGTTGTAAGCGAACTTTAATACGTTAATTTTTTTAATCCAATAAATAATGAAAAATCATCAAACGCAAGTGCGGGTTCGTTACTCCGAAACAGATCAAATGGGGGTTGTATATCACGGAAATTATGTTCCTTATTTTGAAATAGGACGCGTTGAATGGCTCAGAAACAAAGGGATTTCTTATAAAAGCATGGAAGAAAGCGGTATCGGGCTCCCTATTGTTTCGATGCAAATAAATTACAAGAAATCAGCTCGCTATGATGAGTTACTTACGATTCATACTACATTTAAAAGTCAGTCTTCTGTTAAGATAGAATTTGACTGCGCAATCTACAACGAAGCAGAAGAGTTATTAACAACTGCATCATTTATTTTAGTATTTATTTCGTTAAAAACGGGTCGTCCAACAGCACCTCCAAACTATATTTTAGAATTATTTAAAACCCTTGAGTAATTGTCAAAATGAACGGTTAATTTCTACCGAATTACAAATATTTAATGTTAATTTCGAACATTAAACTAAAAATGTCGAAGACCATTTCGGCATTTTTTTTTCGCGTTTTGATACTGATTTTACCAATTGGTAATTCAGAATCTTGATCCATCTCCATTTCTTGCGATATAATATCCAGCTTTTTTTCCTTGATAACGCGCATGACTTTATTCATGTTTTTATAATCAAAAGAAATTAAAAAGGCCACATCGATTGTTTTTTCAACTATTTCGCAATTTTCCAGCGTCATTTGTGCCGAAGTTTTATAAGCCGAAATTAACCCGCCAACTCCTAATTTTGTTCCTCCAAAAATTCTAACGACCACTACTATAACGTTGGTTAGTCCAAAAGATTGTATCTGTCCATAAATTGGTGCGCCTGCTGTATTGCTTGGTTCACCATCATCGTTGGCACGGTAGGAAATTTTTGGCGTAACACCTAATTGATACGCATAACAAAAATGTACCGCATGTGGATGCAGCTTTTTTAAGTTTTCGATGATGGGTTTTACTTCGTCTTCGCTTTCTATCGGGAAAGCATAGCCAAAGAATTTGCTTCCTTTTTCTTTAAATAGCACTTCTTCTGACTCGGTTGCTATTGTTTGATACGTATCGGTATATTCCAAAAGTTGTGTTTCTAAAGTATTTGTTTGTCAAATAAATCCACGACATCTTCCTGACCCACTTGTAAATTCCAAACATGCAAGCCTAATGCTGCTGCCGCATCCGTGTTTTCTTTTTTGTCGTCTACAAATAAAGTTTTCTTGGGCGAAAGCTCATGTTTGTTAATTAAATACTGAAAAACTGCTGCATTGGGTTTGCGCATTCCGATTTCAAAAGAGAAATATACTTTTTCAAAACATTGATAAAAAGCGCTGTAAAACGAGATGCCGCTTTTGTTTTCGAAAGTTTCGATATGAATAGCATCGGTATTACTCAATAAAAAGAGGCGGTATTTTTGCGAAAGCATTTGCAAAAACTCTAATCGGTACAAAGGAAAATCTGCCAAAATAGCATTCCACGCCTCTAAAATTTCTTCTGTAGAAGCGTTTGGAAGTTCTTCTTTAAAACCGCCTAAAAAGTCTTCACGAGAAATATCGCCTGTTTCAAACAAAAGATTCAAACGATCCAATGATGCGCTCCACTCTGTCATGCCTAATTTTTGCAAGCCCGAAATGGTAGCTTTTTTATCCAAATTGATAAAAATATCTCCAAAGTCAAAAATGATAGTATCAATCATGATTTCTAATGTATAATAATTCGTCTTTTCCGAGGTGCGTTTTTGTGGTTTCCTTTCGGATAAAATCAGGAGCTTTTGTTCCTTTTTCCAAAATAGTATTACCCACAAAAATTCGTGCTTCATCCCAAATATTCAAATCAATAAAAGATTGTATTGTTTTGGCTCCACCTTCAATAATTATAGATTGAATCTGATGTTGATGTAAAACAGAAAGTATCTGTGGAATTATATTTTGATTAAAATCAAGGACTTCAAAGCTAGTTTGTTTTTTTGTGGTCAAACTTTCAGTTCCAGTAAATACGATCGTTTTTATGGTGTCATCCAAAAGATAACTATCCTTTGGTATTCGGTTATTTTGATCCAAAATCACTCTCACTGGACTGTTTCCAGACCAATCGCGAACATTTAATTTTGGGTTATCATCAATAACTGTTTGCGTTCCTGCCAAAATAGCCTGTTCTTCACTGCGCCATTTGTGTACCAATTGTCTCGAATATTGATTGGTTATCCAAATGGGTTTTCTCTCCTGATGATGCTTTTTTTCGGGTGCTAAAAAACCATCCTGACTTTCGGCCCATTTTAATATAATATAAGGTCTCTTTTTTTGATGAAATGTAAAAAAGCGTTTATTGAGTTCGTTGCATTCGTTTTCTAAAACTCCAACTACAACATTTGCCCCAGCTGCAATTAATTTTTTGATTCCATTTCCTGCTACCTTTTCATTAGGATCAACTGTCCCAACAACCACATTCGGAATTTGATTGGCAATGATTAAATCGCAACACGGTGGCGTTTTTCCAAAATGACTGCAAGGTTCTAAGCTGACATATATAGTAGCCTTTCTCAAAAGAGATTTGTCTTTTACAGAAGCAACCGCATTTACTTCGGCGTGAGGTTCTCCGGCTTTTTTATGCCAACCTTCGCCAATAATTTCGTTATTATAAACAATAACGCTGCCTACCATCGGGTTGGGATAGGTAGTTCCCAAGCCATTTTTGGCAAGTGTTATGCATCGTCTGATATATTTTTCATGTATATTCACAATACAAAAGTAGTTATTTTTGAGTTTATGATTTCGTTTGCCAACTATCGAAAAACTTATTTTACTTTTGTATTTATAAAATTGTAATTGAGGTATATGGAAAGCTGGGTTATCAGAACAATAAAAAAAGAAGACAATCAGTCTGTTGCAAAATTAATACGCTCTGTTTTTGACGAAATGGAGATCCCGAAAGTGGGAACTGCGTATGAAGACCCGTATCTGGATTTGATGTTTGAAGAATACAATAAGCCGCAATCGGTTTATTATGTAGTAGAAAATGAAGGCCAAATTGTGGGTTGCGCTGGAATTGCTCCTCTGGAAAATGGTGATCCCAAAATTTGCGAACTGCAAAAGATGTATTTTTTGCCTCAAACCCGTGGGCTCGGGATTGGAAGTAAAATGATGGAGCAATGTTTGAATCAAGCTCGAATTTTTGGTTTTGAAAAATGCTATATCGAGACGATGCCGTTTATGCATGCAGCTCAAAAATTATATAAAAAATCAGGTTTTGAGTATCTGGATGGCCCAATGGGATGCACTGGCCACAGTTCTTGCCCTGTTTGGATGCTGAAAGATTTATAAGCCAGCATGTAACAAATTTATTTATTGAATACTTATTCGGTATAGCTTTTGCCTTTGCCTATACACAATATTCAAATTGATAGTGATGAAAATTAAACAATACCGAACGCAATTTATTCAAGAACTATCTCCTCTTTACGATGCGTATGAGGCAGAGAGTTTTTTTTATTTGATTTTGGAGGAAAAGCACAATTTAAGACAAATTGATGTGGCTTTGAATCATGAATTGATTTTTAGCGAATCGGAGATTTGGGTATGGAACTCGCTTTTGGCAGAATTAAAAAAGGAAGTTCCGATTCAGTATTTAATGGGCAAAACAAATTTTTATGGTCTTGATTTTGAGGTGAATGAAGATGTACTGATTCCGCGTCCCGAGACTGAAGAATTGGTCGAATGGATTATTAACGAAAATCTGAAAGCTCAAAAATTTAAGAAATTAAAAATTCTGGATATTGGCACAGGAAGCGGTTGTATCGCAATTTCATTGGCAAAAAATATTCCAAATGCAAGGGTTTTTGCTTTGGATGTTTCTAAAGAAGCCTTGAAAACAGCCAAAAAAAATTCTGAAAACAATAAGGTAGATGTGACTTTTATACATCAAAGTATTTTAGAAATTGATGATCTGAAAAATGATTTTGATATTATTGTTTCTAATCCGCCTTATGTTCGAAATTTAGAAAAGAAAGAAATTAAAAATAATGTTCTGAATTACGAGCCGCATCTCGCACTTTTTGTAGAAGATACTGATGCTTTGATTTTTTATAGAAAAATAGCCGAAATAGCACAAAAAAACCTGACGGAAAACGGACAATTGTTTTTTGAAATCAATCAGTATTTAGGAGAAGACATGAAAGCATTGCTTGAAGAAATGAATTTTAAAAATATCGAATTGAAAAAAGATATTTACGGGAATGACAGAATGATTTTTTGCAACGTTTCTAAAACTTCTTGAATACGTTTTTAACGTTCTTTTGAAGATAAAATTTCTAAGCTAGCCCCGATAGGAGTGAAAATCCTTTTGTGCCGGTGTTCGGCATAAAAGATTGAAACGTATAGCGGGACGAGTGTTGTACTGAAAAGTAGAGTGCTGCTTCTAATTTTACTCATAACGCAAAGCCTCGATAGGATCCAGTTTTGAAGCTTTTATGGCAGGATACAATCCCGAAAACAGCGCTACAAGAAAACTGGTCGCAAAGGCAGCAAAAATAGCGGTCCACGGCACTACAAAAGCAAAACTCATGGCAGTGGCAATAGCATAACCCAAAAGAATTCCTAAGAAAATGCCAACTAATCCACCAATTTGACCGATTAATAACGTTTCGATAAAAAATTGAACTGCAATCGTTACTTTTTTGGCCCCCAAAGCTTTACGAACGCCAATTTCGCGTGTACGCTCGGTAACCGAAACAATCATAATATTCATCAAAGCAATCGATGACCCAAGAATGGTAATGATACTGATAATCCAGGAAGCCCAGCCTAAATATTGAGTAATGCTCAGGATGCGATTGATCAAATCGTCGCTTCGGATAACACCAAAATTATTGTCACGTACAGGACTTAATTTACGAACTCTCCGCATGGTACTTGTAGCGTTGTCAATTGCCTGGTCTAGAAGTTCTTTTTTAGAAACCATTACACTCACTGTGTAATTGATATTCGGGGCGGTAAATAAGGAACGGGCCACCTGAATCGGAATCAAAACACGTAAATCCTGACTGTTTCCGAATGTGGAACCTTTTTCTTTTAAAACCCCAATTACTTTAAAACGAGCACCTCGAATCGAAATTATTTTATCAATCGGGTTGACATCTTTTAGCAATCCTTTCTCAAAATCAGAACCCACTACGCAAGAATAGGTATTGTTGTCTACATCAAATTGATTGAAGGAACGGCCCAAACTGGTTTCTAAACCAGAATTGACAACAAAATGTTCGTCGACTCCCAAAACCGTAATTTCCGGATCTGTCTTTTGGTCTGAAAACTTTACTTCTGCAACAGAAGTCGCTGTAAACGAAAGAGAAGTTTCGGTAAAAGGATATTTGTATTTGTTTTTGAAAGCAACAGCTTCAGGATAAGAAATGATAGGATTGATGACTTCTCGCTCATTACCACCACGGTTTCTAACGGTGTTTTCGTATTGTGCAATATTGAAAGTATTGGCACCCATCGAAGCAAAATTGGTCGAAATAGTATTTTCGAGAGCTGTTACCACGGTTAAAATTCCGACCAAAGCGGTAATTCCGATGGCGATAATCAACACGGTTAATATGGTGCGCAGCAATTGTGTTTTGATAGAACCAAAAGCAATCCGGATATTTTCTTTAAATAATTTTAGCATCATGACCAATTTGTCACGAAAATACGGTTTTTGTTACAAGTTTGTTTTCGAACTGGCATTATTTATTTTAAAAAATAAGATATTTGCAGTCGATTTAGAATTAAGAAAAGCGAATATTCTAAATAGTCCAATAATCTATACTGAATTTTAGATTTTGGATTTCAATGAAAAGAAATCTGAAATCTAAAATCAACAATCTAAAATATTAAATCAAGATGGCTTCAAAACCAAGCATACCAAAAGGAACAAGGGATTTTTCGCCTGCAGAGGTGTCAAAACGTCAATATATTATTCAAACCATAAAAAGCAATTTTGAGAAATTTGGTTTTCAGCCAATAGAAACCCCTTCGTTTGAAAATTCTGAAACTTTGATGGGGAAATATGGAGAAGAAGGCGATCGTTTGATTTTTAAAATTTTGAATTCGGGTGATTTTCTGGACAAAATTTCAGGTGATGAAATGTCGACTGTTACTTCAAAACAATTAACTCCAAAAATTTCAGAAAAAGCACTTCGTTACGACTTAACCGTTCCGTTTGCGAGATACGTGGTGCAGCACCAAAATGAAATTGAATTTCCTTTTAAAAGATACCAAATTCAGCCTGTCTGGAGAGCAGATCGCCCACAAAAAGGTCGTTTTAGAGAGTTTTTCCAATGTGATGCCGATGTGGTGGGTTCAAAATCGTTATGGCAGGAAGTAGAATTGGTTCAATTATATGATACCGTTTTTACTGCTTTGGGCTTAGAAGGTGTGACAATTAAAATTAATAATAGAAAAATATTATCAGGAATTGCAGAAGTAATTGGCGCTTCGGATAAATTGATTGACTTTACGGTGGCTTTGGATAAGCTCGATAAAATTGGCGAAGACGGCGTAAAAAAAGAAATGATCGAAAAAGGTATTTCTGAAGAAGCGTTGGTAAAAGTACAGCCTCTTTTTAGCTTTACTGGCACTTTTGCAGATAAAATTAGTCAGCTTTCTAATTTATTATCTTCATCTGAGGAAGGTATGAAAGGCGTTGAAGAACTGAAATTTATTTGTGATCATGTAGCGACTTTAGGTTTGTCAACAGCTACTTTGGATCTTGATGTGACTCTGGCTCGTGGTTTGAATTATTATACGGGAGCTATTTTTGAAGTGGCTGCACCAAAAACAGTTGCTATGGGATCCATCGGTGGTGGCGGAAGATACGATGATTTAACAGGTATTTTTGGTTTGAAAAACATGAGTGGTGTCGGAATTTCGTTTGGATTAGACCGAATTTATCTAGTGCTGGAAGAGTTAGGTCTTTTTCCTGAAACGGTTTCGGCAACATCAAAAGCACTGTTTATCAATTATGGTGATGCAGAAGCTTTGTATGCCTCACAAGCGATTCAGAAATTACGAAAGGAAAATATAAAAGTAGAGTTGTACCCTGACAATGTAAAAGTGGGTAAACAGTTTCAGTATGCCGATAAGCGCTTGATTCCGTTTGCCGTTATTGCCGGCGATCAGGAAATCGAAGCTCAAACTTATTCACTTAAAAATTTAGTGACAGGCGAACAGGTTGCTTTGGATTTTGAAGGATTGAAAAAAGCACTTTTGGCATAGAAAAAATTAAAGCAAAAAAAAGCTTCGTCTGACGGCGAAGCTTTTTTTAATATAAGGTAAACTTGAATTAATAATTATTTACGAAGCCGAGGCTAACCCTTAAATTTAATTTTGATAATTAATTTGTGTATCAAATTTACTATAAACTAAAACGTAATAGTCTTAAAATTATACTAAAGTTGTGGATGTCTTTTTATTTTTTTGAAAGAATAAAATTTTAAGGAAGTGACAATTTGACATTTTAATAGATTTGGCAGAACTTTTGCAATCCAAAAGAAAGAATAAAAATGAAGTTTAAGAATATTTTTAAAAATACAAGTAATATGACTACGGAAAATACAGAATTCGATCAGGAATTAGATGATGTAACGTTAGAGACTAATGCCAACGGTGAGCAATTAATTGTTGAAGAATTAAGTGTTGAAGAGCAATTGGCTCAAGACTTAGCTAAAGAAAAAGATAAATTCTTGAGATTATTTGCCGAATTTGAAAATTACAAAAAAAGAACTTCAAAAGAGCGTATCGATTTGTTTAAAACAGCCAATCAAGAGGTTTTGTTAGCGATGCTTCCTGTGTTGGATGATTTTGACAGAGCTATTGTAGAAATCAACAAATCTGATGACGAAGTTTTACTTAAAGGAGTAGAACTTATTCACGAAAAATTAAAAAGCACTTTGGTATCTAAAGGTTTAGAGCAAGTTGAAGTAAGAGCTGGTGATGCTTTTAATGCTGATTTTGCTGAAGCGATTACTCAAATTCCGGCTCCGTCTGATAAATTAAAGGGCAAAATTGTTGATGTTATAGAAAAAGGATACAAATTAGGAGATAAAATTATTCGTTTTCCTAAAGTAGTAATCGGAAACTAAAAAATACAAACCAAAATTACAATTGTCTTTGTTTGGAATTTAAGATTTGGACACGAGCGCTAGCGAACTGGCGAAGCAATTTAACCTTATTATGAAAAAAGATTTTTACGAAATACTAGGCATTTCAAAAAATGCTGATGCTGCCGAAATTAAAAAAGCGTACAGAAAAAGTGCGCTAAAGTATCACCCAGATAAAAATCCAGGCGACAAAGAGGCAGAAGAAAACTTTAAACTAGCGGCAGAAGCCTATGAAGTTTTAAGCGATCCTAACAAAAAAGCAAAATACGATCAGTACGGTCATCAGGCATTTGATGGTTCCGGAGGTTTTGGTGGTGGCCACGGCAGCATGAATATGGATGATATTTTTAGCCAGTTTGGTGATATTTTTGGTGGAGGATTTGGCGGTTTTGGCGGTGGCGGAGGCCCACGTCGTGCCAAAGGAAGCAATCTTCGTATAAAAGTAAAATTGACTCTGGAAGAAATCGCCAATGGTGTTGAGAAAAAAGTAAAGGTAAAGCGTAAAGTTCAGGCCAAAGGAGTTACGTACAAAACATGTTCGACTTGTAACGGTCAAGGGCAGGTAATGCGTGTAACTAATACCATTTTAGGAAGAATGCAATCTGCATCAACTTGCCCGACTTGTGGTGGTTCTGGACAGATTTTGGATAAAAGACCTTCTGAGGCAGATGCACAAGGAATGATTCTGGAAGACGAAACAGTTTCTATAAAAATTCCTGCGGGTGTTGTTGACGGAATGCAATTGAAAGTTTCAAATAAAGGAAATGATGCGCCAGGAAACAGTGTTCCCGGAGATCTGATCGTAGCGATTGAAGAATTGGAGCATGAATTCTTGAAACGTGAAGGCGAAAATATACATTTTGACTTGTATATCAGTTTCCCGGAAGCGGTTTTAGGAGTTTCTAAAGATATTGAAGCCATTAACGGTAAAGTTCGTATTAAACTGGAAGAAGGAATTCAATCGGGTAAAATTCTGAGATTAAAAGGAAAAGGGATTCCAAGTATAAACGGTTACGGAAGCGGTGATTTATTGGTTCACGTAAACGTATGGACACCTAAAACGTTGAATAAAGAGCAGAAGCAGTTTTTTGAAAATGCTTTAAACGACGAACATTTTATTCCGAGTCCGGAAAAATCAGAAAAATCATTTTTTGAGAAAGTAAAAGATATGTTTTCATAAACTGAACTTTAAAAAAAATATTAAATAATGATAAAACCCATTCTAATGTAAATTTAGAATGGGTTTTTTGCGTAATTGTACCAAGATTTGCTTCTAATTATTTACTTTTACAGGCTGTTGACCATAATGGTCAAACTGAAGTAGAAAACCCTAAAAATAGCATGAGCAACTTACTCGAAGTACATAAAGTCGTAAAACAATACGGTGATTATGTAGCGCTTAATGAAGTTTCATTAAATGTACCAAAAGGCAGTATTTATGGCCTTTTAGGTCCAAATGGAGCTGGAAAAACTTCCTTAATACGAATCATCAATCAAATTACATTGCCCGATAGCGGTGAAGTAATTTTAGATGGAGAAAAATTGCAACCAAAACATGTGCAGACCATTGGTTATCTTCCTGAGGAGCGAGGTTTGTACACTTCGATGAAAGTAGGCGAGCAATGTTTGTATTTGGCACAAATGAAAGGACTTTCTAAGGCCGAGGCCAAGCTCCAATTAGAATATTGGTTTGATCGTCTTGGAATTCAAGGTTGGTGGAACAAAAAAATTCAGGAGCTTTCTAAAGGAATGGCACAAAAAATTCAGTTTGTGGTTTGTGTGTTACATAAACCTAAATTACTAATTTTTGACGAGCCTTTCTCAGGATTCGATCCTGTCAATGCCAATATTATAAAAGATGAAATTCTGGCATTGAAGGAGCAAGGCGCAACCATTATCTTTTCGACACACCGAATGGAAAGTGTAGAGGAACTTTGTGATCATATTGCTTTAATTCATAAATCGAATAAATTAATTGAAGGAAAACTGAGCGATGTTAAACGACAGTTTAAAACCAATAGTTTTGAAGTGGGTATTTTAACGGATAATGTCGAAGGTTTAATGTATGATATAACTCAAAAATTTACGGTTTCGCCAGCGAGTTTTAAATCATTAAATGATGATCTGAAACTGGATATTCAGATAGGGAATTCTGCTCCGAACGAATTGTTGCATATCCTTACGCAACGCGGACAAGTAACGCATTTTGTAGAAAAAATACCAAGTGTAAACGATATTTTTATTCAAACAGTAACGGATAATAAAGTTTAAAGTTCAGGTTTTAAATTTTAGAGTGAAAATCTAGAATCTTAAATCTAAAATCAACAATTTAAAATCTAAAATATTAAAATGAGCATCATTTCATTAATTATAAAAAGAGAATTTGTTGCCAAAGTGCGCAACAAATCTTTTGTTGTCATGACTTTTCTGAGTCCGTTATTGTTTGTCGCCATTGCCGGATTTATTGCTTATTTGAGTTCAATGAAGCCCGAGACCAAACGAATTGCGATTCATGATGAAACGGGTTTATTTGCGGATAGCTTTTTAAAACAAAACAAAAAAGACTCAGAATACCATTATCTTAATCTTTCTGAAATTGATTCGGAATCATTGAAAGACAGTATTGCAAAAGAGAATTTTGAAGGTTTAATCCTTATTCCAAAAACAACCTTAAAAGAACTGGAAACCAAAGTAGAGTTTATCTCTAATAACAGCCCAAGTATTTCTTTTATCAAAAAAACGCAGGGTTTGATTGCTTCAAAAATCACGAAACTCAATTTTGAAAAAGCACAATTAGATACGATTGCTATTCAAAAAGCAAAAGCAACTGTCAATATGCATTTGGCAAAATCATCGGGAGAAGAAAGCCTGAAAGGGCTTAACGAAATCAAGATTGCCATTGGTGGCGCATTTGGTTATCTTATCATGATGTTTATTATCATTTATGGAAATATGGTCATGAGAAGTGTGATCGAAGAAAAAACCAACAGGATTATCGAGATTATTATTTCGTCGGTAAAACCTTTTCAGCTGATGATTGGTAAAATCGTCGGAACTTCGCTGGCTGGCCTTTTGCAATTTACAATTTGGGCTATTATTGGTCTAAGTTTGATGTTGGCAGCTTCGATGTTTTTTGGAGTTGATATTGGTCCTACAAGCAGAATTTCGCCAGAAATGATGCATGTAGCCCAACGAGAATTTTCAGGAACGGCGCAAATGTACATTAGCGAAGCGTGGAATTTACCCATTGCCAGTATTTTATTTGGTTTTGTGGTTTATTTTATCGGTGGCTACTTTTTATACAGTTCGTTTTATGCGGCTATTGGTGCTGCCGTAGACAATCAAACCGACTCGCAGCAATTTCTTTTACCAATCATTATGCCGTTGGTATTGAGTGTTTATATTGGTTTTTTTACTGTTGTGAATGACCCTCACGGTACTATTGCGATAGTATTTTCGATGATTCCGCTAACTTCACCTATCGTAATGCTTATGAGACTTCCGTTTGGCGTTCCGTGGTGGCAAATTGCGATTTCGGTATCATTATTGTTTGCTACTTTTTTCTTTGTCGTGTGGTTTGCCGCAAAAATTTACCGCGTAGGTATTTTAATGTATGGCAAAAAACCAACTTGGAAAGAATTGTATAAATGGCTTAAATATTAACTATTAAAGATGCTAAGATTCTAAGATCCTGAGAGGCTAAGTTTTTTTTAGTTTTTCACTTAGAACCTTAGTATCTTAGAATCTTAGCACCTCAAAAAAAATGAGTAAAATACTAATTATAGAAGACGAAGCAGCGATCAGACGAGTTTTGGTAAAAATTTTATCAGAAGAGAATGATTCTTATCAGGTTGAAGAAGCAGAAGATGGTGCTGTTGGTCTTGAAAAAATAAAAAACAACGATTACGACTTGGTTTTGTGCGATATCAAAATGCCAAAATTAGATGGTGTAGAGGTTTTAGAAGAAGTAAAAAAGATAAAACCAGAGATTCCGATGGTGATGATTTCCGGACACGGTGATATGGAAACCGCCATTCATACGATGCGCTTGGGAGCTTTTGATTACATCTCTAAACCGCCAGATTTAAACCGTTTATTGAATACTGTTCGAAATGCTTTGGATAAAAAGCAATTGGTAGTTGAGAATAAAATCTTAAAGAAAAAAGTCAGTAAAAACTACGAAATGGTGGGCGAAAGCGAAGCCATTAGTCATATCAAATTGATGATCGATAAAGTGGCTCAAACCGAAGCCCGAGTTTTGATCACAGGACCAAACGGAACCGGAAAAGAACTAGTTGCACATCAATTACATGAAAAAAGCGAGCGTGCAAATTTTCCTTTAATCGAAGTGAATTGTGCCGCTATCCCCAGCGAATTGATCGAAAGCGAATTGTTTGGTCATGTAAAAGGCGCTTTTACATCGGCTGTAAAAGATCGTGCAGGAAAGTTTGAAGCGGCTGATAAAGGAACTATTTTCTTAGATGAAATTGGTGATATGAGTCTTTCGGCGCAAGCCAAAGTTTTACGTGCTTTGCAGGAAAGCATGATTACAAGAGTGGGAGCTGAGAAAGATATAAAAGTAGATGTGCGTGTCGTGGCAGCAACCAATAAAGACCTGAAAACTGAAATTGCAGAAGGTCGTTTTCGCGAAGATTTATACCATCGTCTGGCCGTGATTTTGATCAAGGTGCCACCTTTGAATGAAAGACGTGACGATATTCCGGCTCTGATCGCGCATTTTACAGAGAAAATTGCTTCGGAACAAGGTAATGCTGTCAAAATATTTTCGGCGCAAGCCATAAAATTATTGCAAGAATATGATTGGACAGGAAATATCCGTGAACTTCGTAATGTGGTCGAAAGACTGATTATTTTGGGAGGAACCGAGATTTCTGAAACCGATGTAAAAATGTTTGCAAGCAAATAAAAAGTATTTAGGCTTTAGGCGATATGCTTTAAGCTACAAAATAATAAATTTTGCCTATGGCGCATTGCTTGGCGTCTAAAGCAATTAAGTAAAATAATTTTTGCCTAGAGCATATCGCTTAAAGCTTAAAGCATTAAAAAGATGAAACTAAAAAAAATAAACGAGAAGTTACAAGACGCTTTAATCGAGAACGGTCTTACAGAGCCTAATATTCTGCAAAAAGAGACTTTTTCGACCATAAAAAGTGGTGCCGACTGTATGATTATTTCTCCTAAAGGAAGTGGAAAATCGACAACGATAGTGTTAAATGTGATTCAGCAATTGGCGGGTCAGACAGAAGAATCACCACGTGCTTTAATTATTGTCGAGGACAAAACGAAAGTTTTGGAGATGGAAGAACTTTTTGAAAAATACGGAAAACATAATAATCTCGAGGTCTATGGAGTGCATGACAAAGGAGATATGGATTACGATAAAAACTATATTTCTACAGGAGTGGATGTTTTAATCGGAACTCCAAACAAACTTGGCGATATGTTTACCACCGCCGGATACAATGTGAATCGCTTAAAAATGCTGATTTTAGACGATGCAGACCCAATTTTGAAACTGCGCCACGAAACTAAAATTATGCGTATTTCGAACAGTATCACCAAAACACAGCGTATTATTTTTGCTGAAAAACTGACAGAACGTATCGAGATTTTGGCCGAGAAAATGTTGTTGGAGCCATATTTTTTTGATATGGATGAAGAAGGTGAAGAAGAACTTGACGAAGAAGAAGGTTTGATTGAGGAGTAATAAAAATTGAAATAAATATTTGTGATGGAGCTGTTAAAGACATTTAAATTTTTGACAATTGTACTTGCTGCTTTTTTCGCTTTTCTCTATTTGGCAACCGTTTTTTATGTCTATTTCAATCAAGTTGGAATGGTGTTTCAAAGTGCAAAATTAGCTGAGGATTATCAATTTGAGTACCAAAGCAAATTTGAAGAACTGACGATTCGTTCTTTTGATGGTGTAAAATTGAACGGTTTATTGTTTAAGGCAAGCAACACTAAAGGATTGATTTTTTATCTGCACGGTAATTCAGGAACACTGGAAACCTGGGGCAGTATCTCTAAAAGATATACCGATTTAGGATATGATATTTTTATTCTGGATTACAGAAGTTTTGGAAAAAGCGAAGGCGAAATTGAAGATGAAGAGCAACTTAATAAGGATATTTCGATTGTTTATAAAAATTTATGTTTGAGGTATTCTGAGAATACAATCATTATTACGGGTTACTCGATTGGCTCTGGATTGGCGACAATTTTGGCCGCCGAAAATAAGCCAAAAGCCTTAATTCTTCAGGCACCGTATTATAGTTTTAGAGAATTGTCGAGTACAAAGGTGAGATTTTTTCCTGATTTTCTGAAGAAATTTAGCTTTGAAACACATGATTTTTTGCCAAAAATAAAAGCACCAATTTATATTTTTCATGGTTCGGAAGATCTATTAATTCCGATTGAAAATTCAATTAGATTAAGTAAACTATTAAAACCTACTGATCATTTTTATTGTTTGGAAGGTCAGGGGCATGTGGGCATGAATGAAAATGAAGGTTTTTTAAAACAATTACAGATAGTGTTAAAATAAAAAAAAATAAAAATAACAACATATTATGGGATTAATGAAGGTGTATTCAGGAAGTGAGATTTTAGCAAATGCTTTGCTTGAAAAGCTAGAAGCTGCAGGTGTAGAAACTTTAAAAAAAGATAATATTCAGTCGGCGAGATTGGGCGGTTACGGAGGTCTGGACTTGGCAGTTGAGGTATTTATTCAGGAAACTGAGTTTGCAAAAGCTAATCCAGTTATAGAAGATTTTCGAATGAGTATTTAAGATTTTATTTTAAATCTCTGGTAAATTCTAAACCCTTCGATTAAAAACGTATAAACATGCAATATAAAATGCTAGTGCTCGACATGGATGACACCTTGTTGACAGACGATCATAAGATTTCGGATCTTAATAAAAAAATGCTTCTTGAAGCGCAGGCCAAAGGTGTTTATGTGGTTTTGGCTTCGGGTCGGCCTACATCTGCGATGACTGCGTATGCAAAAGAATTAGAATTACACCTTAACGATTCTTATATTATTTCGTTTAACGGAGCCATAATCAGCAGTGCAAAAGACGATGTTGTTCTGTTTGAGCAAACATTAACGCAGGAGCAGATTTTCGAGTTGTATGATTATAGCATTAAAATGAAAACGCATATTATCACCTATCTTGATGGTGCTATTATAAGCGAAACTGACTCGGAATTTATCGAAATTGAAAAAGAAATTACAAAATTGCCTCATGTTAAGGTAGCCAATTTTAAGGATGCAGTTTATAAACCAGCTGTAAAATGTATTTTATTGGCAGAGCCGGATTATCTGAAACAAGTAGAAAAGGATTTAAAACTGGCAATGCCTCATTTGAGTGTGGCAATGTCGAAACCTTTTTTCTTGGAGGCAGCTCAAAACGGAATTGATAAAGCGGCAAGTTTGAAGCTTTTGGCAGAAAAATTGAATATTTTGAAAAGTGAAATCATAGCGGTAGGAAATGCAGGAAATGATTTGACAATGATCGAATACGCCGGTTTGGGAGTTTGGGTAGATAATGTGACACCAGAGTTACGCGATAGAGCCAATGCAATCGTTGCATCAAATAATGATGATGGTGTTGCAGAAGTTGTACAACGCTATATTTTAAATTAAACCATTTTTAATGAAAGATCCGATAGAAACAGAACGTTTGCTTTTGAGAGAATTATTGCTTTCAGATGTAGAGGGTATGTTCGAATTGGATTCGAACCCTAATGTTCATGTTTTTCTCGGAAATAAACCCGTAAAAACTAAAACTGAAAGCCTGGCTCAAATACAAGATATTCAACAGCAATATCAAGATTTTGGTACAGGAAGGTGGGCTGTTACTTTAAAAGAAACAGGAGAATTTATAGGCTGGTCTGGAATAAAATTCATCACTAACGAGATCAATAATCACAAAAATTTTTATGAAATTGGATATCGTTTTATAGAAAAATATTGGGGAAAAGGATATGCTACCGAAGCCGGAAAAGCCTTTGTTGATTATGCTTTTAATCACATAAAAGCAGATGCCATTTATGCTTATGCAGATGAGGGAAATGAAAATTCAAGAAAGATCTTAGAAAAAATAGGACTTCAGTACGTAAATTCTTTTGCATACGAAGAGGAAGAGGAAGTTTGGTACGAATTGCAAAATCCGAATCTGATGTAGTTCAGTTTTTTGACCTTAATAAGAAAGTATCCCAAATCTTTACAGACTTTTTAATTTGCCTTAATAAATTTAATAAAAATTAATTGTTGACGGCATTGGTTATGTAAAGATATGGGATGCACTGCTCGCAGACTTGAGCGCTTCTTATAAAGATAATTTTGAATTATTATTGTTTTGCAACAGAAACAAAATATTTATTTCCGTCCCCCATTGTCAATTTTACTCGTTCGTCACAAATGTCGATCGCAAAATTGGCACTTTCGTAACAGGTACAAGTAGTGTTTTTGTCTTTAGACATTTCTGTTTTGCATTTATTACTTTTAAAAGTTGCCAATTGAGGCGTGTATAAAGTTACTAAATCTGTAGATGCAGTAACCAATGAAATGATACTTGCAGAGTTGTTACTCGTAATTCTATACACGATTCTGTCGGTATAGTTTACTTGATTTACAGTAACTTTTCTAATGTAAGTGTAAGCTGTAGACTCTTCTCCCGCTTCTTTTACTTCAAATTTAAATCCAACTGAACGTACTGCAATATCAAATTGTGTCTGATTGTTAAAACTTGCCCAGCTTGTAAGCGTGCTTATAGACGGGAATTCATTTGTTGGAGGAGCAGCGATTTGTGCTTCTGAAGTAAAAATGGTCAAAAGAATTAAGCAGATCGTGGGGAAAAATGCTTTCATAAAGTAAAAATTTTAAATTTGCCTACTCTATATATGGTTTTCGGCTTACCCATTTTATTCATTCACAAAAAGAAAAAAAGCTGTTTTTAATTTTTCAATAAAACCTATTTTAACCTTTCTGTACAAAAACAAATTTATCGATTTGTAAATTTTTGTTTTGGAAGTGTGAATTTAATGCTAAAATCTGCGCCAACAAAGAAGTTTGCAAGAAATTTTCAATTATTTTGATGATTTTTCTCAAAATTAGCTATCGTCCTAATTTTCAATATTTTATAAATTTGTAATTTTTAGCGATTTTTATTGTTTTTTTATTCCTTTTTTTCTTCTTTTTTAGCAGAAATAATAGATCATTGTTTGATTAAAATTCATTTTTTTCAAACTTTTGCTGTGCTCTGTTTGAAGGTGTTTAAAGATGTAATAAGGTAATGTCTTGTTTTTTAGTGAATTATTGATTTTATTATAAAGAATATTGTTTGTAAATTTGCAGTCTTAAATTTTTTGACAACGATTTCATTAATTTAAGACATATTATGGAAAACAGAAAAAAAGTTGCCTTCTACACACTTGGCTGTAAATTGAATTTCTCAGAAACTTCAACCATTGCAAGAAACTTTGATAAAGAAGGTTTTGATCGTGTTGATTTTGAAGAAGTTGCCGATATTTATGTCATCAACACCTGTTCAGTCACAGAAAATGCCGATAAACAGTTTAAGCAAGTTGTAAAAAAAGCAATGAAGCTTAATAACAAAGCCTTTGTTGCTGCTGTTGGCTGTTACGCGCAATTAAAACCGGAAGAATTGGCGGCTGTGGATGGCGTTGATTTGGTTCTTGGAGCTACAGAAAAATTTAAAATTACCGATTATATCAACGATTTGAGCAAAAACGACATGGGTGAAGTACACTCATGCGAAATAGCCGAAGCCGATTTTTACGTAGGAAGCTATTCTATCGGAGACCGCACAAGAGCTTTTTTGAAAGTACAGGACGGTTGCGACTACAAATGTACGTATTGCACAATTCCGCTTGCGAGAGGAATTTCCAGAAGTGACGCACTCGAAAATGTATTACAGAATGCGTCTGAAATTTCACAGCAGGGAATCAAAGAAATTGTGCTTACTGGTGTAAATATTGGAGATTATGGAAAAGGAGAATTCGGAAATAAAAAGCACGAGCATACTTTTCTAGACTTAGTACAAGCTTTGGATAAAGTCGAGGGAATTGAGCGCTTGCGTATTTCTTCCATAGAGCCCAATTTATTAAAAAATGAAACAATCGAGTTTGTATCTAAAAGCCGCACTTTTGTACCTCATTTTCATATTCCGTTGCAATCTGGAAGCAACGATATTTTAAAATTAATGAAGCGCAGGTACTTGCGTGAAATATATACAGAACGTGTAAATAAAATTCGTGAAGTAATGTCACATGCCTGTATTGGTGTTGATGTTATTGTTGGATTTCCTGGCGAAACCGACGAGCATTTTTTAGAAACATATCATTTTTTAAATGAAATGGATATTTCTTATCTGCATGTTTTTACCTATTCTGAAAGAGACAATACCGAAGCTGCTGCTATGACAGGTATTGTTCCTGCCAATGTAAGAGCAAAACGCAGCAAAATGTTGCGCGGTCTGTCTGTAAAAAAGCGTCGTGCTTTTTACGAAAGTCAGTTAGGGACTAACAGAACGGTTTTGTTTGAAAGTGAAAATAAAGAAGGATATATTCACGGTTTTACCGAGAATTACGTCAAAGTAAAAGCACCTTGGAATCCTGAATTGGTCAACCAATTGCAACCTGTTAATTTAACGAAAATTGATGAAGACGGAAGCGTTCGTGTAGCATTTACTGCTAAACTCATAGAAGCATAAAAATCAAAAAGCCCTTTTTTAAGGGCTTTTTGATGTAATCTACATTTTAGTTCTCGTTTTCTGAAACTACCAATTTTAAAGAATTAATATAGTCTGTATCAAACTCAATGACTCTTATTTTTTCGGGATTAAAATTCAATTCACCTCCAAACTGACCTCGGGTGTCTAAGAAATCAATTGTGAGTTCTTCGTTATTTAATTCAATTAATTTTCCGAGATAAGCAGATTTTGCAGATTTTTTTGCAATTTGAAAAATACCATATTTAGTGGAAATAAAATGTACAATAGAAGCTAAATCTTTGATCGGGATGATGTCTTCGGCATTTGTTTTCAAACCTTTCATCCGAATTATTTTTTCAGTAAAAGCGAGATCTTCATCTCTTTCGATTACGTCAATATTTTTGTTTCTCAAAATTACAAAACCATCAATTATAAAATCAACGGGATTGTTTTTTAGTAAAATCCAGTCATCGGAATAATCAATTAAAAATCCGGTAAAAATTTCTTTCTTATCTGTAAATCCGATTGAGATTAATTGTCTTAAATATTGTTCCATGATGTTTTTTAAATTTTTTAATCTGTCGTATTTTTTATAAGTAGCGTTTTTATTAAGGATTGGTCGACCAAATACTGCTATTTTTTATAAAAACTCTTCGGTTTAGTTTCAGTTGCGCGATAATTAATTCGGCCACATCTTCCGATTGCATTACTTTTTCTGGATTTCCATCAGTTAATTTCAAATCGATTGCCAAATCAGTTGCAACGGTGCTTGGAGCCAATGCTGTTACACGAATATTGTGTTTTCTCATTTCTTGCATTAAAGAATCTGTGAGTCCCATAACAGCAAATTTTGAGGCACTGTAAGCACTTGTTAATGCATTTCCATTGAGTCCGGCCGTTGATGAAATATTAATAATATCGCCAGTTTGTCTTGCTATCATATTAGGAATAACAGCGCGAGTGACATAATAAGTCCCCATAAGATTCACCTGAATGATTCTCTCCCAAGTATTTGGTTCCAATTCTAAAAATTTTCCAAAAGAACCAATTCCTGCATTGTTGATTAGGATATCAATAGTTTTAAATTCTGATAAGGCTTTTTCTACTGCTTCGTTTACTGCTTTCATATCCGACACATCCGCAGAAAGCGCCAACGATTTTACACCTAAAGCAGTTGTTTCAATAGCCAGTTGGTCAACATCGGCTTGAGTTCTGGCAAGTAGAATTACGTTTACACCTTCTTTGGCCAAAGCCAGAGCAATTGCTTTTCCGATTCCTTTTCCAGCTCCTGTGATTAGGGCATTTTTATTTTTTAAGTCTGTCATGATTTATATTTTTCAAAATGCAAAAAGCATCATTTTCTTTACACAAAAATACTATTTTTGGTTCCGAAAATGATGCTTTTCTATGTTTCTTAATGTAACTTTAACAGCTTTTTATTCTTTTAAAACCATGTCGATACACATTACTGCAGCCAATATTAATTGTCTCAGCGGAGAGTCTGCAGCGACAGTTTCTTCAATTTGAAGTACATAATTATCAGCACTTGTAAAAAACTCTCTTCCCATTCCTGCCCATTTTTTATTTACCTGCGCCAGTTCCTTATTTTCGTGTGTAAATTTAAAATCCCAACCTGTCCATTTTCCTTGAAGCGTACAAACAGGTCGATCATTTTTATCTAAAATTTCGAATTTTCCGCCAAATGAAAAGAATTTTTGCTTGAATGTACCAAGCAATCTATCTTTCTCATCAAAAACTTCAACTGTTGAGCGAAAAAAAGCAACACCACGTTTTACCGAAATCAGTTTTTCGCCTGAAGCTGTTGTAATTTCGATGTTAAAAGGAGTCATTCTTTTATAATCTGTAAAACGTAAAACTTTAGTAAAAATTCCAAGATTGTTTTCTCGGCACTTCATTATAATTTCGTTGCTTTCAGGGCTATAAATATCATAGTTGTTGGCCGCTTTAAACATACCGATGTGTTCTTTTACAAGAAATAAATTTTGATTTAGAATTGGGTGCATTAAGGTTTATTTTTAAAATTAAAATGTATGAGTGAAAAACCTCAAATGTAAATAAATATTGCTTAATACGCTTCTTTTGTTGCTTCAACTAGACGAATAAATTCTGCTTTGTATCCTTCAGAATCGTTAGACAATCCTTGTTTTGCCAATTTGATGATATCTTCGGAAGATTTGTTCGTAATTAATTTTGAATCTCTCAATTTTAATCCAAACCAAGCCACAGCACTACTAAATTTTAAATCATCAGACGCATTTTGCAAAAGCACAGCTTTATTTTCTATTATTTGTACCATTTCGATACTTTTATCTCCGTCAGGTTTTTTATATCTGAATTTTACAGTTGCCAATTCATTTGTATAATTATTCGGATTGGCTTGTACTTGCGTGTATTTTAAATTGTCCGGCTGGTTGGTCACATAATTGCTGTTAATTCCCGTTGGAATAATTTCGTACAAAGCCGTCACGGTGTGGTTGCTTCCTAATTCGCCCGCATCAATGGCGTCGTTTTTAAAATCTTCGGGACGTAATTTTCGATTTTCATAACCAATTAAACGATAGGCCTGAACTTGTTTTGGATTGAATTCGATCTGGATTTTTACATCTTTTGCAATCGCAAACATCGAACCTTTGAATTCTTTTCCTAAAAAACGGTTGGCTTCCTGAATGTTATCGATATAAGCATAATTTCCATTCCCTTTATCGGCTAAGGTTTCCATTTTGCTGTCTTTGTAATTCCCCATTCCGTATCCCAAACAGGTTAGGAAAACGCCTGATTTTCTTTTTTCTTCTATCAGTTTTTCCATGTCTGTATTCGAGGAATCGCCCACATTAAAATCGCCATCAGTTGCTAGAATGACTCTGTTATTTCCGTCTTTAATAAAATTTTCTGCTGCAATTTTATACGCCAAATTAATTCCCGCACCACCCGCAGTACTTCCTCCGGCATTTAAATTTTCTAAGGCATCAATTATAGTTTTTTTCTCATCTCCAGAGGTAGGAGGCAAAACCATTCCAGCCGCTCCTGCATAGACTACAATGGCAACTTTGTCTTTTTTACGCAATTCGTTTACCAATATTTTCATAGATTGTTTCAATAGTGGTAATTTGTTCATTTCGCTCATCGAACCAGACACATCTATTAGGAAAACTAAGTTCGAAGCAGGTAAATCATCGGTAGGAATATTTTTTCCCTGCAAACCAATTTTTAAAATTTGATTTTTAGAATTCCACGGCGAATCGCTCAATTCTGTATTGATAGAAAACGGATGAGCATCTTTTGGTTGCGGATAATTGTATTTAAAGAAATTGACCATTTCCTCGACACGCACCGCATCTTTAGGAACTGCCTGACCGTTGTTAATAAAACGTCTTATATTGGTATAGGAAGCATTATCAACATCAATAGAGAAAGTAGAAAGTGGCGCTGTTTTTGGGCTCTCAAAGGCATTTTCAATAAAAGTATCATAATCTTCCTGATTGGGTTCTACAGGCTGAGTAGTAGTTAAATGTGTCAATTTGGCATCAAGTTCTTTCTCTGAAAGATTTTTATACAGCTCATTTTTAGTTGCCAAAACAATAACGCCATTTTTTCCTTTGCGGCCATAAAGATTGGTGGCATTGTCGTCTTTCAAAACTTTTATATCCTGAATATCATTCGGATTTATTTTGGCAATTTGGTTTGCTTTTGCAGGGACACCGTCAATGATGTACAAAGGTTCGTTTTTAGCCGCAATTGATTCTTCTTTTCGAATAGCAATACTCGGACTCGCCATTGCCTTATCATAGTTATGCGAAACTTGAAGCCCCATAGTTCTTCCCTGAATCATTTGCGTAGAGTGGGCGGTTGTCATTTTCTTTTTAGAGCGTGAAGTTCCATAGCCCACAACGACAACTTCGTTTAGTGTTTGTTGGTCTTCTTCGAGTTTTATATCGATGATGTTTTTGTCTCCAACGATTCGTGTTTGCGATTTTAATCCGATGTAGCTAAAGACCAAAACATCTCCTTTTTGAGCGGTAATAGTGTACTTTCCTTCGTAATTTGTTGTCGCTGTTTTTTTTGTTTTTTGCACACCGATAGTCGCGCCGGGAATAGGACCAGCATTATCAGAAACCGTTCCTGTAATGGTTTTTTCTTGCGCCATCGTTACGAAACATACGAGCATAGAAAGGGCTAATGAAATAAGTTTTACGTTTTTCATGATAGTAATTTTTTAAAATTAGTGTTTAGGATTTAGCTATTTTTTTAAAGCTGGTTTTCCGTTTTTTGTAGTGATTATAACTACTCCCTTTTTTCCTTTGTCGCCATATTTAGAGGTCGCTTCAAGGTCTTGCAGGATTGTAATAGTCTTTATTTCCTGCTTGTCTAAAGGAGCGTAAGGACTTGTTGGATTATTGCCAAATAAATCATTTTCTGAGTAATAAATACCGTCAATAATATAAAGCGGTTCGTCTAATATCACGAGCGATTCTACATTTGCAGGACTTAAATTGGGTAATTCTTCTTGCATCATTTTATCTTTTTTGGCATCATCGCTATGTGACATTGCATTTCCGTTGAGAACCACAAGCGGCGCACTTTTTCTGGCCATCGGAACTTGTTTTTTACTTGTTTCGCTCTCAAAAGATGCTTTTTTTTCTGCTTGAAGATATTGAGATGCACTAGCTTTTTCTTCTTTTTGAATACTTTCGTTGTTAGCTTTGTTTTCATACGCTACAGCTTCTTCTGCTACAGGAAGAGCGAATCCTTCATTATGACTAACATCCGCTATGGCTACTGGTTCTTGATTGATTTGTTTGTCTAAAATTTGAGACGCCTCTGCTTTAGGAATCATATTAGAAGACGAAGATGAAACAATCGTTTTGTCTTGCTCTATAACAGGTTGCTCCAAATTCTGTTTTGAAATTTCATCCTTTGATTTATTACCGATCACTACTTCAGGGCTTTGAATATCGATTTTTTGGTCTGATTTTAAGAACTGACTTCCTAACGAAATCACTAATAAAAGTGAAGCGGCAACGGCAATTTTTTTCCATAGAGAAATGGTTTTTTTGTCCTCTTTTTTGTCGAGTTTTTCTTCCACACGAGACCAAACCTTTTCCATTGACGAAAAGTCTTTCAATTCGGCATTGTGGGAAGCCTCTTTAAATTTATCGAATAATTTATCTTGATTGTCCATGACTATTTTGCTTTTTGGTAATACAATTTATTGACTAATTCCTTTAGTTTCGTTTTCGCAGCATTCAACTGTGATTTTGAAGTACCTTCAGAAATGTTCAGCATGCTGGCTATTTCTTTGTGTCCGTAACCTTCTACGACAAAAAGGTTAAAAACTGTTTTACAGCCTTCCGGAATATGGTTGAGTAAATTGAGTAAATCTTCTTCTTCTAAAGTGTTAATTTCATCTGTAAAAGGTTGCGAAAGCATTTTTACATCATCCAGATACATATTAAAATTTGTATTTTTCTTTATCGTTGCCAAACAGTGATTTATAGTTATTTTTCGCGCCCAAGCCTCAAAAGCCAGTGTTTCCTTCAACTGTTCTATTTTGGTAAAAATAGTATAGAAAGCATCTGCTAAGGCTTCCTCTATTTCCTCTTCTTTCTTGAGGTATCGTTTACAAAGGCGATACAATTTGGGAGCCATGTGCTCATAAACCTGACGCTGAGCATCTCGGTTCATTTTTTTGCAGTTAGAAAGTAGCGTTTCGTTTATCACAATGATGGTCTTTATACTATAGAGGGTTAAAAAGTAAAAAAGGTTGGGACGAATTTGATTTTTTTTTAAAAATATTCGTTCACAGTTACAAAGAATCTAAGTTGCAAAGGTTTTGTTGCACATGTGCGAGGAACAAAGTAATGTCATCCAGTATAGAAGATTTGCTTTTTGTTTGTGTCATTGCGAGGAACGAAGCAATCTCATTCAGTATAACACATTTGCTTTTTTTAGTGTGGTGCTTCTTTCCTCGCAATGATTTAAAATGTGCTTAATTTTTTTTTCTGTAGTTTGATACCACTTTTCTATTTTCCTGATAGATTCGTTTTCTGCTTTAAAATCATATACTAAATAATTGCCAGTTAAAAGAGTAAAATTATTAGTAATGAAAGTTTTTTTTGATTAATGCTCGTATTACTTAACCGGTAAACTCAACTTGAAAATTTTAGTTTCCAAAAGTTCTGTATCATTATCTTCGCAAAGTAAAAACTCAATTTTATCATTTGATTTTTTGTAGAAAGTCAGACCCTCAAATTTATTGGTTGAGGTGATCTTTTGTGTAAAATCTATTTTCATGGTTTTAAGGTCGATGCGCCCGATGAAACTCCCTAATATTTCGCCATCATCATACGTAGAAACGGTATCTTCGGTAGTAGAGAGGAAATAAATTTTGTCTTCGACCAAAATGGCGTCTGTAAAACTGGAGCGAATGCCTTTTATTTTGGGAAGTTTATAATTGGTCGCTACCAAGGCAAATTCTTGGTCCAGTTTTTTGGCATGAATGGTAAAAATGGTGTTTTTGTTCGAAAGCCCGTTGCCACGATTGAATAAATACCAATTTTCTCCATCAAAAATAGCGCCTTCGAGATTGAAATCTTCGGGTTTTATTTCGCCAAAACTTTGCATCAAACCATATAAATCGACCAAATTATTCTTTTGTAAAACAGTTTTTGACTTGAGATCAAATTCGATCATTTTGTTGCGGTTTTCAGTCGAGCCAGAACCAAAAACATACAAAGTATCGTTGTGATGTGTGAGGGATTCAAAATCAGGTTTTATGTTTTTTGGAATATTTGCCGTAGGATTATCAATTAAAGGATGTTGGTTTAATTGCTGATTTTGCATATTGTACTCGTATAAAAAACCACTATTGTCACCAATAATGTAAAGAGCATCGTTGTTGAAAAATAATCCTGATGCAGAACCAATTCCGATGATTTGAAATACTATTTCTAATGTGAATTTTTCCATGAATTTTGTTTTAGAATTCCTCTTTTAACAGATATGTTTTTGTTTGGTTTTTATTGATTAATTTTTTTGTCTGTTCATTGACAATGTCCTTGATTTTTTCTAATGATTTAGAAGAGAGACACTCCGCAACACTAATGTATACTAAATGATTGTCATCAGTTAAATTTTGGTTTTTCTCATCTGCATCATATGAACTATCCATTCCGCTAGTCAGATAAATAGGGGTACCTTCATCATAAAGAATAACACAAATTTCAATAGCTCTTTTTGAAATTGCCTCCAAAATAGTTTTTTCATCTTTTGCATATTCAAAACCCATAACACATTCTGATAAACTACAAAAAGATATAATTTTTAAAGGTATATGATTTTCTATTTCTGGAATTGGTTTTAGGCTCTCAAAGCATTTACTGTAAATTTTATGTTGAATTTTCTGTTCAGAATCTTCATTTACATTTTGACAAAATGTTTGATTTAAAAATAAAATAAAAATTATCACTAATATTTTTTTCATTATAACTTGAACTATGAGATACTATAAATGTTCTTTTGAAAACCAATGCCTAGCCCTGATAGCAATGAAAATACTTGGAGAAGCAATTGTATTTTTTCTTGACAGAACAAAGCGACCAGCGGAAGCTCTTGTTATGGCTTAGAAAAAACAATTGATCGAAAAAGTATTGCAATGAATAGCAGGAATATGCTTCGTAAAAATAGTATATTTACTAGTATAAAAACAGCAAAATATGAAATCTATAGACCCGAATGATTTTAAGGTAGTACAAAAAATAAGATTAGCCAAGATTCCAACTTTGTTAAAAGTGAAAGCAGATGATGAGGAAAAGGAAGAAAAACTGGATAAAGTGCAGGCAAAATTGAGCGATTTTCAGGATGTGATGTATGCACACAATAAATACAGTGTTTTGATTTGTCTGCAAGGAATGGACACTTCGGGGAAAGACAGCCTGATTCGGGAGGTTTTTAAAGAATTTAATCCGCGTGGGGTTGTGGTGCATAGTTTTAAAACGCCAAATTCTAACGAATTGGAGCATGATTATTTGTGGCGCCATTATATTGCTTTGCCAGAAAAAGGGAAGTTTGCCATTTTTAATCGTACACATTATGAGAATGTTTTGGTCACACGCGTGCATCCGGAATATGTTTTGAATGAAAATTTACCGGAGATTAATTCGGTTGAAGATATTACGCCAGCGTTTTGGGAAAAGAGAATCGAGCAAATTAATAATTTTGAAAAGCATATTGCAGCCAACGGCACAATTGTGATGAAATTTTATATGCATTTGAGTAAAGAGGAACAGCGCCAACGTTTATTACGCCGTTTGGAAGAAGGAAAACACAACTGGAAGTTTTCGCCGGGTGATCTTAAAGAACGTGGACATTGGGACGAATATCAGCAATATTACGAAGAGGCGATCAATAAAACATCGACAGAACATGCGCCCTGGTACATTATTCCTGCAGATGATAAAGAAATGTCTCGTTATATTGTTGCCAAAATTATTTGGGAAGAAATGCAAAAATATACTGATATTAAAGAACCTGAACTAGATGATAAAATAAAGGCGAATTTTGAGGATTATAAAGAGCAGCTAAAGAAAGAGTCTTAAGATAATGTTCGTTTTTTTGTTGAATGTTACGAAAGTTTTATGAGTGTATTTTAGTGTTAATTTAATATTAATATTTTTAATCCTACAGCGATTTTCAGACAGTATTTTTGTTTTTTTATTAATATCGAAATCATTTTAAGTTAAAGAGTAGGGATTTACTTTGTAAAAAAATAAAAACCAATTTTTAGCTCAATGAAACGAATTATTTTACCTCTAGTTATGATCGGTGCGTTATTGACATCATGTAATAACGACTCTAAAGACGAAACAGAAACAACTGCTGTTGTATTAAAAGATCAATCTGTAACGCCAAGTTTATTGAAAGCACAGGCAGGTTTTGAAAGCTTGAAAATTTATTCACTTTTTAGCTCTGATGATGTTTTTCCGGACAGCCCTAATTTTGTTTTTGGTGGTTCTGCTGATGGTTCTGGTTTACTTAGAAACACAGATGGCACTTTTACGTTTTTAGTAAACAACGAAGACAATTTTGCTGTTTCGAGAATTACTTTAGACAAAACTTTTAAACCAACCAAAGGAGAATATTTATTAAATTCTAATGGAGGAACCTGGAGATTGTGTGGAGCTACAATGGCTACACCAGCAGAACATGGTTTTGGTCCTGTTTATTTAACATCTGGAGAGTCTGGAGAAGAATCTCGTACTCATGCTTTGGATCCTTACGGAAGCGTTGGTTCTGCGTCTGTATCTAAAGAATTGGCTGGATTTGGTCGCTTAAGTGCCGAAAATGCTTTGCCATTGCGCTCTTCTGCTTATAAAGGTAAAACGGTAGTGGTAATTGGAGATGATGACTCCGGAACTTACGGAGGTCAGGTTTTTATGTATGTATCGAATACTGTTGGTGATTTGACAAATGGTTCTTTGTACATGCTAAAAAGAAACGACGACAACCAAAGAGAAAAAGACATGGAAGTGAGTAAAACATATCCTGTTTCTTTTGTAAAAATTGACAATCATACTACACTTACAGGTGCTCAGATTAATGCATCGGTAAATACGTTAAAAGCCATTAAATTTGGTAGAGTGGAAGATTTGGATTACCGTAAAGGCGGTAATACAGCAGATCGCGAATTGTACTTTAATGTAACGGGACAAAATACTACAGGCACTAATGCTGACGGTTCCAGAACTAAATACGGAAGAGTGTACAGATTAAATCTTGATGCCGCCGACCCATTAAAAGGAACTCTTGAAGTTGTTCTTGACGGAGATAACCGTAGCGGAATTGCAGGTAAATTTCAGAATCCGGATAATATTTGTGTAACTAAAAATTATGTTTACGTTCAGGAAGATGCCAATGGTTACGGAGACGAAACACACGATGCTTATATTTATCAATACAACATTGCTACAAAAACGCTAAAAGTGGTAGTAGAATTAGACCACCGTCGTACAGCAACTGATGCAGCGAAATATAACGTAGGCGGAATCTCAAGTTTTGGAGATTGGGAATACGGTGCTTTAATCGATGTGTCCGAACAAGTAGGTATCGAGGATACTTTTATGTTGAGCGTACAGCCTCATACTTGGACTGGCGAAAAATATAAGAAAGCAGATGGAGGTACCAACAGACCTAATGAGCAACAAGCAAGTCAAATTGTAGTTATTAAAGGTTTGGCAAGATAAATTTTTAAGTGAATACAAAACGGTCATCCACTACTTTAATTTGAAGTAGTGGTTTCTGTTTTTATAAATATTCCTCTTTATAATTATATTAAATCATGAAAAAAATATACGGTTTGTTCTTTTTGCTGGCATTAGTGGCGTGTGAGAAAAAAAGCAAGCATCAGGAAATAAATGAAGTGTTTAAAGACGATATTACTTTATTGATCGAAAAAGTGGCCAAACTGAAATATTCTGTTCAATCTGATTCTTCGGAAGCACAGATTCAGCGACAGTTTTTAGAGGCGCATCAAAGCTATAAAAAGGTCGAAATGATTAGCGAATATTACTCGCCCGCAGTTTCAAAATCGATCAACGGACCCGCAATAAGCGAATTTGAGGAAAATGATAAAGTGACGGTTCCGCCGGAAGGTTTTCAGGTTATTGAGGAATTGGTTTTTCCAAAATATAATAAGAATACAAAAAAAGAACTGCTTCAGGAATTGGGCGTTTTATCGGCTAACTTAATTCGGCTTGAGAAAGTTTCTAATTCTAATGAATTGACAGATGCGCATGTTTTTGATGCCATGCGATTGGAGGTATACCGCATCCTAACACTCGGAATCACGGGCTTCGATTCGCCAGTTGTGCTGAATTCAATTCCGGAAGCACAGGTTTCTTTAGAAACTATCGAAAAATATTACCGTGTTTATCTGGAAAATAATTCGGTTTCGAATGCAAAACAAGTGCTTCAAATCTTCCAAAAAGGCAAAAAATATTTAAAAGTAAATATTAATTTTAATGCTTTTGATCGCGCGTATTTTATCAAAGAAATTTTAAATCCTTTGAGTAAAGGTCTTTATAAAACACAATCTGAATTGGGAATTCCGCTGATGAAAGAGCAGAGAGGCTTAAAAGTGACGGCACAGACTTTATTTGATCAGGATGCTTTTGATCCGGAAGCATTTTCTGGCTTTCCGGATTATAAAACCACACCAGAGAAAATTGCTTTGGGCAAAAAGTTATTCAATGACCCCATTTTATCAGGTAACAATACACGTTCGTGTGCTTCTTGCCATCATGCCAATAAAGCGTTTACTGATGGCTTAGAAAGGGCGGTAGCATTAGACGGAAAATCGATGATTCAGCGCAATACGCCTACACTTTCAAATATTGCCTTTCAGCGTGTGTTTTTTGCAGATTCTCGGGTAAGTTATCTCGAAGATCAGGCAATCGCGGTGATCAGTAACGAAAACGAGATGCATGGATCTCTAGAAAAATCGGCTTTGGCCCTTCAAAAAAATAAAGAGTATGTCGAGCAGTTCAAAAAAGCATTTCCAAAAGGGGATATCAATGCATTTGCGATAAAAAATGCTTTGGCTTCTTATATTCGTTCGTTAAGCGATTATGATTCTAAATTTGATGATTATATGCAAAATAAAATTTCATTTACCGAAGATGAAAAAGCAGGATTCAATTTGTTTGCAGGTAAAGCCAAATGTGCGACTTGCCATTTTATTCCGCTTACCAACGGAACTGTTCCACCCAATTTTGACAGATCGGAGAGTGAGGTTTTAGGAGTTCCTGATAAAAATAAAAAACTCGACGGCGATTTAGGCAAATTTGTTGTTACCCAAGCGGCTATTCATAAGTATTCTTTTAAGACGCCCACCATCAGAAACAGTGTGCTTACGGCTCCTTATATGCACAATGGAGTTTATAAAACCTTAGAAGAAGTGATCGATTTTTATAATGAGGGAGGAGGATTAGGTTTAGGATTGGAATTGGAGAATCAAACATTACCGGAGGAAAAATTAAACTTATCAGATAAAGAAAAAATGCAATTGATTGCCTTCATGAAAACTTTGACGGATAACAGATATTTACAAAGTAAAAAATAGAAATAGTGTTTAGCTTCAATTTTTTTTGAATATAAAAAAACCCGGCAGATTCCAGAACTGCCGGGTTTTTACCAAAAACCAAAAACCAATAAAATAACCTATATTTTATAATTCAAAACCATACGCCAGACGCAATGCTACCTGATTTGTTTCAAATTTGTGATAATCTTCGTATCTAAGACTGATGTCAAAATGTTTGTTAGCATACCCAATACCTGGCGCCCATAAAAAGGTCGTGTCGTTGTATCCGTTAGTAACTGCAAAACCAGCTCCAACTTCTCCTAAAACATAAAATTGATCTTCCCATACAAAAGCTTTGAAACCTGCTTTCGCCGGAATAAAACCTAAATCAGCTACATTGTCTCCCATAAACAAATTGGTAAAACCAGTTGTTAAGGTTACAGAAGCTCTTTTAGTCAAATCGTATTGCAATCTCACATCACCACCCAATGCCCAATCGTAGGCGTTATCGGTTGGTAATCCTCCATTTAATCCAAATCCTAATTTAAATTTCTGATCGTAGTTAACAGATTCTCCAGTGTCCTGGGCAGAAGCTATAGTTATAAATCCTAATGTAAAAGCGGCGAAGAATAAAATTCTAATGTTTTTTAATTTTTTCATGTGCGTGTAATTTTTAAATATTATAGTGTAAAAGTACTCCCAAGGCATTTGGAGTTTGTTATACAATTTTCTGAAATTGTTATATAATAGTGGCTCGCATGCTACTCTTCTTAATATTTGCTTATAATTTGAATAATTTAAAAGAATTAAAACCTTCTAAGTATCTTTGCCGACAAAAAAAGTAGATAAAAGTGAATTTAGCTCAGTATACAAAGGAGTTTGGTTATAATTTAAGATTGGCATATCCTATAATTCTCGGAATGGTTGGACATACCTTAATAGGGATTGTAGATAATGTAATGGTAGGAAAGTTGGGAAGTACCGAACTAGCGGCTGTTTCGCTGGGAAATAGTATGATTTTCGTCGCCTTGTCTTTAGGGATCGGATTTTCTACGGCAATTACACCCATTGTAGCCGAAGCAGATGCTGAGAAAAACGAATCTAAAATACGTTCTGCCTTTCACCACGGATTATTTTTGTGTACTATTTTAGGAGTTATGCTTTTCGGATTGATCGTTTTGGCCATGCCGTTGATGGAACTGCTGCATCAACCCGCAGATGTCATTGTTCTGGCAAAACCTTATTTGGCCTGGGTTGCTTTTTCACTCGTGCCTCTTATTATGTATCAGGGTTACAAACAATTTGCAGACGGACTCTCGATGACAAAGTATTCGATGTATGCGATTATCATGGCCAATATTATTCATGTTTTTATTAATTATATGCTGATTTACGGTGTTTGGATTTTTCCTAAGATGGGCATTGTGGGTGCTGCACTGGGAACGGTAATTTCGAGAATTATGATGGTGCTTTTTATGCACATTATTTTGTCGCGCAGAGAACAATTAAAAAAATATTTTGAAGGTTTTAGTTTTGAAGAAATCAAAAAAGAAGCCATAAAAAAAATAGTAAATCTGGGCTTGCCTTCTGCCATGCAAATGCTTTTTGAAGTCGTGCTTTTTACAGCCTCAATTTGGCTTTGCGGAAACATTGGTAAAACGAGTCAGGCCGCCAACCAAATTGCGCTAAGCGTGTCCTCGATGACTTTTATGGTTGCTATGGGGTTGAGCGTTGTTTCGATGATTCGTGTGAGCAATCAAAGAGGTCTTATGGATTATAAAACACTGGTTGTGGTGGCGCGTTCTATCTTTTTACTGGCTATTTTTATAGAAGTAATCTTTGCCATTTTGTTTATTGCTTTTCATACCGTTTTGCCGTATCTTTTTCTGAATATGGAAAATACGTTTCAGCTTTCAGACAATACAGAAGTAATCGCTATCGCATCAAAATTGCTTTTGATTGCAGCTGTTTTTCAAATTTCTGATGGGATACAAGTAGTCGTTTTAGGTGCTTTACGCGGATTGCAGGATGTGAAAATCCCCATGTACATTACCTTTGTAGCATATTGGGTAATTGGTTTTCCTATCTCCTATTATCTTGCAGAATACACTCCCTGGAAAGCAGAAGGAGTATGGATTGGTCTTTTAGCAGGTCTTACTTCAGCTGCCCTGTTTTTGTATATTCGCTTTCATTACTTAACCAAAAAATTAATCACTAATTCAGTTTCAAATACTTAAATTTGAAGCAAAAAATAAATAAATAAAAATGGAATTACCTAAATTTTTACTCGGAGATAATACTGATTTTCCAGATGATATTTTCATCATTCACCTTGATTATCCTAGGTTTGTAATTAATCTAAAAGACGATGAAGTCGAATTTATGGAAGAAGCCGAAGATCTTGATGAGGCGGAGCTGAATGCAGAAATGGAAGGTTTGATCGTAAAAGCGAATGAGTTTTACGATAGAGAAATTAAACGTTACGAAGAGTAATCAAATTAAAAATTACTCACAATTAAATCATTTTAATGAAAAAAATAAGTTTTTTAAAACCCATTTTTAATTTCATAGCAATCGGTTTGCTAATTACAACTTTAAGTCGCCTGTTTCTTTTTTTTATTTTTAAAGATAGGGTAGTAGAAACGCCTCATTTTTGGTATATTTTTCCGATCGGTCTCCGAATGGATTTGATTTTACTTTGTTACTTATCATTTCTACCAGCGGTTTTAATTACTTTTTTACCTAATAAATGGATGAGGTTTACCAATAATTTTTTGGTGATTTATAGTTTTTTATTTTTGTTTCTGATTTTGTTCGTTGAACTCGCATCACCCGATTTTGTCAAACAATATGACACACGTCCCAATAAAATATTTTTGGATTATTTAATTTATCCAAAAGAAGTAATCGGAATGCTTTTGAAAAGTTACCTGACCTCTATAATTGTGACGTTTTTAATTTTGGGAGTTCTCTTGTATTTTGCTTTCAAAAAAGGAAAGAAATTCTTTTACACTTCGGCTACTGAATACAAATTCAAGTTAATGATTTTTCCATTAGTTGCTTTTTTATTGTTTTTTGGAGCACGTTCTAGTCTTACTTCAAAACGACCAATAAATGCAAGTAATGCTGTGTTTTCTACAGATCAGCTCACCAATACATTAGGTTTAAACTCTTTTTATACGGTTGCTTTTGCGGCTTACTCAATAAAAAATGAAGGAAACACCAAAATGTACGGAAAAATGGATGAAGCTGAGGCCATAGCGCGTGTGAAAAAATATATGATTGCCGGCCCCAATGATTTTACAGATGCAACTATTCCGTTTCTTCATGTACAGCAACCGGATTCTATTCTGAAAAAACCGTATAATTTGGTAATTTTTTTGCAGGAAAGTTTGGGCGCAGAGTATATTGGTATTTTAGGAGGCAAGCCCTTGACCCCCGAATTTGATAAATTATCTAAAGAAGGCTTATTGTTTACCAATTTGTATTGCACCGGTACCCGAAGCGTGAGAGGAATCGAAGCAGTCGTGACAGGATTTTTGCCATCTCCATCAGAGAGTGTGGTAAAATTAGGAAATTCACAACAAGGCTTTTTTACTTTAGCGGAAGCTCTAAAACAAAAAGGCTATGATACTAGTTTTATTTATGGCGGAATGGCTAACTTTGATAATATGGCCTCTTTCTTTAACGGGAATGGTTTTGAAAATATAATTGACCAAGAAGATTTTGAATCTGATGGAAAAAAATATGCTTTTAAAGGAACTTGGGGCTATTCTGATGAAGATTTAGTAACAAAAGCAAATGATTATTTCAAAGCAAAAGGGAATAAACCTTTCTTTTCTTTGATGTTTTCAACTTCTAATCATGAGCCTTTTGAATATCCGGCAGGAAGAATCACACCATTTGATAAAAAAGCGGCAACGGTAAATAATGCGATGAAATACGCTGATTTTTCTATTGGAAAATTCTTCGAAATGGCTAAAAAAGAGGTCTATTTTAAGAACACTATTTTTATCGTAATCGCAGATCATAATACCAGAACATACGGAAAAAATTTAGTTCCAATAAATAAGTTTCATATTCCGGCTTTTATAATTGGCCCTAATGTTCCAAAAGGTACAACTTACAGCAAATTGGCGAGTCAGATAGATATTCCGCCCACTTTGTTAAGTTATTTAGGTATTCCTTTTGAAACACCAATGGTAGGCAGAAATTTAAATAAATTAGATTCTAAAACACAGGGAAGATCGATCATGCAGTTTAATGATATCAATGCTTTTAGAGTTGAAAATCAGGTTGTAATCATGCAACCTAATCTAAAACCATTGCAGTTTGAAATCAAAAACGATACAACTTTGATTCCAGTAAAATTAAACGAAGAGCTGGCAAAAGATGCTTTGGCACATGTGATTACGGCTGGGAATTTATACAAGGAGAATAAGTATAAGTTGAGAAAAAAGTAGGTTTTTAATATCGCAAAGGTTCAAAGCAACAAAGTTTTTTCCCTCTATTTCTTTGAACCTTTGTCACTTATAATCTTGCTTAAAATACAATTCCAATAAATTTTGAGCAGCTGCAAAAGGTGAAATTTCATCGTTTTGCACTGCTTTTTTGTTTTTTTCTAATTCTGAAAGTATGTTGGGCTGACTATAAAATTTAGATTTTAATTGCTCGTTGATCGTTTCCATCATCCAAAAATGATTCTGATCTTTGCGGTTCTCAAAGAAATAACCACTTTCTTTTGTTTGTTCAAAATAACTCGAAATAGTATTCCAAACTTCTGGAATTCCGTCTTTGGTAACGGCGCTGCAAGTGGTTACTTTTGGCTGCCATGCTGATTTTTTTATCGGAAATAAATGCAAAGCTCTATTAAATTCTACTTTTGCCAAATTCGCTTTTTTTACATTGTCACCATCGGCTTTGTTGATTACAATGGCGTCTGCCATCTCCATAATGCCACGTTTAATGCCCTGTAATTCGTCGCCTGCGCCAGAAATTTTCAACAATAGAAAAAAATCGACCATACTGTGAACAGTAGTTTCGCTTTGTCCAACGCCAACAGTTTCAATAATTATGATGTCAAATCCAGCGGCTTCACACAAAATAATCGCTTCGCGTGTTTTTCTGGCAACACCACCTAAAGTTGCACCTGATGCACTAGGCCTGATGAAAGCATTTTCGTCTTTTACCAATTCCTCCATTCGTGTCTTATCGCCTAAAATGCTTCCGTGCGACAGAGAACTACTTGGATCAACGGCTAAAACAGCTACTTTTTTTCCTGACTGCGTAAGGTATTTTCCAAAAGCTTCTATAAAAGTGCTTTTTCCAACACCGGGAACACCTGTAATTCCTATCCGAACAGAGTTATTCGCATGTGGCAGGCAGTCTTTTATTACCTCATTAGCTTTTGTCAGATGCTCTGGATTAGTACTTTCAATCAACGTAATAGCACGACTTAAAGCAGTCCGACTACTACTTAATATCCCGTCAACTAATTCTGTTGAACTCGGCTGTAGTTTCCTTTTTTTCTGAATTTCATTAATAGCCGAAACGTTGGTGATTTCGGGAGGTGAAATTCCAGCTTTTTCATGTAAACTGCTTGATTTGCTTTTTGAATTTGACAAAATGTTACTTTTAGACATCGTAAAAGTACAGAAAACAAAAACAGTTTCAAAAAGACAATTGACCTTTTGAAACTGCTGGAGTTTTGTTGCCACGAATTGCATGATTTTTTTAACGAAAGTATTATAAAAAAATCAATAAAAATTCATGCAATTTGAATGCGATTAATAACCTGCCGTAAAGCGTACTTGGTGGTGCTTTGGTGTTTCAATTTCGTCTGCAATTACCACAGCTAAATCTTCTACAGACAAAATGCTTCTTTGCTCATCATTAAAAACCGGATTTTCTAAACCAAGACGGTATTTACCTGTTCTTCCTGTTTTTGTTCCTGCATGCATTTCAAAAGCTGGACTAAAAAAAGCCCAATCCAATTCTTTTTCTTGCTTGATGATATTCAAATAATTTCTGGCTGCGTTTGCTCCTTCATAAATTTCTTTTGGAAAATCTGGCGTATCTACCGCTTGTAAATCTGGCGCAACAAATAAACTTCCTGCTCCTCCGATAGTAATAAAACGGTTTACACCTGATTTTTTAACAGCTTCTTGAATGGCTTTAGAACCATTAAGAAAATCATCATAAATGTTTGGGTTTGTCCAACCAGGGTTATAGGCGTTTACGACCACATCGTTCCCTTTTAAAATGTCGGCTAAAGTATCAATAGCAAAAATATCTGCCGCTACCCAAGTAGCATTTGAAGTTTCCTTTGGGTTTCTTGAAATGGCAGTAATGGTGTGATTTCTGTTTGTTAATTCTGTTAAAATTGCGGAACCCACAAATCCTGTAGCTCCAATAATAGCGATTTTCATAAATATATAATTTAATTAGTAATAAAAATTGTTACAGTTTTGAATAAAAAAATAGTTTAGAACTGATTAGAAAAATCTTCTAATGTAATATCTTCCAGTTGCAAGCTTATTTTACGATTGATATTGGTATATAAATTACTTAAATTTTGATTGATTTTTTTTCCAACAGGACATTCCGGGTTAGGAGTATTTTTTGCATAGCCGAGATTGATAGTCTCAAAAGTCATTTCAAATATGGCTTTCAAAGTAATACTCGACGGATCAACAGTCAATTTTGTTCCACCATTTTTACCTTCTTTACTCTCTACCAGTCGATGTGATTTTAGGTTGGCAATTTCTTTTCGAACCAAAACGGGATTCAAGTTGATACTCCCCGCAATAAATTCTGATGATAAAAAATCATTAGGGAATTTAGTGAGCAAAGTAAGAATGTGAATCGTTATGGCAAATTTACCTGAAATCATACTGTAATAAAATATATTACAAATATAAAGTCTTTTATCGAATAAAAAATAATTTTAACTAAAAATTAATTGAATACGTCAATTCGGAAAGTAGTATTTTTGCTTTTTTACAGATTATGAACAATTTTATTTTAATATTCATTTTTCTTGCTACAGGTCTCATTCTGCAGCATATTAAGCGGTTTCCAACCCACATCTACAAAATTTTAAATAAAATTGTAGTATATATTTGCCTTCCTGCTTTGTCCTTATATCATATTCCTAAAATAAAGTGGGACAATAATTTATTGTTTCCAATCGCTTCTGGTTGGATTGTTTTTGTTCTGGCTTTTGTTTTTTTTCATTTTCTGGGAAAAAAAATGGGATGGTCAAATAAGCTCATCGGTTGTCTTATCTTGACTGCAGGTTTAAGTAATTCTTCCTTTTTAGGATATCCCATTATTGAAGCTTTGTATGGAAAGGAAGGTCTGAAAACGGCTATTTTGGTCGATCAGCCGGGAACTTTTGTGGTAGTCTCGACATTAGGCATATTTGTGGCTGCATTTTATTCAAAAGGAAGTCCAAATGCATCAGAAATCATTAAAAAAGTACTTCTTTTTCCTCCCTTTTTAGCTTTTCTAACGGCTTGCCTGATGAATGTTATGCAGTATCAATTTGATACCAATATTCAATACGGATTGCTTAAAATAGGAAGTTTTGTAACTCCTTTGGCGCTCACCTCTGTTGGTTTGCAGTTGCAGTTTGACAGAAAAAGCAGGCACTGGAAATTTTTGCGATTGGGACTTTTTTACAAATTAATTTTTGCTCCGGCTCTCATTTTATTTTTATATGTTTTTGTATTGAATAAACATTCGGAGGAAATTAAAATTACGATCATGCAAATGGCGATGGCGCCCATGATTACGGGAGCTATTTTAGCCTCTTCCTACGGATTAAAACCTAAATTAAGCAGCATGATGATTGGTTTTGGAATTCCGCTTTCGTTCTTAACCTTAGTCATTTGGTATTTAGTAGTAGGTTTTATTTAATTAAAACACTAACTATATAGGAAGAATAGAATTTTAACTTTTTTTTAAAAAATTTGGCACTTTTCTTATGCTTTTTTTGAGTAACTTTAAAGGAACAAAAAAAAGAATATTATGGCAACATTACGATTAGGCGATATAGCTCCGGATTTTCAGGCGGAGACAACAGAAGGACCCATTAAATTTCATGAATGGTTGGGAGATTCTTGGGGTGTTTTATTTTCGCATCCTTCAGATTTTACACCTGTTTGTACGACAGAATTGGGTACGGTAGCAAATTATCTTCCGGAATTTACAAAACGAAATACAAAAGTGATTGCTTTAAGTGTTGATGGTTTAGAATCTCACAAAGAATGGATTAAAGATATAAACGAAACGCAACACACGACCGTAAATTTTCCAATTATTGCTGACGAAGATAAAAAGATTGCAAATTTATACGACATGCTGCATCCTAATGCAAGTGACAAATTTACAGTACGTTCTGTTTTTGTAATTGGTGCCGACAAAAAAATAAAACTAACTTTGACTTATCCCGCTTCAACAGGACGAAATTTTGATGAATTGCTTCGTGTTATTGATAGTTTGCAACTTACTGCCAATTATAGTGTTGCAACTCCAGCTAACTGGAAAGACGGAGAAGATGTAGTGATTACACCGGCTGTTCTCGATAGTGACATTCCAGGGAAATTCCCAAAAGGGCATACGACTATCAAGCCTTATTTGCGAATGACGCCACAGCCTAACAAGTAAAATAAATAAAGGCTAATTTTTTTATAACTTTATGTTTTTAAAATAAAGAAAAGTATAATGTCATCATGATATTATACTTTTTTTATGTATTCGATCATCTTCTTTTTGTCTCCAACAACCCAAATAATATCGTTTTTTTGCAAGATAAGGTTAGATTCCGGATTCAGGATACGGTTTCCGTTTCGCTCGATTCCCACGACCATTGCATTTGTTTCATTTCTGAATTTTCCAATACTTTTTTGAGCAAAATTTTCATCCGAAACCTCTAGCTGGCGCAATACAACCTGAGATTCATCTATTGTTTTTGGAGCTTCAATTTCGTTCTGATTCAAATATTGTGTAAATTCTGTAATCTGTGCATCGGTTCCAATCACCGAGATTTCATCCCCAGGAAATAAACGCTCGTTTTTGGTAGGAATAGGAATCATCACTTCACCACGTTTTATATAGGCAATATTAATACCCATTAATTCGCGAATGCGCATTTCTTCTAATGTTTTGCCAGCCAAATTAGATTCTTTTCCAATGTCAAATATAGACATGTGACCATCCCAAGGCATTAAGTTGGCATAACGTCTGTCTATCTTTTTATTTTCTCTGTCATTCAAATTCTTCAAAAAGTGATTTTCAATTTTATGATATTGTTCGTTTAGTTTTTTAGGAAATATTTGATAAGCCACGATAGCAAGGATCAAAGCAACGATTGCGATTAGAGGTGAGAAGAAGATGTTTAATAAAAATCCAACAAAAAATAAACCGAGACTTATTCTAACTAATATCAGCATTAAAAGGGCACCTCGATATTTACGTTCTTTCCAAAGTATATCTACTTCTTCTACGGCTACACGGCGCAACGACAGCGCCCATAAAAAGGGAGCTATAATGACTAGTGTAATGAGTACTGCCAAAGTGTTTCCGAATCTTGTGTCGGCAACTAAGGGCGCGACAAACTTGGCCGATAATAAAATCACAGCTGCCACAATAATTGAATGAACCACAATTTGCAAAAGATATGTATTTAAGACTTTTTGCCAGATGCTCACAGATTTTATGGCTTGAGCATTTACGCTATAACGGTTGATGTTTTTGACCCATTTTTTGGGTAATTTTCGTTCTAAAAAGTCAGAGAAAGGTACCGCATATTTTACCATAAAAGGAGTAGTAAACGTAGTTACTGCAGAAACGGCTACCACAACAGGGTACAAAAAAGAACTTGTAACGTTGAGTGTCATTCCTAAAGTGGCAATAATAAAAGAAAACTCTCCAATTTGCGACAAACTCATCCCGGTTTGTACAGATTGTTTTAGGGGTTGCCCTGCCAAAAGTGCACCAATAGTAGAACTTACAGACTGTCCGAGGATCGTAATAAAAGTTAAAATTGCTACGGGTAAAGCATATTCATAAAGTGTATTTGGGTCAATTAACATTCCTACCGATACAAAAAAAACGGCGCCAAATAAATCTTTTACAGGTTTTATCAAATGTTCAATATGTTCAGCCTGAGTAGTTTCGGCAATAATAGACCCCATGATAAAAGCACCCAGCGCAGGCGAAAAACCCACGTTTGAAGCAAAACTCACCATCATCAAACACAAAGCAAGCGAAATAATAAGCAGCATTTCGTCTGTCAATAAATGTTTTGCTTTTTTAAGAAGCGTCGGAATAAAAAAGATGCCGCCAACAAACCAAACGGTTAAAAAGAAAACTAGTTTTAGAACAGACATCAATAATTCGGTTCCGGAAAACTGCTGACTTACCGCAATAGTCGACAGCAATACCATCATTAAAATAGCCACTAAATCCTGCACAATCAGTGATCCGATAACAATTCCTGCAAATTTTTGTGCTTTTACGCCCAATTCATCAAATGTTTTTAAGATAATTGTGGTAGACGAAATCGATAAAATTACGCCCAAAAAAATACTATCCATTTGTGACCAGCCCATCCATTGCCCCACCAGATATCCCATCGAGACCATCGTGATTATTTGGGTAATGGCAGTAATCGAAGCTGTTCCGCCTACTTTCATCAGCTTTTTAAAACTAAATTCGAGCCCCAAACTAAACAGTAAAATAATGACTCCAATTTCAGCCCAGACTTCCACACTTTTCATATCGGTAATCGACGGAAAAAAATCAAAATGATTTCCGGCTAAGAAACCCGCAATCAAATACCCCAAAACAAGGGGCTGTTTCATTTTTTTAAAGATCAATACAGCAATTCCAGCGGTAATCAAGATAAGTCCTAAATCGCTAATAAGTGGTTTTAGATGATGTGTAGTTTCGGCAACGGCGTTTAAGGCAATCATAAAAGTTTTGATTTTTTCAGGAGCTATTCCAGCCTTTCATTCCAAGCTTTTGGTCAAAAAACTTATTTTTTTATGTTGTCTCAGGAGCTTCCTCTGGTCGCTCTGTTCCAACAAAAAAATATAGTTTTTTTCGCAAAAGGCTTTTCTTTTCAGTCTGGGCTAACCTCTCGAGAACATTCATAAAAAAAAGCTATCGATAAAGATAGCTTTTTTTGAGAAAATATTTTGTATTTTGTTTAAATTCCTGTGTAATTACTAGGTGTAATTGCCATTAATTCTGCTTTTACGGCATCAGAAACTTCCAAAGTCGCAATAAAATTATGAATTGCTTTTTTGTCAATCGCTTCGTTGGTTCTTGTCAAACCTTTCAAAGCTTCATACGGATTTGGATAGGCTTCACGGCGCAAAATAGTCTGAATTGCTTCTGCTACCACGGCCCAATTTTTTTCCAAATCTTCTGCAAATTTCGCTTCGTTCAAAAGTAATTTATTCAAACCTTTCAAAGAGGCTTCAAAAGCAATAATCGTGTGTCCCATCGGAACGCCAATATTGCGCAAAACAGTACTGTCAGTTAAATCACGTTGTAATCTAGAGATTGGCAATTTAGCCGCCAAATGCTCAAAAATAGCATTTGCCATTCCTAAATTTCCTTCCGAATTTTCAAAATCAATCGGATTTACTTTATGTGGCATTGCAGACGAACCAATTTCTCCTTCTTTTATTTTTTGTTTAAAATAATCCATCGAAACATACGTCCAAATGTCTCTGTCCAAATCGATAATAATATTGTTGATTCTTTTTAAAGCATCAAAAAAGGCCGCAAAATGATCGTAATGCTCAATTTGAGTAGTCGGGAAAGAGTGGTGCAAACCAAGATCGGTTTCGACAAATTTGCTTCCAAACTGTTTCCAATCGATTTGGGGATAGGCTACATGATGCGCATTATAATTTCCAGTTGCCCCACCAAATTTGGCTGCGAACGGAATATTAAATAACAAACGCATTTGCTCTTCTAAACGCTCTACAAAAACCAAGATTTCTTTGCCCAAACGAGTAGGAGAGGCCGGTTGTCCGTGCGTGCGAGCCAGCATCGGAATGTCTTTCCATTCTACACTTAATTCTTTTAATTTGGAAATTAGACCAATTAAAGATGGCATGTAAACCTGCTCAAAAGCTTCTTTTGTAGAAAGCGGAATGGCAGTGTTGTTAATATCCTGAGAAGTTAATCCGAAGTGAATAAACTCTTTATATTGTGATAAGCCTAGTTTTTCAAAGGCATCTTTGATAAAGTATTCCACCGCTTTTACATCGTGGTTGGTTACTTTTTCAGTCTCTTTAATCCAAAGAGCATCTGCCGTAGAGAACTTTTTGTAAATGTCACGTAAACTGTCAAATAATTTTGGATTTACATCAGAAAGTTGCGGCAACGGTACTTCGCACAAGGCAATAAAGTATTCAATTTCAACCAATACACGGTATTTGATTAAAGCTTCTTCAGAAAAATAAGGTGCTAATGAAAGGGTTTTACTTCTATATCTTCCGTCAATAGGCGATATAGCGTTCAATTCGTTTAAAGTAGTCATTGTTATGTTGTTTGTTCGAAAGTTGCAAATATAAACAGAATTTGGCGATTAAAAGGAATCAAAATAGGCAATTGTGTTTTTAAATCGATTTTAAATGTTCTCTCAAATCTGCAACTCCCTCAGATGCAATTTTAGAAATAATTACTACTTTATTTCGAAGATTCGGAATCGCAATTGGTTTCGGATCGATATAAAAAACAGGCGTTTTATGATCCGTATAGGCGATCAATCCTGCAGCTGGATATACTTGCAATGAAGTGCCAATTACGGCAAAATAATCTACCGATTCCGTAATTTCGATGGCTTCCTCAAGAGCGGGAACATCTTCGCCAAACCAAACAATATGAGGGCGCAATTGATGACCGTTTTCGTCCAGATCACCTGTAAATAAATCTTCTTTCCAGTCTAAAATAACATTTCGATTTTGAATACTGCGTACTTTTAGTAATTCTCCGTGCAAATGCAAAACCTTTGTACTGCCGGCACGTTCATGCAAGTCATCTACATTTTGTGTGATAATGTATACATCAAAATCATGTTCTAATTCTGCCAAAATTTGATGTCCCAAATTAGGCTGTACTTCTTTAAGTTGCTGGCGCCTTTTATTATAAAAATCCAAAACTAACTCTTGATTTTTTCTCCATCCCTCCGGAGTTGCTACTTCCATCACATCGTGTCCTTCCCACAAACCATCGCTATCCCGAAAAGTTTTGATACCGCTTTCTGCGCTGATTCCTGCGCCCGTTAAAACAACTAATTTCTTTTTCATGGGTTCATTTTAACGTTAGTTTCATTAATAAATCTGTTTGTTCGTCATCGCCCAGTCTAAAAATATGTTTATCAAAGGCTATAAAACCGTTTTTTTTATAAAAATGTAAAGCGCCATGATTTTCTTCCCAAACACCCAGCCAAATGTATTTCAAACTTGATTTTTGTGCGACCTGTAAAGCTTTTTCATATAAAAGTTGTCCAATTTTATTGCCTTTGTGTTCTTTTAAAACATAAATACGTTCTATTTCTAAGGCATTTTTGTCTTTTAATTCTGTCTGCGCTGCTGCGAAATTGACCTTTAAATATCCGACTACTTTCTCGTCAAGAAGTGCGAAATAAAATTCTGAGTTAGAATTTGTCAGTTCGTCGGTGAGTTTTTCAAGAGAAAATTTTTCGGTTAAGTATTGTTTCATATTTTCCTCAGAATTGATAGCGGCAAAAGTTTCAGAAAAGGTTTGTTTGCCTATTTTCTGTAGTTTCTCTAATTCTGAAAGACCAATTTTTTTGATTACAACTGTTTCCATCCGTTTAATTTATTCACGAATTTAATTAAACTTTTGCTGATGTTAAAAGAAAGGCTTCTTTTTTAACTCAATTAAAAAGAAATATAAAAAATGTATTTTTGTCACAAATAAAACTCAAATGATTGATTTAGATTACCTCGCTTTTCTTGAAAATATACTGACAGATAATCGCAAAGAAAAATTCTTAAAAGTGCTCTCGACCCGAACGAAACATTTTACAGTTGTAGTAGAGGATGTTTTTCAGATGCACAATACGAGTGCAGTAATGCGCAGTTGTGAAGTTTTTGGAATTCAGGAACTCAATATTATCGAGCAGCGTTACGGTAAAAGAATCGATAAAGAAATTGCTATGGGCGCCCAAAAATGGGTAGATATCAATCAGTTTGATTCGGTGACAAACTGTATTTCGACTTTAAAAAATCAGGGTTACCAAATTATTGCAACTACGCCACATGAAAATGATTGCCTGCTGGAAGATTTTGATATTACACAACCGAGCGCATTGTTTTTTGGTACTGAGCGAGACGGGCTATCTCCTGAAATTATGGAAAAAGCAGATGGTTTTCTTAAAATTCCGATGGTGGGTTTTACAGAAAGTCTTAATATTTCTGTTTCCGCGGCGATTATCATTCAAAATATAACCAATAGATTAAGGAATTCTGATATCGCTTGGCAGTTATCGGCAGATGAAATTTTAGAAAAACGCTTGGCTTGGGCCAAAAGTTCCATAAAAGATATCAAGAGAATAGAAGCACGTTATTTTGAGGAAAATCCCGATAAGTTGCTGAAAGATTAAGTTACTAAGCTGCTAAGAAAAAACTTAGAACCTTAGTAACTTAGAATCTCAATAGCTTGAAATTATTTTTTCAAAAACAAAATAAACCCAAGAATGCTAACAATCAAAATGGTTAAGGCAGCCAAAACCATGGTCAGGTCTCGAATGTTTTTTCCGGCCCAATCCATGAATAAAAATTTATGAAGAATGGCAAAAGAGTACCCCTCAACTTTATCTGAAGTTTTGACCACAGCCGCCAATCGCGAAGTCGAAGTCTCTATAAAATAGGTAGTTTTTTCGGGTGTGTCGTACGCCAGTTTTACAACTGGCAATCTTTTATTGACAAAACCATATTCGCGGCTTTCAAAATCAGTAAGAACTTTTGATTCTACTAATTTTGCGTTTTCTAAAGAAGCGCTAGATTCATTAGTCGTCTCGACCATTTCGCAACACGCCGCTTTGGGAGCTCCATCTGTAAAGTAATGAGCCAAAAACTGTGCATATTCTAAATCGATATTTTGAACTGCTTTATTCGTGGCTGCATTGATGTAAATAACTTCGGACTTTGGACCTTCTTTTTTGTTCCATTTTGAATTGGAGTCAGATTTTGAAGCTTTGTATTTTTCTTTTTGAATTAGTTGGCAGCGATAATATACGGTGTCATTGAGGGTAATGATACTGCTGTTTTGAAAACGACTCCAGTCTACATTTAAATTAGTATTGGCAAGAGGGATTTCTTTTACGGTAAAAGTAGGTTCGTAAATCATTTGCGACAAGGTATACGGCTCCCACTTGGTAGTAGCATGATATGCACCGCTAAAAGCAAATGTTAAAGTAAAAAGCGAAACCCAAATGCCTATTTGACGATGGTATTTTCGAAGGCCTTTTTTAGGCGTTAAACTATCTGTTTTTTTAAATTGTTTCCAAAGTAATCCATAGATTAAAATTCCGCTAAGGGCAGAAAATCCGATAATGGTAAGCAAAAAAATCATTGTAATAATTCGGATGCTGTTGTTGGTAATGGCATCGATAAACGACCAGTTATGAAAAGTGTCAAAGAACCAAATAAACCATTGTCGTGAAGTTGGATTGTAAGTTGCGAGTTTGCTCGAAGACGTTTCTACATACACTTGCATCGCATCGTGACGGTCTAAAGTTACTTTGTAAACAGGCAAATAGCGATTGACATATTTGTATTGAGAAGTGAATTCGGTAACTATTTCGCTCTTTTTTATGGCACTTTTTTGGTCGTCTAAAAAGTAACGCGAAAGCCATTCTGCATATTTTTGGTCTCCGTTGTCTAACTTTTTAGCAGACGAAGTGTCAAAATATAATAAATCACCTGTTATGTTTTTTACCTGATAAAAAGTAGCATCGCCGAAAGCGACAATTCTGAAATTTTTAAATTCGGCAATATTGTTTTTTTGCAAAACTTCCTGAACTGAAAATTGCAATTTATTTTTATCAATAGGTTGAAATTCCAGTTTTTCGTGTGCAATTTCGGGTTTAAAAAAATGCGCCATAAAAGGATGCATTAAACCTGATAATGTCCAGAAAATTACGGGTATGATTGTGAGAATCCCAATGGTACGATGCCACTTGTACATGTGCTGTTTGATTTTCTTGACGATTTTGGAATCTTTTTTCTTGGATTTTTTTTCTTTGCTCATCTCTGTATTCTTATGTTTTTTTGCCACAGATTTAAGGATTAAAATGATTTTTTTATAATCTGTGTTAATCCTTTAATCTGTGGCTAAATATTATTTTTTTAATGAAAAATTATATTGTATGCCAAATACAAATGTTCTGGGGGCTGCTGCCGTATAGGTGGGTTGTGCGTTTGTTGTATTGGCTCTGGAAACATTGTAGGCGTATAATTTGTCTGTTAGGTTCATAACATTACCATAGATTTCGAAGGCTTTCCATTGGTAGCCAATTCTGGCATTGAACAAGTTGTAACCGTCGTATTTTACAGTGTTGATTTGGTCTTGATAGTAGCTACCCACCAACTGCCATTCAATAGAAGTTCTAAAATTAGGAAGCCAATTTGGGTAGTAGGTCACCTCAGAATTTCCAGACCATTTTGGTGCTGCTGGCATTTCTTTCCCGTTTAAATCCTGAACTGGGTCAGTGGGTTTGTCAGAAAGTTTAAAATCGATATACTCGTGCTGGGCGTAAGTGCCGCCCATACGAATGTTGAATTGTTTTGAAGGTCGGTAGGAGGCTCCAAACTCGATTCCTTTATGGCGGGTTGCTCCCGCAGAACGATAATCTGTAGAATTATCGAGAAGTTTGATGCTTAATAATTCGTTTTTACCTTCCATATAATACAAGGCATAATCAAAATTTAATTTATTTTGAAGAAAAGAAAACCATCCGCCCACTTCGTAATTATTAAAAGTTGCAGGTTCTAGATTATAATAAAAATCGGCAACTACTCCTGTCGTACCGCCAGTTCCAGGTTTTGTTCGAAAGATTGAAGTGATTCCGGGAGGTGCAAAACCTTGTGAATAATTGCCATAAAAACCTGTAAATTCAAACGGATTGTAATTGGCTCCCGCCTTAAAAGTTACCTTGTCATAGATTTTGCTTCCGGTAGATTGATCAAGTGCATTATCATAATTGATTTTCATATTGTCGTAACGACCGCCAATGGTAACAATTAATTTTTCGACAGGATTGAAACTTAATTGCGCATAACCCGCTGCATTAAAAATATCTGCGGTATAATCTGCTAATTTTGAGTCGGGGCGTTCAGCTACAATTTCGTAAGAGTTAACTGTTTGTTTTCCAGCTTCGCCCGGATTTAAGTTGGCTTTTAAGTCAATTACATACGACCAATAGGTTACAGGTGAATAATCGTAGAGCGCGCCAGCAACGATTTTAGTGTTCAGAAAATCAAATTTTTGAGTGTGCTGACCAATTGCTCCGTAACTTTTGAAATTGTTTGAATTGATTTCTCCAGTTGCTTTTGTTGGGTTAACAGTCGGGCTCCATTTGATTCCGTAGGAAGGATTTTGCCCCAATTTATTATCGCGCAAATAACCTGTGATGTAACTGCTTGAGTTGTCGTTCCAGTCGTGCTCCAACGTTAAACGTGTTCGTAAAGCATCTGATTTTCTATAAGTAAAATGGGTCGTGCTTTTGTAGCTTCTGTTGTAAAACGCTTCTTCATTAACGCTTCCGCTCATGTCTGAATAATATTTTCCATACATGGTATTACTAATTAATCGGGTAGAGGGAGAGATGTTATAATCGATTCTGGCATTCAAATTGTCTTTGTTATAATCAGAATAGGTCATCCAGCCGTTTTTCTGCAAAGTTGAAATTCCGGCAATGTGAAAACCAATTTTCCCTACGGTAGCTCCGCCTGCAGCCTGAATTCTTCTGTACCCGTAATTGTCGGCCTGAACGCCAAACTTGAATTCGGGATCAACCGGTGGTTTTTGCGAAATTAGATTGATCGTTCCTCCCACAGCTTCCGGTCCGTACAAAGAAGAAACAGGCCCTTTTACAACCTCGATACTTTGCAAATTGAACTGATTGATTTCTAACAAAGCATTGTGATTGAAGATTCCCATCGGGCGAATTGGCAAGCCATCTTCCAGATATAAATAGTAAGCATTAGTTGTCATCGGCTGGCGAATCGACATCATGTGTTGCTCGTTTCCTAAATTGACCATCAACACCCCTGGCGTTTTATTGATGATTTCGTAAACCGCATTGGCCTTGGTCTCGTTAATGGTTTTAGCCGTTATTTTGCTAATTGCCACAGGTGTTTCTTTACGTAAAGTGGCGGTTCTGTTGGCGGTTATAAAAACGTTTTCAAGTTCCTGAGTTCGGGTCGTGTCTTTTTCTGCTTTATTTTGTGCCAAGACGCATTGCCCCACAATCAATAGGGCGAAATAGATATTTTTCATTTTAAATGATATAAATTTTAAAAAGTAACAGGTATTTTCCCTGATTTAAAAAAACAAGGAAAAATGATTTCAATTTTGAATTGAAAAGTGTAGCTAAAATTTATACCAAAGTGGATGGAGGATGAAAAGTACTATTTGAAACCGATATTGGTTTTGCGTCAAAAGAAGCAAAAAGGGCTATTACTGATTGGATTGGTGTTACTAATTTGAAATTAGCTGTAGGTGTATTTTGAATGTAAACAATCTCTGCTTTTTCTTTCAGATTGTTTTGCATTCTCTTTTCGTTATCTGCGTATTTTTTTAGACTTTTTTGAAGTTCACATCGTCCGTTACAACTATTAAAAACCATTTTTCGTTGTACACAAATAGTTTTTGAGATTTCTTCCTGATTTAATTTGAATGAAGTATAAACAAAGAAGCTGCCAAATGACGGCACCAAAAGCATACAGGAGAGAAATAGGATCAATAACTTTTTCAAGAGTTGTTTCGTTGTTTACAAGTGCAAAAATACATTTTTATTATTTTTAAAGAGTATGATTTTCGTCATTTTACAAAAAAAAATATCTCCAATTATCAAAAGTAACTGGAGATATTTATGTGAGAAACCTAACAGATTTTAAAACCTGTCAGGTTTAAAGAATTTATTATTTAACAAGAACCCATTCACCAGAAGCGATTAAAGTTTCTGCTTTTTTAAATTTCATTGTTTCTGTTTTACCCGAAGCCACTTCCTGAACTGTTACGGTGTCATTACGATTGATTTTTGGCATATCTCTCACAATAGTTTCTGTAACCTGACGCTGTTGTGTTTCTCCAGCTTCACGATTGATGTCTTCGCTGTTTACCACTTCGTCTTTGCTTAATTTGAAATTTTCTTTTTGACGCACTTCTCTAGCTTCTTGAATTTCAGGGACGTTTTGAGCAGGCAAATCACCTTTGAATAGGAATGAAATAACCTCTTTATTAACGTTTTCCAACATTCCTCTAAACAAATTAAAAGCTTCTAATTTGTAAATAAGCAACGGATCTTTTTGCTCGTGAACCGCCAACTGAACAGATTGTTTTAACTCATCCATTTTACGTAAATGTTTTTTCCAAGCTTCATCTACAATAGAAAGTGTGATGTTTTTCTCGAAATCAGCGATCAATTGCGTTCCTTCTGTTTCGTATGCTTTTTTCAAGTCAGTTACAACATTCAATGTTTTGATTCCGTCAGTAAACGGAACTACGATACGCTCAAAATGGTTGTTTGGTTCTTCGTAAACTCCTTTAATGATTGGGAAAGCTTCTCTGGCGCTTCTTTCTGTTTTTTCTGTATAGAATGCCAAAGTTTCCTTGTAAATTTTTCCTGTGATTTCAACATCTGTTAATTTAGAAAAATCTGCTTCTGAAATTGGAGAAGTGATCGAGAAATAACGAATTAAATCAAATTCGAAAGTTTTGAAATCATTAAATGGTTTGGTTTGACTCACGATTAACTCGCAAGTATCATACAACATATTGGCAATATCCAATTTTAAACGCTCACCAAATAAAGCGTGACGACGACGTTTATACACCACTTCACGTTGAGAGTTCATTACGTCATCATATTCTAATAAACGTTTACGAACACCAAAGTTGTTTTCTTCTACTTTTTTCTGAGCACGTTCGATAGATTTGGTCATCATAGAATGCTGAATTACTTCGCCTTCCTGCAATCCCATTCTATCCATTACTTTAGCAACTCTTTCAGAACCAAATAAACGCATTAAGTTATCTTCAAGAGAAACATAAAATTGAGAACTTCCTGGATCTCCCTGACGTCCTGCACGACCACGTAACTGTCTGTCAACACGACGGGAATCATGACGTTCTGTACCCACGATTGCCAAACCTCCGGCAGCTTTTACTTCTGGAGATAATTTAATATCTGTACCACGACCTGCCATGTTTGTTGCAATCGTTACCACTCCGGCTTTACCGGCTTCTTCAACAATTTGTGCTTCTTGCTTGTGCATTTTAGCATTCAAAACGTTGTGTGTAACACCTCTCATTTTTAACATTCGGCTTAATAATTCTGAAATCTCAACAGAAGTTGTTCCAATCAATACTGGTCTTCCTGCATTTGATAATTCTGTTACATTTTCGATAACAGCATTGAATTTTTCGCGGGTTGTTTTATAAATGTAATCTTCTTTGTCTTGTCTTGCGATGCCTCGGTTGGTCGGAATTTCTACAACGTCTAGTTTGTAGATTTGCCATAACTCTCCCGCTTCTGTTACTGCAGTACCCGTCATACCTGCCAATTTGCTGTACATTCTAAAATAATTCTGTAATGTAACAGTTGCAAAAGTTTGGGTAGCAGCCTCGATTTTTACATTTTCCTTTGCTTCAATCGCCTGGTGTAAACCGTCAGAATAACGACGACCATCCATGATACGGCCTGTTTGCTCATCGACAATCATAATCTTGTTGTCCATGATTACGTATTCTACATCTTTTTCAAAAAGAGCATACGCTTTTAAAAGCTGCGTTAAAGTATGAATACGTTCACTTTTTACTCCAAAATCCTGAAATAATCTTTCTTTTGCTTCCGCTTCTGCATCTTTATCTAATTTTTGCTTCTCGATAGCTGCAATTTCAGTTCCGATATCTGGAAGTACGAAAAAGTCGGCATCAGTGTCACCCGATAGGTATTTGATACCATTGTCCGTCAATTCTACTTGATTGTTTTTTTCTTCAATTACAAAATACAAAGCTTCATCTACTTTGTGCATTTCGCGATTGTTGTCCTGCATGTATTGATTTTCGGTTTTTTGAAGCAATTGTTTGATTCCTTCTTCACTCAAAAATTTAATTAATGCTTTGTTTTTAGGCAAACTTCTGTAAGCTCTCAATAATAAGAATCCACCTTCTTTAGTGTTGCCTTCTTTGATTAATTTTTTAGCTTCAGCTAAGAAACCATTCGCCAACTGACGTTGTTGGCTTACTAAGTTTTCGATTTTTGGTTTCAATTCATTAAATTCATGACGATCTCCTTGTGGAACCGGTCCTGAAATAATCAATGGTGTTCTTGCATCATCGATCAATACAGAGTCGACCTCATCGACAATAGCATAATTGTGTTTTCTTTGTACCAAATCGTTTGGCGAGTGCGCCATATTATCTCTTAAGTAGTCAAAACCAAATTCGTTATTGGTTCCGTAAGTAATATCAGCATCGTAGGCTTTCTTTCTTTGTTCTGTACTTGGTTGGTGATTATCAATACAATCAACCGTTAAACCGTGAAATTCAAACAAAGGTGCTTTCCAGGTGCTATCACGTTTAGCCAAATAATCATTCACAGTTACTAAGTGAACACCGTTTCCAGTTAAAGCGTTTAAATAAAGAGGCAAAGTAGCCACCAAAGTTTTACCTTCACCCGTTTGCATTTCGGCAACTTTACCTTCGTGCAAAACCATTCCGCCAATCAGCTGCACATCATAATGTATCATGTCCCAGGTAATTTCTTTACCTGCCGCATTCCATTTGTTGGCCCAGATTGCTTTGTCTCCGTCAATAGTGATGTAGCTTTTTGCAGCAGAGAATTCTCTATCTTTAGGAGTAGCGGTAACTTCTATAAATTCGTTGTCTTTAAATCTACGGGCGGTTTCTTTTACAACAGAAAACGCTTCCGGAAGGATGTCTAAAAGTGTTTTCTCTGAGATTTCGTAAGCTTCTTTTTCAAGCGCATCAATAGCTTCATATAAGTCTTCTCTTTTATCGATGTCTTCGATTTTTTCAACTTCCGCTTTAAGCGAAGTAATTTTAGCATCTTTGTCTGCTCTGGCTTCTTTTATTTTTTCTTTAAAAAACACCGTTCTGGCTCTCAATTCATCGTGAGACAAACTCATTAAGCTAGTTTCGAATGTTTTTATTTTGTTTAAATAAGGTTGTAAAGCTTTGACATCTTTCTGAGATTTATCACCTACAAAGACTTTTATGATACTGTTTATGAAACTCATGATTTATTGTATTTCTATTTTATCTAAATGTGTATTTCAACCAAAAAAAAAGCCTCTGTGATGAGACTTTTTCCTTTGGTTTATTTTTTAATATTCATCCTCATTCCAAAGATAATCTTCGTCTGTTGGATAATCAGGCCAAATTTCTTCCATTGATTCATATATCTCTCCTTCATCTTCAATCGACTGAAGGTTTTCTACTACTTCTAACGGAGCACCAGCTCTAATAGCGTAGTCAATAAGTTCGTCTTTGTTAGCAGGCCATGGCGCATCACTTAAATAAGATGCTAATTCTAATGTCCAATACATCTGTTATCTGTTTAGTTTGTGCAAAAATAAATTTTTTACTGAAAAAGACAAGTAAATTTTGATTTATTTTAATAAAATTTAAGAACGTCTCTATAATTGCAGATTTTAGATTGTTGATTTTAGATTATTAAAGCGTTACATTATCTAAAATCTTAATTCTAAAATCTAAAATTTTTATTTCCTCGGAATCCATTTTACTTCCTCCGCTTTTAAGTCTGAGGACAACTTCCGTGCCAAGACGAAAAGGTAGTCAGATAGTCGGTTCAGGTACTGTATTGCAATTTCTGGGACATGCTCATTATGGCTTAAATGTACCGCTAAACGCTCTGCACGTCTACAAACACAGCGTGCAATATGACAATATGACACGGTTTGATGGCCTCCGGGTAAAACAAAATGTGTCATTTGCGGAAGCGATTCTTCCATTTTGTCTATTTCGTTTTCTAATAATTCAATATCAGTATCTATGATTCCCAGATTTTTCAATCGGAGTTCACCGTTTTTCAAAACTTCTTTTTCCTGCGGAGTGGCTAAAATAGCGCCAACAGTAAATAGTCGGTCCTGAATTTCGATCAAAATTGATTTATAATTCGGATTGATTTCCTGATCACGAATCAATCCTATATAGGAGTTCAATTCGTCAACAGTACCATAACTGTCAATTCGCATGTGGTCTTTAGGAACTCGGGTGCCTCCAAAAAGCGATGTGGTGCCTTTGTCTCCTGTTTTGGTATATACTTTCATTTTTTTGAGTTGCTAAGTTTCTAAGTTGTTGAGAAACTGAGTTTTTATAAGCTGCTATGCTTCTGAAGAATTAAGTTTTTTTATTTCCGATTAAAAGATTCAACAAATAAACAGTTCAATTATTTAGAAATTATTTTGTGGTGTCACTTTCGATCACGCCATCACGCAAGCGAATTATACGGTGTGCATACGCAGCAATATCTTCTTCGTGAGTAACCAAAATTACGGTGTTGCCTTGTGCATGAATATCGCCAAAAAGCTTCATGATTTCTACAGATGTTTTACTGTCTAAGTTTCCTGTTGGCTCATCGGCAAGGATTATCGAAGGTTTATTGACCAAAGCACGTGCGATCGCCACACGCTGACGTTGCCCTCCAGAAAGCTGATTCGGTTGGTGATCCATTCTGTCGGCAAGATTTACTTGCTGTAATACTTCGGTTGCCCGTGCATTCCTATCAGATTTAGAATGTCCGGCATAAATCATGGGTAAAGCAACATTATCTAATGCTGTAGTTCTGGGTAAAAGATTGAAAGTCTGAAACACAAAACCAATTTCTTTGTTTCGAATTCCTGCCAATTCATCATCTTTCATTTGGCTGACATCTTTTCCGTTCAAAACATAATATCCCGAAGTTGGTGTGTCCAAACAACCTAATAAATTCATTAAAGTCGATTTTCCTGAACCCGAAGGGCCCATCAATGCAACATATTCGCCTTTGTTGATTTCTAAATCGATACCTTTTAAGACATAAACAATTTCGTTGCCTAAAACAAAGTTTCGTTTAATATCAGTTATTTTAATTAATGGGTTTGCCATTTTATTTTACAATTTTGGATTTAAAAGTACAAAACACTTTTCAATAATTGATAAGTAGCCCACAATTGATTTTTGTTACAGTAGAAGGAGTGTTTTACCGACTGAACTTTTTTCTCAAAAAGAAGAAAATTTTAAACACTTGTTATTTTATATTCTTATTCTTTAAAAGGGCGTTATATTATTTTAAATTATTTTTACATAATTGTCATATTTTTTAATTTTAATTAAATATTTTTTAATTTTTTATGTAATTTTTAATAATATATCTAAAATTTAACTATATTTGACATATAATATTAAACATTAAAAATTATGAAGAACATACAAATTTTATCAGGAATTGCCATTTTGGCCTTAGGTTTTACCTCATGTAAAGACGAAAAACAAGAGAAAGCAGAAAAAACAGTCGAATCATACGTAATGTATGTAGATTCTGTAAAAAATGTTGCTGCGGACGATTTGAAAGAAAATTGGAAAGATGTGGAAGCTGAATATGATAGAAGAGCTGCAAATGCAGAATTAGCATTGGCAGATATTAAAGACAATACTGTACAAACCGAAAAAATTAATAATAGCAAAATTAAATACGAAGAATTTAAAAATAGTATGGCAGCAACTCTTGCTCCACCACTAACTCCTAAACAACAATTGCGTAATGCTTTGTTTGGTGAAGGAAAAATTGGTGAAGATATGAGCTTTAATTGGGTAAATGCTCAAAATATTCACAATGTGTACCAACAATTTGTACATACGGTAGAAAACAATAAAGACAGCTATTCTCGCGAAGATTGGGATGAGATTAAACTAATGTATGAAGCGCTTGACAGCAGAAAAAATACAGTAGAAAAAGAAGGTCTTACTTCTGAAGATAACAGAAAAATCGCTGGTTTAAAAATTAAATTTGGACCTATCTATACTCTAAATAGAATGGGAGCTAAATCTGAAGAAGCAGCTGAGGCTAAAAAATAAAAAAAAGCAATAATTACAAAAATGACAATCAGCAATGGTTGTCATTTTTTTTTAAGCTCTAATTACAAAATGTTCTTTTTCCTGCTCATGCCTGAAAAACACAAATCCCCACTGAAAAGTATCGATGGTTACTTTTACTTTTGAGTGATTTTTAATCGTTTCCCAGGCTTCTTCCATTTCTTCAGACCAATGAATGTCATCAAAAATCCAGACAGTATCATTTGTAATTGTTGGTAATAAAAGGTCAAAATATAATAAGGTCGCTTTTTTTGAGTGATTGCCATCGAAATAGATTAAATCCCAATCGCAGATATCTGCAGAATTTTTCAAAAATTCACTAAATTCTACATTTAGAAATTCAAATTTAAAATCTGGAAATTGCTCGTTAAATAAATTTTCCGCAACTGAAAGTGTGTTTTGGCAACCTTCAATACTAAGTAAAAACGAATTCTTATCTCCCAATGCCATTGCAGAAGTTGCTAAGCCTAATGAAGTTCCTATTTCTAAGATGTTTTTTGGCTGAAAATAATTAGTTATCCTAAAAAGCAGTTCGGCTCTTTTTGGAGAAATTCCTGCAGTCGAAGCTATTTTAGAGATTTGCCTTTTATTCGATTTAAAAACCTTTGAACCAACACCAAAATCGGTGACTTCGATAAAATTTTTATTTCTTAAAAGTGATTTTCGGTACTTTTTCAGAATCGAATATTCGGTTTTAGGTTTTTTATCGTAAAAGCATTTTGTCAGTAAATTAAAGACAAAAGGAGAGTGTACGGCGTGTTCGTTTTTAGAATGCCAAAGGAATTTTAAGTATGATTTTATTTGAAATAACATTTTGGTCTCAGTTTTCAGTTTGAGTTTTCAGTTGTTTATTGCAATTGAAAACTCAAACCGTGACTTTTTTTAATTAACCGAAATTAATTTTACATCAAAAACAAGAACAGAACCTCCGGGAATTCCGCTGTAATCATAACTTCCATATCCGAGATGAGAAGGAATTAAAAGAATACCGCTTCCTCCGGTTTTAAAATAAGGAATACCTTCTGTCCAGCCTTTTATAACTTGATTTAACCCAAAAGAAATTCCCTCAGCTTTGCTCTGATCAAAAATGTTTCCGTTTGTGTAATATCCTTTATAAGCAACGGTTACATTAGAGGTTGCTGTTGGTTGGGTACCAGTTCCGGGTTCATTTATTACATAATACAAACCAGAATCACTTCGTTGTGCTATTAATTTATTTTTAGCAATATAATCTGTAATTTCTTTTTCATTCTCAGCAGTGTAGTCCGTTTTTTGAGGAGCCTGTTTGTCATTCGAACAAGAAATAAAAAGAGTTAAAGCTACTAAAGTCGTTAAAATGTGTTTCATTAGAAATTAATTTTTAAAAGATCAAATATAATAGAAAGCATTATTTTTTGTGAATGAAATATCGTTTACCCTTCAATTTTAGCCGAAAGCTCAAACCAACGCTCTTCTTTTTGGTCTATTTTATTGATGATGTTTTGCAATTCGTTTGCTTTTTTCTCGATATCGGCGTCGGCAATTTTTCCGTCAGAGAACAGTTGTTCTATTTTGGTTTTATCAATTTCCAGATCTTTGATTTCTCTTTCTAGTTTTTGATATTCTTTTTGCTCATTGAAAGTTAGGTTTCCAGTCGGATTATTTTGTTTCCAGTCTTTCTTTTCGGCTTTGTTTTCTTCCTTCTGCGCTACGTCTGCACTGTCTTCGTAAGCACGGAAATCAGAGTAGTTTCCTGGGAAATTTTCGATTTCACCATTTCCTCTGAAAACAAATAAATGATCGACAATTTTATCCATAAAATAACGGTCGTGCGATACTACCAATAAGCATCCTGGATAATCGAGTAGGAAGCTTTCGAGTACATTTAGCGTTACAATATCCAAATCGTTGGTAGGCTCATCGAGAATCAAAAAGTTAGGATTTTGAATCAAAACGGTACATAAATACAAACGTTTTAACTCACCACCACTCAGTTTTTCTACAAAATCGTATTGTTTTTTTGCATCAAAAAGAAAACGCTCCAGCAATTGTGAAGCCGAAATCATGCGCCCTTTTGAAAGCGGAATAAATTCGCCGTATTCTTTTATAATATCAATTACACGCTGATTCGGTTTCGGATTGATTCCAGATTGCGTATAATAACCAATTTTTATGGTTTCTCCTTTTACAACGCGGCCACTATCCAGCGGAAGTGTTCCTGTAATAAGGTTTAAGAAAGTAGATTTTCCGGTACCGTTTTTACCAATAATTCCGATGCGTTCTCCGCGCTGAAAATCAAAACTAAAGTTGTCGAGAATGACATGATCCTTAAATTTCTTGGAAATTTTGTGAAGCTCGATAATCTTGCTTCCCATGCGTTCCATATTGATTTCGAGTTCGACTTTGTTTTCGCGACGGCGGCTTTGTGCTTTTTCTTTAATGACATAAAAATCATCCTGACGCGATTTTGATTTGGTAGTTCTCGCCTTTGGCTGGCGACGCATCCATTCTAATTCTTTTGTAAATAAGTTTTTGGCTTTGTCAACGCTCGCATTTTCAGAGGTAATTCTTTCCTCTTTTTTTTCTAAGTAGTAAGAGTAATTTCCTTTGTATTGGTAAAGTTTTCCATTGTCTAATTCGATAATCTCATTACAAACACGCTCCAAAAAGAAACGGTCGTGTGTTACCATAAACAGCGTAATATTTTCTTTGGCAAAATAACTTTCAAGCCATTCAATCATTTCCAAATCTAAGTGATTGGTTGGCTCATCCAAAATCAATAAATCGGGGCGATTGATTAGAATAATAGCTAGTGAAAGACGTTTTTTTTGTCCACCAGAAAGATTTTTTATTTTCAATTTAAAATCTTCCAGTTTTAATTTGAATAAAATCTGTTTGTATTGCGTCTCAAAATCCCAGGCATTATGCTGGTCCATTCCGTCAAAAGCTTTCTGATAAGCTTCTCCGTCATCTGGATTTTCGAGCGCTTTTTCATACGCTTCAATTACTTTTAAAGTTTCATTATCCGATGCAAAAATACTTTCTTCGATAGTAAGTTCTTCCTGCAAGTTATTGTCTTGAGAGAGAAATGCCATCTTGATTCCTTTTCTCAAAACCACTTGTCCGGTATCAGGCTCATCCAAACCGTTGATAATGCTCATAATGGTCGTTTTTCCTGAGCCATTTTTGGCAATAAAAGCAATTTTTTGGTCTTTATTGATTCCGAATGAGATGTTGTCAAAAAGTGTTCTTTCACCAAATGACTTCGATATATTTTCTACAGATAGGTAATTCATGTTGTAATAGTGCCTAAAATAGGGCTTTTTTGTTTATTTAAAACTAAGAGGTCTGCAATTAGGTCTCTAATTTTAAATAGGAGTTTAATTTAGACCGTGCAAAGATACCTTTTTGAATCAAAGAAAAAAATAGCTTTACAGTAACGTTCAATTGTAAAAGATAAGGTGACTTTTAAGATCAAATAGATTTTGAAAAACACAATTAGTAAATACTCTCTTGTACTTATTATTCGTAATATTTCGAGGTCGATTTTATAAAGAAATCAAAAATCGATGCTTTAATCTACTATTCTAAGAAAATAGCTTCTGAAATAAAGCTTTGTAATGAAACTGATAACGTGTTTTGGTCTGAACTCTTTCTTTATTATATGATTAAGCTTATAAAAAGATACTGTTTTTAATATTTACTTTTATTATATTTGACCATTTGCATAACAACTACAGCAAGCTTAAAATTTAACAAAATTTCAAAACAAGAATAATGAAAAAAACTTTTTTATTTCTTTTTTTAATAATCAGCCAAGTAGCTGTAATGGGGCAAACCGTTAATTATACAGCTTCTACAAGTGTAATTGCCAATCCAGAAAGAGGTTTACAAAAATATTCTATAAGTGGAACTAACTATGCAACAACAGTTGGCGCAAATAATCTCCCAGTTGCAACTTTAAATAGTTGGAAAAACAGCACTGACAAAGTAACTGTTGTATACCGCTATTATTTGTTGGATGCTTTTATGAATTCAAACATCAATTCGACTTTTTTGAATAATATGCAAACTGATTTTAATAATATAAGATCAGCAGGTTTTAAAGTTATTGTCAGATTTGCTTACTCTAATTCAGAAGGAACAGTTGCTCAGCAGCCCACAAAAGCACAAATATTAACGCATATTTCTCAGCTTTCTTCTTTATTAACCAATAATAAAGATGTTATTTTTTCGCTTCAGGCAGGATTTATTGGCACTTGGGGTGAATGGTATTATACAAACTCAAACGAATTTGGAACAGATGGCGCCATATCGGCTATCCAATGGGGCAATAGAAAAGAGATAATAGACGCAATGTTAGCCATGACTCCAATTGAAATACCAATTCAAGTTAGATATGTTGGCATAAAACAGACCATGTACGGAACAACTCAGTTAACCCCTGCTACAGCTTATCAACAAAATGCAAATGCAAGAATAGGATTTTATAATGATGCTTTTTTAAATAATTATGGTGACATGGGAACATTCAGTGCTGATGAATGTACTAATCCGGTTGGTACGCCAGACTATAATTATTTATCTAATGAGACGAATTATCTGCCAATGACCGGAGAAACTAACGGATTAAACACTTGCGATAATGGTTATAGAACTAAAGGCGATAATGCTATATATGAAATGGGTTTGACTAATTGGACAACTTTGAACAGGGATTATCATCCTGATTTTTGGAATCAAATTAATGCAAGTCAATATGATAAAATACTTAAAAACTTGGGTTATAGATTTGTTTTGAATTCTTCAACGGTACAATCAAATGGTTCAAACTTTAATTTGACATTGAATATTACAAATGTTGGTAACGCAAGACCTTTTAAGCAAAGAGATGTTTATTTGATAATGAAAAATACAGCAACAAATTCAGTAACAACTCGTTTATTAAATACTGATATTAGAACATGGGAAAATTCAATTTCAATTACACAAAATTTTAATCCGGGAATAACTGGAGTATTTCAATTGTATCTTTGGATGCCCGATAAAGAATCTCTCTTATCTTCAAATTCAGATTATAGTATTCAATTTGCAAATAATGGCACTTGGGAATCAGCAACAGGATACAATAATTTATTGCAGACAGTTAACTTAAATACACTCGGAATGCAGGATTTTTCCTTTAAAAATAATTTATCAATCTATCCAAACCCTGCATCTGATTTTATTAAAATTCAATTAAATAGTTCTGAAAAAGAAGAAATTCAAATATATGATTCAGTTGGACAACTAGTTAAAATAGCAACAATATCAAATAATGATAAAATAGATGTTTCTAAATTTACTAGCGGAATATATTTTATTCGTTTAAAAAACAACCCATCATTATCTCTGAAATTTGTTAAATTATAAGATGTAAATGTTTTACAAAACATAACTTTTTTGTAGAGTAAACGGTATTATACTGCTATTTGTGAATTATTGATTAAGGTACGAGCTTAGTATAGAACTTAAATCTATACGATGAATTTGTTGCTGTATGTTCAAAATTGGTTTTCGCATCAGCGCTTCATTAGTCAGATAATAATACAATCCATCTTCGGTTGCGATACCTTCTATTTGATGAAATGGAAGTTTAAGGTCAATTCTTCTTTTGTTTCCAGACAAAAAATCATTGTTTTTAAAATCATATAATAGGTATAAAAATAGTTTTCCAGTTTTTGAATAACCACAAAGTACAATTCGTTTTTTAGCGGCAAAATAAGTAGCGCCAGTGATTAAACCTTGTGTGTCAAGCGTATTTTTTAGTTGCGCAGTATGATTTCCAGATTGTTTGGGTAGGCTGTAAATACTGGTTTTAGAAGCGGTCCATTGTTTGGTAAACAAATAAAGACTGTCTTTTGTCGCGACAAAAGCCTCACAATCAAAATTGGTATTATTTCCTTTTTGTTTCGAAAAATCGGTTTGATCAGAATACGTAAACGAAATAGTATCGATGATCGGCTTTCTATCCAAAAATGATTTTTTCTCAATTTTTAAAATATGTAAATCTCTTCTGTTTCCAGCTGCATTATTGCCAAAATCGCCTATGTACAAATAGCTGCTGTCTTGCGAAATTTCCTCCCAGTCGTTATTTTTTACTTTTTCTAAAATAATTTTTTTACGAATTTTTCCTTTGCTATCCATGCCGTAGATTGTCGTGTCATGATCGTCATTATGTGTCCAAAGCAAATTATCAAAAGCAATTAATCCAGAAGTTTCTTTTATCGAATCACTCAATTTTATAGAATATTTTGGTTTTATTTTAAAATTTTTATATTCACAACTTCCGTTATTTACGGTCGCATTTGAATTGTGATTTTTAGAAAGCGGATCGGTACAGCCCGAAATTTGAGCGTAAGCAGCACTCATGCAAAAAAGCAGTAGAAAAAGAGTGTTTTTCAGATTTTTCATATTTCAAAAATAACACATTCCTTCAGTATTTTACTTCATATTGGTTTTTGTTTTAGATTAAAACTTTAAATCTGCAAGAATCATTTTGTAGGTTGTGATAAGAATATAGAAAGGGGAGAAGTTTTGCCAAAAACGATTGTACTTTGAGATTGGATTTGGTCGAAAATTTCTAACTTCACAAAAAAAAATCAGTTAAATTTTTTATGCAATTATCTGTTGTTATCCTTAATTATAATGTGCGTTATTTTTTGGAACTCTGTGTTTTGAGTGTTCAGGAAGCGCTTATTTCGCTTGATGCGGAAATCATTGTAGTTGATAATAATTCGGATGATGATAGTGTTTTGATGATGCAGGAGCGATTTCCGAAAGTGAAACTTATTCAAAACAAAGAAAATTTTGGCTTCCCAAAAGGCAATAATATAGGAGTAGAGCATGCAAAAGGAGAATACATTTGCATCTTAAATCCGGATACGGTTGTAGCCGAAGATACTTTTACTAAAATTCTGGCTTTCGCCGAAAGGCAGATCGATTTAGGAATTGTGGGTTGCAAATTAGTCGATGGTACGGGCGCTTTTCTACCAGAAAGCAAGCGTGGGGTTCCAACTCCGTGGGTGGCTTTTACGAAGATTTTCGGGTTGTATAAAATAATTCCGAACCATAGACTTTTCAACCAGTATTATGCACAGCATTTAGGTAAAAACGAAACCGGAAAAGCAGCAATTTTAGTGGGTGCTTTTATGTTAATGAAACGTAATTTGTATCTTGATTTGAAGGGTTTTGATGAAGAATGTTTTATGTATGCAGATGATATAGATTTGTCTTACAGGGTGTTGCAAAATCAAAAAAACAATTACTATTTTCATGAAACCACAGTCATTCATTACAAAGGTGAAAGCACTGTAAAAGACGAAAAATACGTGAGCCATTTTCAGCAGGCTATGCGTTTTTTTTATAAAAAGCATTTTAAGCAATCATGGTTTTTTACTTTTTTTATTCAAATTGGAATTGTGTTTTTTTCTGTGGCAAAATGGTTTCAGGGAAAACAAAAGTCAAAACCAGTGCCCGAAAGTTATGTTTTGTACTCTTCGGATCTAAAATTGACTGAAAAATTGTCCTTTGTTTTTAAAAATAAAGTAGCTATTATCGATTTCAAAAAAGAAAAAATGGTAAATTCGTCACTGATTTTTAGAGGTAAAAGGGTAGAGATTATTTTAGATAATCAATATGTTTCATTCAAAAAATGTATCAAAATCATAGAAACTCTTAAAGATAAGAGCATTACTTTTAAAATTTTCCCCAAAAACGCCAATTTTGTTATTGGAAGTGATTCAAGAAATGACAGGGGGCAAATTATAAAAATCAAGTAAAAAATTATATTAAATGTAATTTATATTTAAAATATTCAGTAATTTCGCAATCTGAAAATCAAAATCACCTTTTAGGTTAATAATATGGCAAGATTTGAATTAAAACTTCCTAAAATGGGAGAAAGTGTCGCTGAAGCAACTATTACAAATTGGTTGAAAGAAGTAGGAGACAAAATTGAAGCTGATGAAGCGGTACTTGAAATTGCAACTGATAAGGTTGATAGCGAGGTGCCAAGCGAAGTATCGGGTATTTTGGTTGAGCAATTATTTGGTAAAGATGACTTGGTTCAGGTTGGTCAAACCATCGCAATTATCGAAACAGATGGTGATGCTCCTACTACGAAAGTGGTTACAGAGACTGTAGTTCCTGCTGCGATTGTTGAGATTGAAAAAAACATCGAAGTGGCAAAAGAAGTGATTGCTGCTCCACAAGATTTTTCAGGTTCTGATAAATTTTATTCTCCATTAGTAAAAAATATTGCAAAAGAAGAAGCCGTTTCTGTTTCCGAATTAGAAAATATTGCAGGTTCAGGAAAAGACGGACGTGTGACAAAAGAGGATATTCTTAAATATGTTGAGGATCGCAAGGCTGGTAATATCGCACCAAAAGTAGAAACGGCTGCAAAAGTTGAGGTAGTGGCGCCAAAAATTGAGGAGGCAGCTCCTAAAGCGCTAGCGCCAGTGGTTCAAAAAAGTCAACAAGCGGTTCCGGTTTCTGTAAACGGAGGTGACGAGATTATCGAAATGGACAGAATGCGTAAATTAATCTCAGGTTACATGATCGCTTCGGTACAAACATCGGCTCACGTGCAATCTTTTATAGAGGTTGATGTAACGAATATCGTAAAATGGAGAGATAAAGTAAAAACTGCTTTTGAAAAAAGAGAAGGCGAGAAGCTTACTTTTACGCCTATTATGATGGAAGCTGTTGCAAAAGCATTAAAAGATTTTCCAGGAATGAATATCTCTGTTGATGGCGAATATATCATCAAAAAGAAAAATATTAACTTAGGTATGGCGGCTGCTTTACCCAACGGAAATTTAATTGTGCCTGTTATTAAAAATGCGGATCAGTTAAATTTGGTTGGAATGGCAAAAGCGGTAAATGATTTAGGTAATCGTGCAAAAGCAGGAAAACTTAAACCAGACGATACACAAGGCGGAACTTACACCGTAACAAACGTAGGGACATTTGGCAGTGTGTTTGGTACCCCAATTATCAATCAGCCTCAGGTGGGAATCCTAGCTTTGGGTGCTATTCGTAAAGTGCCTGCGGTTATCGAAACTCCGGAAGGTGACTTTATCGGAATTCGCCAGAAAATGTTCCTGTCGCACTCTTATGATCACAGAGTGGTAGATGGTGCTTTAGGAGGAAGTTTTGTAAAAAGAGTAGCAGAATATCTGGAAGCTTTTGATGTAGACAGAGATTTCTAAAAAGTTTTATACTTAAAAATATCGCCCAATAAATTCAGTAGAGTTTATTGGGTTTTTTTATTTGTTTAAAAAGTAAAACAATTCTGAAAAAATTAGATTTGAAGATTCTTTTTTGTGAGTTTTGAAGTAAAATCAAATGATTTTATGACCAAAAAAAGTGAATAAAATAGGAAAAATTCGGCTTTAAAAATTACATTTGTAATCTTATAAAATAAAAAATGGAACTGAAACTCAACAAACCAATTTGCTTTTTTGATCTTGAAACAACCGGAATTGATATTGGAAAAGATAGGATAGTAGAAATTTCGATATTGAAAGTTTTTCCAAACGGAAATAAAGAAAGTAAAACATGGTTGGTGAATCCGACTATTCCAATTCCGCCGCAAACAACGGCTGTGCACGGTATTACAGATGAAAAAGTAGCCAATGAACCTACTTTTAATGAGTTGGCTCCGCAAGTCTATAATATGATTAAAGACAGCGATTTGGGCGGATTCAATTCGGATCGTTTTGATATTCCGTTGTTGGCAGAAGAATTACTGCGTGCCGGAGTTGATTTTGATATGAAAAATAAAGTCTCTGTCGACGTGCAGACGATCTTTCATAAAATGGAAGAGCGCACGCTGAGTGCTGCATTAAAATTTTACTGCGGAAAAAGCCTCGAAAATGCGCATTCGGCAGAAGCTGATACAATGGCGACTTACGAGATTTTAAAAGCACAATTAGATCGTTATCCTGAATTGGAAAATGATATGAAATCCTTGTCAGAATTTACAACCCGAAAAAAGATCGCCGATTTTGCAGGAATGATCGCTTTTGATAATGATAACGAAGAAATTTTTACTTTTGGGAAACACAAAGGCGCAAAAGTAGACAAAGTGCTGCAAACCGAACCAGGATATTTTAGCTGGATTCAAAATGCTGATTTTCCTTTGTATACCAAAAAAGTCCTGACGGCAATTAAATTAAGAAAATTAAATACGAAATAAGGTGCTGAGTGACTAAGCTTCTGAGATGCTAAGTTTTAGTTTCTTAGAAGCTTAGTTGCTTAGTAACTTAGTAACTCATAAAAAGAATGAAAATCATCTGTATCGGTAGAAATTATACCAATCATATTGAAGAATTAAAAAATGAGCGACCAGCTGAACCGGTGGTTTTTATGAAACCGGATTCTGCTGTATTACTAAAACAACATCCGTTTGTAATTCCCGAATTTTCGCAGGATGTACATCATGAAATCGAGATTATTGTTAAAATTAGTAAGGTTGGAAAGTACATCGAACCTAAGTTTGCACATAAATATTATGACGAAATAAGCGTAGGAATCGATTTTACAGCCAGAGATTTGCAAGCCAGACTAAAAGAAAAAGGATTGCCTTGGGAAAAAGCAAAAGCATTTGATGGTTCTGCGGTTATTGGTGATTTTTTACCCAAAACTGATTTTGCTTCGATGGAAAATCTTACATTTGGATTAACGAATAATTCTGAAATAGTTCAAAAAGGAAATTCAAGCCTAATGTTGTGGAAAATAGATGAGCTTATTTCGTATGTATCGCAGTATTTTACACTCAAAATTGGCGATATTATTTTTACAGGAACCCCCGAAGGTGTTGCCGCTGTAAAACCAAACGATGTTTTAGAAGGCTTTTTAGAAGATAAAAAATTATTTAGAATACAAGTAAAATAATGGCTTTAAAATACAATCTTTCAAAAGTATACGCACTCTCAGATAATGATCCGGATTTTGTAAAAGATATCCTGACATTATTTGTTACCGAAGTTCCTGAAGACCTAAAAGAAATCAGAGAAGGAATAAAGAAAAAAGACCATAAACATGCTTATGCTTATGCACACAAGGTAAAACCTACTCTGGATTTAATGGGTCTAAATGTTGCTTTTGAAGAGATTCTGCAAGTAGAAGCCTGGACAAAAGCAGAGGGCAAGAAAAAAGAGATCATCGAGACTTTCAAAAGTATCAAAATACAAGTAAAAGAAGCGATCAAAGAAATCAAAAAAGACTTTGATCTTTAGCATTTGGGCGTGACCCTATTTTTGCCCGATAAAAATCAGGTCAAAAATAGGGTCGGGTTTTTTGCTGTATCTTTTGTTCCACAGCATTTTTTGGTTGTCCAGACGTTTTTTCCGTCACAAAAGGATGCCGCTTCAACCCCTCACGCAATTTGTCACGATCACATTCATCTTAAATAATGGCTTATAATCGGGTCAGAAAAAAATAGCACGCACATGAAAGCAACGATCATTACTATCGGAGACGAAATTTTAATAGGCCAAATTATTGATACAAATTCTGGCTTTATTGCCAAATCACTCGACAAAATAGGCGTAGAAGTCATAGAAATGATTTCGATAAGCGATGATAAAAAACATATTCTGGATACTTTTGCGCAATTGCAAAACAAAGTAGATGTTGTTATCGTAACCGGAGGATTAGGGCCAACAAAAGACGATGTGACCAAAAAAACATTTTGCGAATACTTTGATGACAAATTAGTAGTCAATCCGGAGGTCTTAGCTCATGTCACTCAATTGATAGAAGGTTTTTACAAACGTCCTATTTCACAATTAAATAAAGATCAGGCTCTTGTTCCTTCAACTTGTACTGTATTGCACAATCAGGTAGGTACCGCGCCCGGAATGTGGATGAAGAAAGAAAACACCGTTTTTGTGTCTCTTCCGGGGGTTCCGTACGAAATGAAATATCTAGTCGAAAACGAAATAATTCCAAAAATTGTTCGCGAATACAAACGCCCTTATATCATTCATAAAACTATTCTAACGTATGGTCAAGGCGAGAGTATGGTGGCAGAACGTATAGAAGATTGGGAAAATAATTTGCCCGATTTTATCAAACTGGCATATCTGCCAAGCCCGGGAAGGGTACGTCTGCGTCTGTCTGCCCGAGGAACAGACAAAGAAATGTTAGAAACAGCTCTTGAAACCAATATACAATCACTAGATGCTATAATTAACGATATTATAGTAGGTTACGAAGAAAACGAAACGATCGAAGTCATTGTAGGAAGAATGTTGGCCAAACAAAATAGAACTATTTCGACTGCAGAAAGCCTTACAGGCGGAAAAATTGGTTCTGTTTTATCAGCTGTTCCTGGAGCATCAAAATATTACAAAGGTACGGTGGTTTCGTATGCAACAGAGATAAAAGTGAATGTTCTCGGTATCTCGCAAGATTTGATTGACAAATATTCGGTGGTAAGTGCTGAGGTTGCAAAGGCTATGGCTTTGAATGTGAAACAGATACTTAAAACCGACTATGCAATTGCCACAACAGGTAATGCAGGACCTACAAAAGGAGACTCAGATGCCGAAATCGGAACGGTTTTTCTTGCAATTGCAACCCCAAATGATATAATTGTAGAAGAATTTAATTTTGGTCAACCACGTGAAAAAGTGATAGATAGAGCAACGTTTAAGAGTTTTGAAATATTACAGAAAGAAATTTTAAAAAATGTGCATTAATTTTTTGTTTCAATCGTTTATTTTTCTTTTCTTTGCACCCTGATTTTGAATAACGATAAAAGATAAGTATAATGTCAAGAGTTTGTGACCTTACAGGTAAAAGAGCGATGGTAGGAAATAACGTTTCTCACGCTATGAACAAAACTAAGAGAAAATTTTCTGTAAACTTAGTTAAGAAGCGTTTTTATCTTCCAGAAGAAGATAGATGGATTACTCTTAGAGTAGCAGCATCTACGATAAAAACAATTAATAAAAATGGAATTTCTGCTGTTTTGAAAAAAGCGCAGTCAGAAGGATTTATCAAATAATCTTTTCCTAAATAAATAGATAGCAAGATGGCAAAGAAAGGTAATAGAATCCAGGTAATTTTAGAATGTACTGAGCACAAGACTACTGGTGTTGCAGGGACTTCAAGATACATCACAACAAAGAACAAAAAAAATACTCCAGACAGATTAGAGATTAAAAAATTTAATCCAATCTTGAAGCGTGTAACTGTTCACAAAGAAATTAAGTAATAATTAGAGGTTTGATAAAATCTCAGATGGAAACATTTGGTTTTTTATTAATTTCAATAACATTTGAATCATGGCAAAGAAAACCGTAGCATCGTTACAAACAGCTTCTAAGAGATTATCAAAAGCCATCAAAATGGTGAAATCTCCTAAAACTGGCGCTTATACATTCGTAGAATCTATTATGGCTCCTGAAGAAGTGGACACTTTCTTGAAAAAGAAATAATAACAATCACATTATATAGAAAAGCTACTTTCATTCCGAAAGTAGCTTTTTTATTTTTATATTTGTCTAAAATTTTTTAGAAGCACAGCAATTGGCTTTTTTTAAACATGATTCCCGCCATCCGCTATATCTTTGTCTGCCTAAAGAAGGCAAACAAAGGATATCGCTACTGTCGGGGCTAGTCTAAAACAATGGTGCTTTTTTTCAATTTTCGGGCTTCGGATTATTTAGAAATATAAGAAGTCTCCAATCTTAATTAATCTACAAAAAATGAGTTTTTTTAAAAAATTATTTTCTACTGATAAAAAAGAGACTTTAGACAAAGGTCTCGAAAAATCAAAAACTACTTTCTTTTCAAAATTAAGCAAGGCAGTTGCCGGAAAATCTAAAGTCGATGACGATGTTCTGGATAACCTAGAAGAAATTTTGGTTGCCTCAGATGTTGGCGTAAACACGACACTTAAAATTATTAAGCGAATCGAGAAACGTGTTGCCGATGATAAATATTTAGGAACAGAAGAATTAAACCAAATACTTCGTGACGAAATTGGTGCTTTGTTATCTGAAACCAACAGAGGCGAAGCCACCGAATTTGAGATTCCGAAAGATAAAAAACCATACGTTTTAATGGTCGTTGGTGTAAATGGTGTCGGTAAAACGACTACTATTGGTAAGCTGGCGTATCAGTTTAAAAAAGCGGGTTATAAAGTGGTTTTGGGTGCTGCAGATACTTTTCGTGCCGCAGCGATCGATCAATTACAAGTTTGGGCTGATCGTGTGGATGTGCCTATTGTAAGACAAAATATGGGTAGCGATCCTGCTTCTGTAGCTTTTGATACCTTGCAATCTGCGGTGGCTCAAGATGCCGATATCGTGATTATCGATACTGCCGGACGCTTGCATAATAAAATCAATTTGATGAACGAGTTGACCAAAGTAAAACGTGTAATGCAAAAAGTGGTGGCCGATGCACCACATGATGTGCTCCTGGTTTTGGATGGTTCTACGGGTCAAAATGCTTTTGAGCAAGCCAAACAATTTACTGCCGCTACTGAAGTTACTTCTCTTGCCGTGACAAAATTAGACGGAACAGCAAAAGGTGGTGTTGTTATTGGTATTTCTGACCAGTTTCAGATTCCTGTAAAATACATTGGTATTGGTGAAGGAATTGAAGATCTACAGGTCTTTAATAAATATGAATTTGTTGATAGTTTCTTTAAATAATTGTAGAATGAGTTTTTCTTCTTTAAAAAATTTAACACCAGTTACGTTTTATTTTGCAAGTGTGGTGTGTTTTGTTTTGGCCAATGTTCTTAAAGGCAAAAGTTTGTCTTTTTATTATGTTTTATTGGTTTTAGGACTGATTTTCTTTTTTATCGGAATGCTAAAAAGAATCCGTACGAAGCGATAAAATTAATCGAATAAAGATTTTATAATAAAAAAATCAATATTTTTAAATCCCAAATTCCAATTTTAAAGTTGGGATTTGGGATTTATTTTTTATAATTTATACAAAGTTACTTGTACAAAGCACTAATTTTCTCCCATAAAGTTTCGTCAAAATCAGATAAGGCAAGATTCACATCATCTGCAGCGTCTCCCATTCTGATGATTACCATTTTTTTACTCGGAATAACATATATTTTCTGATCGTTTTTGCCTAGCGCCATAAACATATCGTTTGGTGCAGTCGGAATAATACTTCCCGGGATCGTAAGTTGTGATTGCGGTAAATGATACGTGCTTTTTCCGTTGAGCCACCACAAATAACCATATCCTAAATTGATGTTTTGCGAAGTATTTGTTGCTTCGTTAAAGAAAGTTTCATTAAGGATTGTGTTGTTGTCCCATTTTCCTTTATTGAGCATTAGGAGGCCAAAACGCGCCATACTTCTTGAGGTGCTCATGTAGACACTGTTTACGTCAATCTGAACCCAATTGCCGTTCATTCCGATTTTGTCTCGTAATTTGGTGTTAAAATAATTCCCCCAAGTTTGTCCGCTTGCCTGAGCGACTACATCCTGTAGTTTTACATAGACATTATGATATGCCCAGCGTGTTCCAGCATCTGCTTTGTAAATCAAACTTGCTGGGTCAACTTCGTCAGTGCTGTCGTCCAGACCTGAAGTCATGGTGAGCAGGTTTTTGCACGTAATGAGGTTTTCTTTGGCCAAAGTTTCGCTTGTCCAGCCGGTACCAATATATTGCGATACTTTATTGTTGATGTTGAGTAAATTCTCTTGTTGTGCAATTCCTGTCACGGTCGAGGTGAGTGTTTTTCCGGCACTTGCCCAATACCAGTTGGTGCTGGCGGTATGACCATTGAAATAATTTTCTAAAACAATGCGGCCGTTGACCAAAACAATGAATGATTTGGAATGTTTAAGCTCGAGATAATCTAAAAGCGGTTGTACAGCATTTTGATTCCATTTGAGGTCGGAAATTGATTGCGTTTCCCAAGTAGTTCCTGTTAAAGGTGGAAAATACATGGTTTGATTGGTGGTTGTGGTTGTGTCGTTGTCTTCTTTGCTACAGCTAAAGAACGTGAACAGGATCAGGATTTTACAAATGTTTTTGGTCATGGTTTTTGTTTTTGGTTTGGGGTTTGACCAAAAATATGCAAAATAGTTTAATGTGTTTGGTGTTTTTTTATTTCTTTTGAATTTTATAAGGTTAACTTTGTAGTCTGCAAAATAATATTCTGAAAACTGGAGCCCTAGCCCTGATGGGAGCGGCATCCTTTTGTGGCGGGGTTCGCCACAAAAGATAGAGTCGGACAGCAGGAAATAGCTCCTGATACTTTAGATATTTGGTGCGAGAAGGTCTAAATTTAAAAAAATAAAAACATGAAAAAATCGTTTATAATTTTGTTTGTATCAGTTTTGATGATAAGCTGTAAGCAGGAAATTAAGTCGGAGGATATTGCAAAACTAAATGGTTATTGGGAAATTGAAAAAGTAGTTTTTGAGAAGGGTGAAGAGAAGAATTACGGTATGAATGAGAGTTTTGATTATTTTGAAATCAAGAATAATAAAGGATTAAGGAAGAAAGTTATGCCACAATTTGACGGAACTTTTTTGACAAGTGATTCTTTCGAAAATGTCACGGTACGTTTTGACGGAGAAAAAACTTTTCTGGATTATAAAACAGCGTATGCCAAGTGGAGTGAGGAAATAATTGCAATTTCTGATAAAGAATTTGTAGCTAAAAATAAAGAAAACAAAGAATATCATTATAAAAAAGCAGGACCGATAAATTTACTAAAAGATGGCGAAAAGACTAAATAATGAAAGTACGATTGGAGCGGTTTTGCAACAAATCATTCAGGTAAACAAATTGCAACCTGGTATGGATCAGATTGATGTGAAGGAAGCTTGGCGACAATTGATGGGAAACGGTGTAAATACGTATACTAAAAATATAGTGTTGAAGGGAAGTACGCTGTATGTAGAACTGGGTTCGGCTGTTTTGAGGGAAGAACTGAGTCACGGAAAGTCTAAAATTGTAAAAATGATCAACGAAGAATTGGGTCGTGATGTGGTTAAGGATGTGGTGTTACGGTAATTTTAGATTTTTCGAAATTTTCAATAAAAAAAATCCATTTCAATCGAAATGGATTTTTTTTGTGATTGTTAAGTTCAGTAATCTAAAATGATTAAAACTGCTCTCTACCAGCAAAGTGAAATGCGCTTTCGATAGCGGCATTTTCGTCGCTATCAGAACCGTGTACTGCATTTTCTCCAATAGAAGTTGCGTATGCTTTACGAATAGTTCCCTCAGCAGCTTCAGCTGGATTTGTAGCTCCAATTAAAGTTCTGAAATCTTCTACTGCGTTTTCTTTTTCTAAAATTGCAGCAACGATTGGTCCGCGTGACATAAATTCAACCAACTCTCCGTAGAATGGTCTTGCAGCGTGTACTGCATAAAATGCCTGAGCATCAGCTACAGTTAATTGTGTTAATTTTAAAGAAACGATTTTGAAACCTCCGTTTGTAATCATTGCTAAGATATTCCCGATGTGTCCGTTTGCTACAGCATCCGGCTTAATCATTGTAAAAGTTCTATTTGTTGCCATTTTCTTGCGATTTTTAAATTTTGTGCAAAAATAGACTTTTTTATGAATTGTTTTTAATTAATTCATAATTAAAACTTCACGAATTGATGTTTTAGCAAATAAATACAAAACTAAATGGTGATGATGTCAAAATTAGTTGCCAAAGGTTTGAGTTTTTGCAATAAAAGCGGAATCAATTGCTCGCCTTTTTCGAGATAAAATTCTGAAAAATTCGCTTGACGTTCCTGCAAACTTTTATTAGGGAACAATTCGCATTGCAGATCGATAACACGCTGTAATTGGTCGCTTAGATTTCTTTTTTGTGCTTTTAATAAACGTTTCTCCAAATTCTCTAAGCCTTTTGTTTGCTTGACTTCCTGCGCTTTTACAGCACCAATAAAAGATTTGTCGGTTTGTTGCGCCAATGCTAAAAGGTGCTGAAATTGTTGTGCTAAAATTTCTTTTTGAGGCGTTAAATCAATTGCAAATGGTGATAGTCTATGTGTAATTGCATTGGTCAAATCGGCTGGTTTGGCAAATAAATCTTGCCAGCTTAAACCTAATTTGTCTGCTTTTTTTACTTGTTTTTCTGTGGTTAAAAGTACTGAGTTTCGCACCAAAAGCATCGGAAAAGTAATGTTTATGGCGTCAAAAAAAGATTTTAATTCCAGCCAGTAAGCAATTTCTCCACCTCCGCCAATGTAGCACAAATTAGGGAGAATGATTTCCTGATACAACGGACGCATGATTACGTTAGGACTGAATTTCTCTGGATGATTTTCTACTAAATGTAGAATTTCTTCTTCTGAAAACGATGTTGTAGTACCGTTGACGATGTATTTGTTATTCTCAAAAACAATTCGTTCACGCAAAGTATCTTCGATATAAAATAAATTGATTTCACGAGGATTAACCTGTACCGTATAGTTTTTTAGTTGTTCGATTGTTTTCTGAACCGTTTTGAAAGAAGTTTGTTTTATTAATTCTTCTTTTATGTAAGGAATGAAGGCTTTTTTTAAATGTGCATCATCAGCATCCAAAATGACCAAACCTTGCGCGGCAAACAAACTATTGGCTAAAAAACGGGTGGCATCGGCTAAATTTTCATGTTGCAAATAGGCTTCTTCAAATAATTTTTTTAGATAATTCGCATTGGTACTGGCGCCTAATTCTTTAGAATAAATCTCAAAAAACTCGATTAAACCTTCAGTAGAAAGCCTTCCTACAGGCCCCGTACTTTCTTTGTGCCAACGGAATTTTTTTCCTTTAAAATTAAAATAATTAATTTCTTCAAAATCATGATCTTCAGTCGCCATCCAGTAAATGGGAACAAAATTATGAGCAGGATATTTCGATTTTAATTCTTTGGTAAGATTGATTGTCGAAATAATTTTATATAAAAAGTACAAAGGCCCACTAAACAAATTCAGCTGATGACCTGTGGTAATGGTAAAAGTATTGGAATGCTCTAATAGTCCGATATTTTGCTGGGTCGAATCTGAAATTTTGATATTCTGGTATTGCTTTTTTAAGGTTTCAACCAAAGGAATTCGATTCGAGTTATCGAAATTATTTTGCTTTTCAGCGATTTGTTTTTCAAAGTTTTCCAGTGTTGGAAAATGATTATATAGGGAGTTTAAATCTGATTTTTGCTCTAAATAATCGTGTATCAAAGTCGAGAAATATCCAGAGTTTTGATAGCTGATACAGTCGGTTGGCATATTGATTTTTATTTGTTGCTAAATTACCAAAAAAAAGCGGAACTAAATATTTGTTACTTTCAAAAATAAAATAGACTTTTAAGATCTATTTACTAAATCTTTTCGAACCACATGAAAAATAATCCTAAGCAAGAGAACTCTCTAAAGCATGTTCTTTTTGGCAGTTTAATCGGTACTACCATTGAGTTTTTTGATTTTTATATTTACGCCAATGCGGCAGTATTGGTTTTTCCGCAACTTTTTTTCCCTGGTTCAGATTCGACCACTTCGGTAATAGAATCGCTCGCTACGTTTGCAGTTGCTTTTTTTGCAAGACCTATAGGCTCGGCAGTTTTTGGTCATTATGGTGATAAAATTGGTCGAAAAACTACTTTGGTCGTGGCTTTATTAACTATGGGAGTCTCTACGGTTTGCATCGGTTTATTGCCTACTTATGCCAGTATCGGCATTTTGGCACCCATTTTATTGACGGTTTGCAGGTTTGGTCAAGGACTGGGTTTAGGTGGCGAGTGGGGTGGCGCTGTTTTATTGGCCATCGAAAACGCTCCTCCTAACAAGCGTGCTTGGTACGGAATGTTTCCACAATTAGGTGCGCCAATCGGATTGTTGCTTTCTGGTGGCACATTTTTGATTTTAGGAGATGTTTTGACCAACGAACAATTTTTTGACTACGGATGGAGAATTCCGTTTATTGCGAGTTCTGTTTTGGTAGTTGTAGGGTTTTATATCCGATTGAAAATTACGGAAACGCCATCGTTTGTTCAGTCTGTTGAAGCCAAAGAACAAGTCAAAATTCCACTTGTAACCATTCTAAAAAAATATCAAAAAGAATTAATTTTTGGCACATTTGCTGCGGTAACTACTTTTGTGGTATTTTATTTAATGACTGTTTTTAGTTTGAGTTGGGCGACCACCAATCTCGGATTTGCAAGACGTGATTTTTTGATAATTCAGCTTTTCTCAGTTCTGTTTTTTGGGTTTTCGATTCCGATTTCGGCTATAATTGCAGATAAATTTGGAAGAAGAAAAGTTTTGATAGCGGTGTCGATAGCCATTGTTTTTTTTGGATTTTTGTTTGCAGCTTTCTTAGATTCCGGAAGCGTAACTTTTATCACGATTTTTTTATGTCTTGGAATGACCTTGATGGGCTTGACTTACGGACCACTTGGAACTTTTCTTTCAGAATTATTTCCAACCGAAGTGCGTTATTCCGGTGCTTCTCTAACATTTAATTTGGCCGGAATCATAGGTGCAGCATTTGCACCTATGATTGCCATTTGGTTTGCTACCCATTACGGTTTAACTTATGTTGGATATTATTTGTCAATTGCTGCAGTAATTACAGTTTTGGCACTTTTATTTGTGTCTAAAAAAATACATAAGTTTTAAAATACTGATTTCTATTTTTAAAACCCCTCAAACCTTTCAGAGTTATTTTTTTAAAGGTTTGAGATTTTGTATGATATAAATCTTTTCTTCAAAATCATCCAAATATCCCGTATTTTTGCAAAAAATATTTCTTTTGAAAACCAAACTATTCGTCATCACGCCTCCTTTTACACAATTGAATACGCCGTATCCCGCAACAGCGTATATAAAAGGATTTCTAAATACAAAAAATATTGAATCGGTTCAGGCGGATTTAGGTATTGATGTGATATTAGAATTGTTTTCGAAGAAAGGGTTGATTGATTTGTTTCAGGTTTCAAGTTCCAAATTTGAAGTTTCAAATCCTGAAGTCTCCGATAATTCGAAACGTATTTTTGCTTTACAGGATGAATACATCAAGAGCATTGATGCTGTAATTCTGTTTTTGCAGGGAAAAAACCCAACTTTGGCTTTGCAGATTTGTCAGGAAGATTTTTTGCCGGAAGCTTCTCGTTTTGCGCAGCTCGAAGAACTCGATTGGGCTTTTGGGACCATGGGGACGCAGGACAAAGCCAAGCATTTGGCAACTTTGTACCTAGAAGATATTTCGGATTTTATTGTAGAATGTGTCGATGAAAATTTTGGTTTTAGCCGATATGCCGAACGTTTGGGGCGAAGTGCCAATTCTTTTGATGAATTGTACAGCGCTTTACAACAAAAACTAACGTACATTGATTCAATTTTAATGTCGCTTTTAAAAGTCAAAATTGAGGAAATAAAACCCACATTGTTTTTAATTTCTGTTCCCTTTCCAGGGAATTTATACAGCGCTTTTCGATGTGCACAATGGGTAAAAAAGCATCATCCGAATATTAAAATTTCGATGGGAGGCGGTTTTCCGAATACCGAATTGCGTTCTCTTTCTGATTCTCGTGTTTTCGAATTTTTCGATTTTATTACTTTGGATGATGGGGAAGTACCAATAGAAGAGTTAATCTTTAATTTAGAAAATTCAAATGCTAATTCTTATAAAAGAACTTTTCTACTGGAAAATGGCAGTGTTGTCTATAAAAATAATTCTTTAAAACAGGATTACAAACAATCACAAGTCGGGACTCCGGATTATTCAGGTTTGCCTTTGGATAAATATATTTCTGTTATCGAAATCGTAAATCCGATGCATAGAATGTGGAGTGACGGCCGATGGAATAAGCTTACAATGGCACACGGATGTTATTGGGGAAAATGTACTTTTTGCGATATTTCGCTCGATTACATAAAAGTTTATGAGCCCGTGGCAGCCAATTTGCTTTGCGATCGCATAGAAGAAATGATGCTTCAAACGGGACAAAATGGCTTTCATTTTGTCGATGAAGCAGCGCCGCCAGCTTTGATGCGTGCCTTGGCTCTGGAAATTCTTCGTCGAAAATTAGCGGTAACCTGGTGGACGAACATTCGATTCGAAAAAAGCTTTTCTAAAGATCTGTGTTTGCTCTTAAAGGCTTCCGGTTGTATTGCTGTTTCGGGCGGTTTAGAGGTAGCTTCTGATCGTTTACTGAAATTAATTGACAAAGGTGTTACAGTTGAACAAGTAGCAAAAGTGACGAGCAATTTTACAGAAGCAGGGATTATGGTACATGCTTATTTAATGTACGGTTATCCGACACAAACGGTTCAGGAAACGGTAGATAGTCTCGAAATGGTGCGTCAGTTGTTTGAAGCGGGCGTTTTGCAATCTGGTTTTTGGCATCAATTTGCAATGACAGCGCACAGTCCTGTTGGGTTGTATCCGGAGAAATTTGGCGTGACAAAAACAACCGAAATTATCGGAACTTTTGCCAATAATGATATTGATTATACCGATGCTACTGGTATTGACCACAATAAATTTAGTTTCGGACTAAAAAAATCACTTTTTAATTTCATGCACGGTATCTGTTTTGATTATGAGTTGCAAGATTGGTTTGATTTTAAAATTCCAAAGACTAAAATTCATCCCGATTTTATTTTTAATGCGCTTGAAGAACAAAACCACTTCGACACAAAACCAAATACAAAAGTGGTTTGGCTGGGCGGAAAGCCACTTGTTGAGTATTTTACAAAATCAAAAAAAGGTCAAACCTGGGAAATGATGGCGCTGACTTTTCATGATAAAAAAGAAAGTTTTGTTATTCAAACCAATAAAAGTGAGGGTGAATGGCTGGTTCAAATTTTACAAAAAACTGCTATTTCAAATACAAAAAATTATACTTTTCAAGAAGTAAAAAATGATTTTGAAATGCAATTAGAGGATTTCGAACTATTTTGGTATTCGAAACCCATTAATACGTTACGCGAATTTGGTTTGCTGGTTTTATAATTAGTAATCAACACTTTCTCCGTCAAGCGGAATGGCAACTTTTTCGAGAAGATTGTTTTTTTCAAGTGCCAGTTTCAATTCTTCCCGGGTTGTGGGACAATGGTTGAGAGCTTCGAGATGATTTGCAAGCACTTTATTGGGTGCCAGTGCTACAAATTTTAAGATATCATCCATTTTCATTAAAAGAGGTTGTCCGATGTCAAGTCTTGCTGTTCCGCAGGCGACAACAGCAATGTCTGGTTTTTTTTCGATTAAAATTTTTTCTACATGTTTTGTAAAAATGGTGTCGGAGCTTATATAAATTGATTTTTCGTTAGGCAATTCAATATAAAAACCCATCACATTGCCCATCAATTTTGCAATAAATCCATAACCGTGAATGGCTGGAATTCCTGTAATTTTACCTTCTAAAAAAAATTGTTCTTCACCATAATTTAAGGTTTGAGAGATGTTTAAGCCTCTTTTTAGTAACGCTTTTTCGTCTTTGGTACTACAGATTACTGGAGTGTTTTTTCTCCTTAAAAAAATCTCTCCTCTTTTGTCAATATGATCAGGATGTAAATGAGTTATCAAGCAATGTGTGACACGGTTTAGGATATCTTTGCTATTGCGAGGCAGCATCACCAAAGGGTTTCTTTTAGGTGGGTAGCGAAATAATGTAAAAGGAGCAATCGTTTTTCTCTTTCCCAACATTGGATCTACCAAAATTACGTGATCTTCTGTTTCTATGATTAAAGTAGCGTTTCGTAAATGATGTAATTTCATATTTGAAATAATTAGATATTAAATTTACGAAAAATAGTGATAATGAAAAATTATTACACCATTGAAAATCGAAATCCAATTCCGTGCAGGTTTTCTATTGCGATTCCGCTTTCGCTAATTAGAATTTTTCGTAAACGTGAAATAAAAACATCCAGACTTCGTCCCATAAAATAATCATCAGTTCCCCATAATGACATCAGAATCTGTTCTCTTTTTAAAACTTTATTTTTGTTGTCAAGAAATAATTTGAGGAGTTCTGATTCGCGCTGAGTGAGGCCAATTTTTTCATGATCATTAAAAAGAATAAAATTTTTAGTATCAAATTGGTATTTTCCAATTTCATAAAGCGATTTTTCAAGAGTAATATTTTTTTGCACTCTTTTTAAGAAGATTTCAATTTTTAAGAGCAATTCTTCAATGCTGAAAGGTTTTACGAGATAATCATCGGCGCCCAAACGCAATCCTTTTATGCGATCTTCTTTTAAAGTTCTAGCTGATAGAAAAATAATAGGGACATAATTATCGAGTTTTCTAATTTCGGTTGCCAATTCAAAGCCATCCATTTTTGGCATCATAATATCAAAAATGCAAATGTCAAAATCTTCTTTTTTAAAAGTTTCGAAAGCTGATTTTCCTTCGCAGCAATGTACAACCTCATAATTGTTTTGCTCCAAAATGTCTTTGGTTAAAAAAGATAACGTTTCATCGTCTTCGGCATAAAGAATTCTGATTTTTTTCATTTTTTATAAGGAATTGATAAAGTAATCGTAGTTCCGTTTACGCTGTTGTTTGAGGCCGCAATTTTCCAGCTTTGTAAGGTGCAAATCTTTTTTACATAGTACAAACCGAGTCCAAATCCATTGACTTCGTTGCTTTTTGAGTTTTGAATGCGGTAAAATTTATCAAATATAAACGGAATATTTTTAATTGTAATTCCGATCCCGTTATCGATGAATTCTAATTTTAAAATTTGATTTTCGATTGTAATCCGAATCAAAATTTCGGGTTGAGAATCACAATATTTTACGGCATTGTCGAGTAAATTATACACTAAATTGGAAAAATGAAAAATATCGGTTGCTATCTGATGATCATCAGTATTTGATTCGATTGTAATGTTAGCGTCAGGATATTTTAATTGAATGTTTTGAATGGCTTCTTCGAGAACTGGTACGATCAGGACGCTTTCGATTTTTAATTCTAATGCTGTATAATCTGATTTGGCAACATTCAGAATTTTTTCGATATGACTATTCAATTTATTACTCTGATTGATAATAATGTCCGTATAAGTATGCAATTTTTTATCTTCTTTAATCGGATTTTGCTCGATCAAGTATTTAGAGGCAATGAGAATAGAAGATAAAGGTGTTTTGAACTCATGAGTCATATTATTGATGAAATCACGCTGCAATTCCGAGTATTTTTTTTGCTGCAAAAGCGTAAAAATGGAGTACACATAAATTAACAGAATAAAAATAAGCATGATCGAAAGTACAAACCAAAAACGCATCGAACTAAAAAGATAACTTGTTTCGTTTGGGAATCGCACAGCAAAATAATAAATCAAATTTTGATGTTTTGGAAAATAAACAGACTGTTTTGCTTTGCTTTTTTCGGATAGCGAAATATAATTGCCATAAATCATTTCGTCGCTTTGACAGTTGTACATGGCGTATTCAAAATCTGTCGTAATATTCATTTTTTTGAACTCAGATTTTAGATAAAATTCCAGAATATCAGGTTCAAAATCATTGTCGATGTTTACAATATAGTAGTCATTGGCTATTTTTTGCACCGGATTTTGTGCGGGTAATTCATGATTAGTGCCTTCGTATAGTTTTTTGGCAACTTCCAGCAAAGCAATATGTGTTTTCTGGCTTAACTTTTTTTGCTCTAAAGTAAAAGCCTCTTTTGTCCACAATAACTGTGCAATCAATATTCCTATGATGGCTACAAGTCCGAGAATAATGATGCTATTGAGTTTATTTATTTTCAAACAAAAGGATTTAGAAGTGCAATATTAATCAAAAATAGATTTAAAAACTCCCATTAACAAGTCATTAACAAACATTTGAAAGCGGTTAACAGCGATTGTAGAAGGTCATAAGTACTTTTGCTATAGAGAATAACAAGAACTTTAACCATTAAATAAATAACTATGAAAATGATCAAGATTACAATGTTGGCTTTGGCCTTGGGATTAATGTCTTTTGCGACAATCTCACCGGTAGAATATTTGATTGCTAAGAAGAATAACACAACTTTGGGTACAGCTATTGTCTGGAAAACAGAAAGTGTTGATGTTGGTGAAATTCCGCAAGGAAAACCAAAAGCTATTGTTTTTGAATTTAAGAATTCTGGAAATACAGCGATTGTAGTGACCAATGTGGTTGGCTCTTGCGGCTGCACGGCGACAGATTATACCAAGGAACCGATTCTTCCTGGAAAAACAGCAAAAATCACGGCTACTTACAATGCAGCAAATAAGGGTGCCTTTACAAAAACAGTTACAGTTACTACAAATGCAGAGGCTACGCCCAAAGTGCTTACTCTAAAAGGAACCGTAATCTAAGATATAAGGTTGATTATATAAAGGTGAAAACTCCGGATGCGTTATGCGTTCGGAGTTTTTTTGATTTTAAATTATTGTAATCTTCAAAATGTGCTTTGCATTTTGTTAAAACGAAATCTGTTCTGTTTAGAGCAGTTTTTTTGTTTTTGGTAATTTGTATAGTACTAATTAAGGATCCTTTTTTTGTAATTTGAAGGATATTTTTTTGTAAGAATTTTAACTTCGGTAAAATGTAAATTATGTTTTAATTAAATCTGTTTTATTTTAATCAATTTTTTATTAATTAAAATTATACCCCATATTTTTTTAGGGTAAAATGGAATTTTATAATTTTAAAAAGGCTTTTTTGTGTTTAAATAATCTTATTTTTTAATTATAACCCTAAATTTTTATATGTTTTTTATGAAATTTAGTTATTGAATTTTCAAAAACAAATCCTAAATAATATGAAATAACGATTATTGAATACTAAATTTTTGTAATCCATAATTCTTGCATCAAATCATCAAAAAAGTACTTTTGGATTCTTGTGATGATACAAAAGTTAATAAATTCGCTAATGAAAATGGTGGTGTTTTTAGGAATAAAAAATAATGTTTTAAATAATGATTTATACTGTCACTAGATATAAGAAGGATTAACTAACCAGAACCAATATTAACTAAAAACCAATTAAAACATGAAAAAAGTATTACACATTTTTGCCGCGATGTTAACAAGTTCTTTTGCTATCGCCCAAGAAGAAGAAACGGCAGTTTCGCCAGCGACCACTTTTGCAGGGTCTGCGGATGCCTACTATAAGTATGATTTTGCCAAACAAATGAATGGTTTGACGAGTTTTACAAACTCACAAGATTCTTTTGAACTAGGAATGGCTTCTATAGAAGCATCACACACATTTGGAAAAGCATCTGTATTTGTAGATTTGGGTTTTGGAAAAAGAGCAGGAGAGTTTTCATATAATGAAACAACAGATAAAGATATCAATGCAAAATTTTTAATAAAACAATTATATTTCACTTATCAAATTTCTGATGAATTTAAAGTAATAGCGGGTAGTTTTGGCACTCATATTGGGTACGAATTAGTTGATGCAGTAGATAACAAAAACTATAGTATGTCGTACGCATTCTCATACGGTCCGTTTTTTAATACGGGGATAAAAGCACAATATACTTCGGGCAAATTTACAGCAATGTTGGGTATTACAAATCCAACCGATTTTAAGTCGGCGATGGATGCCGGTACAAAACAAAAAACGTATGTGGGGCAAATCGGGTATATTGGTGAGACAGGAAGTGCTTATCTGAATTTTACAACAGGAAGCGGTAATCCGGCTTTTGATGACAACAAAACTCAGTTTGATTTTGTGGCTTCAAAAACTATTACAGATGCATTTTCATTAGGTTTTAATGCAACTTATGCAAAAACTAAAAATGATTTTGACAGTGAGTTAGATGGCGATTGGTTTTCAGTAGTAGGATATGCCAGCTATGCTTTCAAACCAAGTTTAAGTTTGGCTTACAGAGCAGAATATTTTGATGGAAAAGATGCTATTGGTTTAGGCACATTAGATGGTTCCAGTGTTTTTGCGAATACAATATCATTAAATTATAAAGTAGGTAAATTAACAATAATCCCTGAGTTACGTTATGATGCTGCTTCAGAAGATATCTTTTTAGATACTGATAGTGCACCAGCTGGCGGATCATTTTTCGGATTACTTGCAACAACATACTCTTTCTAGAGACAAAGATTGATATTTTTTTTTTTTTTTTGGAGCTGTCGAAACATAATAATGTTTAGGCAGCTTTTTTATTGACATCAATTGTAAAGTGACCAAAATAGATTGGTAGTGAATTTTGTTTGATCAAGAGTCCCGAAAAGAATGATGTAATGACGTAAACTTATAGAATTTTAGGTTGTTTGAGTCAGAATTTACAAAAAGTAAAAGTTAGATGTTTCGTAAAAAAAAAACACCTTTCTGATCTAATTTAGAAAGGTGTTTTTTATATTTTTTAGTACGTTTTATTGAAGCTGCTTTTTGTAGATAGAATAGATGGTATCGATTGTTTTTCTATCTAATACTGAAGTAGTATCAGTTTGAATGTAATGCAATTTAAAAGCCATAATTGCTGCAGTAAGGTTCTTTGTGTTGTAACCTATAATACGTAGAGCAGGCTCAATTTTAAAATCAAAGGGCGCTTCTTCTAAAACGTCATCTTGCCAAATTCCGAAACCTTTTTCGGCCAAAGTTTTCCACGGAAACAAAGCACTCGGATCTGTTTTTCTTCCGGGAGCAATATCGGCGTGACCAATAAAATTTTGAGTCGGAATGTTGTAATCTTTTTTTAATTTCGTTAAAAGAGCTACCAAACTGCTTATTTGTGCTTCAGAAAAAGGCTCAAATCCATTATTGTCCAATTCAATCCCGATAGAAGTCGAATTAAGATCGGTTGTTTTTCCCCAAGTCGAGTTTCCGGCATGCCAAGCTCGTAAATAATCGTTTAGCATTTGTACCACTTTACCATTCTCAGAAATTACATAATGCGCACTAACCTGTGTTTTTACTTTTGTAAAAGTATTGATGGTTTGCTCTAGAGAATCCTGAGCAGTATGATGAATGATGACAAAACTTGGTTTTCTTAAATTAAAATTAACGGTTCCAATCCATTCTGTACTGATACCATTTAATAAAGCGGTCGATCCTGTCTTCGAAATTGAATCTCGCACAATATGAAGCTGTTGTGCGTAAAGAGAATCTATGCTAAGCGGCGCCACAGCAGGTATTGGTTGAACTTCTTTGCTTGTTATTTGTTGTTCTAAAGTTTTAAGTTGCTGATCGTATACTTTTTCGGTAATTTTATGAGGGTTTTTTGTTGCGCACGAAGTGATAATAAGTGCAGTAATCAGGTAATAAAAATGTTTTGTCATGTTTATACATTTTTTTTTAAGTGAGTAAGTAGCAATTATTCGGTTTCTTTGGTTGCATCTTTAACTTCCTTAATATCTTCTTTTATATCTTTTTTAGAGTCTTTTTTCTTTTTAGATTTCGGCTTTTTTACTTCTTTAAAATTAGCCATAAATGCAGTAAATTTCTCTTTTTGGTCAGGATTTAAGAAAGCATTTATTTTTTTATTAGTTTCTTCTCTAAGAGCATTGATTTGCTCTAATTTTTGATCTTGGGTGCTGCTTTCATTTTTCAAAAGAATGCCTTGCTCTCTCATGCTGTCTGCCATAACATTGGTAATGGCAATTGCTTGCAATTCATCAAGATTTACCTCTGGTTTCATTTGTTCTACAATTTTAGCAGCGGTTTCTTCAGCAGGAATTTCTTTAGGCTTGCTTGGCGCACTTTGTTGTCCCTGCATCATGCTTCTGTCCATTCCCATTGCGCCACCTCTTCCGTAGCCATTATTATTATAGCCATTTCCATATTGAGCCCAAACTGTATTGATGCTCAACAAAGCAAAAACAAGAAGAAATAGTGATTGAATTGGTTTCATAATTGCGTTTTTATGTTGATTAGCTATTCTTTATCGTAAATTTAAGCAGGTTCTCCGTATAAATCAAATTCTGTTGCTTCTATTATTCTAATATTAACAAATTCTCCCGTTTTTACGTAATGTTTCGAGGCATCTATTAATACTTCATTGTCTACATCAGGACTATCAAATTCGGTTCTGCCAACAAAATGAGCGCCTTCTTTTCGGTCAATAATACATTTAAAAATCTGACCTACTTTTTCTTGATTCAAGTCCCATGAAATTTGAGATTGTAATTCCATAATTTCATTGGCTCTGGCTTGTTTTACATCATCTGGCACATTATCTTCCAATAAATAAGCATGTGTGTTTTCTTCGTGAGAGTATGCAAAACATCCCATTCTGTCAAATTTCATTTCCTGAACAAAATCTTTCAAAATCTCAAAATCTTCTTGTGTTTCGCCAGGATATCCTACAATCAAAGTCGTTCTAATGGCCATTCCGGGAACAGCAGCACGAAAATCTTTCAATAATTGTGTGGTTTTGGCCTGAGTAGTACCACGACGCATCGATTTCAAAATAGAGTCTGAAATATGCTGCAACGGAATATCAATATAATTACAAATCTTAGGCTCACGTTTCATTAATTCAAGTACATCCATCGGAAACCCAGTTGGGTAGGCATAATGCAAACGAATCCATTCAATTCCTTCTACTTTTGCCAAAGCTTCCAGAAGTTCTGCCAGATTTCTCTTTTTATAAATATCAAGACCGTAATAAGTAAGGTCCTGCGCAATTAAAATCAATTCTTTAACTCCGTTTCTTGCCAGACCTTCTGTTTCTTTAACCAATTTTTCAATAGGCTGCGACACGTGTTTACCGCGCATCAGCGGAATAGCACAAAAACTGCAAGGTCTGTCACAACCTTCGGCAATTTTTAGGTAAGCGTAATTTTTTGGAGTCGTAGTTAAACGTTCTCCTAACAATTCGTGTTTATAATCGGCTCCCAAAGCTTTCAATAATTGAGGCAATTCTGTTGTGCCAAAATATTGATCTACATTCGGAATCTCTTTTTCTAAATCAGGTCTGTAACGCTCAGATAAACATCCGGTTACAAAAACTTTGTCAACCAGTCCTTTCTCTTTTTTATCAGCATATTCCAAAATCATGTTTACAGACTCTGCTTTGGCATTGTCAATAAACCCGCATGTGTTAATTACGATAATATTTCCCTCCTCTGCAGCTGGTGCCTCGTGTGTTACTTCTTTTCCATTGGCACGAAGTTGTCCCATCAAGACTTCGCTATCATATACATTTTTCGAACACCCAAGAGTGATTACGTTAATTTTGTTCTTTTTTAAAGACTTGGTTCTCATACTTTTATAAATTGGAGTGCAAAATTACGCTTTTTTATTCAAACACCGCTCCTTTAGGTTTGTTTTAGTGTTTTTTTCAGGAGCTATTCCTGCTATCATTCCAATCTTTTTTATTGCAGAAAAAGCAATAAAAAAGGATTTTCCCTTCTATCAGGGCTAAAAAAAATCCGCTAAGCAACACTAAGCGGAAATTTCCATTCATCTATTTATTCTTAATTACAATTCAAATAATAATGTCAGCGAAACATTCGTAAGCTTCGAGGTTATGTTAGCACCGTCTGTAAATCCAGTCGCGAAAAATCCTTCATTCGATTTTCTTTCGGCATACGAATAAGCCAAGTCTAGTTTTGTAGCTCCAAAACTATATCCTAAACCGCCAGAATAACCGGTCAAATCTCCACTTGTTGTGGCGTTTTTGTACGGACTTCCTTCAAAACGATATCCACCACGCAAACTCAATTTATTTATTTTGTACTCTCCACCAATTCTCAGTTCGCCATTGCTTGTCAATTGATTACTTAACTGATTGTTGATTCCTCTAAAACCTTCATCGCTTGTGGGTTTAAATTTGGTGTTTCCATAATCTTTTATTGCGTAATCAATGCTAATTAAGCCAGATTTTCCAAAAACATAAGCCGCACTAAAAGTGGTTTTTCCCGGAGTTTGCAAAGTATAAGATTCATATACGTTAATTACGTTAGGATTTACAAATTTGTTTATAGGTTGTCCGCCATCTGCTTGTCTTGTGGTAGATAAAGTTTGCGAAGTTTCATCAAAAAGTTCGTACCAAGTATTTGACTCGTATGCCAATCCTAATCTAAATGATTCTGTAACTTTTGCAATAGCTCCTAATTGAAAAGAAAAACCATTACCGTACGTGTACAATTCATTGTTAAAACGTAAATTAGAAATAGTTTCTTCTGGAGTTAACGGATTGTTATTGTCTTCGTAAAAACTACTGGATCTTCTGTAGTCGGTAATATGAACATTTAAATTCGCTCCAAAGTAAAGACGGTCTTTATAAGAAGTAGCTATATTAAAACTTAATTTACTGTTATAACCTCTGGTATAAATTTCGTTTTCATGATAGTAATTTCCTCCTGCTGGTACATTAGAGTTGTATTGAGTGTTGTTATTGTCAAGTGGAGCAACGGGGTTAATAACAAAACCTTCATATCCCATGTACGCTTGTTGTTCTTTGTAGTTGAGCTCATCGTAATACGAATTTTTAATTACCCCAAGCGGAACTCCATCAGCAAAAGCTAAAAAATAATCATCAATAGAATTGGTAGGATTTGTACCGGCAGAAAAAACATTATTATTAAAATTGTTTGTGTTTTCGTAACTGGCTCCAATAGCAATTTTTTTCCAACTGTTACTTGGGTTGCTGTCGTGAAAAACAAAAACACCACTTGCTTGATTCAATATAAACGAGTTGTCTTTGTCACTTGTGTTCGTGCCAAAATAATTAGAGTTGTTTTTGGTATTTTGGTTGCTAAGTGTAAGTCCAAACTGGTTATTGTTGAATATAGCAGAACCAGCGGGATTGACCGTTGTAGAGGATAAATCTCCGCCAACAGCTCCAAATGCACCGCTCATGGCTCTAAATCGGGCAGTTCCCGTTAAATTATCTTGCGCATAACGTACAGCATCATAAACTTCTTGAGAATAAGACACGCTAAAAGTTAGTCCTGTTGCAATAAGGAGAAATATTTTTTTCATTTGGCTAAGTTTTAATTTTAATTATGGTATTACACAAAAGGGAAAAATTATCTTCTTCCACCACCACCGCCTGATGATCTTCCGCCACCGCCGCCACCTGATGATCTCATGCTGCCTCCGCCGCCACTATTCATAGAGCGCGATGGGCTAGGAGAGTAGGTTCTGGAAGAATTACTATTGCTGCTATTGTTGTAGTTTCTGTTTGTTGTAGTTGTGTTTGATGATCTTCTGTTAGAATAATCATAAGTACTATTTTGTCCCTGACCAGTGCTTCTTCTGTTGGTAAAAGTTGAATTACTTGATCTGTTATCCATACCAGATCCTCTTCTGTCAGTAAAACCTCTGTTAGATGTGTAATTTCTGTTGGTAGTATAACTGCTTCTGTTAGAAGTGTAACTTCTGTTGCTTACAGTGCCTCTGTTAGAAGAATAGTTTCTTCCTGCGTAATATCCTGCTGAACCTCTTCGGCCTGTCGCGTATGAATAGTTATTGTAGCCGTACCCATAACCTGGTCTTCCATAGTAACCGCCTCCATAATAACCTCCGTAAAATCCACCACTATAACCCCAGCCCCAGCCGTATCCAGGTCCCCAAAAACCAGGGTAACCCCAGTTTCCGCCACCGTACCATCCGTAACCAGGATATCCCCATCCGCCGAAGCCATAACCAGGAAATCCCCATCCCATAGACATTCCCCATGACCATGAAGAGGTTGGGTATGTATTTATGACAACTTCGGTATTGCTGCTTCCCCAAGCCGGGTAGCTTTTAGCTACTACTGTGCTGTCATTTTCGGCATTGTAATTACTATAGTTGTCTACGTCTGTAAAAATTTCCGTTGGTTGTTCTTCGTCTTGCAACGATCTGAAATAGTCTGTGTATTGGTCGTTTTTATTGGTCGTTGTTTGAGCATAGGTCCTTGTTGTTCCTCCGTAAACACCGTCACTATCATAGTATGAAGTATTTTGATAAGAACCACATGACGTTACTAAAAAACTCACTAATACAATAATGTACAAATGAGATGAATTTTGGCGGAGAGAAGTATAAGTTTTCATATCTGTGGTGTTTTTTATTGTTGGACATTACAAAAATAGTTAGTTTTGTCAAACTATTTAGTTAAAATTATTAAAACAAAATTTGTGCCAAACTATTCAATATGAGCAAGAACCTCACTACAAGATCCGAAGATTATTCAAAATGGTATAATGAGCTGGTTGTAAAAGCAGATTTAGCTGAAAACTCGGGAGTTAGAGGCTGTATGGTCATAAAACCATACGGTTATGCTATTTGGGAAAAAATGCAAGCAGAGTTAGATAGAATGTTTAAAGAAACAGGACATCAGAACGCTTATTTTCCTTTATTTGTGCCAAAAAGCATGTTTGAAGCTGAGGAAAAAAATGCCGAAGGATTTGCAAAAGAATGTGCTATTGTAACGCATTACAGATTAAAAAATGACCCTGATAAACCCGGAAAATTGATGGTTGACCCAAATGCTAAATTAGAGGAAGAACTTATTGTTCGCCCAACAAGTGAGGCTATTATTTGGTCAACGTACAAAGGTTGGGTACAATCATACAGAGATTTGCCTTTATTGATTAATCAATGGGCGAATGTTGTGCGATGGGAAATGCGTACGCGTTTGTTTTTAAGAACAGCCGAGTTTTTATGGCAGGAAGGGCATACGGCACACGCAACAAAAGCCGAAGCACTTGAGGAATCTGTAAAGATGATGAATGTTTACGCTGATTTTGCACAAAATTTTATGGCGATTCCGGTTGTAAAAGGTATAAAAACCGAAACGGAGCGTTTTGCTGGAGCTGATGAAACCTATTGTATCGAAGCTTTAATGCAGGACGGAAAAGCATTACAGGCGGGTACATCCCACTTTTTAGGACAGAATTTTGCAAAAGCTTTTGATGTAAAGTTTGCTAATGCCGAAGGAAAGCAAGAACACGTTTGGGGAACTTCATGGGGTGTTTCGACTCGTTTAATGGGGGCTTTGGTAATGACGCACTCTGATGACCAGGGATTGGTGTTGCCTCCAAATTTAGCTCCGATACAAGTGGTCATTGTTCCTATTTATAAAACGGATGAGCAACTGGCCGAAATTACTGTTGCAGTTAATGAGTTGACAGCGAAATTGAAAAAATTAAAAATATCGGTCAAATATGATGACAGAACAACTCAAAAACCAGGATTCAAGTTTGCTGAATGGGAATTGAAAGGGGTTCCTGTTCGAATTGCGGTTGGTCCAAAAGATTTAGAAAACGGAACTTTTGAGGTTGCGAGACGTGATACTTTATCAAAAGAAGTGGTTTCTAAAGAAGAAATTGTAAATTATGTAAACGAGTTGCTGGAAACGATTCAGGCAGATTTGTTTAATAAAGCTTTAGAATATCGTAATTCTCACGTTACCGAAGTAAATAGTTTTGAGGAGTTTAAAGAAATTCTGGATGGAAAAGGAGGTTTTGTATCGGCTCATTGGGATGGTACGGCTGCTACCGAAGAAAAGATAAAAGACCTGACAAAAGCAACCATTCGTTGCATTCCTTTGGATGGTGTTGAAGAGGTGGGAACCTGTGTATTTACTGGTAATCCTTCTTCAAAAAGAGTGTTGTTTGCTAAGGCGTATTAAAAAAAAATAATTTTTTTTGCATCAGCTATTGTGCATCTTAAAAATAGATGTATCTTTGCATCCGCATTAGAGAAGCAGGGCCCGTTCGTCTATCGGTTAGGACGCATGGTTTTCATCCATGTAAGAGCGGTTCGATTCCGCTACGGGCTACTAATTTCTATTGCAAATTAAGTTATTTAACTTGATGTTTAAAAAAATGGCCCGTTCGTCTATCGGTTAGGACGCATGGTTTTCATCCATGTAAGAGCGGTTCGATTCCGCTACGGGCTACTATCTTCAATTATTTAGTTTGAAGAAAACTTAGAACGAGAATGGTCCGTTCGTCTAGGGGTTAGGACTCCAGGCTTTCGTCTTGGTAACAGGGGTTCGATTCCCTTACGGACTACTGAAATTAGTTGTAAATAAGTTTTGTAAAATAAAAATTGGTGTCTCTGTTTTTGTTTTATTAGTTAAAACCAAAGTGATTGTTATACAATTGTGGGAGGTTTTTCTTTTTTAACTAGTATTTATAATAATTATTACATCTAAAATTAAAAAGAAATGGCAAATCATAAGTCAGCATTAAAAAGAATAAGAAGTAACGAAAAAAGAAGAGTATTAAACAGATACCAACACAAAACTACTCGTAATGCTATCAAGGCATTAAGATTGGCTACTGATAAATCTGATGCTGCTTCAAAATTATCAACTGTAATTTCTATGATTGATAAATTAGCTAAAAAGAACATCATTCATGATAACAAAGCTTCTAATTTGAAGTCTAAGTTAACAAAACATGTTGCTAAGTTGTAATTAATTACAATTTCCTAAATATATAAAAGTCCTCTTTTTGAGGACTTTTTTTATTTGTATAAAACTGATATATTTTAATAGAAAATGGTGAAAGCAATAGCGGCTTTCATTGTTTAATTGATTGCTAGATGTCTAATTGGGATCAACACGAAAACCTGTGGAGTTATAAAAATTATGCATAAATAGTAGTGAGTCTAAAAAGGAAGTATTCCACATTCCTCACACCTCTGAATTTTGATCTGAATGCTTTTATTTTAGCATTGAATGATTCTGCAGAAGCATTAGTACTTCTGTTGTCAAAATAGTTCAATATCGTTTGATAATGATTCATAATGGTACGAGAGATTGTACCGAAAGACTTAAACCCGGATTGATTTACTTTTTCATGCCATTTGGCCAATTTTGCAAAACCAATGATTTTATCTTTTGTATTCTCGAAGATACCACGGAGCTCTTGAGTTAGATTGTATCCTTTTTGAATATCGGGATACAATTCAAATAATAATGCAGCCCGTTCTGTTTGATTTTGAGTCCATTTCGATTTGGTTTTGTACAAGAAATAGCGACTTCTGGCTAGTAATTGTTTAAGGGTATCTCCATTTGAGAGTATTTTAGATTCGAAATTTACTTTTGACTTTTTGGCTTTTTCAATAGCATCATTCTCTTGATCGATGGCTTCCCAGCGATATTTAATCCTGATTTCCTGCAGGGCTTCTGTAGCTAGCTTTTGAACGTGGAATCGGTCTGTAACCCGGGTAGCATTAACAAAACACTTCTTAGCTATCAATCCCATGTTTCCGGCCATATCCAAAGTGATTTCTTTGACTAGATTTCGTTGTTGAAGAGGCATTTTTTCAATAACGGCAATCACTGTTTCTGCTTTAGTTCCTGCAACCATAGCCACTATGGCGCCTTTTCTACCTTTACCGGATTTGTTGGTTAAAATAGTATAGAGCTCGCCATTGGAAAGGGAGGTTTCATCTATGGATAA
>NZ_JAGFBV010000011.1 GCF_017948595.1 Flavobacterium geliluteum | reverse complement strand
TTAAACAAAAAATTGATATAATTTTGTCTTTACAAAGCATTGGTGAGGTTTATTGGTTCGCAAAACAAATTTACTAAACCTCTGCTTTGTTTTTTATACTATAGAAACTAGCAACTTGAATTATTTAGGAAAAGTGGGTGAGAAAGTAATGTATCTTACAGGGACTTACGGAAACATGGTAGATTATAAAACAGGGGTCAAACTTTGGAAACGTAATATCAGTTTTGATAAAGAACGTCCGGTTTTACCTACTTATGACGAAGCTACAAATTCATACTTGGTATATAATGATGAGAAATTGTACAAATTTGATCCAAGTATCAGCGACAAACCAGAGCCTTTTGCTAAAGTAAACATCAAAAAAGAGAAAGAATTAAACAGTATCGAATTGTTCCCTTGGGGAGTTGTGCTTGCAGGACCAGTTGAAGTAATGGGAGTTAATATGGATGGAACTGTAAAATACCACCTGACTTACAGTCAACCGGGAGAAACAGGAAGACGTCTTATGAAAAGTGCTGCCATTGCAGGAAGTATTGGTTTAGGGATTGGTTCAGGAGTAAGCTCGCTAAAATCTGGAGAAATTACAATGACTTACCGTGATTCTAATGGTAACATGAGGTCTGATGTTTTAATTGAAGGTGACAGAAATAATAAAAATCAGGCAAAAGCGTATGCTGCAGGATCAGCAGCTCTTGGAATTGTAGCGGCTAAGTTTAACTCTCGTTTTAATGCAATGAAGCAAAACAGAGATTTTTCATATATTTTTGCAAAAGCAGAAACTGGCGAAAAAATTCTCGTAAAAGTGAGTAAAGCTGATGGAGTTGAGGTTGATAAAATTATCTTCAACAATAACAAACCTATTTATGAAGTAGATCCAGCGACACAAAATATTTTTTATGTTTCTGATAAATCGATTCAAATTTTTAATAAAAAATAAAAACCCAGAGCCATCAGAATTAGTTTCTGATGGCTTTTTTTTTGCCTATGAAAAAAACATTACTCTTAATTGCTTTGCTTGTGATTGGTTCAATTCAGGCACAAGAAAAAATAAGTTCAAAAAAGAAGAAATTTTACATACCTGTAATTCGATACTCAGAATTTCCAATTCTTGATAATGTCTTGACGCAAACTACTTTTTATCAAATGGATAAACAGTTGGTTCAGGAAGAAACTGTATTAAAGAAAAAATATTTTAATATAGAGGGCTTTATCAAAGATCCTGCAAACGGAAAACTAAGGATTTATTTAACAGTTACATTGCCGAAATACAAAGCAACGGCTATTGACAGTACATTTGATAAAAAAGAAAATAGATGGCAGTTTCAAGTCTACTCTAATTACGATGTAAGGATAAAAGTAGAAGCCAAATGCGCTGATAAGGTTTTGCTTTCTCAAGATTTTAATAGTATAGAATCATCTATCGTTGGAGCATCATACCAAAAAGGCAGTTTGAAAGCTACTGTAGCTTTAAATAATCAAAGAGTGGAACAAGCCGAAAAGGATGATGATTATACTGCAGCAGAGTTAGGAATAGATAATGTAATATATAGCTCTGTTGAAAGAATCCAGAACTATCTGAATTATAAATTGGCTTATAATACAGATGAATTTAAAGTAAAGTTTGAATTTGTAACTTCAAAAGGACATTCAGAATATAACCAAATGTTGGCATTTGAGAACGAAATTACGGCTCAGATGGAGAAAGTAACTCTGGAGAAAGGTCTGGATGAGAAGTTGCTAACACCTCATTTGCAATATTTAGAAAGTTTGTTGGTCAAATATCCGCTTTCGCCAGCAAATGAAAATATTCGTTTTATTGTCACAAATAATCTGGCAGAAACGTATTTTTTACTTGAAAATAAAGAAAAAGCGTTGCAATATGCCAATTTATTAATCGAAAACGACAAACAAGATTCAAGAGGTTCGGCCATTGTTAAAAGATTGAACAATGCCAACTTTGCTGATAAAAAAATAAGAAGTCATACCACTCGTTTTGCAGATCTTAAAAAATTGGGACTCAAAATTGCCGAAGAAAAAGAAGAAAAAAGATTGGCTTTTTTTGAAAAAATAGAGCAACAGGACGCAGATTGGGGGCAGGAAAAAGCAAATCGTGAAGCAAAATTAGAAAAGTCTAAACTGCAAAGGAATAATATGCTTGATTCTATTCCGTATCAGCTGAATCCTAATTTGTTGGCTAAAGTTGTAGCCAATTTAGGCGGAAGCCAGGCTTTGAAGAATATCGAAAAAGCGCATTTTCTTGCTAAGCTTTCGATAGAAGGAAATAATGTACCTCAAACAGAAGAAAAATGGGCAACGACTACCAATTATCTTCTAAAGAAAAAAATGCCGGAGACTTATTATGAGATTGTCAATGGAGCTGAAGCATGGAGTCATGACGATCGCGAAAGTGGTGTGAATGCAAAATGGGCAAAATTTTCGACTTATGATTATAACAACATAGTTAAGAATGTTGATTTGGTTAATTTTCTAACCGATTTAAGACTTGATTTATGGAATAATTTTGAATTGTTGCAAGACGAAATTTACGAAGGAAGGTTGTGTTATCATCTGAATTATTTCGAGAAAACATTAAGCACTGGCAACAGAACAATTCCTAAAACAGATTACCATGTTTTTGTCGATAAAGAAAATTTTAATATCGTTTCAACCGAAAAAACAGAATTCGATAACGGAAATAAAAGTTTTTTCGAGCGCAAGATTTTCGGGGATTACCGTCCTGTGGCGGCTTTAAATTCTGGAAAAATTCCGTTCAAGATTAATTACGAAATCGAAGATTTTAATGGTGAAACTTTGTATCAGGAAGTACGAGAAAAGGTAGAAGTGAATCCCGTTTTTGGAAATAGAATCTTTATGAAAGAAGTTTATTTCGGCGGATTTAAATAATTGTTATCATCCTATTAAGGATAATTAGAATTGATTAGTTTTTGGTTTATTTGCTCAGCGTTTTGAGAATAATGCCAGAAACTAATCAATTTTTTTGTTTTTGGATCTATTAACTCAACAAAAGTTTGTGAAATTTTAATAAAGTGGTGGACAATAATTCAAAATTCCTTACTTTCGCACCTCGATTTAGAAAAGGATAAAATGAGCACAAAATTTACTGAATACAAAGGACTTGACTTGCCAACAGTAGCGTCAGAAGTACTTGATTTTTGGAAGAAAGAAAATATATTTGAAAAGAGTGTAACCACTCGCGAAGGTGCAGAGCCTTACGTATTTTTTGAAGGTCCGCCTTCTGCAAACGGTTTACCGGGAATTCACCACGTGATGGCACGTGCGATTAAAGATATTTTTTGCAGATATAAAACTCAAAAAGGTTTTCAGGTAAAAAGAAAAGCCGGTTGGGATACGCACGGACTGCCTGTAGAATTAGGTACCGAGAAAGAACTTGGAATTACAAAAGAAGATATTGGGAAAACGATTTCTATCGAAGAATATAACGAAGCGTGTAAAAAAACCGTAATGCGTTATACCGACGTATGGAATGACCTTACCGAAAAAATGGGCTATTGGGTTGATATGGAAGATCCGTATGTGACTTACAAGCCCAAATACATGGAGTCTGTCTGGTGGCTTTTAAAACAAATCTACGATAAAGGTTTGTTGTATAAAGGCTACACGATCCAGCCTTATTCTCCTAAAGCGGGAACTGGATTGTCTTCTCACGAAGTAAACCAGCCCGGAGCTTACCGTGATGTTACAGATACTACGATTGTAGCACAATTTAAAACGTTGCCAGAAACGTTGCCAAGCTTTTTACAAGGATTTGGCGATATTCACATTTTGGCCTGGACGACTACGCCTTGGACATTGCCTTCGAACACCGCTTTGACCGTTGGTCCAAAAATCGATTATGTTCTAGTAAAAACGTTCAATCAATATACTTTTGAACCTGTAAATGTTATTCTGGCTAAAAATTTAGTTGGAAAACAATTCGGAAAAGGATTTTTTGCAAGTGAAGACGATGCTGATTTCGATAAAGTAAAAAATGGCGACAAACAACTTCCGTATAAAATTTTAGCGGAAGCAAAAGGAGCTGATTTAGTTGATATCCGTTACGAGCAATTGTTGCAGTACGTATTGCCTTATCAAAATGCCGAAAATGCCTTTAGGGTTATCTCCGGAGATTTTGTGACCACAGAAGACGGAACAGGAATCGTTCATACCGCTCCAACTTTTGGTGCAGATGATGCTAAAGTTTCTAAAGAAGCAAAACCAGAGATTCCACCGATGTTGGTTTTAGACGAAAACGGAACACCAGTACCTTTGGTAGACTTACAAGGAAAATTTACTTCGCATTTGGGTGACCTTGCGGGTAAATACGTAAAAAACGAATATTATGATGAAGGAAAGGCACCAGAACGCTCTGTAGATGTTGAAATCGCTATTCGATTAAAAGAAGAAAATAAAGCCTTTAAGGTTGAAAAATACGTACACAGTTATCCGCACAGTTGGAGAACAGACGAGCCGTTATTATATTATCCGCTAGATTCTTGGTTTATTAAAGTAACCGATGTAAAAGATAGAATGTTCGACCTGAACGAAACTATCAATTGGAAACCTAAATCTACTGGTGAAGGACGTTTTGGAAATTGGCTGAAAAATGCCAACGACTGGAACTTATCTCGTTCTAGATATTGGGGTATTCCGTTGCCAATTTGGAGAACTGAAGACAAAAAAGAAGAAGTTCTTATTGGTTCTGTTGAAGAATTATACAACGCAATCGAAAAATCTATCGAGGCTGGTTTTCAAAAAGAAAATCCGTTTAAAGGTTTTGAGATTGGAAACATGTCTGAATCTAACTATGATTTAGTTGATTTGCACAAAAATGTAGTCGATCAAATTACTTTGGTTTCGGCTTCAGGCCAGCCAATGAAACGCGAAAGCGATTTGATTGATGTTTGGTTCGATTCTGGTGCGATGCCTTATGCACAATGGCATTACCCTTTCGAAAACAAAGATAAAATTGATGAGAACAAAGATTTTCCTGCGAATTTTATCGCCGAAGGTGTCGATCAGACTCGTGGATGGTTTTATACTTTGCACGCTATCGGTACTTTGGTTTTTGATAAAGTAGCTTATAAAAATGTAGTTTCGAATGGTTTGGTTTTGGATAAAAACGGACAAAAAATGTCTAAACGATTAGGAAACGCAACGGATCCTTTTGAAACAATTAAAGAATACGGTCCTGATGCCACCCGTTGGTACATGATCTCGAACGCAAATCCTTGGGACAACTTAAAGTTTGATCTGGAGGGAATTGCTGAGGTACGCCGTAAATTCTTCGGAACTTTATACAACACTTACTCGTTCTTTTCATTATACGCCAATATCGATGGTTTTAAATACGCTGAAGCGGAAATTCCGTTACACGAAAGACCGGAAATCGACCAATGGATTATCTCTGAATTGCATACTTTAATAAAGTTTGTTGATGAATGTTACGAGGATTACGAGCCAACAAAAGCGGCAAGAGCTATTTCTGACTTTGTGCAGGAAAATCTGAGTAACTGGTACGTTCGTTTGTGTCGTCGTCGTTTCTGGAAAGGTGAATATGCCCAGGATAAAATTGCGGCCTATCAAACGCTTTATACTTGCTTGTTGACCATAAGTAAATTAAGTGCTCCGATCGCTCCTTTTTTTATGGATAAATTGTACCGCGATTTAACGATTTCAACAGGATCTGAGCAATATGCCAGCGTTCACTTGGCTGAGTTTCCGAAATTTGTCGAAAACTTTGTTAATAAAACCTTAGAAAGCAAAATGCAGAAGGCGCAAACTATTTCGTCACTGGTTTTATCACTCCGTAAAAAGGAAATGATTAAGGTGCGTCAACCGTTACAAAAGGTAATGATTCCGATACTTGACGAGAGTCAGAGAGCAGAAATTGAGGCTATTGCAGAGCTTGTAAAAGCCGAAGTAAACGTCAAAGAAATAGTGCTTTTAGATGATGCTTCGGGTATTTTGGTAAAACAAATTAAGCCTAATTTTAAGACTTTAGGGCCACGCTTTGGTAAAGATATGGGTCTGATTTCCAAAGAAATACAATCTTTTTCGTCAGAGCAGATTAACCAATTAGACAAGCAGGGCACGTTAGATATTGTTATTGCTGGAAATAATGTAACTTTATCTCTGGAAGACGTCGAGATAACTTCGCAGGATATCGAAGGCTGGTTGGTGGCTAATTCAAACGGAATTACAGTTGCGCTGGATATCACCATCTCCGAAGAATTGAAAAACGAAGGGATCGCAAGAGAATTGGTAAACAGAATTCAAAACATTCGTAAAGATTCTGGATTTGAAGTTACCGATAAAATTAAAGTTCAATTAATGCGAAATAGCCTTTTAGAAGAGGCAATTCTAAAAAATGAAGACTATATTAAGTCTGAGACATTAACAGATAGTTTGGTTTTTGTAGATGCTCTGGAAAGCGGCACAGAAATTGAGTTTGATGATATTAAAACAATGATATTAATTTCAAAATAATAGAAAATGATAGATGAAATTACAAGATACTCTGATGCTGATTTGGCAGAGTTCAAAGAAATAATTCAAAATAAAATACAAAAAGCACAAGCCGATCTGGATTTAATAAAAAGTGCTTACATGAATGATTTGAATAACGGGACAGATGATACCTCTCCTACGTTTAAAGCTTTTGAAGAAGGAAGCGAAACAATGTCTAAAGAGGCAAACTCACAGTTGGCTATCAGACAGGAAAAGTTTATTCGCGACCTAAAAAATGCTTTATTCCGTGTAGAAAATAAAACATACGGTATTTGTAAAGTTACAGGTAAATTGATCGGTAAAGAAAGACTGAAAATTGTACCTCACGCTACTATGAGTATCGAAGCAAAAAACTTGCAACGATAATTTTAGATAAAATCAACGCTCCTTTTAGGGGCGTTTTTTGTTTATAGTGTTTTTATACTAAATTAGAACCATTTTGATAAGGAATGGTTCTAATTTAGTACATAAAATTATGCCAGATTTTTTTCTAATTCTAATTTGTGTTTCTTAAGAACGGCTCTCGTCATTCCCAGATTTGCCTTGGCAGAATCTGCGGCAAGATAGATCATGAATTTTTTGTTTGGAGAAATATCGATGATATGAATTTGATTCGTCAGCGTAATCAAAATGTCCTCGATGTCCTGATTGAGATTTAAAGCTTTTACGGCATTCAATTTGGCTTTTACAACTTCCAGGTTGTACGCCGCCGCAAGTTCAGGATCAAAACTAGGATCTACTGTTGCATTCCCAAAGCTTAATCCAGATTCGATTTCAGTTACAGCAACAGCAATAAAGCCGTTTACATTGGTTTTTATCTCTGATAAAAACACATTTAAAAAGTCGTTACTCATAGTTATTGGTATTTATTTGTTAATGGATATGGGTGATCTATTTTAATAGCGGATTTTTTCCAAGTTCAGAAGCAAGTTCTTCTGTGTTATGCATTAATAAGCCAATATTACTGGAGCTTTCAGAGAAAACGACAATAAAGTTTGAGGTGTTAATTTTGTTACCAATCACAATACCTTCTGTGGTTTTTAGGTACAATTGTTTTAATGATCCTTTTTCCAGATCAGAAAGAAATTTTTCGCACATGGAGAGGATTGCGGCGCTCATAGCGGCTACGCTATCACTGTAATTAATGTCTAATGAGGTGATTAATTTTCCTTTGACGTCGAAAATAAGTGCAGAAGTGGTCTTGGTATTGATTAAAAAATCATTTAAAACGGTTTTGATGTCATTCATTTTTGGTAGATTTGGTAAATGTGTTAAAAATATCGGATTAAATCTTCTTTACGGCAACAAAAATGTATTTTCTAGGCAACAATTGTTAATTTTATTAACAAATATAAATTATTTTTTGTATTATTGTAGCGTTAAACTGTAAATAATTTTTTTATTTAACATATAAAACTTACAATTATGGCTAAAATACTGAAAATCAAGGAAGTTAATTCTAATATCGAAATTAGAATGAAAGATTTTGAAAAACTGAGATTAAAGTTAAAAACAGAAAAGGCTAAGCGGGTAAACAAGCCAAAAGAAGGTAAAAGTTTACTTAAATCGATTTCTGATTTTTTCAGTGATCCGCTCTCTCCGCCAAAGAAACTGGTCGAAAATAAACAGCTTTAATTTTCTGCTTAAAGAAAAAATAATAGTAATACAATTAATTACAAAACAATTAACGCTCCTAATGGGGCGTTTTTTTTGATTAAATTGTTACTTTTGCCCATCAAAAATTTATAAAATGTCATTACGAAAAGCATATCTCCTTATATTTTTAGTTTTATTAGTAGATCAACTCTCTAAAATTTATGTAAAAACAAACTTTGTTTTAGGTGAAGAATATAGGGTATTCGAGTGGTTTAAAATTCATTTTATAGAAAATGAAGGAATGGCTTGGGGAACTAAAATTCCCGGACAATACGGAAAATTAATTTTGACAGTTTTTAGAATTTTTGCTGTTTTCGGAATCGCGTATTGGTTAAACGATGTGATCAAAAGGAAACATTCGACTTATTTGGTTACCGCTGTTGCCTTAATTCTGGCTGGTGCCGCAGGAAATATTTTTGATTCTGTTTTTTATGGAGTAATTTTCGATGACAGTTCCAATAATCTGGCGACGATTTTTTCTCCACAACCTTACGGAACCTGGTTTCATGGCTTGGTGGTCGATATGTTTTATTTTCCTATTTGGGAAGGAAACCTGCCATCTTGGTTGCCAATCTGGGGAGGAAATCATTTTACATTCTTTAACGCGATCTTTAATGTTGCCGATATTGCTATTTCTACAGGTGTCGGAATCTTGTTGGTTTTTAATAAAAGAGCATTTCCTAAATCAGCATAGTTTTTTTATAAAATCAAAAAAATATATATTCCAAATTCCAATATTTGATGCGTTTGTTGCATGCAGATATTGGAATTTGGAATTCTGTAGTATTGGGATTTAATATTTAAAGTGCTATTTTTACAATACTAAAACCTCTCTTATGCAAAGTCCGTCTTTTTCTATTTACGATGCATCGGCGGGTTCTGGAAAAACCTATACTTTGGTTAAGGAATACCTCAAAATTATTCTATCATCTCCCAAAAATGATGCTTATCGAAATATCCTGGCCATCACTTTTACTAATAAAGCGGTGCATGAGATGAAAAGCCGAATTGTGGGCAGTTTGTCTGAATTTGCCAAAGACGAACCTTCGGCGAAAGCCATTGAATTAATGGAAGATTTGTCCAGAGAAACAAGTCTTTCTATCATTAAAATCAAGACCAAGTCTCAAAATATCATCAAGCATCTTATTCACAATTATGCTGCTTTTGATATTTCTACTATCGATAAATTTACGCACAAAGTTATTCGTGCTTTTGCGCATGATCTTAATTTGCCGATGACTTTTGAGGTTACTTTGGATACCGAAAATTTATTGATAGAAGCCGTTGATGCTATTATTGCGCAAGCGGGTCAGGACGAAACGCTGACCAATTTGCTCGTAGATTTTACGATGGAAAAAACCGATGATGATAAAAGTTGGGATGTTTCGCGCGAGATTCTTGAAACGGGTCGTTTGGTTTTGAATGAAAATAATCGAAACGAAATTTTGCATTTTCAGGACACTTCTATCGAGGAATTTGTGGCGGTCAAAAAGAAAATGTCGGCTCTTTGTGCCGATTTAGAAAAAGAAAATCAACAGGCTGCAGAAGAATTACTCGATTTAATTGACAAAAACGGAATTGATTTGAAGTCGTTTTCGAGAGGAACTTTCCCTAATCATTTAGAAAGTATTCGAGACGGTAAATTCAATCCGAGAAATAAAACTTTTCACGAGTTTGAAGATATTACCATCAATAAAACCGCCAAAGACCGAGCTTTAATTGAAAATATAATTCCCGAGTTACTCCATAATTTAGATAAAATTTATAAAAAGTTTGAAAAAAGAGATTTTTACAAGGCTTTTCTAAAAAATATTACGCCGCTTTCGTTGCTAAATACGGTGAGTAATGAGTTGGCGAAAATTCAGTCAGAACAAAATGTTTTGTCTATTTCTGAATTTAATGCGATTATTCATCGAGAGATTCAGAATCAGCCAGCGCCTTTTATTTATGAACGCTTAGGCGAAAGATACCGTCATTTTTTTATTGATGAATTTCAGGATACTTCAGAAATGCAGTGGCAAAACCTAATTCCGCTGATTGATAATGCGCTTTCGGGGCAAGATGATTTGGGCAACAAAGGCACTCTGATGATTGTTGGTGATCCTAAACAGTCTATTTATCGCTGGCGTGGCGGAAAAGCAGAGCAGTTTATCGAACTGAGCAAAGACACGAATCCGTTTAATAATCCTGATAAAGAAATAAGACATTTAAATACCAATTATCGCAGCTACAGCGAGATTATTGATTTTAATAATGCTTTTTTTAAGTTGATTTCGACCGAATTTTCTAATGAAGATTATAAAGATCTGTACGAAAATCACAGTTTTCAAAATTCAAATGCAAAAAAAGGTGGTTATGTTAATATTTCTTTTCTTCCGATAATCGAAAAAAATGATGCTGCTGACGAAGAAGAGGTTGTCGAAAAAAATGATTTGTATGTTTTGGCAACATTAAATACAATTCAGAAAGTACTTCGGGAAGGTTTTGAATATAAAGATATTGTGATTTTAACTCGAAAAAGAGATCAGGGAATCGCAATCGCGACGTATCTCACAGAGCAAAATATTCCGCTTTTGTCCTCAGAAACTTTGATGATTCAAAATGCCACAGAAGTGCGCCTGATTGTTCATTTATTAAAATATTTGAATAATAGTGCAGACTTAGAAGCAAAAGCAAATTTTCTGCATTTTTTGGCGGTCAATAAAGCGGTTGATTTGCCTATTCATGATTTTATCGCAAAAGGAATGGCTCAGAGGCAGGAAAATGATTTCGAAAAATGGCTTTTAACGCTGGATCTTTCACTTTCTTTTGAAGGAATTCGTAAAAAATCATTGTACGAAGCGGTCGAAATTATCATTTCAAAATTTCTTCCCGCTCAAGGAAATGCGTACGTGCAATATTTTCTGGATATTGTTTTGGAAAGAGATATTCGCAATCAGGCTGGAATAGCTGATTTTTTGGCGTACTGGGATAAAAACGGATCTAAATTTAGTATTCCTTCGCCGGAAGGCAAAAATGCTATTCGCATCATGACGATTCATAAGTCTAAAGGATTGGAGTTTCCTGTTGTTATCATGCCTTTTGCCGAAGAAGATTACAGCCGAAAACCAAAAGATAAATTATGGCTCGATACCGAAAATGATGATCTAGGACTTCCAAAAGCTTTGATAGACAATAGTACCGCTGTCGAAGGTTTTGGCGAGCATGCGTCTCTGGTTTTTAATCTAAAAAAACAAGAGGAATTACTCGATAATATTAATGTTTTGTATGTAGCTCTGACTCGTGCCGAAGAACAACTGTTTGTTATTTCTCAATCTATGAAAGAAAAGAAAGACGGAGAGTTTGCGAGTAATATGGCTTCGTTTTTTATAAAATATTTGATAAATGAAGGGGTGTATGAGGAAGAAAAATTAGAATATGAATTTGGGAATAAAGCGAAACTTTCTCAGTCTGTACCGGCTCTGGATGAGGTGATGACCATTCCGATGGTTTCGGAAGTTTTAAATCCGAAAAATATAAAAATTGCTCAAAAAGAAGCGTTGATGTGGGGAACGCATCAGCAAGAGGCAATTTCGTATGGAAATGTCATTCACGAAATTCTGGCTTTCGTAAAAGACAAGTCAGATGTTGAGTTGTCGATCGTAAAAGCTTTAGAAAACGGATTAATTACATTTGATCAAAAAGAAATTGTCTACAAGACACTTCAGGAAATAGTGAATCATGCGGAGCTAAATATTTATTTTGACGGAAGTTGCAAAATATTAAACGAGCAAACAATTGTTCAAAAAGAAGGGAAAATTTTAAAACCCGATCGAATAGTTTTTACTAAAAATAAAGAAGCTTATCTTTTGGATTATAAAACTGGCGCTGCTAATGTTAAATACAAGCAGCAAATTCAAGAATATCAACTTGCTATTGAAGATTTAGGGTACAGAGTGTTAAAAAATGCTTTGGTGTATATAGGAACAGAAATCGATGTAGTAAATTTGTGAAATAATTAACCAGATGTTAAAGGATTATCAGGGCTGTAAATGGTCTAAACTGTTAATTTTTAACGTTTTAAATGTATAAATATGTACGGTAAGATAAAAGATTACTTGCAAAACGAATTGCAGACTATTGAAGAAAACGGAATATTCAAAAAAGAACGTATCATAACTTCTGCACAAGATGCAGAGATTACGATATCAACTGGTGAGAAAGTTTTGAACTTTTGTGCCAATAATTACTTAGGACTTTCCTCTCATCCTGAAGTTGTTCAGGCAGCAAAAGACGCAATGGATACGCATGGTTTTGGAATGTCATCTGTGCGTTTTATTTGTGGTACGCAAGATATTCATAAGACATTAGAAAAAAAGATTGCAGATTTTTATGGTACAGAAGATACTATATTGTACGCAGCTGCTTTTGATGCTAACGGAGGTGTTTTTGAACCATTGCTGGGCGAGAATGACGCTATTATTTCGGACAGTTTAAATCATGCTTCTATTATAGATGGAGTTCGTTTGTGTAAAGCAGCCCGTTATCGCTATGAAAACAGCAACATGGAAGATCTTGAACAGCAATTGATAAAAGCAAATGAAGCAGGAGCCCGATTTAAATTAATTGTGACCGATGGTGTGTTTTCTATGGATGGTTTGGTAGCTCCGTTGGATAAAATATGTGATTTGGCCGATAAATATGATGCTATGGTCATGGTTGACGAATGTCATGCCGCTGGATTTATTGGTGCTACCGGTAAAGGTACGCTTGAGGCAAAAGGAGTTATGGGGCGTGTTGATATTATTACAGGAACTCTTGGTAAAGCTTTAGGTGGTGCTATGGGCGGATATACAACAGCAAAAAAGGAGATTATCGAATTGTTGCGTCAACGTTCTAGACCTTATTTGTTCTCGAATTCTTTGGCACCGGCTATTGTTGGCGCTTCTATAAAGGTTTTTGAGCTTTTAGAAAAAGATACTTCTTTAAGAGATAAGTTAGAATGGAATACCAATTATTTTAAAAACGGAATGAAAGAGGCAGGTTTTGATATCATCGATGGTGATTCGGCTATTGTACCGGTTATGTTATATGATGCAAAATTGTCGCAAACAATGGCAAACGAGCTCTTAAAACAAGGTATTTATGTTATTGGTTTCTTTTTTCCAGTAGTACCAAAAGAAAAAGCACGTATTAGAGTTCAGCTTTCTGCAGCACACACAAAAGAGCATCTGGACAAGGCTATAAGTGCCTTTGTTCTTGTTGGAAAAATGTTAAAAGTTATATAATTACCACTTTAGTCTCTTTTTTGTAGGTTTTTTTTAACATTTCATTTTGAATTTAAAAAATTTGGTGTTACTTTTGCTAGTAATTAACTAAATTGTAATTAAAAAAATTAAGTATGAAACATCTTAACAAACTTTTAGTTGCTGTAATGATGGTGATGGGTTTAAGCTCTCACGCGCAAGACAGTAACAATCCATGGGCTATCTCTTTTGGGGTTAACGCCGTTGACACTAGAACCAGTTCTGGTGCAGGAAGTGGATTCTTTGATCAACACTTTTCTCAGCCATTCGCTGTAAAAGACAACTGGAATATCCTTCCTTCTTTATCTTACATTGGTGTGTCTAGATACGTAGGTAGTGGATTCTCTCTAGGTTTACAAGGGTCTGTAAACAAAATTGATAAATTGGTAACTTTTGCTCCAGGTTCTGCTGGTCAGGATTCAAGAGGTAACGTAGTATCTAATCCTGGTGATTTGATGTATTACGGAATTGATGCCACTATCAGATATAGCTTCCAAGAGTTATTAGGATCTAAAGTAATTGATCCTTCGTTAACTGTTGGTGGAGGTTATACTTTCTTCGGAGACGAGAGCTTTGGTACAGTTAACCCAGGTGCTGGTTTAACTTTCTGGTTCACAGATGCTATTGGTCTTGAGCTTGCTACAAAATACAAGTGGGCTGTTGCTGATGGTCAAGGAGATCGTTCTGTATTCCAACACACTGCTGGTTTAGTTTTCAAATTCGGAGGTAAAGATACTGACGGAGATGGTATCTACGATAAAGATGATGCTTGTCCAGATGTTGCTGGTTTGAAACAATTCAACGGATGTCCTGATACTGACGGAGACGGAATCGTTGACGCTAGTGATGCTTGTCCAGATGTATTTGGTTTAGCTGCATTAAACGGATGTCCTGATACTGACGGAGACGGAATTGCTGATGCAAAAGATGCTTGTCCAGATGTTGCTGGTTTAGCTGCATTAAACGGTTGTCCAGATGCTGACGGTGATGGTGTTGCTGATAAAGATGACAAATGTCCTACAGTTGCTGGTCCAAGAGAAAATGGTGGTTGTCCTTTCTTAGACGCTGATAAAGATGGTGTTCTTGACAAAGATGACGATTGTCCTACTGTAGCTGGTCCAGCTAGTAACAGAGGATGTCCAGAAGTAACTTCTGAAGCTTTAGAAGAACTTAAAGTTGCTGCTAGAGCGGTTTACTTTAACTCAGGTAAAGCTACTTTCAAAACAGGAGATCAAGAAACTCTTGCTAGATTAGATGCAATTAGATCTATCCTTAAAAACTATCCAAATGCTAAATTTAGCATTGAAGGTCACACTGATAGTGATGGTTCTGATAAATTGAATCAAAAACTTTCTGAGGACAGAGCAGCAGCAGTTATGAATGCTTTGATCGAAAGAGGTGTAAATGTTGATAACTTAGAGTCTAAAGGTTTTGGTGAGTCTATGCCAGTTGCAAGCAATAAAACTGCTGCAGGTAAAGCACAAAACAGAAGAACTGAAATCAAACACATCGGTTCTAAATATCAAGGTAAACTATAATTTACTTTTTTAAATAATTCTAAAAAGCCATTCTTAATTGAATGGCTTTTTTTATTTTTATCAAATGATAAATATTTCTTTTCTCGAAAAAATAGCGACAGTAGTAATTCAGGATTATGCGACTAAACTAGACGAGATAGTTATCGTACTGCCTAATAAAAGAGCAAAAGTTTTTTTAATAGAAGCTTTGCAAAAGCAAATTGCAAATACTATCATTTGTCCTGAGATTATTAGTATTGAAGATTTTGTTCAGGATGTAGCCTCGATAAGATCTCTGGATTCTATAGAACTGTTATTTGAGTTTTATGAAGTTTATCTCTCTATAACCGAGAAACAAAATCAACAGTCTTTTGAGTTGTTCGCCAATTGGGCAAAGACACTTTTACAAGATTTTAACGAGATTGATCGTTACTTACTGGACCCATCGCATGTTTTGTCTTATCTTAAAGATATTGAAGACATTAAAAAATGGGGTATTGAAGTCGAAGATAAAACAAAACTTTTAGAAAATTATATTGATTTCTGGAAGCTATTACCTATTTACTATGAGGCTCTTTATCTGCATTTATTAAATAAAGGTTTGGGATATCAGGGTTTGATTTATAGAGAGGCGGTAAATAATCTTAATCATTTTTCGAATTCTACTTCAAATCAAACATATATTTTTGCTGGATTTAATGCGTTAAATGCTGCCGAAGAAAGAATTGTTCAGCACCTTTTGGCACTTGAGCAGGCTAAAATTTATTGGGACGTAGACAGCACTTTTTTAAACGACCCTTATCATGATGCGGGATTGTTTGTAAGACGCTTTAAAGAAAGCTGGAAACATTATAAATCACATACCTTCGACTGGATTGTAGATGATTTTTCGCAAAGCAAGAATATCCAAGTAATAGGAACTCCTAAAACTATTGGTCAGGCTAAACTAACAGGTAGTATCATTGAAAAAATAATCGAGGAAAATCCCTCTACTTCTCTGGATAAGGTAGCAATCGTACTTGGTGAAGAAAATTTGCTTATGCCGGTCTTGTACGCACTGCCTTCCTCTGTGGGTGCTCTAAACATTACGATGGGCTATTCGAGTAAAAACAATCCATCACAGATCCTGATTGCAAAGTTGTTTAAAATGCATACGAATGCGATTTCCAGAAAAGGAGATCACTATGTTTTTTATTACAAAGATGTTTTGGACGTTTTAACTCATCCTTTGATCGAGCCGTATGCGCATGCGACTCATTTGGTCAAAATTATAAAAGAAAATAATTATACGTTTATTACCCATAAAAAAATTCTGGAACTCAACGCAAGTGCTTCAGATTTGTTTTTATTATTATTTCAAAAATGGGAGAATGGAGCGCTCGCAGTTCTCGATAATATTGCTGCGCTCTTGCTTTTGGTCAAAGAAAATTTTAATAACGATAATGAGGAAGAAAAAATAGCCAAAACTTTTGTGTTTGCCGTTTTTAAAGTAATAAATAAGCTCATCAATTACTATTCTCAACATCAGCATATTGATAATATTGATACTTTGTACGCTATCTATAAGCAGATTATAGAGGTAGCCGAAGTTTCTTTTGAAGGAGAACCTTTAAGAGGCTTGCAAATCATGGGGGTGCTCGAAAGTCGTGTCTTAGATTTTGATACGGTAATTGTAACTTCTATGAATGAGGGTAAATTTCCGGCGGGAAAATCGCAGAATTCATTTATTCCTTATGATGTAAAAAAAGAATTGGGTCTTCCTACTTTTAAGGAGAAAGATGCTATTTATACGTATCATTTTTATCATTTATTGCAGCGAGCCAAAAATATTTATCTAATATATAATACTGAAAATGACGGATTGGATGCTGGCGAGCGAAGTCGTTTTATTACACAATTGGAAGTAGAAAAACAATCCAAACACCAGCTTACATTTGATATTTATAATCCTGTTTTGCCTACAACAGCTTATCAGCGGATGGTAATACCCAAGTCTGAGGCGGTGATGGAGCGCCTGAAAGAAATTGCAACTGCTGGTTTTTCTCCTTCTGCTTTGACAAGTTATATTAGGAATCCTATTGATTTTTATTTTCAAAAAATACTACGAATTAGAGAAGTAGAAGAGGTTGAAGAAAATATTGCCTTAAATACGCTCGGAACGATCATTCATGAAACATTAAAAGCGCTTTATGATCCTTTTGTCGGCAGGTTTATTTCGGAAACAGATATTTCAAATTGCTTCAAGCTTTTGGATGACGAAGTTTTAAAACAATTTAAATTGGTGTATAAAGAAGGCGAAATCAAGAAAGGACGAAATTTATTGGCTTTTGAAGTCGCCAAACGGAATGTTCTCAATTTTCTTAAATTAGAACTGGAAGCAATCAAAAGCGGAGACGCCATCAAGATTATTGCTCTGGAAAAAACTTTCGAACGTGAATTAATACATCAGAGTTTGCCTTTTCCTGTTTTGATTAAAGGAAATGTCGATAGAATTGAATTGCGCAACGGAAAAATTAGAATCATTGATTATAAGACCGGAAAAGTAGAGAGAGCCAATGTTGTGCTTAAATCATGGAATGGGTTAACTAAAGACCTTAAAAACGATAAAATTATTCAGGTTTTAGCGTATGCTTTTATGTTCGAAAACGAAATGAAAGACATTCCGATGGAAGCAGGAATTATTTCGTTTAAAAACTTAAAATCAGGTTTTCTGCCTTTTGGTTTTAAAGAAGAAAAAGAATTACATATAACTGTTACAAAAGAAATTCTGGCGAATTATGTCGAGGAGATTGTGGTACTGTTAAACGAAATTTTTGACCGCACTATTTCTTTTGAAGAAAATATCTGACAAATTAAAATTACCGCTATTTTTGCGTTATTTCCAGAATTAGAAAATTAGCGATAATTAGAAGTTTAAAAGCTGAACTTATTGAAAGATTTGTTTCAATAAGTTCAGCTTTTTCTATCTATAATTTTTAACTGAAAATTTTTTTAAAGAAGCCCTTTTTCTCTGGTTCTCCCTCATTTTCATTGTTTATACTTCCGTTTTCAAAACGAAATCTTCTAAACTTCATCAATTTTACGTTTAAGTCAAAACGCAATTCTTCAACAGTTTTCATCTCAATAATTTTTTGCAAATTTAATAAAAACTTCTTTTAAATTGAGTTTGTATGAGCCTCTGACCTTATAATTGAATTTTATTGAATGTTCTCCTGTATTTTTAAACACATTTACTTTTTCTCCTTCTTTTTTTTGCACATTATAATCTAAAAACAGCTAAAAATCACGTTATAAATAAAAGTAAATCAGTTGATTAGGGTTGGTCTTTTTTTAACAAGTGTTTATGGCAAAGTTGTATTTATTGAAATAACTTTGTCGATTCTTAAACATGATAAAACAGGAATATGATTGATTTAAACACACTTGTAGAGGAAACCGGAGCCGAATCTGGTTTGGTTTTTACGATAGACGGCGTTTTGGTTGAGTCCGTAAATTTAGAGTATGATGGCAATGTAGCGGCAATGATTGGGATGATATTAAAAATGTCTTTAGAGATGTCTGAAGACCTCAATAATGGAGAGCTCAAGCAAGTGATGATTAAGAACAATGACGGAATTGTGGTGGCCAATAAAAATCAGGATGATAATTGTGTCGCTCTGCTTTCTAAAGATATAAGTAAAATGGGCCTTTTGCTGCGCAGAATGGATACTGTTTTCAACAATTAATTTAATACAATTAAAACATGTCAGATTTTTTACAAGATTTTCAAAACGATTTAAAAGAAAATATCAATGGTTTTATCGCAGTTTCTGTAACTGAGGTTGAGACTGGAATGTCATACTGTTCTCTTTCTTTAAATCCAAATTTTGACCCAGAATTAGCCTCTGCTTATAATTTAGAAGTTGTAAAAGCAAAATTAAGTGCGATCAAAGCTTTAGGATTAGATCAAAAAATAAACGATATTTTAATCACACTTACAGATCAAATACATATTATTGATGTTTCTGAAGATGGTAAATATTTTATTTATTTAGCGGTAGACTCAACAAAAGCAAATCTTGGTTTAACAAGAGCGACTTTGTCTAAATTTAAAAAAGATATTATTTCAAAGCTATAATTCAGCTTCAATAAAATTAAAAGGGCTGTCTCAAGTAATTAAGACAGCCCTTTTTGATTGGTTTAAGAACCGAAAAATTTGAGTAAAATGAGTTGTAATGCTTCTTTATTTTCAATGTGGCTCATGTGGCCATCTTCAAAAGAAATCAATTCTGTTTGGGTATCTTTAATTTGGTCGATCGTTTCTTCGTAGTTTAAAACCGGATCTTTTTTTCCTAAAACCAATAGAGTAGGGAAACGATTGGTATGTAAAAGCCCTACACGGTCTTTTCTAATTTTCATACCCTCTAGCGAAGCTACTATTCCTTGTAAAGGTGTTTTGAGTGCTTGTGTTTTGACTTTTTCAATTTCATCTGCGAGGCGAATTCTATTGTTTTCGCTAAACAAATTGGCAATCGCAAGACTCACAAAGTTGACGTAATTTTGCTTTACAGCTTTGATGGCGCGTGTTCTGTTGAGTTTCTTTTCGGCACTGTCTTCTTTTGAAGTTGAGTTTAATAACACCAATTTCTGAATCGCATTCGGGTACACTTCGGCGAAAGCCAAACCCACATAACCTCCCATAGAATGACCTACAATGGTGGCTTTAAGTATTTTTAAATGTTCAAGAACTTCGTAAACAACATTGGCATTTTCTTCCATAGAATGTACGTAACCCAGACAATCTGATGCGCCATGTCCCAGTAAATCGATCGTAATCACGCGATACTGATTTGCAAAATAAGTAGCATAATCTTTCCACATCAATTGATTTTCCAGAAAGCCGTGAAGGAATACGATCGCAGTTCCCTGACCTTGATCGGTGTATGCTATTGTGGTATTTTTGTATAAAATAGTTTTCAAAATCATGTTTTAAATAGGAAGCACAAAGATAAGAAACGGTAATCATATTCGAAATTTAAGTTCCATAAGATACAGTTTGTTCTACTATGGTATAGAAATTTTTATAGCAATAAGTGGTTTTAATAAAAAAAACGACTAACATTGCTGCTAATCGTTTTTGTATTTTTTTAGTATTTGCCTTTTGAATTAAGAATTCATCAAGCTCTCGATTTCATCTACTTCGATAGGAATATTGCGCATTAAGTTAAAAGGTTCTCCTTTTTCCTGAACCACTACATTGTCTTCCAAGCGAATTCCGAAACCTTCTGCCGGAATATAAATCCCAGGTTCTACCGTAAAGACCATATTGGCTTTCATTGGTTCGTGAAGCAATCCGTAATCGTGCGTGTCAAGTCCCATGTGGTGAGAGGTTCCGTGCATGAAATATTTTTTGTACGCCGGCCATTCCGGATTTTCGTTCTGAACATCGGCTTTGTCAATTAAACCTAAACCAAGCAATTCAGAAGTCATTAACTTACCTACTTCTATATGGTATTGTTTCCAAAGTGTTCCCGGAGTTAGCATTTTGGTCGCTTCGTTTTTAACTCTCAAAACGGCATTGTAAACCGCTTTTTGTCGGTCTGAATATTTACCTGAAACCGGAATCGTTCTGGTCATGTCGCTAGAATAATTAGCATATTCTGCTGCAACATCCAACAAAATTAAATCTCCGGCCTTACATTGCTGATTGTTTTCGATATAATGCAAAACATTGGCGTTGTTTCCTGATGCAATAATTGGGGTGTAAGCAAAACCTTTAGAACGGTTGCGGATGAACTCGTGCACCAATTCGGCTTCGATTTCGTACTCCGTAACATTTGGTTTTACAAACGAAAATAATCTGCGGAAACCTTTTTCGGTGATTTCGCAAGCGTGCTGAATCAAATCGATTTCTTCGCTTTCTTTTACAGAACGAATGCGTTGCAAAATAGGGTTGCTTTTGGCAACTTGGTGTGCCGGATAATGCTCTTTCCACCATTTTACAAAACGTGCTTCGCGAGTTTCAGTCTCAACCGTCGCACGATAATGCTCGTTGGTATTGATGTACATCGTATCAGAATACGTCATCATTTCGTTCAGAATTTTATGAAAATCCTGCAACCAATACACTGTTCTAATTCCAGAAACCTGAAAAGCGCGTTCTTTAGTTAGCTTTTCCCCTTCCCAAATTGCAATATGTTCGCTAGTTTCTTTCAAGAAAAGTATTTCTTTTTGGTGCTCATAAGGTGCGTCCGGAAACAAAAGCAAGATACTTTCTTCCTGATCCACTCCGCTTAGGTAAAAAATATCGCGATGTTGTGCAAACGGTAAAGAACTGTCTGCACTAACAGGGTAGATGTCGTTTGAATTGAAAACGGCAACGCTATTCGGTTTCATTTCTGCCGTAAATTTTTTGCGATTTTTTACAAAAAGAGCGCTGTTTATTTGGTGATATTTCATAATATTTTCGTTTTTGAACTTCGAATCTCAAAATTACTATTTTTTGAAGAAGTAGCGTAAAATAGCTTTATTAAAGTTTTCTTGTTTGTTTGATTTTTTTGCAGACCAATTTGTCTGCCCAATCTAGTCGTCTTTAACAACAGTTTGAGATTAATGAATGCTTTGAAATAACTGAATAAAATAGTTCGTTTAGGTCCTAAGGCCCAACGTTTGGGTAAACAACCGAAAAATTACATCTCAGCACCTAAAAACTGTACTAAAAATAGTAATCATTGCCTTTATAACCTAAACACTAACTCATTGCGAGGAACGAAGCAATCTCATTAAGAAAAGCAACCGATTTAAAGTGGCAACTGAGATTGCTTCGTTCCTCGCAATGACGTTAAGATAAAAAGTTTTTAAGCAAATTTAGAATCTTAACAAGGGCGTGTCCCTCCGGGTCAGGCTTTCGGCTATATCTTTTGTTCCGCTTCTCTTCACAAAAGGATACCGCCTCTATCCCTCACGCGAGTCTCGGTTTCATAATTAAGTTTTCTGTTTAAATTTTAAATCACTTTTTAAGTGGTGATATTTTTGTATATTGGTAACCAACAAGGTTTGTTAATTTATACCAAACGTGAAAACAAAAACAATAATAGTTCTGATCTTTTTACTTATTTCTATTTGCAATTATTCTCAAATAAAGAATTTTAAAGAAATCGAGAAATATGTAAAAGAAGTCCCAGAATCTGAAACTTTAGACGTAAAGACTTTAGCTTTATATTTAAAAAAGAATGCAAAAACTAAAACAGAAATTCTTGCAAGAATTTATATTTGGATAGCAGAGAACATAGAATATGACTGGGATGCATATCAAAACAATAAACAAATTGATGTCTCGGCAATTGCTACTTTAGAAAGCAGAAAATCTGTGTGCTCGGGATATGCAAATTTATTTAAAGCAATTTGTGATAATGCCAGAATAAAATGTGCGGTAATTGTAGGTTATGCAAAAGGATATAGTTATAAAGAGGAGAGATTAAAAGAAACAAATCATGCTTGGAATGCAGTGAAACTTTATGAAAAATGGGAGCTAATCGATGTTACTTGGGCAAGGGGGGCGATTCTTGCTAATGAAGGAGAAGTTGAATTTTTAAATACTAGATATTTTTTAGATGATCCAAATGATTTTATTCTCGAACATCTTCCACAAGATGAAGTTTGGCAGTTATTAGACAACGAGATAAGTATTGACACTTTCTTTAGCGAAGAAATGGAAATAAAACGACTTATGAGAAATAGCGAATCAATAGAAGGTATAGAAGAAGGTACAGATAACTGATAGTACATTTACAATCGATGCCTCTACACTTGTTTCTCGAATAAAAATTGCATTTTTAATTTCTGTAAATTATCTTTAACATAAGCAAGTTTACAGTTTTCAAATTCGGCTTCTTCTAAAATTAAGAATACTTATTTATCAAAATATATGGTAGCATTAAGTACAGAAATTAAATACTTTACAACAAAACAAAGTGCAGTTTTTTATCCATTTCTCTGTTTCTTGTCTGGTTCTGGATGTTTATTGCTGCCAGAGTTGACAGAGAAAATGATCGTGGTTTCTTAACCACTTTTGGGATCATAATGATAATGTGTTTTATACTTGCTAAGTTTTTTTCGAACGGCAAAGGCGGACAGTTTTTAGCAACATTATTTTATCTTAGTTTTGGAAGTTTGATTGTTTTTCTATTAACACTCACCTTGGGATTGTTGCTTTCAGCTGTTGTAAGTTGGGCTGGTTTTATTGTTCCTATTACTTCAACAGGGCTTTTGATGTTTTTTATTCTAAGGAGATTGTTTTCTTTTCCAGATAATTATGTGGCATTTTGGGTTATTATTTCATTGCCAATATTGGTGATTATAACTTTGCAATTATTGCCATTTTATGATAATATTTTCGCTCATGATTACGGAATTGGGTTTCCGATTTCGATATATCTAAGTTTTGTTTTTATTGCAATCTCGGTTCTTTGCAGAGAAAGAAAATCGGAAATTGCAGAAGAGTAAAATCAAAGTCATTGCGAGGAACGAAGTAATCTCACTTGTCATTTTACATCGGTTGCTTTTCTTAGTGTGGTTGCTTCGTTCCTCGCAATGACAAAGATTGGGCATAAAAAAACCGAAGCAGAAATGCTTCGGTTTTGTGTTTATTAGAATTTTAATCCACCCATTTATAATATCTCGCCCCAATCAAGTTAGGGATTTCTTTTTCAATTCGATCTAAAACCCATTCGTTTTTTGGTGTTCGGATGCTTTGTTTTTGTTCTTTTTTGTGAAGGTTTTCGTAAGTTTCAAAATCAATTTCTATACTTTGTTTCAGGTTTTCAAAAAGCTTAGTTTTGGCCAAAGCTGATTGCCATTCGGGTTGAATCGTTCCTTCGAAAACTTTCGATTTTGAGCCACTTCCATAAGCAAGAAATCCAAATGTAGTGCCGGCAACTTCTTGCTTGGTGTCGTAAAAATGCGCCAAAGTAGACAGTAATCCCATAAAGATAGAACCCGTGTAAAGGTTTCCAATCAAGGAAGAAGCCAATTCTGCAGGCTGTAATTTCTCGGTGACAAACTTTTTATATTCGTCTGATTTTGCTACTTCTTTAATTTTATTTTGATAATCTGCTTGTTCGATATTTTTTGAAATGATTTTATCCGCATGATCTAAAGCATAAATTTCAGATAGCATTCTACGTCCTTGAAATGAATACGGCAAGTGCATGATAATACTATTCCATTTACTATATAAAGTTTCGGTCGTTTTTTTTAGTTTTTTGAATGAAAAGTAGGCATTTCGCGTACGATCCATGTAACATTGATTGGAATATTGGCCGTCAAAAACGGGTTGATCCTTGTGGATTTCAATTTCGGCTTCGAGATTGTCAAACCAAGGATCGTTGTTTTTATTTTGCTGAATAGTTTCTTTTGAAAGACTTCGATAGGGTTTAAAAAAGTCAAAAACACCTTTTGTACTGGTTGCCCAATGATCATCAAAAGCAATGATTCTGGGGTTAGAGGTTACCAACATTGCTAGTGCTCCGGCACCTTGTGTGTATTCTCCCGTAGAATTTAAATCGTATTTTGCAAAATCGGTGGTTACAACAATGGCTTTTTTGGTCGGATGTAGTTGTACAAAATCAATACAATTTTGCAAAGCATCAACGCCGCCAATACAGGCAAAAGTAAAATCGACTACGTCACATTCTGCAAGAGCGTCTTCGCCAAATTTTTGTTCCATTAAATTAATTAAAAAAGAAGCAATGGGTTTAGAACTGTCGATACTACTTTCTGTTCCGACATAAATACGGCTAATTTCGTTAAGGTTGATGTTGTTTTCGAGGATGAGTTTGGTGAGGGCATTGGCTCCAAAAACTACCGCATCCTGATGTACGTCTGGCAAAGTCATTTTGATTAATCCGAGGCCTTTTTCTAGTTTTTCGGGCTCGATATTTCTGGCATTGGCCAAAGTTTTTATAGGTAAATGTATGTTGGCTAAGTCAAAAGAAATAGCGTCTATTCCTGTTTTCATGGGTGATATTTTATGCCGATAAAGGTAAAATTATGCTGTTTAATTTTGGCTGTTTTATTCGAATAAAATGAGTCGAACTTTTACTTTTGAGAAAAATAAATTAAAAGGCTCAAAAAAATAGCAATTTGGTAATTATATAAAAATCAGGATTTGATCAAAATGACTTCTGAATAAAACCTATTTTGGGGTTTTTAAACCATTTGCTTTAAAGTCTCTAAAAGCTCTTTAAAATGATTATAAATAACAACGAAATGGTTGTAGTTGATGTCTATTTGCTTTATTTTTGTGTAATTTTTTAAAACAAACTACTTAAACTCTTATGGCACAATCTGCACTATTGAATGCGTCCATCTTAAAGAAAGTTGCAATGGCGCTTTCTGGACTGTTCTTAATCACGTTTTTAGCGCTGCATGTTTCCTTAAATCTAATTTCTGTTTTTAGTGAAAACGTTTTCAACGAAGCGTCACATTTTATGGGATACAATCCGCTGATACAATTTGTAATGCAACCTGTTTTGGCTTTTGGTGTAATTTTCCATTTTGTGATGGGATTTGTTCTGACCATTCAAAACAGAAATGCTAGACCAATTGGTTATGCAAAATACAACGGAGCAGCAAATGCTTCTTGGACTTCTAGAAATATGATTATTTCTGGATTGGTTATTTTGGCTTTCTTAGGATTGCATTTTTATGATTTTTGGTTTCCCGAAATCGGATACAAATACGTTGCGGGCACTGCTCCTGATGCTACAAGGTATTACGGTGAATTAGTTCATAAATTTCACGATCCAATTCGTACCGGTTTGTATTGTGTTTCGTTTATTTTATTAGGTCTTCACCTTTGGCACGGATTCAGTTCGTCTTTGCAGTCAATGGGGATGCACAATAAATATTCAAGATTTTTAAGCAAAGTTGGTTATGGCTATGCGGTAGTAGTACCGGCACTTTTTGTTATAATCGCATTATTTCATCATTTCAATAATTAATATCAATTATAATGGCATTAGATTCAAAAATTCCACATGGTCCAATATCGGACAAATGGACAAATTATAAAGATCATATTAATTTAGTAAACCCTGCTAACAAGCGTAATTTAGATATTATTGTGGTTGGTACAGGTTTGGCTGGAGGTTCTGCTGCGGCAACTTTGGCCGAATTGGGTTATAACGTAAAAGCTTTTTGTTTTCAGGATTCTCCTCGTCGTGCGCACTCTATTGCAGCACAAGGAGGGATCAATGCGGCAAAAAATTATAAAGGAGACGGAGATTCTGTTTACAGATTGTTTTATGATACTGTAAAAGGAGGTGACTACCGTGCGCGTGAAGCAAACGTGCACCGTTTGGCAGAAGTTTCTACCAATATTATCGATCAATGTGTGGCTCAAGGGGTGCCATTGGCTCGTGAATATGGCGGACTTTTAGACAACCGTTCTTTTGGAGGAACTTTGGTTTCCCGTACTTTTTATGCACAAGGGCAAACAGGACAACAATTGTTGTTAGGCGCTTATTCTGCAATGAACCGTCAGATTGGTCGTGGAAAAATAAAAATGTACAACCGTCACGAAATGCTGGATTTAGTAATCGTTGATGGAAAGGCAAGAGGAATCATCGCTCGTAACTTGGTTACTGGAGAAATAGAAAGACATTCTGCTCACGCAGTAGTAATTGGTTCTGGAGGATACGGAAACGTATTTTTCCTGTCAACAAATGCTATGGGAAGTAATGCAACAGCAGCTTGGAAAATTCATAAAAAAGGAGCGTTTTTTGCTAATCCTTGCTACACACAAATTCACCCAACTTGTATTCCGGTTTCGGGAGATCATCAGTCTAAATTGACTTTGATGTCTGAGTCGTTACGTAATGATGGTCGTATTTGGGTTCCTGCAAAACTAGAAGATGCAAAAGCCATTCGCGAAGGAAAGAAAAAAGCAACCGATTTAGCAGAAGAAGACAGAGATTATTTCTTAGAAAGAAGATATCCAGCTTTTGGTAATTTAGTTCCTCGTGACGTAGCGTCTCGTGCTGCAAAAGAAAGATGTGATGCTGGTTTTGGAGTGAATAAAACGGGTGAGGCTGTTTACTTAGATTTCGCAGCAGCGATAAAAAGATACGGAACAGAGGAAGCTTATGTAAAAGGTTTAGATGCTAATGATGCTGCGTTGGTAACTAAATTAGGAGCAGAAATCGTGAAAAGTAAATACGGAAACTTATTCCAGATGTATTACAAAATCGTTGACGAAGATCCTTATACAACACCAATGATGATTTACCCAGCCGTGCACTATACAATGGGCGGAACTTGGGTTGATTATAATTTGATGACTACAATTCCGGGTTGTTTTTCTATCGGAGAGTCTAACTTCTCTGATCACGGAGCTAACAGATTGGGAGCTTCTGCTTTGATGCAAGGTCTGGCTGATGGATATTTTGTATTGCCTTATACTATTGGAGATTATCTTGCTCCGGATATTAAAATGGGTCCAATTTCTACCGATTTACCAGAATTTGCTGAAGCTGAGAAAAATGTAAAAGATCAAATCGATAGATTTATCAATAATAAAGGAACACATTCTGTAGATTATTTCCATAAGAAATTAGGGAAAATCATGTGGAATAAAGTAGGTATGGCTCGTAACGAAAAAGGTTTGAATGAAGCGATTGAAGAAATTGCTGCTTTACGTGAAGAGTTTTACAAAGAGGTAAAAGTACCAGGAACAGCTAACGGACTTAACCAAGAATTAGAGAAAGCAACTCGTGTTGCCGATTTCTTAGAATTGGGAGAATTGTTTGCAAAAGATGCTTTACACCGTAACGAATCTTGTGGTGGTCACTTCCGTGAAGAATACCAAACAGAAGAAGGTGAAGCACTTCGTGATGATGAAAACTTTGCTTATGTTGCCGCTTGGGAATACAAAGGAAAACCAAGTGATGCCGTATTACACAAAGAGCCTCTGGTTTACGAAAACATTAAATTAGTACAGCGTAGTTACAAATAGCAATTAGTCAAAAGACAAAAGTCTTAAAGTTAAATGGCAAATTGTCAACTGACTTTCGACTTTCGACTTTATGACTTTCAAACTAAAACAGTATGAAACTTACATTAAAAATATGGCGTCAGAAAAACGCCCAGGATAAAGGAGCAATCGTCGAGTATCCAATTGACGGAATTGAGCCAGACATGTCTTTCCTTGAAATGCTTGATGTTCTTAACGATCAATTAATCAACAAAGGAGACGAACCGGTAGCATTTGATCACGATTGTCGCGAAGGAATTTGCGGAATGTGTTCTTTGTTCATCAACGGAGAAGCCCACGGACCAGATAGAGGTGTTACCACTTGCCAGTTGCACATGCGTATGTTTAAAGATGGAGATACTATTTTTATCGAGCCATTTAGAGCAAAAGCTTTTCCGGTAATCAAAGATTTAGTAGTAGACAGAAGTTCTTTTGATAGAATTCAGCATGCCGGAGGATTTATCTCGGTAAATACTTCTGGAAATACTATTGATGCGAATACTATTCCGATTGATAAGCACGATGCAGATAAAGCTTTTGATGCAGCGGCTTGTATTGGTTGCGGAGCTTGTGTGGCTACTTGTAAAAACTCATCAGCAATGCTTTTTGTTTCGGCAAAAGTATCGCAATATGCTTTATTGCCACAAGGAAAAGTAGAAGCGGTTGATCGTGTTTTAAACATGGTACACCAAATGGATCTAGAAGGTTTTGGTAACTGTACCAATACTGGAGCCTGCGAAATAGAGTGTCCTAAAGGAATTTCTCTTGAAAATATTGCACGTATGAATCGCGAGTATTTAGCAGCAAGCTTAAAAGGATAATCTTAAAGAATTTAGTTGTAGATAAAAAAAACGCATTCATTAATTTGGATGCGTTTTTTGTTTCACCATAGTATGGTCGTAAATGCTTAAATTTGTGTACCTAAAATGATTTCGAATGAATGATAATGAAATAATAAATTATACCAAGGAAGAACGAAAAAATCATATTCTAAAGGAAATCAACCTGCATACTCGTGTAAGTTTTGAAACACTTTCGGCAAAATTGGGTGTTTCAGAAGATACGGTGAGGCGTGATATTAATGAACTGGAGTCAGAATCGCTTTTGATTAAAGTAAAAGGTGGTGCTATGACCAAAGGGTATCATTATGCTTCTTCCAACCAGACGTATGAAGTCGAGTCGAAACAGCTTATCGCCCAGAAAACCGTCAGTCTCCTGCATGATGGTATGGTGTTATTATTGGACGGAGGAACTACGATTAGGGAGTTTATCCGATTAATTCCAAATGATTTAAATCTGACTATTTTTACCATTACGGTCGTAACCGCGGTACAACTTTTGGATAAACCCAATATTAAAGTAATCATGATTGGTGGCAGCGTATCTTCTTACAGCCAAATGTGCGTAAGCGGAGAAGTATTCCATCAGTTGGCCAATATCAAGGCAGATTTATTGATTTTAGGCACCAATGCTTTGGATGTTGATGGTGGTTATTCTGACTCAGATTGGGAGACGGTTCAGGTAAAAAAAGCAATGATTCAGGCTTCTAAAAAAACGGCAATTATTACAATTACCGAAAAACTAAATACCGTTTTGAAGATGAAAATCGCTAATTTATCCAAATTCGATTATATTGTTACCGAGGTAGAGCCAAATAATGTAAAATTGGAACCGTATAAAAAGGCTTTCCCGGATTTAATTCTTATTTAATTTAAAGCTCAGAAAAAACAGAATAGTATGAAAATAGCGCTTATTCAATCAGATCTTTATTGGGAAGATATTGCTAAAAACAGGAGTCATTTCAACGAACAAATAAATTCGATTCAGCAAAAAGTAGATTTGATTGTTCTTCCCGAAATGTTTTCTACCGGGTTTACAATGAATGCTTCCGAAGTTGCCGAAACCATGCAGGGAGAAACGATTCTGTGGATGCAATCGGTAGCAAAAGAGAAAAATGTAGCCATTACAGGAAGTTTAATCGTTACCGAAAAAGCACAATATTACAACAGAATGTTATTTGTTTTTCCGTCAGGCGAAATACAATACTATAACAAGCGCCATTTGTTTTCTTTGGCAGGAGAAGATCAATTTTATACTAAAGGCACACAAAAAACAATAATCGATTATTTAGGCTGGAAGATTTGTCTTCAGATTTGTTATGATTTGCGTTTTCCTGTTTTTGCCAGAAATACAGAAAATTACGACTTGCTTTTGTATGTGGCAAACTGGCCAAAAGTACGAACCAATGCTTGGGATGCGCTACTTAAAGCACGTGCTATCGAGAATATGACGTATGTATTGGGAGTGAATAGAATAGGGGTAGACGCAAATAATTATGAGTATATTGGCCACTCGCAGGCGATAGATTTTTTAGGTCATTTTCTTCTCGAGCCTCAGGAGCAGGAAGGTGTTTTTATAGTCGAACTGGATAAAAAAACAATGCTCGAAACCCGCCAAAAGTTGGATTTTTTGAGCGATAAAGATGAGTTTGAAATTCTGAACTAATTTTCTACTCTTGATCTAAAACGTTTATAGTTGCCTTTTGCTTTTTTAAGCGAATAGTGATTTTTTGGTAATGCCACTCTTTATTCATCTTATGAGCAATAATGTCTATTTTGCCGATTTCCTTAACACCAATGATTCTAACTGTAGTGGCAACGGAGTTGTTATGGTTAGTATACACGACATTCCCTTCCATAATGGACAATTTATCAATGGGTTCTATTCTCCCAATAACAGCCAAAACTTCCCTATTTTTATTGGTTTTTTCGATGGCTTTTTCGTAAAGTAAAGTATCAGAATACGCCTGAATGATCGAGGTAGTGTCTTCTGCAATAGTAGAAGTAAAAAAACAGGCACACAACAGAATGCCCAGCAAGGTTGGCAAAAGCCATTTCCGGTTGTTTTGTAACCAGGTTTTCTTAACTGCTAATTCGTTGCTCATTGCAGTACTTTTTGTGAGTTAAAAAGCAGTTTTCTTTCTTTTTGCGTCGTCTTTTTTCTTTTTATCGTCGTCTTTTTTCTCCAGTTCAGGATTGTAGGGTATGCTTACATCAAAAGTTTCATTGACGTCCCAATTGCTTCGAACATCAAAATTTTTCTGCATATAATTGACTTCTTCGGAATATTCCTTTTTTAAGAAGTTACCCGCATCGTATATTTTATTTTTATTGTCGTCGTAAATTATTCGCACCGTAAATAACTCAGGTTCTAAAAGGTTAAACTCAAATTTCGTTTCGCCTTCAGAGTATTCCTGTGCAAGAATTTTGTCCCCTTTTTTATTGATTAATTCGATGATAATTGGAAAGCGTTTTACGTTTTTCAAATTCAAAATAACATTCCCGTATTCTTCTATTTCTTTAGTGCTCAATCTATATTGTAACGTATCATTTGATTTCTCGTAAAAATCGGTCAAAGCACCGGGTAAAAAGGTAAAATTATATTTTTGTGAAGGTTCTTTTTTGAAATCTACGTAGAATTTTTGCTCAAATTCATTGTACTCGGTGGTAAAATCTACCGCTGTAGAATCTTTATTGACTAGCTTAATTTTTGAGGAATCAAATTTTACCAGTGGAGTAGCGGTTTCAAGTGTAAAACGCTCTCTAAAATTTAGGGTTCCGTTTTGTACTGCCGAAATGTTCAGCGTATCTTTTTTGAGGTCTTTTATCTTAAAAACATATTTCTTTTTGTAATCGTCTTTGCTTATTTCCATCGCCAAAGAATCTACTTTAAGAGGCTTGTACCAAACCTGCAGCGAATCTTTCTTAGGGAATTCGGTCACAATAGTTTCGAGGATTTCATCATTGTTTTTAAGGACGATTTTAGGTTTCGAATTCTTGAAATTTTGCTTTCCTTCATACGGAACCAATAATCGGTTTCCCGAAAGCTGTACAGGTTTTAGAGCCTTTAGCGGAAGCGTTTCTTTAAACAATTCTAACTCAAAAAGGGTGTCGTTGGGAATGTTAATGTAATGCTTTACAAAACCTATTTTGTCTTCTTTAGGATTGTATTTGTTGTTGTTTTCCTTGTCTTTTAGAGCTATTAAAAGGTATTTTCCCGCTTTTAAATTTTCTAATTTAAAAGTGCTCAAACTGTCCAGCGTATTGGTGATGTATCGTGGGTTTTCTTTGTAAATAATCGAATCTTCAAATTTGTCATTGACATCGTAAAGCATCACCGAAACAAAGTTGTCCGTGGTTTTATTGTAAGAGTCCTTTATTCTTCCGCCAATTGAAAGCGAGTCAATATAGGAGCCTGTTGAGAAAATATATTTAAATTGATTGTACGGATTACCTTCGTTATTATCGGTTATACTTTGTCCGAAATTAAAGCTGTAAGTTGTATTGGGTTGTAACGTGTCCTGAATTTTTATTTTGATAAATTTACTCGCATTAGAGGGCGTAATAATGGGTTGCGCCTTCATTGGAGGTGAAATAATCAACTGTTTGTTGGTATTTTTAAGTTTTACATATTCGTCAAATGTCAGGACAATTTCGTTTCCTTTAAAATCGGTACTGAAATTTTTTGGCGAACTTGATACTAAGATAGGGGCAAGAGTATCTTTTAATCCTCCCGTTATACTGCCTCTTTTGGCGCAACTCATCATTAAAAATACCAGTAAAAAAGAAATATATCTGAAGTTGTTTTTCAACATAATCGTTCGTGATTTAATTCCACAAAATAACAATTATATTTGCTTCTATCGAAATTTTTTATCGTTTTATTAGGTTTTAAAGCTTTTGATGGCGTTGTTTTTTTTAAATTTAAAACCTGTGCCGTACTATAATTTCTTACATTTGGTCTCGCATTTAATTTTGTTGGTTTTGAAAAAGAATATTTTGTTAGGTTTTATTGTCTCTTTATTGATTTCTTGTGGTAAAAACAATGAGCCCGTAATTTCTTTTTACTACTGGAAAACCATCTTTAAATTGTCTGAAACAGAAAAGCAAACTCTGAAAGAAAATAATGTGAGCAAACTCTACATTCGCTATTTTGATGTGGGTTTGCATCCTGAAAGTAAAAGTCCAATACCAATAAGTCCTATTCATTTTCTAGAAAGTGTTGATGCTTTTGAAATCGTTCCTGTGGTTTTTATCAAAAACAAAGTAATGCTCGAATCTGCTCTGGATATTGATGATTTGGCGCTAAAAACCTTAAAATTGGTAAATGAAATTAATGCAAAAAACAAAATTAGCTGTAAAGAAATTCAAATAGATTGTGATTGGACATTGGTTAGCAAAAACAATTATTTGAAATTTATCGAGCGTTTTAAAAAGCTTTCGAACAAAAAACTTTCGGCGACAATTCGTTTGCATCAGGTAAAGTATTTCAAAAAAACAAAGATTCCAAATGTAGATTCAGGTGTTTTGATGTATTATAACATGGGTTCGATCGCTGCGGATACGCTCAACTCGATTTACAGCCAGAAAGTAGCCGAGCGTTATCTCGAAAGCCTCAAAAAATACCCGTTGCATCTTGATTTTGCTTTGCCTATTTATTCTTGGGGAGTTCACATACGCGGTGGGCGCGTGATAGGTTTGCGCTCAAAAGTTACTGCGCAAGAATTAAAAAAAGATATTAATTTTGAATCCATTTCGGGCACTATTTTTTCAGTAAAACATTCCAATTACAAAAAAGGGATATTTTATGAAGAAGGGGATCAGATAAAAATCGAAGCTACTTCCTCCAAAGAGTTAATCGAAATAGCCGAAGATTTGGAGGAAAATACGGCTCAAAAACCAAACGAAATTATTTTTTACGATTTAGACGAATTCAATTTAAAAAACTATGAAAAGAATATTTTTAAACAAGTTGTTTCTTGTTTCTAGTGGTGTCCTGCTTTTTTGTTATGCTATAATTTATGCTTGCGGCGGTGGCGATGACTATGATTATTTTAGTTATAATTCTAATTTCACACCTGAAACTTTTGCAGATAAGTCGTATGCGCCTTTGTTTTTGTCTAGTGATGTTTTTTATAGAATAGGGTCTGACACCCAACACAACTCCAGATTTAATGAGCAGATTATAAAAGAGTGGAGCGATTACTTAAAAGGAAAAGTAGATGCCGCAACTGTTAGTTATTTTATGATTGGCGAGGGTAACAACAATTATTCTAGTCAAAATAACGAAGCAACAAACTTTACAGATGTTGCACAGCTTCATGTTTATTATAAAAATAAAAAGGAAAATAAACCATCACTAAAATGGGGTAAAAAAATTAGTTTAAAAGATCCAAAAATTAAAAGTTTTATCGAATTTTTGTATTTGGCTCAAAAAATAGAAACGGTTTCGGTAGTCGAAGAAAATTGGAGTTACGAGCCGGTTGTGGCCAAAACTTTCGATGATTTAAAAATGATTCAGTCGATAGAAAATGTCTACAATACAACGGCAGATTCATTCCTGAAAAACAGATATTGGTTTCTTACCATGAAAGGCTATTTTTATAGTAGTAACAAGCAAAAAGCAATTGACTTTTTTAATAAAACCGAAAAATCGGTGGCAAAAAATCAGTTGTATTACAGAGCGTTGGCGTATGTGGCGGGTGTGCATTATAAAGCAAAAAAATATGCCACTTCTAATTATTTGTATGCTCAGGTATTTGATAAATGCCCCGAAATGCGTGTAGTTACGGCGTATAGTTTTAGCCCGAAAAGCGAAAAAGACTGGAATCAATCGTTGGTTATGGCCAAAAATAATAAAGAAAAAGCCGCGCTTTGGGCTGTTCATGGTTATTATAAAGACGAAAAACAGGCGGTAGAGAAAATTTACCAATTAGATCCAAAAAGCGAACATCTTAATTATTTGTTGACCCGATTGATAAACCGTCAGGAGCAGCTTATTAATAACTCGTTTACAGAATCTAAAAATAACGATACCAATACACCCGCCCGAAATCAAACGGTAACCGAAAACAAAACAGAAAACCGTGCTAAAATTGACAAAAGCGAAATTGATTTGGTGGTTGCAATTGCGGCAGCAGGAAATACACAGAAACCCTATATGTGGGATGTTGCGCTGGGGTATTTGCAAACGCTAAAAGGTGATTATGACAAAGCAGATACGAATTTTAGCAAAGCTGAAAAAACAATGCCAAAGACACAATTGGCTACTTACCAATTGCGATTGCTTCGATTTGTGAATAATTTGAGTAAAATAGACAAGCTGACTTCTAAAAACGAAAAAACCGTTTTGGCCGATTTGAACTGGTTGTACCTTGAACTTCCAAAAACGTACAAAGGAGACGATTTTAGATATCAAAATGCGGCTGCGTGGAGCAAAGCTTATCTGGCCAGCCTCTACAGAGAGCAGCAAAATCCCGTTATGGCCGAATTATTTGGCGAATCCAGAGGGTATTATTGGAATAGTGGAAATTCATTTTATGACAATGAAAAAAATATGTTGGAGATGAAAGCTTTTTTGGCTAAGCCAAATAAAACCGAAATAGAAAAAGTTGGCGCCGATATTTACAGTTATAAATTAAAAGACATCAATAGTTTTCAGGCGGTTCAGGCAACTTTTAATAATAAAGTTCCGGAAGCAATTGAGTTTATTAAACAGACAGATTCGATTCAGTATGCTGTTTTTCTCGGAAACCCTTTCAACGGAAGTATAAAAGATTGTCACGATTGTGATCATGTTGCGCCTCAGAAAAAGAAGTATACAATTGTCGATTTTCTGACCACTGTAAAAACCATGCAGGACAAAGTGGCTCAAAAAGAAGATCTTTTTACCAATAATATCTTGTTGGGAAATGCTTTTTATAATATTACTCATTTTGGTAATGGTAGAATTTTTTACGAAACCAATATTGTAGGATACGGTTCGAGTCCTTATTCTTTTAGAGATTCGATGAAAAAAATGATTACCAATTGTAGTGTTTCCAAAATGTATTACAAAAAAGCTTTGGAAGCCGCTACCACAAAAGAGCAGAAGGCAAAATGCATCTATTTTATCGCAAAATGCGAGCGTAACGACTATTACAACCAAAAATACAATAGCACAAAAAATTGGTGGGATGTAGAAGATGATAAGATCAATTTTATTGCTTTTGATGCATTTAAGACCTTAAAAAACGACTATTCGGATACAAGATATTATCAGGATGTAATTGCAGAGTGCGGTTATTTTAACACTTACGTGAATCAATAATTTACAAGAGTCATGTTGCTTTTAAAGCTAAAATGTAAAATGTTATGATGAATAAAATTGAACATATCGGAATCGCAGTAAAAAATATCGAAGATTCGAATGTTTTGTTCGAAAAACTATTGGGAGTTCCTGCTTATAAATCAGAGGAAGTGGCGTCTGAAGGGGTGCTGACTTCTTTTTTTCAGACGGGAACAAACAAAATCGAACTTTTGATGGCGACACATCCGGAAAGTCCTATTGCGAAGTTTCTGGAAAAAAAAGGAGAAGGGATTCATCATATCGCTTTTGATGTGGATGATATAGTAGTCGAAATCGAGCGTTTGAAAAACGAAGGTTTTGTTCTGATAAATGAGGTTCCGAAAAAAGGAGCAGACAACAAATTGGTGGCTTTTTTGCATCCAAAAGCAACAAATGGTGTGCTGATAGAGCTCTGCCAGGAAATTAAATCATAGTTTCTGAAAATTGGTGTTTTTTTTAAATTATTGATTGTCAATATTTTTTTGTCAGATTTGAGCTCATATTTCAATTAAATAAAAATCATCTCTTAAAATATTTGGAACGAATAAAAAATAGTGGTAATATTGCACCCTCAAACCGGTCCTATAGCTCAGCTGGTTAGAGCACCTGACTCATAATCAGGTGGTCCCTGGTTCGAGCCCAGGTGGGACCACAGTTTAAAATCAAAGCCTTATAGAAATGTAAGGCTTTTTTTGTTTGTATGGTATCAATAATTTTGAATATTCCCTTGTGTTAAACTCAACTGCTCGTCTTTTAAACTCCCCGAATAATAAAAATTAAGCTTAAAATATTATTAAAAAACTTAAATATTCTAGTTATTGGCAAATTGCGTTAAGGATGGCAGCGGTATCCTTTTGCGATCGATTTGTGTTCTGGCGCAGCAGCCCAAAACCTTCTTCGCAAAAGATGTAGCGAACAGCCTGACCCGGAGGGAAACGCCCATATTGTATTGGAGTTTAGTTTTTTAACTATTAAAAGTGCGGTAGTTTAGGATTTCAAATTCTGTGTTTTGTACTATTTTTATTTCGTCACGGCAGGGAGAGAAAGAAAAGCCTTTCAATAAAAAAGAAAGGTCTTTTTATTGCGGTAAAGTATTGGATTTCTTTAAAAAACTTTTACATTTGCCAAATAATTTTGTTTTAGAGCCTCACTGATACAAAATTAGATACGAGAAAAAAATTAACAAAACCTACACGTCTGTTATTTCAGACGGATTATTTTATGAAGATAGTAAGAACAATTTTTTTAGTATTTTTTTTGATATTGATTAATGTATCAAATGTATGGGCGCAACAAGATCCACCAGTTCCTGAAGAACCGTGTGATACGTGTCCGCCGCCACCTCTGCCAATAAATGAGCATTTATTGCTTCTAGGGGTTTCGGCAGTAATGCTTGGGGCTACAGTAATGTACAGACGTAGAAAAATATAAAAAAAAAGCTCTAATTGAAAAATTAGAGCTTTTTTTGGTTTTAAGTTGTTTGTGTTTATTTGTTGATCGAGTAAAGTCTCGAAATGTATTTTCCGACTACATCAAACTCTAAATTGATTTTTGTGCCAACTTTAAAGTTTTTAAAATTGGTATTTTCGTACGTATACGGAATAATAGATACGCTAAATTCGTTTGTTTTAGAATGTACCACCGTAAGACTTACTCCGTTTACGGTTATAGAACCTTTTTCTATGGTAATATTGTTTAGGTTTTTGTCGTATTCAAAAGTATAGTTCCAGCTTCCGTTTGCTTCCTCGATTTTTATACAGGTTCCGGTCTGGTCTACGTGGCCTTGCACAATATGTCCGTCAAGGCGATCGCCCAATTTCATGCCTCTTTCCAGATTTACAATATCATTTACTTTCCAGTCTCCAATATTGGTTTTTAAGATGGTTTCGTCTATGGCGGTAACCGTGTACAACGAATCTTTGATGGCGACAACGGTCAGACAAATTCCGTTGTGCGAGACGCTTTGATCTATTTTTAACTCATGGGTAAAAGACGAATCGACGGTGATATGAAGATTACTCTGGTCTTTTTGTATTTCGTGAATCCTTCCTAAGGTTTCTATGATTCCTGTAAACATTGTTGGTTTTATTTTACTAAATTTGCACATCAAAATTAGTAATAAATAATTGGAGCTCATGAATAAAAAAGCAGAAAATATAATTGTTGGAATTTCGATTGGAGATTTAAACGGTATTGGAAGCGAAGTTATACTTAAAACATTCGAAGATTCTCGTATGTTAGAATTATGTACGCCAGTTATTTTTGCCAATGCGAAAATACTTTCATTCGTAAAAAAAAGTTTTACTTCTACGATTCAATTTCATGGCGTTGATAAGCTAGATCAGATTTTGCCTGGTAAAGTAAATGTTTTTAACGTCTGGAAAGAAGGTGTCGATATTCATTTAGGTGTTAATAACGAAAAAATAGGCGAGTACGCCATCAAATCATTTGTAGCGGCTACAAAAGCGCTAAAAGAAGGTGTAATTGATGTTTTGGTTACGGCACCGATCAATAAATATAATATTCAATCTGAAGATTTTAAATTTCCGGGACATACAGATTATTTGGACAAAGAATTAGACGGAAATGCTCTAATGATGATGGTGCAAGGCGATTTGAGAGTGGGCTTGCTAACCGATCATGTCCCAATTAATGAAGTTTCATCGCATTTGACAGAAGAATTAATTACAAGAAAAATAGAAACGGTTAGAAAGTCATTAATTCAGGATTTTAGTATTGTAAAGCCAAAAATTGCCGTTTTAGGATTGAATCCGCATGCGGGCGATGGCGGCGTGATTGGTAAAGAAGATGATTTGATTTTGAAGCCCGTTCTGAAGAAAATTTTTGATAAAGGAACGATGGTTTTTGGTCCTTTTCCTGCTGATGGCTTTTTTGGAAGCGGTCAGTACGAAAAATACGATGCAATAGTAGCGACGTATCACGATCAGGGATTGATTCCTTTTAAAACATTATCGTTTGGAAAAGGAGTTAATTATACCGCCGGTTTAAACAAGGTAAGAACCTCGCCAGACCACGGTACAGCGTACGATATTGCTGGAAAAGACATGGCGGATTACAACTCGTTTAAGGAGGCTGTTTATCTTGCGATAGACATTTTTCGCTCCCGCAATCAGTATGAGGAGATTACCGAAAAACCTCTTAAAATAAAAGAAAAACAGTTATAAACAAAAAAAGGTGAATAAGATTATTAGTTTTATAATAATTTTATATCTTTGCACCCCAATTCAGGTATCTAGTTTTAGATAGGAGCGGGATAAATTGATGTTGAAATGAGCAAATCAAAAGAATTTTTAATTCCTTTTATAGGATTAAAGCTAGGGAAGCACAATTTTGAGTATCAAATAAATAACAAGTTCTTTGAGAACTTTGATTACGACGAATTTCAAAGTTCGGATATCAAAGTAAATTTAGTTTTAGATAAGAAAAGCAACATGTTGGAGTTGGAATTCAAACACAAAGGAACTGTAAATGTGCCTTGTGATCTAACCAGCGAAGATTTTGATCTGCCTTTAAAAGGTAAGATGAAATTGATTGTTCGTTTTGGAGATGAATTCAATAATGATAATGAAGAATTGCTAATCTTGCCCCACGGAGAACACGAAATAGATGTAGCACAATACATTTATGAAATGATCGCATTGTCGGTGCCACTAAAACGAGTTCATCCAGGAGTAAAAGACGGAAGCTTACAAACAGAAGCCTTAACAAAACTGAATGAATTAAAAGTCAAAGACTCGAGCGATAGCGAACAGGCGAAGCAAGTAAAAAAAGAGAGTAAACAAGAAGAAGATATTGACCCGCGTTGGGACAAATTAAAGCAACTATTAACGGATAAATAATATAGTAAAATGGCACATCCTAAGAGAAAAATCTCGAAAACAAGAAGAGATAAGAGAAGAACACATTATAAAGCTACTGTAGCTCAAATCGCTACATGTCCTATTACTGGAGAAGCACATTTATACCACAGAGCTTACTGGCATGAAGGTAAAATGTATTACAGAGGGCAAGTTGTTATCGATAAATCTGTAGCGGTTGCTTAATACGTTTTTGTAAATGATACTAGAACTCTCACATAGTGAGAGTTTTTTTTGTTGGTTAGAGTTTTCTTTTTTTAGGAAAATTTATACAAATTCATTTCGTTTTTTTTTGTAATTTTCAAGTCTTTTAAAAATTTTTCAAATAGCTATATTTGAAACGAAATAATAAAATATAATGAATACAATCACAGCCGCAATTACCGCTGTTGGAGCTTATGTTCCCGACTTTGTGCTTTCGAACAAAGTACTGGAAACTATGGTCGATACTAATGACGAATGGATTACTACTCGTACCGGGATTAAAGAAAGAAGAATTCTTCAGGATCCTGACAAAGGAACTTCGTTCCTTGCTATAAAAGCAGCACAGGATTTAATAGCAAAAGCCAATATTGATCCATTAGAGATTGATATGATCATAATGGCGACTGCTACAGCAGATATGCCAGTAGCATCAACAGGAGTTTACGTTGCTACAGAAATTGGCGCTACAAATGCTTTTGCTTATGATTTGCAGGCAGCTTGTTCGAGTTTTTTATACGGAATGTCAACTGCAGCCGCTTATGTTCAATCAGGAAGATATAAAAAAGTACTTTTAATTGGTGCCGATAAAATGTCTTCTATTGTTGATTATACAGACCGTGCCACTTGCATTATTTTTGGAGATGGAGCGGGAGCCGTTTTATTCGAACCAAATTATGAAGGTCTGGGATTGCAGGATGAATATTTACGCAGCGATGGTGTAGGACGCGATTTTCTTAAAATTCCTGCCGGAGGTTCGCTAATACCTACTACTTTAGCAACTGTTCAAGAAAACAGACACAATATTATTCAAGACGGAAAAACAGTTTTTAAATATGCTGTAACTAATATGGCTGATGCCAGCGAATTGATCTTAAAAAGAAATAATTTGACTAACGAAGATGTAAATTGGTTAGTACCGCATCAGGCAAACAAGCGTATTATTGATGCTACAGCAAGCAGAATGAACCTTGAAGACTCAAAAGTATTAATGAATATTGAGAGATATGGTAATACAACTTCTGCGACTTTGCCTTTAGTATTAAGTGACTTTGAACATTTGTTCAAAAAAGGAGATAATGTTATTTTTGCTGCATTTGGTGGTGGATTCACTTGGGGATCTATATACATTAAATGGGCGTACGATAAAAAATAAATTAAAACTAAAAACGAATCATTATGGATTTAAAAGAAATTCAAAACCTAATCAAATTTGTTGCAAATTCGGGTGTTGCAGAAGTAAAGTTGGAAATGGATGATGTAAAAATCACCATTAGAACTACTCTGGAAGGTAACGTTACAGAAACTACTTATGTACAACAATTGCCAGCTCAGGCTGCATTGCCACAGGCCGTTGCCCCTCAGGCATCACCAGTAGTAGTAAACGTAAACACTGAAGCAGCAGCTGCTCCATCTGAAGATTCTAAATTTATTACTATAAAATCGCCAATTATTGGTACTTTTTATAGAAAACCATCTCCAGACAAACCTGTTTTTACAGAAGTTGGAAGCACAATCGCAAAAGGAGATGTTCTTTGTGTAATTGAAGCAATGAAATTATTCAACGAAATAGAATCAGAAGTTTCAGGGAAAATTGTAAAAATTCTTGTTGACGATATGTCTCCTGTAGAATTTGACCAACCTTTATTCTTAGTTGATCCATCATAAAAATTTAGATTCTAGATTTTAGATTTTAGAACGATATCCAAAAAATAAAATTTTTGAGATCGCCTAAAATTATCTAATGATCAATTTGTCTAATTATCTAATTTAAATAAAGATGTTTAAAAAAATACTAATTGCGAATAGAGGAGAAATTGCACTTCGTGTGATTCGTACATGTAAGGAGATGGGAATCAAAACTGTTGCAGTTTATTCTACAGCCGATGCAGAAAGTTTACACGTTAAGTTTGCTGACGAAGCGGTTTGTATTGGTCCCCCTCCAAGCAACTTATCTTATTTGAAAATGTCAAATATTATTGCTGCTGCCGAAATTACAAACGCAGACGCAATACATCCGGGATACGGATTTCTTTCAGAGAATGCTAAATTCTCAAAAATATGTCAAGAGCACGGTATCAAATTTATTGGTGCTTCTCCTGAAATGATTGATAGAATGGGAGACAAAGCTTCTGCAAAATCTACTATGATTGAAGCTGGAGTGCCTTGTGTTCCAGGATCAGAAGGGATTTTAGAGTCTTTTGAACAAGCTCTTGTAGTAGCCAAAGAAATTGGTTACCCTGTGATGATGAAAGCTACTGCCGGTGGTGGTGGAAAAGGAATGCGCGCTATCTGGAAAGAAGAAGACCTACACAAAGCCTGGGAAAGTGCGCGTCAGGAAGCCGCTGCTGCTTTTGGAAACGACGGAATGTATATGGAGAAACTTATTGAAGAACCACGTCATATCGAAATTCAGGTTGTAGGAGATTCATACGGAAAAGCATGTCACCTTTCTGAAAGAGATTGCTCTGTACAACGTCGTCACCAAAAATTAACAGAAGAAACGCCTTCGCCATTCATGACAGATGAATTGCGAGCCAAGATGGGAGAAGCTGCTGTAAAAGCGGCAGAATACATTAAATATGAAGGTGCCGGAACAGTAGAATTTCTTGTGGACAAACACAGAAACTTCTATTTTATGGAGATGAATACACGTATTCAAGTTGAGCATCCAATTACAGAACAAGTAATTGATTATGATTTGATACGTGAGCAAATTATGGTTGCTGCCGGAATTCCGATTTCAGGAAAAAATTATTTGCCACAATTACACGCAATAGAATGTCGTATTAACGCCGAAGATCCTTATAATGATTTTCGCCCTTCACCAGGTAAAATTACGACGCTTCACATGCCAGGAGGTCACGGAGTTCGTTTAGATACTCACGTATACTCTGGTTACAGTATTCCGCCAAACTATGATTCTATGATTGCAAAGTTGATTACGACTGCGCAAACACGTGAAGAAGCCATTAGCAAAATGCGAAGAGCTTTGGATGAATTTGTTATCGAGGGTGTGAAAACTACAATACCTTTCCACAGACAATTAATGGATGATCCGAGATATATCTCAGGCGATTATACAACTGCTTTTATGGATACTTTCAAAATGAATACTCCAGAGTAATTTTCTAAAGGCTGTCAATTTTGACAGCCTTTTTTAGTTTGATGTCCCGATCTGTTTGCAAAAACACATCGGGTTTTTTATTTTCAATTCTTCTCATTACACACTTGACGTGTATACTTTTTACACAACATTTCAAATAATTACACACAAATCGGGATATTATATTTTAAGTATTTTTTTATTAAAGCTTTGAAATATAGGTTTTTATGTGGTTTTGGGATTGATGTGGCTGTTACGGCACAGTTATTTCATTATCTAAAGCGTAAACAACTATCAAATAATTTAAACATACACATTATGAAAAATTTATTTTTATCAGCCGCAATTGTTTTAGGAGGTTTCACTTCATTCGCAACTACTTCTCCTAATGTCAACACTATCGTAAAAACAATTTCTATTCAAGATGAATATACAGAAATTAAATTAGAAGAGTTGCCAGCTCCAATTACAGAAGCTTTAAAAAAGGCATATCCGACCGCTTTACTTTCAAAAGCATACAAAAATGCAGCTTCTCAATACAAATTAGATGTTACTGTGGGAGACAAAGTAGGATCGCTTTATGCTAACGCAGACGGAACTTGGATTCAGAAATAATCTGGGAGAGTTTCAAAATTATATCTATTAAACTAAAAAAAACATTATTATGAAAAATTTATTTTTATCAGCCGCAATCATTTTAGGAGGTTTAACATCATTTGCTACCACTTCTCCAGTTACAATCACAAACGCAAAAACAATTGTTCTTCAGGACGAATACACAGAAATTAAAGTCGAAGAAGTACCGGCAGCTGTTACAGATGCACTTAAAAAAGCATATCCGGATGCTATTCTTTCAAAAGCATACAAAAATGCAAAATCTGAGTATAAACTGGATGTTACGGTTGGAGATAAAGTAGGATCTCTTTATGCTAACGCAGACGGATCTTGGATTAAAAAATAATATAAAGTAACCTATAAAACTATTAGTATGAAAAAGTTAATCTTATCAGCAGCAATCGTTTTGGGAACTTTATCGGCAAATGCAACAACGAATGCAATAAAAGTTCCTCTAAAACAGTTTATAACTGTTCAGGATGAATATAAAGAGATTGATGCTGTTCCGGCAGCGATCAAAACAGCTCTGGATAATGCTTATCCGGGAGTAAAACTGGACAAAGCATACATTAATGACAAAAAAGAATACAAAATTGAGATCACGGTAAGAGACCAAAAATCGGTTGTGTACACAGATGCTCAGGGAAATATTCTTAAAAAATAATTTAAAAAAAACAATCACTATGAAAAAGCTAATCTTATCAGTAGCAATCGTTTTGGGTACTATGTCTGTTCAGGCAGCTGTCCCTTCGATCACGAAGACAATGTCGCAGTCAGTAATTACACAAGATGAATATACAGAAGTTAGCTTAGACGCTCTTCCAGCTGCTGTAAAATCAACTGTCGAAAAATCTTTTCCGGGTACAAAGCTAGAAAAAGCGTACAAAAATGAGAAGAATGAGTTTAAACTTGAAATTGCTAATGGAGACAAAAAGTATACCGTTTATACAGATGCTTCAGGGAACATTATAAAAAAATAATTCCCTACTTTTATCAGCTAATACTAATTAAAAATCAAATCAATATGAAAAAATTAATTTTATCAGCTGTAATAATTGTTTTAGGGACTTTATTCACAAACGCTGAAGCGGCAATTGTAAAAAAATCTGTTTTGAATGTTGAAAATGTTCAGGACGATTACAAAGAAATTAAAGCGGATGCTCTTCCTGCAGAAGTAAAAGCTACATTAGAAAAGTCTTTTCCGAACTCTAAACTTGTAAAAGCTTACGTAAACGGGAAGAAGCAATACAAATTAGAACTGAATTCTGGCGAGGATTCACCTAAACATTATGTTTTTACAGATGCCAAAGGTGTGATCGCCGAAAAATACTAAAAATAAATGAGTATGAAGAACGTAATCTTGTCAGCAGCTATTGTTCTTGGGAGTTTATCAATTTACGCTACTACTGATCGAAATGATGAAAAAGTAACGATCGTAAATTTTCAGGAGATTTATACGGAAGTTGCCGTTGATGCTGTTCCCGCAGTGGTAAGAACGGCTTTGAAAACGGCATACCCAGGTGCAAATTTGGATAAAGCGTATGTGAATGAAAAAAAAGAATACAAATTAGAAATATCAGTTGGAGACCAAAAGGCTATTGTATATTCAGATGCCAATGGAAACTGGTTGAAAATATAATTAGGTGAAATTAGATTTATGTTTTTGGTAAAAAAGAGATTACTTCGGTGATCTCTTTTTTTTTGGAAAATTTTATGAAAATACAATTTTAATAGTCTTATTTTAGCAAAAAAGTACCAAAAATAGATGTCAAAGATTTTATTAATAGAAGATGATATTTCATTTTGCAAATTATTAGAAAAATTTCTAATTAAAAAAGCGTATAATGTAACAATTGCTTTCTCGGCTGCCGAAGCTCGATTGGCGATTAACAAAGAATCTTTTGATTTGATTCTGACCGACTTGCGATTGCCCGATTCGGATGGAATTGCGCTTATGACAGAATTTAAAAATTTAAATGCTGAGATTCCTGTCGTACTCATGACAGGTTACTCTGATGTGAATACTGCTGTAAAAGCCATTAAAAATGGAGCTGCAGATTATATTTCGAAACCATTCAATCCTGATGAAGTTTTGCTTGTAATCACCAATGCATTACAAACTCCGACGGAAGCGGTAACTCCAAAAAAAGAAAAGAAAACAACGACCCAAAAAGCCGTAACAGAAAACGAATTTGTAAAAGGAATTTCTGTCGCTTCAAAAAAACTTTTAGACCATATTCAGCTCGTAAGTCCCACCGATATGTCGGTTTTGATTATTGGCGAAAGTGGAACTGGAAAGGAAATTATTGCCAAAAGCATTCATGAGCAAAGCAATCGTAAAAATAATACGTTTATTGCTGTAGATTGTGGCGCCATACCAAAAGAATTGGCAGCCAGCGAATTTTTCGGACACTTAAAAGGATCATTTACAGGAGCTATTAGTGACAAAGTGGGCTATTTTGAGGCTGCTAATGGAGGAACTATATTTTTGGATGAAATAGGCAATCTTTCATACGAAAATCAAATACAGCTTTTGCGTGCGCTTCAGGAGCGAAAAATAAAACCAGTCGGCAGCAACAAAGAAATCAATGTTGATATCCGAATTATTACCGCTACAAATGAAGACCTTAGAGAAGCTGTAAAAAACGGCGATTTTAGAGAAGATTTATACCATAGAATTAATGAATTTTCAATTGAATCACCATCGCTGACAGACCGGGGAGAGGATTTAATGCTTTTTGCAGATTATTTTCTGGAAAAAGCCAATCAGCAATTAGATAAAGAAGTGATTGGGTTTTCGCCCGAAGTGGTGGCCATTTTTCAAAAATACAGCTGGCCTGGAAATTTACGTGAACTTCAAAATTGCGTCAAACGTGCTACACTTTTATCCAAAGGAAATTTTATAGAAAGTGATGTTTTACCAGCCGAGTTTTTTCAAATTGAAAAGCACCAGAATTCAGGAGGAACTTTCTCGTTATCGGAAAATGAAAAAGAAACCATTATGAATGCTTTGTCTAAAACGCAAAATAATAAGTCTGAAGCGGCAAAACTGCTCAAAATTACCAGAAAAACACTTTATAATAAATTGAAATTATACGATATTGATTAAATTTCGATTACAGGATTTCTTCACGTAAAGCCACAAAAAGCATGTCGATTTTAGTTTTTAAGTCTTCGAAAATAATTTTTAAGTCAGGATTTTCAAAAGCATTTTGCTCTAGTTTTTTCAAGATTTTACTTATTTCCTGAGCTTCAATTTGCCTAAACATTGGCTTTATTCGGTGCGCTATCGATTTTATCTCAGTGCCGTTTTCCTCACTAATAGCTTTGCTCAAATGCAGCATGTTTTCTTTGCTGCTGTCTATAAACGAAGAGATAACTTCTTTTAAAGCCTCGGGATCGTTTCCTAAAAACTCTTTCAAAGTCATTAAAGAATATAGTTTGTTAGTCTTTTTTTCTTTCTTTTCTTCAATTTCAACTGTGTTGATAATGTCGTTGTTCAGGATGTTTTCAATGGTTTTTAGTAATACTTTTGGCGAGTAAGGTTTTTTGATTACCGTGGTAAATCCGGCTGCGGCATACACAGATAAATCCAAATCTGTTCGACCTGTCAAGGCAATAATAGGTTGGTTTTGATACGTTGTGGTAATGCTTTTTTTCAACTGTTCGATAAACGAAAAACCATCCATTTCCGGCATTTGTATGTCGGTAATAATAAAATCAAACGGAGTCAGTTTTATAGCTTCTAATGCTTTGGATGCACGGTCAAAAGAAAAAACAGTGTGTTTTTCCTGTCTTAAAACGCCACTGGTTAAATTCAGCAAATTGATGTCGTCATCTACCACGACAAAAGTGAGTTTTTTGGTGTTTTTAGTGCCGGTTTTTATAGCTTTTTCTACCGTATTCACGCTAGTGTCAAACAATAATGGAAGTGTAATTTCAAAAGTGCTTCCTTTGCCAAAAGTACTTTCCAAATGTAATTTTCCTCCAAGAATATTGATGATTTTTTGGCAAATAGACAACCCCAATCCGGTTCCGCCATACTTCTTTTCTATGCCTTCATTGGCTTGTGCAAATTCTTCGAAAACCAATTTTTGGTTCGCTTTTTCAATTCCTATTCCGGAATCTTCAATTGTGATTTCAAAAAAACGTTCGCCATAAACAACGTCAGCATTGATTTTTATAAAACCTTCTTCGGTAAATTTATAAGCGTTTCCAATAATATTGCTTAAAACCTGTTTGAGCCTAAAAGGATCTCCAACGATTTTTTTGTTGAGTTTTTCGTCAAAAGTAATGCTGAGTTCAATGTTTTTGTTTTTGTAAACGGTCTGAATGTTTCTGGCTACTTCTTCCATGATTTCTGGTAGTACAAAAGGCACTTTTTCTATCGTGATTTTTCCGGCTTCGATTTGCGAAAAATCCAGTAAATCCTGAACGAGTTGTGTGATGTATTCAGATGAGTTTTTTATGTTTTTGATAAAATAAGACTGCTTGTTATTCACATCAGAATTGCCCAGAAGTTCTGTATAACCTACAATTGTACTCAAAGGTGTTTTTAAATCATGACTTACGGTCGAGATTAGTTGTTCTCGGCTTTTGAGAAGGTTTTTGGTTTTAAAATTCGCTATTTCGAGCTGTTTTTTATAAACTTGCGATTTCGAATAATCACTCACAATCAAAATCGAGAAAAATACAGTAAGCAATAAGCCAATAATGGCTGAAACTGTAACAATATCGTTGATCTTTTTTAATGATTTTTCTTTTAATGAATTGTTTTTTATCGAATTGATGATGATTTCTCGTTCGATAATACGAAGCACTTTTCGGAGCTGTTCCGAGATGGCTATTTCGTTTTTCAGCAGTTTGTTTTCTTCAAAATTGAGCGATTCTTTTTTCTTTTCGGCTTTGATTTTTACGGTACTCAAAAGTTTTTTCGAATTGGCCAAAATCGAATCCGAAGCTTGTTTGCTCAGCGTGTTGGTGCTGTCGTCGGGAATATTCTGATTGAGGTAATCTACATATTGCTGCAAAACATTACGCTGATAGCTCCCGAGTTGGTCGGGGTTTTTGGTAAAATCCTGAATTTCTAATTTTCGAAGTTTAACCTCCATTTTACTAATCTCATCAATCGCATTATTGACCGAAACTTCGTCGTCGGCTTTGTTTTTGATCGTTTTTAGCTGCTGAATATTTTTGGTCTTTTCAGACAATAAATAGGTAACGCTATCCAAAAGCGCTTTTTGATATTGTGTTTTTACAATCGTTTTTAAGGTGTCGATTCGCAAGCGAAGCGAATCATTTTCGATCACATAATTTTTAAAATCTTTCTCTGAGTTAGTCTGAATCGTTTTTCGAGCCAGACTTTCTGTTTTGTACACATTCGAAAAAAGTTTGCTCACTCTTAAAATCTTCGTCTTTTCAAGTGCAATTTTGTCTTCGAGTTTGTTATAAACGGCGTTTTCAGAGTATAAAAACCATCCCACAGTAACCACTAATGCAACGAGTGCAACATAACTGAACAGAACTTTTACCGGCATGTAGCTTTTTTTGATTTCCATAGGCTGTAATCGCAGAAATTTGGGTTTGTTTTTTTGGTTTTAAATTCGTGCAATTTATTTAAAATTTTCTACTCTAGATTTATAGAATCTTTTCAGAATTTTACATAATTAAAATTTAGTGTTACAAAATAGCCACCGATTCTTAAAGAGTAAACTTGGTCATTCTCTAAAAATCGATGGCTATTATTAGCATTGTTTATTTATTTGATTAAAGCGTTTCGGCTAACCATTTAAAAAATTCGCCTTGCCAAACCTGAGCATTTTGAGGATGTAAAACCCAGTGATTTTCCTCAGGAAAATACACCAATCTGCTTTTAAGTCCTCTTAGTTGTGCAGCCTGAAAAGCTTCTTGCCCTTGCCCAATAGGTACACGGAAATCTTTTCCTCCCTGAAAAATCAAAATAGGTTTGTTCCAGTGTTCTACCAAGGTTGCAGGGTTAAAAGTAGTGTATGTTTTTTGTGCCACAGCATTGTCTTTTTCCCAATAAGCACCGCCAAAGTCCCAGTTGTTAAAGAAAACTTCTTCTGTAGTTCCTAACATACTTACGGTATTAAAAACGCCATCGTGTGCGATAAAAGTTTTAAAACGGTTTTTATGAATTCCGGCCAGATAAAACACAGAATAACCTCCGTAGCTCGCGCCTACACAGCCCAAACGACTTTTGTCAACGTAGTTTTCTTTGGCAACATCATCAATCGCAGAAAGGTAATCATCCATTACTTGTCCGCCCCAGTCCTTGCTTATTTGTTCGTTCCATGCTACGCCGTGTCCTGGCATTCCGCGACGATTGGGTGCAACAACAATATATCCTTTGGCTGCCATTAACTGAAAATTCCAACGGAAAGAGTACGATTGTGTCAACGGAGATTGTGGTCCGCCTTGGCAAAATAATAAAGTTGGATATTTTTTGGTCGCATCAAAATTAGGCGGAAGGATTACCCAAACCAACATTTTTTTGCCGTCAGTAGTCGTTACAAAACGTTTTTCGGTTTTGCTTAACGCTAATGTTTTATAGGTTTCTGTATTAATGTTTGATAATTGTTTCCAGGTATTTTTCTTCAAATTAAAAGAAAAAATCTCTGATGCATGATTCATGTCTGAGCGGGTTGCAATAATATCGTCTCCTGCAAAGCCAATCAGATCATTCACATCAAAATCCCCTTCTGTTATTTGGCGAACTTGAATAGCGATTCGGGTCAAACCCGGAAAATTAACGACAAAAAGTTGTTTGGTACCATCAACTGGTGCTACAAAATAAACATTTTTACCGTCTTTGCTCCAGATAAAATTATCTACAGTTCCGTCCCAATTCGCTGTTAAATTAGTTTTCATTCCTTTAAATTCAACAATAATATCATTTTTATCCGACTCATAACCGTCGCGTTTCATTTGCAACCAGGTTAGGTTTCCTGTCGGAGAAAATTGTGGAGCGGTATCATAACCCAAATTATCTTCGGTTCTGTTGATCGTTTTTTGAGTCTCTAAATGGTACTCATAAATATTAGTATTGGTCGAAATTGCATATTGCGTTCCCGCTTTTTTCTTGCACACATACAAAATGCTTTTTCCGTCAGGAGACCAAATATAATCTTCGTCTCCGCCAAAAGGTTTCTGTGGAGAATCAAAGTTTTCGCCTTTTAGAATGTCAATTCCGGCAGCACCTTCTTTATTTTCTTTGTAAAAAACATGATTAAATTTCCCCTCATTCCACGTATCCCAGTGGCGATAATCCAAACCATCATAAATTTGAGCATCAGATTTGTCTAAGTTCGGGTAGAAATCTTTGCCCAAAACTTTCTCTAATTTTACCTCTTCATTATAAACCAAAAATTTTCCGTCAGGCGAAATGTTTTTATCTGCCAAAACATCTTTGGTATCTTTTATTTCAGTTGCATTTCCGCCATTTACGGGCAAAATATACAATTTCGAATTCGATTTGTTTTCCTCGATAGAAGGAGTCGAAACTTTAAAAACTACATTTTTTGCATCTTTCGAAAGCCCAAGCGGGGTCACTCTTCCTAGTTTCCATAACAACTCTGGCGACATCACATTTTGTCCGATAGCGTTTAAACTCATCATTATTAAGGTTGTAAATAATACTTTTTTCATAATAAAATTCTATTTTTCTTGATGCTAAAAGTACAAAATATATTTAATCAACTCTGTGTTTGTAAGCTTTCGATTCTCTAAAATAAATTGTAAAAGGTTGCCGCTGATTAATAGGTTTGAAAAGATTTTAAAAATAAGTATTTAAATATTTTATCAAAACAATCTATGTTAAACTTGTTAATCTGTGGCAGGAAAAAACATTTAAATCCAGTTACATTACACATAGGTTGAAGCAAAAAATCAGTATTTTTATAAAAAATTAACAAATGGAGTTAAGTTATTGGGAACTTAAAAACTGGTTTACCAACATCGATTATACCATTGTCGGTAGCGGTATCGTGGGTTTGCATGCCGCTTTGCGCTTGCGCGAAAGATTTCCGACCGCAAAAATTCTTGTGCTCGAAAAAGGAATGTTGCCGCAAGGTGCCAGTACCAAAAATGCTGGTTTTGCGTGCTTCGGAAGCCTTTCTGAAATCATTGATGACCTCAAAACACATTCCGAAGGAGAAGTAATTCAACTCATTGCAAAACGCTGGCAAGGCTTGCAATTACTGCGTAAAAAATTGGGTGATGCCGCCATAGATTTCAGACCTCACGGCGGGTACGAACTTTTCCTAAAAGGTGACGAAAATACTTTTAGCGAATGTGTTGCAAAATTGCCTTTTATCAACGAGTTGCTTCAGCCGCTTTTTAAGGCCAATGTTTTTACTAAAGAAGTAGATCGGTTTGGCTTTCAAAACGTTGAGGACTATTTAATTTTTAATCCTTTTGAAGCGCAAATCGATACTGGAAATATGATGCAGGAATTGCTAAAACAAGCCATCGCAGCCGATATTCTAATCCTCAATCAGCAAACGGTTACCTCTTATACAGACGCAGGAAATCACGTTGAAGTTGTGTTGGGAGATTTTAGTTTCAATTCTCAAAAAATATTTTTTGCGACCAATGGTTTTGCTAATGCGCTGACTCATGGTGCCGTGCAGCCTGCCAGGGCTCAGGTAGTAATTACAGAACCGATTCCGAATCTGGATATCAAAGGGACTTTTCATCTTGACCGCGGTTATTATTATTTTAGGAATATTGGCGATCGCATATTATTCGGCGGAGGCCGAAACCTTGATTTTGAAGCCGAAACTACCACCGAATTTGGGCAAACCAAAATTGTACAAAATAAATTGGAAGATTTACTTAAAAATGTAATTTTACCAAACCAAGATTTTAAGATTGCTCATCGTTGGAGCGGCATCATGGGAATTGGAAATAGTAAAAATCCGATCGTAGAGCAACTCTCTGAAAATGTATTTTGTGGAGTGCGTTTGGGTGGGATGGGCGTTGCGATAGGCAGTTTAATAGGAACAGAATTAGCAGATTTAATATAATGGGAGTTAAAGTAAGAAAAATAAATAAGGCAAAACCGCCAGTTAATAAAGGCAGAAAAACGACAGCTAAAAAAACGACAGGAGAAAAAATAAAATGGTTTTTGATTAAAGCTTTTTTGTGGTTTCTTGGCGTGTCTATTGGTTCTGTAATATTTTTCAAGTTTGTACCTGTACCTTTTACCCCTTTGATGGTCATTCGAGCCATCGAAAATAAAATGGACGGCAAGGAAGTGTATTTTGATCACGATTGGGAACCTTTGGATAAAATTTCTATGAACTTGCAAAAGGCCGTGATCGCCAGCGAAGATGCTACATTTTTGACACACAATGGCTTCGATTTTAATGCATTGCAAAAAGCATACAAAAGCAACGAACGTGGACGTCGCATTCGCGGTGGAAGCACGATCTCGCAACAAACTGCCAAAAATGTGTTTTTATGGCAGGGCAAAAGTTATTTTAGAAAAGGTTTAGAAGCTTATTTTACGGTGCTTATCGAACTTATTTGGGGCAAAGAACGCATCATGGAGGTGTACCTGAACAGTATCGAAATGGGCGATGGCGTATACGGCGCCTACGCCGCTACCGAACATTGGTACCGCCGTGATGCTGCAAATTTAACCAAAATGCAAGCTGCCGGAATTGCCGCAATATTACCCAATCCGAGGAAGTTTAAGGCCACGGGTTCTTCGAGTTACATCAACAGGAGAAAAGAGAGAATTGTGCGTGAGATGCGTGTTATTGGCAAAATCAACTATTAAATGAGAGCCAAAAAAGTACTCTTTGTCTTTTTATTTTTAAGTTCGTTGGTAAGTTTAGGGCAGGCGAGAAGGGTCGAAATTGGTTTTATTACCGATAATGATCTCTATACGTCGTCTAAAAATGATATGTATTACACTAATGGTTTGGAGATTTTTTATCGCTATTTGTCGAAGAACGACAACCAAAAAATCAATAAAAAAATTACCGAATTTAGGGTTGGGCAATATCTTTACAATCCGAGATTTATTAATGAAGCAGCCGTTACCATAAACGACAGGCCTTTTGCGGGCTACCTTTTTGCCGAAGTAGGTAAAAGCTTTTTTTACCAAAATGAGTCGGTGCTTAAAACCGATTTTCAGTTGGGTTATGTCGGGCCCAATGCTTTTGGCAAAGAGTTGCAGGAAAGTTTTCATAGTCTTATTGGTTATAAAAAAGTCTATGGCTGGGAAAATCAGATTCATAATGCGCTCGCGTTGCAGGCACATGCTGTGTTTTCGAAAAAATTATTTGCCGGTAAACACCATGATTTTGTCGATTTTTACTCTGAGTCTGAACTGAATGTAGGGACTGTTTTTACAGGCGTCTCAACAGGATTTCTCGCTCGGTTTGGTTTTAAAAAACTCCTGCCCGTTTACGACTCTAATCTTTATGATGCATCAGTTAGTGCTACGCCACAATCAAGTGTGCGTGAGTTTTATTTTTATGCGCATCCTGCTGTCAACTACCAGATGTACGATGCTACGATTCAGGGCAGTTTGTTCAATGACACGAGCCCTGTGACGTTCGACCTGAAACCACTTCGTTTTAATGCCGAGGCGGGCTTAAAGTACCGACACGACAATTTTAACCTCGCTTATATTTTTATGTATCGAGGCAAGGAACTGAAGAAAGAAGGTAATACGGGATATTTTTATGGCTCGATACGGGTGTCTTATCTGCTCAAATAAATTACTTTTTGTAGCTTCTTCGTTGTTGGTTTTTTCTTCTATTCTAATAAAAAGTATCGCTTTTTAGGTTCCATACCTAAAGTTTTAGGTTCGGAACCCCATCGTTTAGGTCTGGAACCTAAAATTTGACGTCTGTAACCCCATCGTTGGGGTCTGGAACCCCAAATTTGAGGCTAAGTAACCCCAAATTTGCGGTTCTGAACCCCGTCGTTTAGGTCTGGAACCTCAAATTTGACGTCCTGAACCCCATTGTTGCGGTTCGGAACCCCAAATTTGGGGCCAGGTAACCCCAATTTTCACGTCTGGAACCCCATCGTTGGGGTTCGGAACCCCAAATTTGACGTCTCGAACCCCAACGGAGGAGTAAACAACCCCATCGATGGGTGTTGAGACCCTATTGATCGTCTATTTTGGTTTTGCGAGTGGCGACTCAGAGATAGTCAAATCCTTATCTCTAGAATAAATTATGGTTAACCTTAAATTTTGTATTTCTAAGTTTTGTATTTTTATGACATACGAGTATTAAAATTATTTCTTAACTAAAAACCAGAACAGTATGGGCAAATTTGCAATTACTACAAGAGCAAACGGCGAGTTTCAATTTAATTTAAAGGCAGGCAATGGGCAAACCATTCTTTCCAGTGAGGGTTATTCATCCAAAGCAGCTTGCTTAAACGGAATAGAATCTGTAAAAACCAACTCGCAAATTGATGAAAGATTCGACAAAAAAGAATCTTCTAACGGGAAACCTTATTTTAACTTAAAAGCGGCCAACGGCCAGATCATTGGCAACAGCGAAATGTACGAAAGCACCGCTGCCCGAGACAATGGTATTGCATCTGTAAAAACAAATGCTCCTGATGCTACAATAGACGATCAAACGGTATAAGTTTTGTCGAAATATAACATATAGAAAGCGTTCCTTTTGGAGCGCTTTTTTTTTGGTTATAAAAGATCAGACTGCTAAAAAAAGAGATCAGCATAAGAGACAAATTCGAATGTATTTGTGTTTGTGAGAAGAAGATTTTTATTGACGTAATTTTTGGTCATCCATAACTTAAAATCTGGATAAATGAGGCTTTTAGTATTGAATAAATTATAGCACAGATAATTTTGTTATTTGCTTAATTTATATCATATATTGTTCTGTGCTACTATAAAATTGGTGTTGTGTTTTGTTAATCAGTGTTTTAATTGATTTTTATAATTCATTTCTTTTTTATGAATGCTTAAATTGTGAATTCTTACTTAGTTCTAGAAAGCGGTAGCGAAAAAGAGTGAGAAAAACTCAAAATAAAGCAGTAATAAAGACTCAAAAACTGTCATTTTAGGTCGGGTATTTTTTTTGATTTGGTGAATAAAGTTGCTTTTCTTTCCAACTAAAAAGGACCGCTAAAAAACAAAATGTCTCGCTTAGCCCCGATGGCGGCGGTATCCTTTTTCTGGCTTCTTTAGACAGAAAAAGATAAAGCCAACAGCGGGACAATTGGTGCTGCTGAAAACAAATCTTCTGCTCCTGATTATTGTAAGGATAGATCAAATGATGGTTGGTTTATAACAAAGCTGTGTGAAGTTTAACTTTAAGATAATGTGGCGGAGGGATAAAATTTTTACTTTTAAATTAAAATTAAAGTTATGGAAATCAACTGGGTAATTATCGGAATTGTAGTGGCGGTTTTAATTGTTTTGATCGTATTGATAACAAAAAAGAATCAGAGCGAAAAAAAGAAACTGACCGATTTATTGAATAATGATTTTAAGAAAGCAGAGGAAAGTGAGCCCGATTTTGATAACGTGAGCGAGCGATAAACATTTTTTGAAGCTGTATAAAAATACAAAACCCTTGTAAAAAAGATTTACAAGGGTTTTTTTGTTGTGGAGAATACCGGATTCGAACCGGTCACCTCTTGCCTGCCAGGCAAGCGCTCTAGCCAAATGAGCTAATCCCCCATTGCGACAGCAAATAAAGGTAATTAATTTTCAAAAAACAAATTTCAAAAGGCTTCGCTTGAAAATATTTTTCAAAAGTGTAACTTTACGAGCAAATCTATCTTTATGAGTGCAGAAAATCCAAACGGAACATTACATACCACTATTCAGGATGCCGTAGCAACGGTACAATTTGGGCATCTAGCCAGCAACTCTTTTCCGCGTTATTTGCTTGATTTGCTAACAGCTGAGATTCAGAGTTTGAGCGGTCATAACGATGTTTCGGTGATTGTTTTGCAGAGCGAAGGCGAGAAAGTCTTCTGCTCAGGCGCCTCTTTTGACGAACTTTTAGAAGTGCAAAACGAGGAGCAAGGCATTCATTTTTTCTCAGGATTTGCGCTGTTGCTCAATGCCATGCGTAGCTGTTCTAAACTTATTATTGGTCGCGTGCAAGGCAAGTCTGTTGGCGGTGGTGTCGGAATTATTTCGGCCTGCGATTATGTTTTTGCGACTCCCGAAAGTGCCGTAAAATTGTCTGAACTTGCCATTGGCATCGGTCCGTTTGTCATAGAACCCGCTGTTTCGCGTAAGATTGGTAAAGTTGCCATGACCGAAATGACGCTGGCAGCACACGAGTGGAAATCGGCAGAGTGGGCCTTTCAAAAAGGACTTTTTGCTGCCATTCACCCCGCCAACCAACTCGATGATGAGGTTGCTGCTTTTGCGCAAAAACTAAGTCGCTACAATCCCGACGCCTTATTCGAAATGAAGAAAATCATTTGGGAAGGCACCGAAAATTGGGATGTCCTACTTCTAGAACGTGCCAAGATTACGGGTAAACTGGTGTTGTCAGATTTTACAAAAACAGCTTTATCGCAGTTTAAGAAATAGTTTTTTAAGGAGCTATTTCCTGCTATCATTCCAATCTTTTTTATTGCAGAAAAAGCAATAAAAAAGGATTTTCCCTTCTATCAGGGCTAGAGACGTACAACCAGATGTTTAGCGTTTTATAGGAAATTTGAAGAGTGTAAGTTCTTAACGTTTTTGTAATTAAAGCAGGTTTCTCGCATCTATTGCTTAAATTTGCCCAAAATTATACCCGATGAGTAAAATCAGAATTACAAAACAATTTAGTTTCGAAACCGGACACGCCTTATACGGCTATGACGGAAAATGCAAAAATGTTCATGGACACAGTTACAAATTGTCGGTAACGGTTATTGGTACGCCCATAACGGATCGCTCGAATGTAAAGTTCGGAATGGTAATTGATTTTTCAGATCTAAAGAAAATTGTAAAAGAAGAAATCGTCGATCAGTTTGATCATGCCACTGTTTTTAACCAAACAACACCACATATCGAATTGGCAAACGAATTGAAAAACCGCGGTCATCACGTTATTTTGGTAGATTATCAGCCAACAAGCGAAAACATGGTCGTTGATTTTGCCGAGAGAATTATTGGTCGTCTTCCAGCAGGAATTAAATTGTTCTCGCTTAAACTTCAGGAAACAGAATCATCTTTTGCAGAATGGTACGCTTCTGATAATATGTAAAAAAAGTAAAATGTTTTCTGTGAAATGTGAGATTTTGAAAGTCTCTGTATTTAGAAGTCAGCAACTCACAACATATTATAAAACACTTTTCACTTTTTACAACAAACATTTCACAACTCCCAACTTTAGAAGGATATGAAAAAAGTATATTTTGCTTCCGATCAGCATTTTGGTGCTCCAACAGCAGCGTTGAGTTTTCCGCGCGAACAAAAATTTGTTGCATGGCTGGATGAGGTAAAACAAGACGCAGAAGCGATTTTTTTATTGGGAGATTTGTTCGACTTTTGGTTTGAATATAAAACTGTGGTACCCAAAGGTTTCGTGCGTGTTTTAGGCAAACTGGCTGAAATTCGCGACAGCGGTATCCCGATATATTTTTTCGTAGGCAATCACGATTTATGGATGGAAGATTATTTTCAAACCGAATTGAATATCCCAGTCTACCATGATAATAAAGAATTTACTTTTAATGGGAAGACTTTTTTAATAGGTCACGGCGACGGAAAAGGTCCTGGCGATAAAGGCTATAAAAGAATGAAAAAGGTCTTTACCAATCCGTTTTCAAAATGGATTTTTCGTTGGTTGCATCCCGATATTGGTGTGCGCTTGGCACAGTATTTATCGGTAAAAAACAAACTGATTTCTGGCGATGAAGATGTAAAGTTCTTAGGCGAAGAAAATGAGTGGCTGGTGCTCTACGCCAAACGAAAACTAGAAACCCAACATTATAATTATTTTATTTTTGGCCACCGTCATTTGCCGATGATTATTCCGGTTGGTGAAAACTCCAATTACGTGAATCTTGGCGACTGGATTGGCTATTTTACGTACGGCGTTTTTGATGGCGAAACTTTCGAGCTTCAAAAATTTGATAAATAATTACTTTTTGGCACTTGGATAAATACCTATTTTATGGGTTCTTAAAATATAATTCGATAATTCTTTGCTGTTTGAAGGCTGAAAAGTAATTGCATTTGATGCTTTTTTTGGCATGTGACATTCGACACAATTAGCAGCTAATAGACTTCCGGACATCGTTTTTAGTGTAGTCTCATTGTGCTGGATTCCTTGATGGCAGCTCATGCAAATTTTAGAATACGAAGCCAGATTTGGCGAGGCATTCTGATGCGGATTGTGGCAAGTGATACAATCCATTTTGTCGCTTTTTATAAAACATTTGCTTTGTGTGAGCAATCGCATCTGATTGCCATGTACGTCATAATGGGTAGTGTCATTGGCGTTAGGAACTCCTCTAAAATAATCCAGCAGATTGTCTCCGGGTCTGAATTCGAACCTGGATTTTATTTTTAATTTATCATTTCCAGAATGGCAAATGGCGCAGGCATCGAGTTTTTGTTGACGGCTTAGGCTCTTAATGGCAACAATGTTTTGCGCTTTTTTTACATCTGGAAATTTAAGGTGAAAGGCTGCGTGTTTTTTTGCCGGACCGTGACAGCGCTCACAATCTATTCCGTAGACCAACGTTTTTTTGTTCATAAAATCCTCAACGTCCATCGACATAAAAGTAATACTATCGGAGCTGGTGGTAATGTAACGACTGCCAATATTAGAACTGTGGCAAGCAAAACACTCCTTCTCTATTTTTCTATTAAAATTGACTTGCGTAGCTGAGTAGCCCGGACTTGTCGCCCAATTGTTTAATGATTTATAAAAAGAAACGGGTAATTCGTAAGCAAAATGATTGTTCCAATACGCACTTGTCTGTGCATGTTTGGTTCCGAAAAGAATATCAAACGGGTGGGCTTCTACTTCTTTTCCGTTTTTGTACAACACTTGGTATAAACTGTCGTTGCGCTGTTCCATGACCAATTTGGTATTCTTATCGTAAATAAAAACGTGATTGCCTTGGCTGAAATCGCCCAGAATATTTTCTTTAGTTGGCAGCGAAGTCGCCTTGAAGTGTGAGCTGTGAGACGCCATTTCGTACTGTGCTTGATGACATTGTATGCAGCTTTCAGAACCTGCGTAGTCGGTGCCACGCGGATCAATATATTCCTCTGATTTGTTGTTGCAATTTGTTGCAAGCAGCGCCAAAACAGCCAGAGCGAAAAAGGTTCGTAATTTTTTCATCAGTGTAAATATACTTTTTTTAGAGTAGTTCTAAAATATATTTCATTAATGTAAAATAACCCTTAAAAACAAAAGAATCTGATTTAATTTAGACCTGCGCCATAAACATACTGTTCTAATTCAATTTTAAACAAAGAGCCTTCAATCAAATCTTTTATCGATTTTAGTTCTTTCATAGAAACCGCCAAATCTATTTGATTGCAAGGAGTTTTAAGTAAAAATTTGTGACAAGAATTCTTTAACTGACAGTTTTCGCAAGAGGCATTTTCAACCATACTATCTTCGATCAAGGTACAAAACTGATTCATTTGATCGAGTGTAAGATAAAAACCGGTTTCTCTAAAAACCAATTGCACTTTCTCTGAAATTACCTGGCTGCCTTTTTTCCAGTAGAAAGCAATGCCAAAGCTATTGTGATATATTTCCTCAATTTCTTTCATGGTGAATCTTTTTATTTCAACAAATATAATTATTATTTATATTAATTCTAAATAAAAAAATCATAAAAAAGCTATAAATATTGGAAATCCCATAAGTGATATAAGTTTCTTTTAAAGCAGAATAATAAAAAACCTAAATTTTCTTATAGTAATTATAGTATAGAAGTTCTTACTTTAACCACTTTTGTAAAGTAGTTAGAAATTCATTTTGTTGGTCTACAAAGAGATAATGTGAACAATTTTTTAGTAAAGAAAAATGATTTTGTCCTACTAAATTTTTCATGGAATTCATTTGAGATGTAGAAAAAATACGATCTTCTTTTCCGTAAATGGCATAAATAGGAATACCTTTCTTTTTAATTTTAGTTAAGGAAGGTCTGGTGTCGATATTATTTTGCTTTTCGTTTTCATAGAAAAGCAAGGGTGCCTTTTTGTTTCGAATATTGGTTGTAGAGAAAATACTATTTTCGTAAGAAGTATATAATTTTTTTGATGCTGTGGTAGGATGCGGCATCTTAAAATAATCATTGGCTCCTGCCAGATCAAAACAATCTTTACGATATGCTGCAGAATTTTTATTAAGTTTTGCGATATCAAATATTTTATCGAGGGTTTTAGAATCGCCTTTGTGTTTTTCCTTTACCGATTTTAAAATATGATCGTAGGTCTCTTGCTGAGAAAACAGAGCTCCCGCCAATACAAGTGCGCTAACATTTTGAGGATATTTTTCGGTGTAAAGTGTCGCTACTAAACCGCCAAAACTATGGGCGACAAGGATAGCTTTTTTTAATTGGTATGTTTTATAAATACTATTGAGATCCTGAAAAGCTTCTGAATATGTAAATTTTGCATCAGGATCTTCAGATCTTCCTTCGCCTCTTCGGTCGTACACAATTACATAAAAACCTTTTTCAGTAAGTGCTTGAGCAGTCGTGCCTTCAAATAAGTTGGCGTTGCCACTGGGACCTCCATGAATAAAAATGATGGTTTTGTTTTTATTATTTCCGTACGTTTTGATATAAAGGTTTTGTCCGCTTACAAAAAGTGAAATAGTAAAGAATAAAATAAATAGAGATCCTTTCATCTACTCCATATTTTGGTGGTCTTCCATGTCTTTTTGAAGATCCAGATTTCTAAATGTAGGTGACTGTATCCCGAAACCTAAAACGGTCAAAAGTGTCATGCTTCCGCCAAATACCACCGAAGTCACTGTTCCCATTAATTTGGCAGTCAAACCACTTTCGAAAGCGCCTAATTCATTCGAAGATCCCACAAACATCGAGTTTACAGCAGCTACGCGTCCGCGCATGTGGTCGGGAGTTTTAAGTTGTAAAATCGTTTGGCGTATCACAACAGATATTCCATCGGCAACGCCACTTAAAAATAAAGCAACGACAGAGAGCCAAAAAATAGTAGAAATACCGAAGAGAATGATGCACAGTCCGAAAACAAAAATGGCTGCCAAAAGTTTCATTCCTGCTTTTTTGTACAAGGGAACATAGGCCGAGATAAGCATTGTGATAAATGCGCCGATAGCCGGAGCAGCTCTTAAAACACCAAATCCTTCCGGGCCTACTTTTAGAATATCTTGAGCAAATACAGGTAGTAACGCCACTGCACCACCAAATAATACGGCTACCATATCTAGTGAAAGAACTCCTAAAATAGTTTTGTTATTAAAGACAAACTTGATTCCTTCTTTAAGGCTTTCCATAACGGGCTCACCGATTTTTGGATTTAAAATTGGTTTTTTGCTTATCTGAGAAAGTATTATCAATGAAAATAAAGAAAAACCAACGACCATACACATCGACCAATGAACACCAATTAAATTTATAGAAAATCCTGCAACAGCTGGTCCTAAAACGGCAGCAATTTGCCACACTGAGCTGCTCCAGGTAGCTGCATTTGGATATGCTTTTTTAGGTACAATTAAAGATAAAAGCGAGAAGATAGTAGGGCCTAAAAACGCTCGTACCAAACCTCCTAAAAAGACTAAAAAATAAATTGAATACAAAATCACGGTAGAAGAATAGCCGCTTACTACTTTTGGCCAGGTCAATAAAAACAGTCCAAAACTGATGACTGTAAAGCCCAAAATGCATTTTACCAGTAAGCTTTTTTTCTCTTTTTGGTCTACAATATGGCCCGCAAAGAGCGCCATTGAAACGGCGGGAATAACTTCCATAAGACCAATGATTCCTAATGAAAGCGGGTTTTTAGTCAAGCTGTAAACTTCCCATTCGATTACAATAAATTGCATGGACCATGCAAAAACCATAGCGAAACGCAATAGTAAAAAAACATTAAATTCTCTGTAGCGCAATGCCTGATAAGGGTCTGCTTTTTTGGTCTTATTTTCCATCTTTTCTGATATCTTTAAGCATAAGTTGTGTCGAAACTTTATCGTTCCATTCGTTTTCAGACAGCGAATACGCCACCTGAAAAGCTTGTTGGTTTTTTGTGATTTCTATTTTTTTTCCGAGTCCAAAACCAATAGCACCAATACCTTCGGAGTTATTTTGTTTTACCCAAAGCCTCAAATGTTCGTCGTCTGCACCCAAAGTTTTACCGTAACCTGTATCTTTTACGTTTTGTGTCATAAAAACAGGCGTCATGTTTTGCGGGCCAAAAGGTTCGAATTGCTTTAGAATCCGTACCAGTTTTGGTGTGATATCAGAGAAGTTGATTTCGGCATCAATTTCGATTTCTGGTGTTCGCATTTCAGGAAGAATAGTGGCAGCCACTTGTTCTTCGAAAGCGTTCTTAAAAGTCTCGTAATTCTCGGGTTTCAATGTCATTCCGGCAGCGTACATGTGACCACCAAATTGTTCTAAATGCTCCGCGCAAGCATCCAATGCATTGTAAACATCAAATCCTTTTACAGAACGAGCCGAAGCCGCGTATTTATCACCGCTTTTGGTAAAAACCAAAGTCGGGCGATAATAGGTTTCGATCAATCGGGAAGCTACAATTCCGATCACGCCTTTGTGCCAATCTTCTTGAAAAACAACGGTTGAAAATTTTTCTTCCTCCTGATTTTCTATAATTTGCTGAAACGCTTCTTTGGTAATTTTTTTGTCTAAATCTTTTCTGTCAGCATTGTATTGCTCTATTTCTGAGGCAAATTGCTGGGCTTGTTCAAAATCAAATTCGGTTAACAATTCCACAGCATGATTGCCGTGTTTGATTCTTCCCGCTGCATTTATTCGGGGCGAAATAATAAAAACAACATCGGTAATATCTAAAGTTTTCTTTTTTATCTGATGCACCAAAGCTTTAATTCCCGGTCGTGGATCACTATTGATCACTTGCAGTCCAAAATACGCCAGAATTCGGTTTTCACCTGTGATCGGGACAATGTCTGCCGCAATTGCTGTGGCGACTAAATCGAGATACGGAACAAAATCTTCTATTGTCTCGTTTCGATTTTTTCCCAAAGCCTGAATCAATTTAAAACCCACGCCACAACCACACAATTCATCATAAGGATAACTGCAATCATCTCTTTTTGGGTCTAAAATAGCAACCGCATCAGGGAGAATATTTCCCGGTCTGTGGTGGTCGCAAATGATAAAATCGATGTTTTTTTCTTTCGCGTAAGCGATGTGATCAATAGATTTTATTCCGCAATCGAGTGCGATAATAAGCGAGAATCCGTTATCGTCGGCAAAGTCAATTCCCTTAAAAGAAATACCGTAACCTTCATCGTAACGATCCGGAATGTAAGTGGCAATATTGGGATAATGTGATTTTAAATACGACGAAACCAGTGAAACTGCTGTTGTGCCATCCACATCATAATCGCCAAAAACCAAAATATTTTCCTCGTTTTCAATGGCCAATTCTATTCGCGCAACGGCCTTGTCCATGTCTTTCATCAGAAAAGGATCGTGCAAATGTGCTAGCGACGGACGAAAGAAATTTTTGGCATCTTCAAAAGTTTCAATGCCACGCTGAATCAAAAGTGTCGCCACAAAATCTTCTACATTTAAGGCTTGCGCCAAATGTTTGATTTTATCTTCAGAAGGTTTTGGTTTTAATGTCCAACGCATTTTAATTTTAGATTTTAGAGTGTTGATTTTAGAAACCGAAAATCGTTTAATCAGAAACTTAATTTTTTTATTGCCACAGATTAAATGATTTCAAAGGATTTTTTAATCTGTGAAATCTGTGGCAAAATATTTGGGTTTTAACTTTTACAAAGTTTTTTAGAGTTCAAATTTCAGAATAAAGCAGACTTCGGGAAATTTAAAATCTACATTCTAAAATCTAAAATTATTTCAGATCTAAAGCAGTTCCTTCAAACTGAATTCCGTCCCAGCCTGTGTTGATGAAGTTTCTAATATTTTGATGATTGCTTCCGTTTGGATCGCCTAAAACTTCTTCAAAATAGAAAGCTCCAAAACACGCTAAAGTTTCTTCTTTGCTTAAGTTTTGCAGTTTGGCAAAAGAAAATACTTTACAAGAGCCGGAATTTTCACCTGCAGCGTTATGCTGCGTTCCGTTTTGGAAAGCAGTTGGTGTAAAATTGTAATTTTCCTCGATTACAGCAATGGTTTCAGGAAATGTTATTTGGGTTGGGGTTTGTTTTACTTTTTCTAAAAAGGTTTGTATGTTCATGATTTTTATTATTTGCTGCTTTGCAGTTAGGTTTTCTAACACAGATTAAAATGATTAGAGTGATTTTTTTGCCACGAATTATACAAATTTCCACTAATTAAATTTGTGATAGTTTGTGTAATTCGCGGCTAATTTTTTTCAATCTGTGGTGTAACTATTTTAATCTTCTTCTTCTTCTTCTTCTTGATCTTTAGAAAATTTACTTTTCTTAGGTTCTTTGATTATTGTTTTTCCTGCAACGACCACTACGATTTCGCCACGTGGTGCTGTTTTTTCAAAATGGGTTAATACTTCTTTTGCGGTTCCTCGCACGTTTTCTTCGTGTAATTTTGATAATTCTCTCGAAACACAAACTTGCCGGTCTTCTCCAAAATATTGAATGAATTCGGCTAAAGTCTTAACGAGTTTATGTGGCGAAACGTATAAAATCATCGTTCGGGTTTCTTCGGCTAAAGCCAAAAAACGAGTTTGACGGCCTTTTTTATCGGGCAAGAAGCCTTCAAAAATAAATTTATCATTTGGTAATCCGCTGTTTACAAGAGCTGGTACAAAAGCGGTTGCTCCGGGTAAACATTCTACTTCGATTTTATTTTCGACACATGCGCGTGTTAACAAAAAACCCGGATCTGATATCGCCGGAGTTCCTGCGTCAGAAATTAAGGCAATGGTTTCGCCAGCTTTCAAACGCGCAATCAAGTTTTCGGTTGTTTTGTGCTCGTTGTGCATGTGATGGCTGTGCATGTGCGTGCCAATTTCGAAATGCTTGAGCAGTTTACCACTCGTTCTGGTGTCTTCGGCCAAAATCAAATCGACTTCTTTTAGAATCCGAATGGCGCGAAAAGTCATGTCTTCTAGATTGCCAATTGGCGTTGGAACGATATATAATTTAGACATATTTGTTTGTTGGTAAAAGGTAAGAAGTAAAAAGGATTACAGAAATTTCTTTTCGATAATGCCCAAAAAGCGCTCTGCATAATCGTCTTTTCCTTCCCAGTTGTTGTAATCGGGTTTTACCATGTTTTCTATAAAATCTTTTGCCTCACCAAAGCTGTCAAAAGTAAGCAGCTGGTTTAAAACACGGCTGTAATCTTCAGAACTGCTTCCGAAAAGATTTTTGGTAAAAGCAATTCTGTCATTCAAATCAATATGAAAACCTTTTGCCAGTTTTTCATTTAGCGTCGCTGTCTTTGATTCACTTGATGATAAAACAGCAGTTTCAGCACTATTTTTTTTCTCTTTAAATTCGTTGATGGATAGAGCAGGAGGTACCGGCTCGAAATCATCTACTTTTACAAATTGGGTATCGGCATAATTAACGCCAATAATATCTTCAAAAGAAATCTGTATTTTTTCTAGTTCTTTGGTCGTTTTTGCCTCTGGTTCTTTGGCCAACTCAAAAGCGGGTTTGAATTCAGGAAGCGGATTGATTTCGCTTTTTGTGGTAAAAGACAGGCTTTCGTCCACTTCTTCTTTCTTTGGCTCTTCTTCTGCAACAGGTTCTTCAACTTGTTGCAAAACTGGCTCTTCGGCTGTTTTTAGCACAGGTTCGGGAATTTCTTCTTCTTCTTCTTCTTCAATGCCAGCTATAATTTCTTCTTTTATTTCTGGCTCGAAATTTTCTTCTATCGTTATTGTTTCAGGTATTTCGGCTGCTTCCACGATTGGTTCAGCTGCAATTTCCTCTTGTTTTTCAAACAGGGTTTCTATTTGAGAGGTTACTTCACTGTGACCAATTGTTGGTTTTAAAGTGTCAAAATTTTCGTCAACAAATTTTAAAACCGCTAATTTTTCATATAATTTCTGCGTTTCAAGATACAATTGATTGATATCTGATTTGCTTTTAAGTTTTAAAATTCGATGTGCAATGCTGATTAAATCGGCTTCCAATTTTTTTTTCATAACTGTTGAAATTATTGTGAATAGGGTGTTTTATTATATTTTGTATTCGAATGTTCAGATTATTGAAGGGAATTCGCAAGACATTTTTTTATTTCTGTTAATAAGCGTTCGCGAATCTCTGTTTTGATAAAAATTTTCTACTTTTGAAAAAAGGTAAAACAGCAAATTTTTACTTTAATTTATTACCAGTACAAAGTAATAAAAACTATTCATTTTTAAAGGTAGAAAAATACAAAATGTTTCTCGAAAATACAGTAAATCACAAAGAACAATTTGGTTGGATTGAAGTTATTTGTGGATCAATGTTTTCGGGTAAAACCGAGGAGTTAATTCGCAGATTAAAACGCGCTCAATTTGCCAAACAAAAAGTCGAAATTTTTAAACCTGCCATCGATACTCGCTATCATGATGAAATGGTAGTATCTCATGATGCCAACGAAATCAGGTCAACACCAGTGCCTGCTGCCGCAAATATTGCTATTTTGGCGCAAGGCTGTGATGTAATTGGTATTGATGAGGCACAGTTTTTTGATGACGAAATTGTTACTGTTTGCAACGATTTGGCCAATCAGGGCATTCGTGTGATCGTTGCGGGATTGGATATGGACTTTAAAGGAAATCCTTTTGGGCCAATGCCAGCGCTTATGGCGACTGCAGAATATGTGACCAAAGTGCATGCTGTTTGTACCCGAACAGGAAATCTTGCCAACTACAGCTTCCGCAAAACCGATAATGATAAACTGGTAATGCTCGGCGAAACCGAAGAATATGAGCCTTTAAGTCGTGCGGCTTATTTTAATGCAATGAAAAAAAATCAGGAGTAATTTTTGATATCGAATGTCATTCGAGCTAAAGAACGGAACCCGACAATTTCTTTAAAGTGTCGGGTTTGTTGTTTTCTGTAAAAACCAAAAAACGAACAGATTTTAAAGCCTGTTCGTTTTGTTTATTGTGTTTTTATCTTTAGAATTAAATTTTCTTCCTCATTCTCGCCACCGGAATATCAAGCTGTTCGCGGTATTTGGCAATCGTTCTGCGGGCAATAGGATATCCTTTTTCTTTTAAGATTTCTGCCAGTTGATCGTCTGGAAGCGGTTTGTGTTTGTCTTCTTCTTCGATGGTGTTTTTTAGAATTTTTTTAATTTCTAAAGTTGAAACATCTTCTCCCTGATCATTTTTCATCGCTTCAGAGAAAAATTCTTTGATGAGTTTGGTTCCATAAGGCGTTTCAACATATTTGCTGTTGGCAACACGCGAAATTGTTGAAATATCCAAACCAACCATGTCTGCAATGTCTTTCAGGATCATGGGTTTTAGTTTGGTTTCGTCACCGTCTAAGAAAAATTCTTCCTGATAATGCATAATGGCATTCATGGTTACAAAAAGCGTTTCCTGACGCTGTCTGATGGCGTCTATAAACCATTTGGCAGAGTCTAGTTTTTGTTTGATAAACTGAACAGCATCTTTTTGGGCAGTCGATTTATCACGAGAATCTTTATACGTCTGCATCATTTCCTGATAATCTTTAGAAACGTGCAAAGAAGGAGCATTTCTACCGTTTAAGGTCAATTCCAGTTCGCCATCTGTAATTCTGATCGCAAAATCGGGAACAACATTTTCGGTAACTTTATTGTTTCCTGTGTACGAACCGCCTGGCTTTGGGTTTAATCTTTCTATTTCGTGAATCGCTTTTTTAAGCTGTTCGTTCGAAACGGCATATTTCTGCAACAGTTTGTCGTAGTGTTTTTTGGTAAAGGCATCAAATTGATTTTCGATAATATCAATTGCCAAATCAATATATTCTGTTGGCGTTTTGTGCTTCAATTGCAATAATAAACATTCTTGTAAATCGCGCGCTCCAACGCCCGAAGGTTCGAGCTCGTGAATTACGTGCAACATTCTTTCGACCATTTTATCATCGGTATAAATACCTTGTGTAAAGGCCATATCATCAACAATATCGGCAACGCTTCTGCGAATATAGCCCATGTCATCGATGCTTCCGACAAGGAATTCGGCAATTTCACGCTCTTCATCATTCAAAATAAAAGTATTCAACTGATTGATTAAATCCTGATGAAAGCTAATCGGAGATGCAAAAGGTGTTTCACGCTCTTCCTCTTCACCATAATTGTTTACCTGTGTTTTATAATCTGGAGTATCATCGTCACTCAAATATTCGTCGATGTTGATGTCGTCTGCTTCGATTCTGTCTGATTCGGCATCATCATAATCGTCAAATTCTTCGTTTGCAAATTCGTCTGCTTCGTATTCGTCTTCTTTACCAGCTTCTAGAGCTGGATTTTCGTTCATTTCTTCTAATAAACGTTGCTCAAAAGCTTGCGTTGGCAATTGAATTAACTTCATCAGCTGAATTTGCTGTGGAGATAATTTTTGGGATAATTTTAAATTTAAAAATTGCTTTAGCATTTATACTGTTTAATCGTTTATTTGTTTAATCGTTTATTCGTGAAAATCGGTTAACCGAATGAACGATTAACCGATTAAACTTTTATTAAAATTCTGCACTTCCAGGAGTTCTCGGGAAAGGAATTACGTCTCTGATGTTTGTCATTCCGGTTACAAACAATACCAGACGCTCAAATCCTAAACCGAAACCGGAGTGTGTTGCGGTTCCAAATCTTCTGGTGTCTAAATACCAGTATAATTCTTCTTCATCGATTCCAAGAGCTTTCATTTTTTCAACCAAAACATCGTAACGCTCTTCTCTTTGCGAACCACCAACAATTTCCCCAATTCCCGGGAAAAGGATATCCATTGCACGAACGGTTTCTCTTCCAGGTTCTGTGTTGTCATTCAAACGCATGTAAAACGCTTTGATGTTTGCTGGATAATCAAACAAAATTACCGGACATTTAAAGTGTTTTTCTACCAAGTAACGCTCGTGTTCCGACTGTAAATCAGCTCCCCATTCGTTGATGATGTATTGAAATTTTTTCTTTTTATTTGGAGTTGAATCTCTCAGAATATCAATTGCTTCGGTGTACGAAACACGTTTGAAATTGTTTTCTAAAACAAAATTCAATTTCTCCAACAAAGTCATTTCACTTCTTTCTGCCTGAGGTTTTGATTTTTCTTCTTCTAAAAGTCTTCCTTCTAAAAATTTCAAATCATCGCCACAATTGTCTAAAGCATATTTGATTACATACTGAATAAAATCTTCAGCCAAATCCATGTTGTCATCCAAATCATTAAAAGCAACTTCTGGCTCGATCATCCAAAATTCTGCCAAGTGACGAGAAGTATTTGAATTTTCGGCTCTAAAAGTAGGTCCAAAAGTATAAATCTGACCCAAAGCCATTGCAAAAGTTTCACCTTCTAATTGTCCAGAAACTGTTAAATTAGTATGTTTTCCGAAGAAATCTTTTTTAAAATCAATATTTCCTTCTTCTGTTTTTGGCAAATTGTCCAAAGGCAATGAAGTCACCTGAAACATTTCTCCGGCACCTTCGGCATCTGCTCCTGTAATAATCGGCGTGTTGACATACACAAAACCTTTTTGCTGAAAATAGTTGTGAACCGCATACGACAATACCGAACGCACACGCATAATCGCACCAAAAGCATTCGTACGCACACGTAAATGTGCATTCTCACGCAAGAATTCCAAAGAGTGTTTTTTAGGCTGCATTGGGAATTTCTCCGCATCAGAATCTCCTAAAATTTCAAGTTTTGTAACCTGAATTTCGTATTTCTGACCCGCACCTTTACTCTCCACCAAAGTTCCAATTACAGAAACCGCAGCGCCTGTGGTCACTCTTTTTAAAGTTTCTTCCGGTGTATTTTCAAAATCAACAACACATTGTATATTATTAATGGTAGATCCGTCATTAAGCGCGATAAACTGATTGTTTCTAAAAGTTCTCACCCATCCTTTTGCATTCACTTCCTGAAGCGTCGTCGTACTGTTTAATAAGTCTTTAACTTTTGTGTGTTTCATTTTTTATATAATATTGATAGTAAATTATTTGTTGTACAATAACTGCAAATATAAACGATAATAATTAATTTTTGAAGCTATTTCCTGCTATCCGCTATATCTTTTCCTTGCTAAAGGAGCAAGAAAAAGGATGCCGCTACTATCAGGGCTAGGGCACTCGTTTTCATAAAAGGCAATTATTTCTTTATTTTTTGTCTTTGCGAGGAACGAAGCAACCTCACTACAATAAGAGACAAAACGTGATCTCGCAAATGAGATTGCTTCGTTCCTCGCAAAGACTTAACGTTGTGTATAAAAAAAGAATTCGTGCCAATTCTAGAAATTCGAAAAAACTTAATCCTCCAAATCCTCTTTCTTCGCTTTTTTCTTCTCAAAAGTCAAAACCAAAGCAGGTAAAACCAATAAATTAGCAAACATCGCAAAGGCCAATGTGCAAGAAATCAATCCGCCAAGGGCGATTGTACCGCTAAAACTCGAAAGTGTAAATGTTGCAAATCCTAAAATCAAAACCACCGAAGTATAAAAAGTACTAATTCCGGTTTCGCGTAAAGCGCTAAAAATAGATTTTTTTACTTTTCCGTTGCTTTGCAATAAATCATGACGGTATTTGGCCATAAATTGAATCGCATTATCAACCGAAATTCCGAATGCAATACTAAAGACCAAAATAGTCGATGGTTTTAACGGAATTCCAAAATAACCCATTAATCCAGACGTGATACAAAGCGGTAAAATATTGGTAATAACCGATGCAAAAACCATTTTAAACGATCTGAACAAATACAGCATCAATACTGCGATTACAAAAATGGCAAAAATTAACGATTCGATTAAGTTGCCTACCAAATACGAAGTTCCTTTTTGAAAAACTAATGCTTTTCCGGTAACGGTAACTTCATAACGGTCGCTCGGGAAAATTTCATCAATTTTTGCATGTAATTTTTTCTCGACTTTGGCCATTTCGTCTGTACCAATGTCTTTCATAAAAGTCGTGATTCTGGCGTATTGTCCTGTCGAATCAACATAACTTTTCATCAAATTATCTTTGGAGTTTTTGGTCGCATTTTTGGCATAACTCAAAATAAAAGTTTGCTCTTGCGAAGTCGGTAATTGATAATATTCTGGTTTTCCGTTATAAAATGCCTGTTTAGAATATTTAACCAAATTGACTATCGAAACCGGTTTTGACAACTCGGGCATGCTCGCAATCGTGTTTTGTAACTCCTCCATTTTGCGCATGGTCGATAATTTCATCACACCTTTTTTGCGTTTGGTGTCAATCATTATTTCGAGTGGCATTACGCCATTAAATTCTTTTTCATAAAATAAAATATCTTTAAAAAACGAAGCACTTCTGGGCATTTCACCGATTAAACTTCCTGAAACTTTCATCTGAGAAATTCCGATGATGCTAAACAATAAAAGCAAACCATAAATCGTGTAAATAACGCGACGCTTGTTTTTTACAATATTTTCAACCCAGTCCAATAAGGTCGAAATATAGTTTTTTGTCAGGTGGTACAAGTGTTTTTCTCCCGGAACCGACATAAAGCTGTATACAATTGGTACGATCAGTAAGGTTAGGATGTAAACCGAAATTACGTTGATAGAAGTTACCAAACCAAATTCAAAAAGCAATTCGTTTCCGGTTATCATAAAAGTGGCAAAACCAATAGCCGTAGTCAGATTGGTCATTAAAGTCGAAACTCCAATTTTAGATATAATACGTTGCAACGCCTTTGCCTGATTGTTGTGCAGTTTTATTTCCTGCTGGTATTTATTGATCAGGAAAATACAATTGGTAATTCCGATTACGATAATCAATGGCGGAATTATAGCCGTTAAAATCGTGATTTTATAATGAAGTAACCCCAAAGTTCCAAACGACCAGATTACGCCCACTACTAAAATACAGATAGAAATAAAAGTTGCTCTGAATGAACGGAAAAAGAAGAAGAAAATCAAAGAAACGATAAACAGTGCGGCTCCAATAAAAAGGGCAATTTCGCCTTTCATATTATTGGCGTTAATGGTTCTGATGTACGGCATTCCCGAAACCCTCAAATCGATTCCCGTTGTTTTTTCGAATTTATCAATTTTCGGAACTAAATTTTCTAAGATAAAGGTTTTTCTTTCGGCGGTATTTACCAAATCTTTATTGATGTAGACAGCAGAACGGATACTGCCGCTTTCTTTATTAAATAACAATCCTTCGTAAAAAGGCAAATTATAAAATAAATCGTGCTGAATCGTCTTTAAATAAGCAGGGTCAAGAACCTTACTTTGATTGATAAAAGGAGCTAAAACAAATTTTTCGTTGACTGTGTCTTTCTCGAGTTTTTTCAAATCATTCAAAGAAACAACCAAATCTACTTCTCTCGATTTTTTTAAACCTGTCATCAAAGTGTTCCAGGCGGCATAATTTTTTGGTGTAAAAAAAGTAGGGTCTTTAAAACCAATTACAATAAGATTACCTTCTTCGCCAAATTTGTCTAAGAATTTTTGATAGTCTTTATTGGCGATATGATCTTTAGGAAGCAAGTTGGCTTCGGTATACGACATAGCAAGATTCTTCCATTGAAAACCAAGGAAAACGGTTATCAGGGCCACAAGTACTAGTATCGTAATTCTATTTTTAAGTATAATTCGGGCTACTTTTTCCCAAAATCCAACTTGAATTGCTTTTTTCATAAATTCTTTAAAATGGATGCAAATGTAGTGAAAAGTGCTATAAATCATTAACAATCGCCTCTGTTTTTGTCCTATGTTAACATAAATTAACATAGGAAGTTAAGGATAATTTACCACTGTTTCTGCAATTAGTACCGTAGCTTTTCTGATATTTGTACTTTAAATTTAAAACAACAAAAATGAATTGGATCATATTGATCATTGCTGGGTTTTTTGAAGTAGCTTTTGCTTCTTGTTTAGGCAAAGCCAAAGAAACTTCCGGGATCATCTCGACCTACTGGATGGTGGGATTTTTTGTTTGTCTTTCAGTCAGCATGTTGCTGCTTTACAAGGCCACGCAGGTGTTGCCAATTGGTACTGCTTATGCCGTTTGGACAGGTATTGGGGCGGTTGGGACTGTTTTGGTCGGGATTTTTATTTTTAAAGAACCGGCAACTTTCTGGAGAATCTTTTTTCTATCGACTTTGATCGCTTCAATTATTGGACTGAAATTTGTTTCTAGTCATTAAAGTTGTAATAAAGATCATTAATCTTTCTCTCTTTTAGATAAAAAATAATACTTTAGCTTTTTAGAAGTATTAAAAAATTAAGACACCAGCAAATTGATCATGCATTTCGATATCGAGATGTCAACACTAATGCTAGGAAATAGATGAAGGGTTGTTTATACAATTTACCTTCAAATTTATATTTTATATTCAAGTTAATGTTAATTTACTTAATATGATTATTTCCTTAATTACGGTTTACTTTAATGCTATTATTGCTTTATTGTTCTATTGCTTTATTGTTCTATTGCTTTTACTTATGATGGTTTAAAACCTTATACCCTACACAAGAGAATATGGCTGGTGTCTTTTTAAATGATTTATTTAAGTCGGAAATTAAAGTAAGATTTGAAAGAATTCGAAATGTTCGAGAGTTCGTGTCTATTTTAAATTATATCGAAAGTCAAATTTCAACTTCTACAGAAGAGATTTTTGAACTAACTTTTTCTCACCTTTATTATTTATCAAAATCAAAAGACAATAGATATACGGAATTTGCTATTTTAAAGAAAAGTGGTAAACTAAGACAAATAAATTCACCTGATAAATTATTAAAAAGAGTGCAAAGCTTAATTAATCTTTTACTTCAGATTGTTTTTGAATCTCACTCACATTATTGTTCAAATGGTTTTTTACTTGGGAGGGATATCAAAAGAAATGCTATTCCACATACAAATAAAAAATTTGTTTTAAATGTGGATATCGAAGATTTTTTCCCATCAATAAATTTTAGACGAGTAAAAGTTGTTTTAGGACTGTCACCTTTTAATTTGATCGATGAACGAGAAAAAATAGCTTTTATAATTGCCAATCTTGGAACGTACAAAAATTGTTTGCCTCAAGGTTCTCCAATGAGTCCTTTATTATCGAATATTGTTACTCAAAAATTAGATAGAAAAATTTCTAAATTTTGCCTAACACATAGAATTAAATATTCACGATATGCAGATGATTTGAGTTTTTCTACAAACAAAAATATTTTAGATGAATCATTTATAAAATCAATTAGAGATATTGTTGAAGATGAGAATTTTAGAATGAATAACGAAAAAACTAGGTTGCGCTCTTCAAGAGAAAGTCAAGAAGTTACAGGACTAGTTGTTAATGAAAAAGTAAATATCAAGAGAGAATATTTGCAAAAGGTCCGCGCAATGCTTAACAATTGGGAAAAAGGAGGATTGAGGTTTGCGGAGGAAACATTTAAAAAGCATCAACCTCCTAACAAATTAAATTATGACTTTAGATCTGTTTTGCTTGGTCATTTGTCTTTTTTAAAGCTAGTTCGGGGAGATGACGATCAAACTGTAAAAAGATTAAGATTAAAATTTTCTTTTTTAAATAATTTAATCAATTACGATTTTATTGATAACGAAGGGGTTAAAAATAGATTGGAAAAAGATAATTTAAAGATGGAGAAAATATTTTTTGATGAAGGTATACCTAATGATAAATTTATTTCATTTTGCACTTCCGCTTTCCATCAAATTGAAAATTTAATGAACTATTTTTATTGGAAGAAATTTCCAAATTATGATGATTTGTTAAGTGAGTTACTGACTAATAATGATAGGTTTAAAAAAAGGTATAAAACTTTAGATAATGCCAGAGATAATTCTAAATCTATAAAGAATTTAGATATTAATGTTTTAATATATCTGTATGAAAAAGAATTTTTCTTTGATAAAAAAATATATTATAATAAACATATGACAATGCTACGAGAAATTAGAAATGATGAATCTCATAGATGTAGTATATTTGGTACTGATTTCGAAAAGTTAAAGGCTGACTATTCATTAATTGAAACTGAACGTGCTCAAAAAAAGAAAAATAATAAAAACTTTATTTTAAGCGATACCCAAGCAAAGACAGAATTAAATTATCATACATATAATTTTTTAGAGGAAAAGAACTACAAGGAGGTTAGAAAAAATTTGCTTGTTATATGTAATGAAATAAAAAACTCTTTGCTAATTAAATAAACATTATGCAGGAAAACACTACCATAACTTTTATTTTTTTAGCCATCATATTGCTTTTAGTAGCACTCATTTGCTTTATGATCTACCAATTGATGCAATCTAAAAAAGCAAAAGAAGATGCCGAAAAAAGTTTTTATGCCCTCGAAATGAAGGTCAACGATTTGCAATTGGAGACTTTAGAGTCAAAACTTAATCCGCATTTGTTTAAGAATATCCTCAATTCGATTCAATCTCATGCGTATCAAACTTACTTTGCGTTGGATAAATTGGCCAATGTTTTGGATTATATTCTCTACGAAAGCAAAAAGAAATTTGTCACTGCAAAAGAAGAAATTGATTTTGCAATGAATTTAATTGAAATCAATAAAATTAAAATCAGTCCGCTTTTCGAATTAAAAATAAAAACCAATATCAATCAGGAAGACAAGTTGTATGAACAGCCTTTGTTGGCGCCACTGATATCGATAGACTTGATCGAGAATGCTTTTAAACATGCAGATTTGCAAAGTGCTGATGCTTTTATTTCTGTGGTTTTTGAGTTTAAAGACAATGCTTTTTTTATGACCGTTTCGAATAAAATTTCGGATAAAAAAGTATTAAAAAAAGAACGAAGCGGTTTTGGACACACGACTTTGGAACATCGTTTGCGAATTATTTACAAAAATAATTTTAAACTCGAAAGATTTGTAGAAAACGATATTTATATTGCTCATCTAAAAATTGATTTACTTGAATACAAAACTGAAATGCTTGCTTCTGGACGATGAGCTGCCCGGCTTGATGTACCTGAAAATGCTTTGCGAACAAATTGCCGAAGTAGAAATTGTCAAGACGTTTAATGATCCCACAAAACTGCTGACCGAAATCCCGCAACTCGATTTTGATTTATTAATATCAGACATCGAAATGCCGGGTATGGATGGTTTGCATTTGGCCGAAATGTTACAGGACAAATTGGTTATCTTTTGTACGGCATACAAACAATACGCCGCAGATGCCTTTACAATTGATGCTGTAGATTATATTACAAAACCTGTAAAAATGGAACGTTTGCAAAAAGCGATTTCAAAAGCTCACGAGCGATTTCAGAAACCAGATTCTTCAAAAAAGTTCCTGCAGCTCAATACCGATAAAGGCAAAACCTTGTTGTATTTTAGTGAGATTCTTTACATTAAAACCGCAGAAAGTGATAGCCGAGACAAAACAGTGCTGTTGCGTGACGGCAGTTTCCTGAATTTGAAAAACATAAAATTTGATACGCTCCTCGCAGCATTACCCGAAGCCGATTTTTGTCGTGTAAACAAAAAGGAAATTGTAGCTGTAAAAGCCATTAAGTTTTTTAATCATAGCGAAATTATGCTGCATCACACTCTGCAAAATGGTAAAAATAGTACGCTGATCATTAGCGAAACCTATCGTTCTGACTTTCTATTGAAGGTTAAGTTGTAACTTATTACAAAGTTTTTCCGCCTTGTTACATACATTAAAAATTAGCGGTAAATTTACTTTTTCGCTAAAAAATCTGTTCTGATATTTGCGGCAATTAATTAAAAAATGAGTTATGAATAACATAAAAAACTCTTTGTTTTACGTAACAATTATTGGAGGTTTTAGTGCTTTGATTTATTGGGTTATTTCAAAAGGTACAACGCTCGAAGTAGGACGTGGAATCGCTCAGAAAAAAATAGAAAGCAACCATTGGAATGATTTTTTGCATTCTATGATCGAAAATTTGCAGCATCCTCTGGCGATTTTATTAGCACAAATTGTCACCATTATTTTGGCTGCACGGTTGTTTGGATGGATTTTCAGAAAAATAGGGCAACCCTCTGTAATAGGTGAAATGATTGCCGGAATTGTTTTAGGACCTTCTTTGGTCGGACTTTATTTTCCGGAATTTTCTGGGGCTTTGTTTCCAAAAGAATCGTTAGGTAACTTACAGTTTTTAAGTCAGATTGGTTTGATATTTTTCATGTTTGTTATCGGTATGGAGCTCGATCTAAAAGTACTTAAAAATAAAGCGCATGAATCTGTAGTAATCAGTCATGCAAGTATCGTAATTCCGTTTGCTTTAGGGCTATCTCTGGCTTACTTTATTTACGGCACTTTCGCACCAGATGGCGTAGCTTTTTCTTCTTTCGGACTGTTTATGGGTATTGCCATGAGCATCACGGCATTTCCGGTTTTGGCGAGAATTGTTCAGGAAAGAGGCATGCAAAAAACAAAATTGGGGACTATTGCCATTACTTGCGCTGCCGCTGATGATATTACGGCCTGGTGTATTTTGGCGGTGGTGATCGCGATCGTAAAAGCAGGTTCTTTTTTAAGTGCTTTGTACGTGATTGGTCTGGCCATACTTTATGTAATCGTAATGCTAAAAGTAGTGCGACCGTTCTTAAAACGTGTTGGTGATTTAAACTCAACTCGCGAAAGTCTGAACAAACCAGTTGTTGCGATTTTCTTCATTACCCTTTTATTCTCTTCTTATGCTTCAGAACTAATTGGTATTCATGCTTTGTTTGGCGCTTTTCTGGCAGGAGCTATTATGCCCGAAAATAATAAGTTCAGAAATATTTTTATCGAAAAAGTAGAAGACGTTTCCATTATTGTCTTATTGCCTTTGTTCTTCGTATTTACGGGTTTAAGAACGCAAATCGGATTGCTTAATGATCCTTATTTATGGAAAGTGACAGCGGTAATTATTGCCGTTGCTGTAATAGGCAAGTTTTTTGGAAGTGCTCTTGCAGCCAAATTTGTCGGACAAAATTGGAAAGACAGTTTGGCTATTGGTGCCTTAATGAATACACGTGGTTTGATGGAGTTGGTGGTACTAAACATCGGATATGATCTAGGCGTTTTATCAACAGAAATTTTTACCATGATGGTTATTATGGCATTGGTTACTACTTTTATGACAGGCCCGGCGCTAGATTTTATCGGATATCTTTTTAAAGAAAAAGCAACCGTCATTCCGCAAGAGATTGGTAACAAAAGCAAGTACAAGATTTTGCTTTCTTTTGCAACTCCTGAAAAAGGCAAAAAATTACTTAAAATTGCTAATAGTCTCGTAAAAAAGCAAGGTGATAATTCTATTGTCACAGCAATGCATTTGTCTTTAAGTACTGAAATTCATTCTTTTGATGTAAAAGACCACGAAAGAAAAATGCTGTTTCCGGTAATCGAGGAGTCAGAAAGATTGAGCCAAAATATGGTGAGTGTTTTTAAAGTAACCAATGATATTGATATCGATATTATCGAATCGGCCAATCAAGGAGAATATGATTTGCTCCTCGTGGGTTTAGGACAATCTATTTTTGATGGTACTTTGTTAGGTAAAATTCTTGGTTTTACTACCCGAATAGTAAATCCCGATCGTCTGATTGACAAGTTTACAGGGAAAGAAGGCTTGTTTGAAAATTCTCCTTTTGATGAACGAACACGTCACATTATCGCTAAAACAAAAATGCCAGTCGGAATTTTTATCGACAAAGAGTTGGAGGATGTCAATCAGGTTTTTATTCCGATTTTTAGTCAGGAAGATGCTTTCCTTATTGAATATGCTAAGAAATTAATCAATAATAATGGGTCTCAAATCACGGTTTTAGATGCCAGTGGCGAAGTAAAAAACACACGCGATATTCAGGAAACGATTCGCTCAATCGAACAAATTGCACCCAATCATATCATGATTATGAATGACAGAACGATTAAGAAAGAGTTTTTAGAAACACAAAACCTAATGATTATAAGTCTGGATAGCTGGAAGAAATTAATAGAATCTCAAAGCATTTGGCTCAATAATACACCATCTGTTTTGATTTTGAAACCGTAGTTTTAAATTCCAAATTCAAAAAAAAGAAATCCCAAATCCCAATTAGTAAAAGTTGGAATTTGGGACTTTTTTTACTTGAAATTTGTGTCAGTTATTACAATCCCAAATCAAGAACATAAGACAATTTTACTGCAATGTTGTCCTCAAATTTCAATAATTGATTCGGGCCATAGCGGTAGAAACCACCTAAACCAAGGCCTTTGTAGATTTTGTTCAATTCGATTCCGGACTCAAAATAACCTCTATCAAGTGTTTTATAGGTCATTCCAACATGTTGCTCAGGTTGCTTCATATTTCCCCACGCCATTCTGGTCACCAACACCAGCGAAGGACGTACTTTTCTTAAAAGTCTGATGCGGTCTAAACTATGTTTGAACTGAAAAAACACATACTGGGTAGAGAAGAATTCATTAAAATACATCGTTTCAAAACTGTTTCTTCCCGAAAAAGTAATACGCTGTATAATGGTTTCTTTGTTAAGATTATTTGGTGCGGTATTGTACAAATGGGTAATAGGAATATCGCCCATTGCGATTCCGCCCTGCAAAAGCAAATTGGTTTTTTGTCCGTTTAAATATTTTTTTTCGTATTCGGTTTTAAAATCTATTTTGGCAAAACTAAAATCGTTATCCAGTACATTGGGCAGTGATTGGGTGTACTGAAACGTGAATCTAGGGAATTGTTTGTCGGTTTCGGTGCGTCCGCTTGGCGTTTGCATAAAATCGCTAAATGGCGCCCAAACGATTGAAGCCATTGCCGTAGTCATCATGTAACTCGAATACAATTTGCCATTCAGATTAAAACGATAATCAAACATCGGCTCTACATACGTGCGCGACAACTCAAAAATCCCTTCCGTTTTCGGAATAATTTTCGACTGAACATTGGCTTTCCAGCTATGGTATTTATAAAAAGTACTAATGTTTATCGGGCGCGGATCGTAAATTTTAAATACACGTTTGTCAACCGCAAAAGTAGTACTTGCAATTTCTTTAATGTCAGAGGTATAAGAAGTATTCAGCCAGGTATTGGTTTGTTTTTCTAATAAAATACCGCTGCCCAGATTGTACTTAAAATTACCGTCTTTTGTTCCGTAAGCCGTGTACCCTTCGATTCTGAAAACTTTCGAAAACCGATCGTTTGTAATACCTCCCAATCCAAGTCTAAAACCTTCATAGTTATTATAACTCATTATTTTTTTTAAATCCAGATCAATTGGTCCAACCGGAAGATAGCCGTTGATGATTTTTCGGCCCAAGCCCAAACGTCTTTCGATTCTTTTATTGATAGAAAGGCTGTCGATTAAAAGATAGGTTTTTTGACTTTTTACGTCTAGTTTTTCCTTTCGGTATTGATCCCAGAAACTTTCGGGCTGCTTGCTGGCATTTTCTTTTATTTCGATATAAAGAGAAGGGTCTTTTATCTTCGGATGTGTGTTGTATTGAATGTCGAAGTTGTTGCTTTCAGAAAGCAGATAAGTAAAATCGGAAGCGACTTTTTTTCGTGGTTCAAAATTTTCTTCTTCGTCTCCATCAAACTGAATAGTTCCGCCCAGAATTTTGATATCATTCCTGTTTTTACCTTTTACAATTTTGAAAGTCGTATTGCTTTGAAACCAAATTTTTTCTTCGGGAACGTATGTAAATTCATGTATTCCGCTAATGTCCAGAACACCTTTTATCCGCATCACGGCTTTCGCGACAGCGTAATTCTCACTATCGATATACAAAACTCCTTCCAGTCCTGTTGATTTTCTTGTCTTTTTATTTTTAAAGTGAATCATGTACGTTTCTCGACCATTTATGACAACCGTGTCCAGAAGTTTATAGCTGTAATCACGCTTAGCATCACTGGCAATCGGACTGTTATATTTTGTCTCAAACAGCTCGTATTTGTTGTCATAGATAGAAATAGATTGCAGGTTGAAAGCAATAATTTCGTAAACAGGTTCTTTAAAACCAGCCATTTTGGTTCCTAAAATAGTTTCTTTTAAGGTGTTTTTATCAAACTGATATTGTGATATTTTTTCGGTTTGAAATAAATGTTGCTTGCTTATTATTTCTTTAAACTTGTAATCTGAAGAGTCAATATTTACTATTTTTTTGTCCAGATCTTTATAAGCAGTAGTGGTATCAACACGTCCGTCAATAGAATCGGGCGTTGCGGTTACGATAAGTTTATTGTATGATTTATATTCAAAACTATGTAGTTTTTTAAGCGGGTCGTTTTGGTTTTTATTAAGAATGACTTTTCTTAAAATAGTCAATGCGGGATTTTCATTAGAAATAACCACTTCTTTTAAATCGGCTGTTCTTTCGGTTAGCGATACGGCATAATATTTTTTTGCCGTGCTTACGGCTATATTTTTGGTATCAAAACCAACGTAAGAAATAGTAATAGAGGTTGTGCTTGGCGTAATAGTAAGTAGAAACTTTCCGTCAACATCTGTTATGGTGTTGTTGTTTTCAGAGGTTGTAATAGTAGCAAACGGAAGAGGTTTTTTGTTCGAATCGTTTACAACTCCATTTATTTGAAATTGCGCTTGCAACGAAAGCGTAAAAAACAAAGTTAGGAAACAAAATAGCTTCATAGAGAGGTATATAGAGTTGAAACGGGATTATTTAAGTTTTGGTATGGCAAAAATAACAATAAAAAAATCCGTCTGGTACATTTTTACCAAACGGATTTTTAATTTATTACAGATAATCTTAAACTTTCATAATTTCGGCTTCTTTTGCCGCCAATAATTCATCAATTTTTTTAATAAAAGTATTGGTTAAGTTTTGAACTTCTTCTTCGGCAGATTTGCAAATGTCTTCTGAAGTTCCTTCTTTTTCTAATTTTTTAATATCACTATTGGCATCTTTACGTACATTACGGACCCCAATTTTAGCGTCTTCTGCTTCTGCTTTTGCTTGCTTTGCCAATTCTCTACGGCGATCTTCTGTTAGAGGCGGCACACTAATAATAATCATGTCTCCGTTGTTCATTGGGTTAAAACCAATATTGGCGACCATAATTGCTTTTTCGATCGTGTGCAACATATTTTTCTCAAAAGGCTGCAAAGTAATGGTTCTGGCATCAGGAACGCTAATTTTTGACACTTGCGAAAGCGGTGTTGCAGATCCGTAATAATCTACAAAAACACTTCCAAGCATGGCCGGAGAAGCTTTTCCTGCACGAATGTTAAGAAATTCTTTTTCTAAATGCGCAATCGAACCATTCATAGATTCTTCAGTACTATCTAATATAAATTCTATTTCTTCAGTCATTTTTTTTTAGTTTTCGGTTTTCATTCTTAGTTAAAGTTCAAGTTTGTGCAACTTAAAACGGTTACTAACGACTATATATTAACTACAGTTCCTATGGTTTCGCCTTCGCAGATTTTTAATAAGTTTCCAATTTTGTTCATATCAAAAACAACTATTGGTAATTTGTTTTCCTGGCTCAAAGTAAAAGCGGTGGTGTCCATGACATTCAATCCTTTTTTCAATACATCATCAAAAGAGATGAAATCAAATTTTACTGCCGAAGCATTTTTTTCTGGATCTGAATCATATACACCATCAACGCGGGTTCCTTTCAAAATAACATCAGCATTGATTTCAATTCCTCTTAAAACTGCTGCAGTATCTGTTGTAAAATAAGGGTTTCCGGTTCCGGCACCAAAAATTACGATTCTTCCTTTTTCAAGATGGCGATCTGCTCTTCTCTTAATATATGGTTCTGCAATAGACTCCATTTTCAGAGCAGTTTGCAAACGTGTCTTCATTCCTTTGTCTTCCAAAGCACCTTGCAAGGCCATTCCGTTAATTACTGTAGCAAGCATGCCCATATAATCGCCTTGTACTCTATCCATACCGGCACTTGCTCCCGCAACGCCTCTAAAAATATTTCCTCCCCCAATAACTATAGCAATTTCAACTCCTTTACTGTGAATTTGCTTAATTTCTTCGGCATATTCGGCTAGTCTTTTAGGGTCAATCCCGTATTGTAAATCACCCATTAAGGCTTCGCCGCTAAGTTTTAGAAGAATTCTTTTATATTTCATGTGTGTGTTGCGTTAATTTGTGCAAATATAGACATATTCTGATTTTTAAAAATAATGTTTTAAAAAAATTAATTGCTCTTTTGTTTTAATTTTTTAAATATAAAATACCACATAAGATGATAAAAATCATCCTCTTGTCTTTTTTAAATTCTTATTTTTATAGTATCAAAAACTAAAATTTATGAAAAGTATTGTAGCCAAAGCATTATTCAACAGTCATTCTTATGCCGAATATCGAAAATTAGTGACCGATTTATTATCCGAAGGAAAATCAACAGGCGCTGAACAGTCTGAGAGCTTGACGCATTATACGAGTTTGAATGAAGTTCGAATGAATCGTCTCGAGAAAACCATCACCATTACTGAAGATGTGATTGCAAAACTTCAAAATTTAGATCATCATTATATATGGTTGGTACTTTCTGAAGGTTGGTGCGGAGATGCCGCACAGATTTTACCTATTCTGAATAAAATGACCACAGCATCTCATAAAACAATTGATCTTAGGATTGCGTTACGCGATGAAAACGACGATTTAATGAGTCATTATCTAACCAACGGGGGAAGAGCAATACCCAAAGTAATTGTGATTTGTAAAGAGGCAGGAATCGTTCGTGCAGATTGGGGGCCAAGACCCAAAGGAGCTACAGAATTGATCGCAAACTATAAAAAAGAATTTGGCGGTATTGATGAGAAAATTAAAACCGATTTGCAGCTTTGGTATTTGCAGGATAAAGGAATTTCTATTCAGAACGAATTAATCGACATTATGGAAAATATCAAATACAATAGATTGTAATTTTTTGTTTTGCATTTAATCGTTAAAAATTGTATTTAATCGGGTAATATGCTGTTTTTTAAGTATATATGTTTAAAAAAATCTTAAAATATTTGCTTCTAAAGTAAAATGTTGTACTTTAGTCGAGCCAGCCCGTATCTATTATTCATATTTTTGATTTACTATTTTTATTGGTGTCTATTTAATGTCTAACTATTAAAATGCACTATTATGAAAAGGTTATTTGAAAATTTTTACGATTTTTTTTCAAGATTTTTGTTTGGAGGAAAGAGGATATCTCACTACTAGCTCCAAAAAAAAGTATCAAATAGTAGCGATACTTTTTAAGCCACGAGTTAGCACATTGCTCTCATTCTGGATGGGTAATGTGCTTCTTTATTTTATTACAGTTTGAGACTTTCCTCAAACAAAGTAACATCGATAGCGTTTTTTACGTCGTAATTACCAATTTTTGTGCGACGCAAGACTGTTAAGTGTGATCCTGAATTCATTACTTTTCCAAAATCAAAAGCGAGCGAGCGAATATAAGTTCCTTTGCTGCACACAACTCTGAAATCGATTTCCGGTAATGCAATTCTCGTAATTTCAAATTCGTGTATCGTTGTTTTTCGGCTTGCAATTTCGATCGTTTCTCCGGCGCGTGCATGTTCGTACAAGCGAACGCCATCTTTTTTTATGGCAGAGAAAATAGGCGGTTTTTGATCAATTTCGCCTAAAAATTGTTTTACTGTTTCATGAATTAATGCGTCATCAATGTGAGAGGTTGGAAAAGTCGCATCAATTTCGGTTTCTAAATCATAAGATGGAGTAGTGGCACCGATGTAAAAAGTTCCAGTATATTCTTTGGCCTGGCCTTGCAATTCGGTAATTCTTTTGGTAAATTTTCCCGTACAGATCAACAATAGTCCGGTGGCTAAAGGATCTAAAGTTCCAGCATGACCAATTTTGAATTTTTTGGGAAGTCCGACTTTGTTAATCAGTAAATATTTTAATTTATTGACAGCTTGAAACGAACTCCATTTTAAAGGTTTGTCTATCAATAAAATTTGTCCGTCAAGATATTCTTCAGGTGTCATTATATGATCGTAAGGGGATGAATAAAAAAGTGAATCAGCAATAGGACGATTCCGGCGATAATTCGGTAATAACCAAAAACTTTAAAGCCATTTTTAGTCAAAAATCCGATGAAGGTTTTGATGGCTAAAAGAGCTACAATAAATGCGACGACATTTCCGATTACTAATAAGTTTACCTGATCTTGAGACAACTCAAAACCCGCTTTGTAGTAATCATAACATTTTTTTGCTGTCGCGCCTAACATAGTGGGAACCGCCAGAAAGAATGAAAATTCTGCTGCTGTTGTTCTGCTTAGTTTTTGAGACATTCCGCCCACAATACTGGCACCACTTCTTGAAACTCCCGGAATCATGGCGATACATTGAAATAATCCAATTTTGAAAGCCTGTAAATAACTAATTTCCTGAGAAGATTCGGTTGTATTGCGGTTGTTAAACCATTCGTCTACTTTCAATAAAATAATTCCTCCTACTAAAAGAGAAACGGCAACGGTAATAGGATTTTCTAATAATCCATCAATAAAATCACTCAAAAGCAATCCTAAAACGACGGCAGGAATAAAAGCGACTAAAAGTTTAAAGTAAAAATCAAGTGTTTGAAAAAAACGTTTAAAATACAAAACCACTACCGAGAGTATGGCTCCAAGCTGAATAACAATCGTAAAAAGTTTGGTAAAATCTTCGTGGGCAATTCCAAAAAAAGAAGAGGCAATAATCATGTGCCCTGTTGAAGATACAGGTAAAAACTCTGTAATTCCTTCAATAATGGCAAGAACGATAGCTTGTAAGGTATTCATTAAAGTTAAATTTTAGCCCCGATCGTTTTCAGGATATATTTTGGATTCAGGATGTGTCAACTTTAGCAAAGTCGAAGACTTATCCAATCAAGATCTTGAAGATCTATTTATTTGGATTTTTTAAAAATAGAATAAATGGTGATTCCAAAACCAATTAAAACGGTAGTTGGAGCCAATCGGATGCGTCTAAAATTAAAAACTTTTTCGTTAAAAACATTAGGGTTATCACTTCCTCCACCCGACATTAGTATAAAACCTAACGCAATCACAGCAATTCCAATCAATAGAATTTTGTAGTTGATGGTGTCAAAAAGAAATTCTTGTTTTGGTGTTTCTGTATTATTTTTCATTTATGATAAAGTTTTTTAAAATCTAAAATCTAAAGTCAACAATCTAAAATTAGTAAAGGTCGTCTGTTCTTAAATTTAAGAAACGTTGTGTTGCAAAGTGCGTACTCACCCAAGTGATCAAAATGCCAAGCCCAAAAACGGCCAACAATACGATACCAATTAAAATTTTGTCTTCTAAAATTCCTAATCCTGGAAAATTAGTTTCTACGTAAAGTAATAGCGCAATCAACGCAATAATCGCTAATCCTGCTCCAAGCATTCCCAATTTTACGCTTCGCATTACAAATGGTTTACGAATAAAGGCTTTTGTTGCGCCCACCATTTGCATGGTTTTGATAATAAAACGGTTCGAATGTATCGACAAACGCAACGAACTATTGATCAATAAAACAGCAATTACGGCAAGAAATCCACTCACGATCAAAATCCACATACTGACTTTTTTGATGTTGTCGTTTACCAGATTGACCAATTGTTTGTCGTAAACAATATCAGAAATCATGGCGTTTTTATGCAAACGGCTTTCTATTTTTAGAATGCTGTCTCTTTCTACATAATCTGCTTTTAAGTGAATGTCAAAAGAGTTTAACAATGGGTTTTCTCCTAAAAAAGTCAGGAAATCTTCGCCAATAATATCAGTATGCTCTTTGGCAGCCTGCTCTTTGGTAACATAAACGTATGATTTTGCAAACGGAGCCCTTTTTAATTCGGTATTGAATGCCTTTATTACACTATCATTTGCCTCATTTTTAAAGAAAACCGTCATGGCAATTTTTTCTTTAAAATCATTGGCCAATTTTTTAGAATTGATAATGAATAATCCCAGTACGCCCAAAAGGAACAATACCAGAAAAACACTTAATACAACCGAAAAATAAGAGGAAATTAACCTGCGTTTTTGAAATTTATCGAAGTTAGAACTCATAGTTTGCTTTAATTTGGTGGTAAAAATAATAAACAATTTCTTTATTTGAAGTTAATAACGGCCAAACTTTCAACTTTCGTACAATAAATGTAAATTTGCGGACTTAATTCGGTGGCGAAATCTTAGAATCTTTGTCACTTTGCAACTTTGAACCTTTTTATAATGAAATACAATCCGAACGAAATCGAAGCGAAATGGCAAAAATATTGGGCTGAAAACCAAACTTTTGCTGCAAAAAACAATTCTGAAACCCGAGGCGAAGCCAAACCTAAACATTATGTCTTAGACATGTTTCCTTATCCGTCTGGTGCGGGCTTACACGTTGGGCATCCGCTGGGATATATTGCTTCAGATGTGTATTCTCGTTTCAAAAGACATCAGGGATTCAACGTTTTGCACCCCATGGGTTACGATAGTTTTGGTTTGCCTGCGGAACAATACGCTATTCAGACCGGACAGCGTCCCGAAGATACAACCCGTGTAAATATTGATGGAGGAGTTGATAAAGAAGGCAAACAAATCGCCGGTTACCGAAAACAATTAGACAAAATTGGTTTTTCTTTTGATTGGAGTCGCGAAGTACGTACTTCAAATCCAGATTATTACAAACATACGCAATGGATTTTTATTCAATTATTTAATTCTTGGTACAATAAAAATGCAGACAAAGCCGAAGATATTTCAACTTTAGTTTCCATCTTCGAAAAAGAAGGAAATGCCAATGTAAATGCGGTTTGCGATGATGCTATTGTTTCTTTTTCGTCAAGCGAATGGAACGCATTTTCAAAAGACGAGCAGGAAAAAATCCTTTTGCAATACAGATTGACGTATTTGGCAGAAACTGAAGTAAACTGGTGTCCTGGTTTAGGAACGGTTTTGGCAAATGACGAAATCGTAAACGGCGTGTCAGAACGCGGTGGCTATCCTGTTATCAGAAAAAAAATGACCCAATGGAGCATGCGAATTTCTGCTTATGCGGAGCGTTTGCTTCAAGGTTTGAATGATATTGACTGGAGCGAATCTATAAAAGAATCACAAAGAAACTGGATTGGTAAATCTGTTGGTGCGCTTGTGAAGTTTCAAGTTTCAAGTTTCAAGTCTCAGGACGTTGCACAAAGTGAGGCAACTTTAAACGTGAAACCTGAAACAAATTTTATTGAGGTTTTCACCACTCGCCCCGATACCATCTTCGGAGTCACTTTTATGACTTTGGCGCCAGAACATGATTTGGTAGCCAAAATTACAACTCCGGAACAAAAAGCAGCGGTTGAAGCGTATATCGAAAAAACTGCAAAACGTTCAGAACGTGAGCGTATGTCCGATGTAAAAACCATTTCTGGAGTGTTTACGGGAGCGTATGCCGAGCATCCTTTTACCAAAGAAGCAATTCCGGTTTGGATCGGTGATTATGTTTTGGCGGGTTACGGAACAGGCGCTGTAATGGCCGTTCCGTGCGGTGACGAGAGAGATTACGCTTTTGCAAATTTCTTTAAAGGTCAAAACGGAATGCCAGCCATCAAGAATATTTTTGATAAAGATATTTCTGAAGCTGCTTTTGGAGCCAAAGAAGGTTTTCAATTAGTAGATTCTGATTTCTTAAACGGATTGAATTACAAAAAAGGAACTTATAAAGTTATTGAAGAATTAGAAAAAATAGGGCAAGGAAAAGGCAAAACAAATTACCGTTTGCGTGATGCGGTTTTTTCCCGCCAGCGTTATTGGGGAGAACCTTTTCCGGTGTATTATGTCAATGGTTTGCCAAAGATGATCGATGCGCAACATTTGCCAATTATTTTGCCTGAAGTAGAGAAATATTTACCAACCGAGGACGGTTTGCCTCCGTTAGGAAACGCCGCAGTTTGGGCTTGGGACAGTGTTAAGTGTTCAGTTGTAAGTACTCAGTTGATAGATAATATCACTATTTTTCCTCTAGAATTGAACACCATGCCAGGTTGGGCGGGAAGTTCCTGGTATTGGATGCGTTATATGGATGCACACAACGAAAATGAATTTGCAAGCAAGGAAGCTTTGGCATACTGGGAAAGTGTCGATTTGTATATTGGAGGAAGCGAGCACGCAACCGGACATTTATTATATTCTCGTTTCTGGAATAAATTCTTAAAAGACAAAGGTTTTGCGCCAACCGAAGAGCCATTCAAAAAACTGATCAATCAGGGAATGATTTTGGGTACTAGTGCTTTTGTTTATAGAGTGGAATATGACATAGATTTATCATGGGGAACTGATTTACCTAATGGTGAAGGGCAAACAATATCTTTGAAAAAGGTTTTAGTTTCTAAAGGAATTTTTGAAAAAGTTGGTTTGGATGGTCTTAAACAATTAATGATTTCAAAGTTAGAAAAGGAGATTTTTGAGCCATTCAAAAATATTTTACAAAATGCTGAAATTGAGATTTTGACTAAAGCAGTTAATGTATTAAGTGTTACTCCAATTCATGCTGATGTTTCAATGGTTAATTCTTCTGATGAATTAGATACTGAGAAATTCAAAGTTTGGAGAGAAGATTACGCAGATGCCAAATTTATTTTAGAAGAAAACGGAAAATACATTGTAGGTCGCGAAGTCGAAAAAATGTCGAAATCGAAATACAATGTAGTAACTCCGGATGATATTTGTAATGAATATGGAGCTGATACATTGCGTTTGTACGAAATGTTTCTTGGGCCGTTAGAGCAGGCAAAACCTTGGAATACTGCCGGAATTTCAGGAGTTTTTGGTTTCCTTAAAAAATTATGGCGTTTGTATTTTGATGATAACGGTTTAATCGTAAACAATGATGAGCCAACCAAAGACAACTTAAAATCATTGCACAAAACCATCAAAAAAGTGGCGGATGATATTGAGAGTTTCTCTTTCAATACATCTGTTTCTCAATTTATGATTTGTGTGAATGAATTGTCTACTCAAAATTGTCATTCAAGAGCGATTTTAGAACCTTTAGCGATTTTGGTTTCGCCTTATGCGCCGCATATTGCAGAAGAATTATGGTCGCAGTTAGGAAACACAACTTCAATTTCTGAAGTTCCTTTTCCAGTTTTTGAGGAAAAATATTTAGTGGAGACCAATAAAGAATACCCGGTTTCTTTCAACGGAAAAATGCGTTTCACAATCGAATTGCCTTTGGATTTAACCAAGGAACAAATCGAAGAAATCATCATGAAAGACGAAAGAACTTTAAAACAATTGGATGGTAAAACACCAAATAAAGTAATTATTGTTCCCGGGAAGATTATCAATTTGGTGGGTTAATCAGATTTTAAAATTCCAATATTTTATAAATTCCAAATTCCAATTTAACGATTGGGGTTTGGATTTTTTTTGTTTTTGACAAAAGCACACACGCAAAGTCTTTGCGAGGAACGAAGCAATCACATTCAAAGAGCAACAAACGAGGTTCCTAAACTTGATATTTCTGACCAAAGAGAAATCTCCGCACGCAAAGCACGCTACAATTGTACTCTAGTAATTACTCAAAGGCTAATTACCAATCTTTGTTGAGCTACTGGTTAAGATTCCTCGTTCCTCGGAATGACAAAAAATGAAGAGATTTTTATTTTGAGGCCACAACAAACACTCAGTTTGTCATTCCGAGGAACGAGGAATCTCCGTGCGCAAATCACGCTAGAATTTCCGTTCCAATATTCAAATCAGAATTTTTTATTAAAATTTTAATTTCCATTGTAACATTTTAATAGTTCTCGTATCCAAAAGGCGGATCCGATTAATTAACAACTTAAAACTATTAAAAATGAAAAAGTATATTTTGATTGCCGCCCTTATGTTTTCAGTATTGTGTATGAATGTTACAGCACAAACAAAATCGTATCCGTTTGAAGTTCTTAAAACTGGAAAAGGAAAACAAGCCATTTTATTTATTCCCGGATTTGCTTCTTCAGCTGATGTCTGGAACGAAACCAAAGCCAATTTTGAGAAAGATTTTACCTGTTATACTCTTACAATGGCGGGTTTTGCAGGTGTAAAACCACAACCGAATGTTACTTTCGAACATTGGAAAACAGAAATTGCCAACTATGTTAAAAACAATAAAATAGAAAAACCAATCTTGATAGGTCACAGTATGGGTGGCGTATTAGCACTTGCAATTGCTGCTGATTATCCGGAGCTAATTGGTAAAATTGTCGTAGTAGATGCACTGCCAAGTTTGTCGGCCTTGATGAATCCTTCTTTTCAATCAAAAGAAAATAACGACTGTTTGCCGATGGTAAATCAAATCACGGCAATGACTGATAGCCAGTTTTATGATATGCAAAAAATGAGTATTCCGAGATTAGTTGAAAATGCTTCAAAAAAGGATTTGATTATCGAATGGAGTGTAAAATCAGACAGAAAAACGTTTGCCGAAATGTATTGCGATTTTTCGAATACCGATTTGAGAGAAAAAATAACCACTATAAAATGCCCGACTTTAATCTTATTGGAAGCCTATTTCGTAAATTTAAAACCTGCTATCGAAGCGCAATATAAAAACCTAAAAACAGCGAATCTTCAATATGCCAATAAAGGGTTGCATTTTATTATGTACGATGACCCAACATGGTATTTGGAACAATTAAACAATTTTATAAAATAAGAATAATGGAATTTGAAAATATCTATAAAACCTATTGGGATAGAATATTCAGACTCTGCATGGGTTTTGTTAACGATTATGATGTTGCGCAGGATTTGGCTCAGGAGACTTTTATAATTGTTTGGCAAAAATTAGACACTTTTAGAAACGAGTCGAGTATTGGAACCTGGATTTTTAGAATTGCTTCTAATAATTGTTTGCGACAAATAGAAAAAGAAAAACGCTTCCCGAAATCTGAGTTGTCGATGAATATAATGGAAGAAAAACAACAATCATTCGAACCGCAAATTCAGTTTTTGTACCAATGCATTGCAGAGTTGCCGGAAACAGATCGTATTATAATTTCGCTGGAACTGGAAGATGTAAAGCAGGCAGAAATTGCAAAAATCGTTGGGCTTTCAGAAGCCAATACACGAGTAAAAATTCATAGAATAAAGGAAAAATTGACTCAAAAATTTAAAGAAAATGGACAATAATACAGATTTTAAAGATTTATGGAAAAAACAAAAAGTAAATCAACCCAATATAGAAGAATTGCTTTTGAAAATAAAACAATTTAAGAAAGCGGGCTTGAAATCGTTTTGGATTACCAATGTGTTGCTTATTGCCACAAGTGTGTTTATTGGTTTGGTTTGGTATTATTACCAGCCGCAGTTTATTTCGACCAAAATAGGAATTGTAGTCACAATATTATCGATGATTATTTATTTGTCTGTTTATAGTAAATTGTTAAGCTCTTTTAAAACGATCGATAGTGACAAAAGCAATCAGGAGTATTTACTGAAATTGATCGAAATAAAAAAGAAACAACACTTTTTGCAATCTACGATGATGAATTTGTATTTTATAATGTTAACGATTGGGATTGGCTTGTATATGTACGAATACGCGGTGCGAATGACAGCTTTCTGGGCGATCTTTGCCTATGGAATTACATTGCTTTGGTTTGCTTTCAATTGGTTTTACATTCGTCCAAAACAAATTAAAAAGCAAGAACAAAAAATAGATGGATTGATCGCTAAATTTGAAGCTGTAAATGAGCAATTAACGTCAAATTAATGATTGTTTTTTTGATGTGAATTATATTAATTTTCATTATTTCTATTGGCGAAAATTCATGAAATTCTAGACGAAATATAGATATTCAGGTAAAAGTTTGTTTTTTTTAGAAAAGGCCAATCATAATTAAAATCTAAAATTAGATGCCATTTTGGCATTTTACAAAAATGGTTCGTAAATTGTTGATCATTATAGAGACGGTTAAAAAAATAAACTTTAAAAAGATATAAAAATGGGAAGTGGATATTTAATTCTGGCCGGGCTGATCATGTTGGTGAGCTGGATGGTAAGTTCAAAACTAAAAAGCAAATTCGAATTGTACTCGAAATTGCATTTGCAAAATAATATGAGTGGTGCCGAAATCGCCGAGAAAATGTTGGCGGATAACGGTATTACCGATGTACGCGTGATTTCTACTCCGGGACAGCTTACGGATCACTACAATCCGACAGATAAAACGGTAAATTTAAGCGAGGCGGTTTACAATCATCGCAGTGCGGCAGCAGCAGCAGTTGCAGCTCACGAATGCGGACACGCTGTGCAACACTCAATAGGTTATGAATGGCTTACAATGCGTTCGAAACTGGTGCCGATCGTAAGTGTGGCTTCTACCTACATGCAATGGATTTTGCTTGCAGGAATCTTGATGATTAGAACTTTTCCTCAATTATTATTAATAGGAATCATCATTTTTGCTGCAACGACTTTGTTTTCTATCATTACGCTGCCTGTAGAATATGATGCCAGTAATCGTGCTTTGGCTTGGTTAGAAAACAAACACATGCTGACTCAAGAAGAACAGTCGGGTGCAAAAGACGCTTTAAAATGGGCTGCCAGAACCTATGTGGTGGCTGCAATTGGTTCTATCGCAACGTTGTTGTACTATATCTCGATTTACTCGGGCAGCAGCAGGAGGGATTAATTTTTTAATTAGTCAATGAGATAATTTATTCGAAACCCGACAGGTATTTAATGCTTGTCGGGTTTTGTATTTAGTTTAAAATTATCACATTTATCATCTAATTGTCACATTATCTAATTTATAATTGAATCTGCCTGTCAATTTGTTGATCTAGTGAAATAAACGTCTCGGTTCTGGAAACACCTTCTATGGCTTGTATTTTGGTGTTTAAAAGTTGCATTAGATGTTCGTTGTCACGGCAGATTATTTTTATCAAAACCGACCAGTTTCCGGTGGTGTAATGGCATTCTAAAACTTCGGGAATTTTTTTTAGATCTTTTACGGCTTCCGAATTTCGAGAAGCTTTGTCCAGATAAACGCCAACAAATGCCATGGTGTTGTAACCGAGTACTTTTGGATTTATGATAAATTTTGAACCCGAAATTACGCCCGTGGTTTCCAGTTTTTTTAAGCGCTGATGTATCGCAGCCCCCGAAATGCCTATTTTGTTGGCAATCTGCAAAATTGGTTTTCTGGCATCTTCCATGAGATAACGTAGAATTTCTTTGTCGATACCGTCAATTTCAATTAAAAGAGAATTGATTTTCATAGCTTTCGATTTAAAACTAATTTTAATGAATTAGTTTAAATTAGAAATCAAATATAATCAAAATGATTTAAAAAAAAGAATTCCAAATCCCAACGTTATGAATTGGAATTTGGAATTTTTAAATTGTTTTTTTCTAAAGAATTATTTTCCTTTGTTGGCTTCGCTAATGTATTTCTCCAAAGCCATCGTCATAGACGGGGTTTCAGGAGTTGGAGCAAGAATATCAATTCTCAGACCATAATCAAGAGCTTCTTTTTGAGTTGTGCTTCCAAATACTGCAATTCTAGTATCATTTTGTTTAAAATCTGGAAAGTTTTTAAACAATGATTTAATTCCGGTTGGACTAAAAAATGCTAAAACATCATAATAAACATCGGCCAAATCAGACAAATCGCTCATTACTGTTTTGTAAAATACAGCTTGTGTCCAGTCTACTTTTAAATTGTTTAAAGTGATAGGTGCATCAGCATTTAGTTGATCAGAAGCTGGTAACAGGAATTTTTCGTCTTTGTATTTTTTTATAAGTGGCGATAAATCTGCAAAATCTTTTGCGCCCACATATATTTTACGTTTTCTGTACACTACATATTTTTGCAGGTAAAAAGCAACTGCTTCAGACTGACAAAAATATTTCAATCCTTCAGGGACTTTGTATCGCATTTCTTCTGCTACTCTAAAAAAATGATCAACAGCATTTCGGCTCGTCAAAATAATAGCAGTGTAATGATTAAGATCGATTTTTTGCAGTCGAATCTCTTTAGCGTTAACCCCTTCCACGTGAATAAAAGATCTGAAATCAATTTTTATTTTGTGTTTTTGTTGGAGCTCAAAGTAAGGGGAATTTTCCACTTTAGGTTCAGGCTGTGACACCAAAATTGTTTTCACTTTCATGTTATAAATATTTTCTAAGCACCCACTTTTGTAATCCAATAATACATGAAATAATAAGGTGCTATTTCAAGTGCGCAAAGATACAAAATAAAATAAAATAACTTACTGAATATTGCATTTTGATAGGTTTTTATTGAAATAAAGTAAGAGTAAAGACTTAGACATAGCGAAACCCCTATTATTACTAGCGGGACGCTTTTTGGGATGTTGTCATAATAGAACAAAATAGCGTTAATAGGGAGTATTAAAATGCCAATATACGTTCTGTATGTTACTTTTTGGAGGTTGAAAAGTTCTACAAATTCATCAATATTGAAAGAATTTGCTACTATTTTTTCTATTAAATATTTGGCAAGTATAAAATAGAGCAGCACATTTGCGATCTGAATGAATAAAACCCAATCTGTTTTTGAAGCATTATTAAATTCAAAAATGCTCATCGTTAGCTGAATGAAAAACGCATACGAAATAATTTGCACCATAAATAAACCAATCGTAAAACTACTTTTTAATTGGCTGGTGTCACGATAAATTTTTGAATATTTATCTGAAAAAATAAGTTTGCTAAACTCGCTAAACCTGCTTTCGTAAGAAGATTTAGTAATCGCTACAAGGGCAAAGGCCACCACAAACAAAATTGTCGCCCAGTCTTTGTTTTCTAGTAATCTAGGATGAAGTTGTTCAATCATAACGATACAAAATTAGTAATTTTTTGTTTGAATATTTTTATTATAAATTTATTATGAATCAAATGGCATAAAAAGTTTACTTTTGCGTTGAAATTACTCAGAAAAATGAATGATTCTATTGTTATAATTCCCACTTACAACGAAATCGAAAATATTGAAAGCATTGTTAGAGCAGTACTTTCACAACATAAACCTTTTCATCTTTTGATAATTGATGATAATTCTCCAGATTTTACTGCCAATAAAGTAGTCGCATTAATGGAAGAATTTCCGAATAGGTTATTTTTAGAAAAAAGAGCCAAAAAATCAGGTCTTGGAACTGCTTACGTACATGGTTTTAAATGGGCTTTGGAGCGCAATTATGATTTTATATTTGAGATGGATGCCGATTTTTCGCACAATCCAAATGACTTAGAAAAACTATATGATGCTTGTCATTTTGGCGGGGCAGATATGTCTATAGGTTCACGTTATGTAAAGGGTGTAAATGTGGTAAACTGGCCTTTGAGCCGTGTTTTGATGTCTTATTTTGCTTCGGTTTATGTAAAATTTATAACCGGAATGAAAATTCACGATGCCACAGCCGGTTTTGTATGTTACAGAAGAGAAGTTCTCGAAAAAATAAATCTGAACAAAATAAAATTTGTGGGCTATGCGTTTCAGATTGAGATGAAATACAGAACGTATTGTGCTAAATTTGAAATTAGTGAGGTTCCGATCATTTTTACCGACAGAACCAAAGGAGTTTCAAAAATGAGCAATGCCATTATCAAAGAAGCGATTTTAGGTGTAATTGCACTTCGATTAAAAAAATTATTCAATACATTATAAACTCAAATCGATGAATAGGATTTTAATTAAAAACGCTAAGATTGTCAACGAAGGCTCCATTTTCGAAGGCGATGTGTTGATAGAAAACGACTTAATTGTTGAGGTTGCAGACAGTATCAGCCTTAAAACCTCTGATTGTATCGTAATTGATGCTGAAGGAAATTATTTGATGCCCGGTGCGATTGACGATCAGGTGCATTTTAGAGAGCCCGGACTAACGCACAAAGGTGATATTGAGTCAGAATCCAGAGCTGCTGTAGCGGGCGGAATCACTTCGTTTATTGAGCAGCCTAACACGGTTCCTAATGCTGTTACTCAGGAGATTCTTGAAGAAAAATACCAAATTGCCGCGTTTAAATCATTTGCGAATTATTCGTTTATGATGGGCGCTACAAACGATAATTTAGAAGAAGTTCTTAAAACCAATCCGAGAAATGTTGCTGGAGTCAAGATTTTCTTGGGTTCGTCTACCGGAAATATGTTGGTAGATAACGAAGCGACTTTAGAAAAAATATTTTCGAGCACGCCACTGCTAATTGCGGTGCATTGCGAAGACGAAACTACCATTCAAAATAATCTTTTGCGATACAAAGAGCAATATGGTGACGATGTTCCGGTAACGGCGCATCATTTAATCAGAAGTACAGAGGCATGTTATATTTCGTCTTCTAAGGCTGTAGCTTTAGCTAAAAAAACCGGTGCACGTTTGCATATTTTTCATCTTTCGACAGCAAAAGAAATGGAGTTGTTTACGAACAAAATTCCATTAGAAGATAAAAAAATTACGGCTGAGGTTTGTATACATCATCTTTGGTTTACGGATGAAGATTACAAAACAAAAGGCAATTTTATAAAATGGAACCCCGCTGTAAAAACAGCTGAAGACAGAAAAGAACTCTGGAAAGCGCTTAACGATGGCCGCATTGATGTAATTGCAACCGATCATGCTCCGCACACCAAAGAAGAAAAAAAACAACCGTACTTAAAAGCTCCTTCGGGTGGCCCATTAGTGCAACATGCTGTCGTGGCAATGTTTGAAGCGCATCATCAGGGTAAAATTTCGATTGAGAAAATCGTGGAAAAAATGTGCCACAATCCGGCAAAAATTTTCAAAATTGAAAAAAGAGGTTTTATAAAAGAAGGTTATTTTGCTGATTTGGTTATAGTTAATCCAAGTTTGCCGTGGAGCGTAAATCCAGATAATATTCTATCTAAATGTGGCTGGTCTCCGTTTGAAGGTTTTGCTTTTAAATCAAGAATTACGCATACTTTCGTAAATGGCGAATTGGTGTATACTAATTCTAAAGTTAAAGATATTCGCGCCGGAAAAAGACTATTGTTTGACAGATAAAAAAGTACAATGAAGAAATTAGTTTTGATACTCTTGGTTTTGTTTCTCGCTGTAAGTTGTAAAAAAGAACTTGTCAAGGAACCAAAAGGGCTTTTAGATAGAGAAAAAATGGTCAATATCATGTATGATTTGTCGGTTTTGGAGGCTGTGAGATATCAAAATCCTTTGTCTGTGGATTCTATGGATACCAATCCGACTAAATTTATTTTGAGAAAATACAAAGTAGATAGTGTGCAATTTTCGCAAAGCAATAAATATTATGCGGCCAATTATGAGACGTATAAAGATATGTTTGATGAAATAAATGCCCGACTTGAAAAGCAGAAAAAAGTGCTCGATTCTTTGGTAAAAATTGAAGACAAAAAAGCAGCAAAAAAGAGTAAAACTAAGATAGATGATAAAGAAGGCGGCAAAAAAACGCAAGATTTAATAAACGCTGACGCATCAAAGGAAAAAATGGAGTTAAGATAATCGTTTATGATTTCGAGAAACTTTTTATGTAGTTATGTACATCATTAAAAACCGTTCCCAGAGCGGTTTTTATTTTTTCATTAGAATACTGATTTCTCGAATAAGAAGCTTTTGCAGTTGCTCTGGTAATACTTCTTTTTTGAAAAAATAGTGTCGAAAACAAACTATCTCCGATCCAGAGAAAATTCATAAAAAAAGGTTTTGCATGTATTGTTGGTCTTTTTACCTGCAGTGCGTCGGCTATAGTATTAAGGATGTCTCTAAAAACAATATTGTCTGCAATAAGAGTAAAACGCTCGTTTTTGATATCGCTTTTCATGAGGTCATAAGTAATGTTTACCACATCAGATATGGTAATAAAACCCGTACTTCCCAGCGTGTAAAAAGAAAGACTTTTGGCGACTTTTTGATATAATTCTGCACTTCCTTGTGTAAAGATTTCTACCTTTGTCAAAGGACCTAAAATCACACCTGGGTTAACAATAATAATATCCAATCCTTCCTGAACACCGCGCCAAACTTCCATTTCGGCGCCATATTTTGATATTGCGTAATCGCTATGCGGTTTTTCGGGATTCCAGTCTGTTTCTTCTGTAATGTGACTTTCATGCGGAGCCAAATCGCCCAAAGCGGCAATAGAACTGACAAAGCAGAATTTTTTTATTTTTCTATCCAGCGAGAAATTGACCATATTGGCTGTTCCTTCGATATTGGTTTTTCTAAGTAAATCTTCGTCTTTTGGATCAAAGGAAATTAATGCAGCACAGTGATACACATATTCGATGTTTGTAAAAGCGATTTCGAGAGAGGGAACGTCCAGAATGTCGGCTTCAAGCCAATCAATTTGAGCGAACAAATCAACTTTTTGATACAGTTCAAAAACCGACTTTGTTTTTTGAATACTGGCTTCATTCCGGTAAATAGCCCGAACCTTTTCTCCATTTTCAATCAAATGAAGCAATAAATGTGCGCCGACCAAACCTGTTCCTCCTGTTACTAATACCATTTTGTAAAGATAACTTTTTGCTTGAAAGACACAAAGTTGGAAAGGAACAAAGTTGTAGTGGTTTTTTGTTCTGTTGAAATTGATTTTTGTCATTACCATTGATATTACCATTGCTTTTTGATTTTCATATTGACATTGATTACATTTGCACAAATTATTTTAAAAACAAATGAAGAATCTAGTTGAAGAATTAAAGTGGCGTGGTTTATATCATGACAGCATGCCGGGAACAGAAGAACAATTGCTAAAAGAAGTAACTACAGCGTATATTGGTTTTGATCCAACGGCAGATTCGCTACATATTGGTAGTATGGTTCAGATTATTTTATTGGTTCACTTAAATAGAACGGGTCATAAAGCGATTGCTTTGGTGGGTGGTGCAACAGGTATGATTGGCGACCCTTCTGGAAAATCTGACGAAAGAAATTTGCTAAATGAAGAAACTCTGGCCAAAAATGTCGCTGGAATCAAAAGTGTTTTGTCACGTTTTTTAGATTTTAATTCAAAGGAAGAAAACGCTCCAATCATGGTGAATAACTATGACTGGATGAAGGAATTCTCTTTTATAGATTTTGCTCGTGAAGTAGGAAAACGCATCACGGTAAATTATATGATGGCGAAGGATTCTGTTAAGAAAAGATTGAGCGGAGAAGGAGAAGGAATGTCTTTTACTGAGTTTACCTATCAATTGATTCAAGGTTACGATTTTTATCATTTATACAAAAATAATAATTGCCTTTTGCAAATGGGAGGTTCTGACCAGTGGGGAAATATCACAACCGGAACCGAATTGGTACGAAGAATGGGTGGCGAAAATGCTAAAGCGTTTGCCTTGACAACTCCATTGATCACAAAAGCAGATGGTTCTAAATTTGGAAAATCTGAAGGAGGAAATGTTTGGCTGGATGCCGATAAGACATCAGTATATAAATTCTACCAATTTTGGGTAAATACCACCGATGCTGACGCTGAGAAATATATCAAAATTTTTACTTTTTTAGATAAAGAAACCATTGATGCTTTGATTGCTGAGCACCATACAGCTCCGCATTTGAGAGTTTTGCAAAAGAAATTAGCACAAGAAATTACGATTTTTGTTCATTCTGAAGAAGAATTAGAGAAAGCAATTCAGGCTTCGAATATTTTGTTCGGAAATTCTACTGCAGAAGATTTGAAGAAATTAGATGAAACTACTTTTTTAGAAGTTTTTGATGGTGTTCCTCAAGCCGAAATTGCAAAAGCCGATTTAGAAAACGGATTGGATATTATAATAGTTTTAAACGAAAAAACAGGTTTCTTTAAATCTAATGGCGAAGCGAGACGTGCTTTAACAGCAAACTCAATCTCGGTAAATAGAGAAAAAATAAAAGAAGATTTTGTGTTAACAACAAATGATTTGATCAACAATCAGTTTGTTTTATTGCAAAGCGGAAAGAAAAATTATTTTGTATTGAGGATTGTTTAACTGTGTAATCGTTTAATTTTTTTAACTGGTTAATCCTTCTAAACATTCGATTAAACGATACAACTACGAATATATCAGAATTATCAAAACGTCCCAATACCCCAAAAGAGTTGTTGGGATTTTTTTGCCTCTATCCCGAACGTAATATTTTGATGAGTATGAAATTATTTTGCCTTAGTATTTTTATTTTTAGTAAGTTTAGTGCTTAAAATATTTAAGGTATGTTTGGATTTCTGTTTATTTATTGGATTTGGAAAGGGTTCAGTAATTTGGCTATTTCGTACAATAAAAATAAATGGAAATATTTTATAATTGGACTGGTGTCTTATTTTGGATTTTCTTTTGTAATTGCGGTTGTTTTTATGGTGATCATGGGTTTTGTCAGCGGATTTGATCTGGTCGAAAATGGAGAATACGATAGTCCCGGTTATAATATTTTTTTCTCGATTTTAGGAGGTTTGTGCTGTTATGGTGTTTATAAACTTTTGGAAAGAAAAGGGGAAAAAGAAAGAGAATTAGCCGAAAAAGAAGGAATAGAAAGTATTGGTTTGATAGAAGAAAATTGATTTTTTTTTGATGATTAACCGATTAAATAAATATTCGGTTAAACTTTACAAAACCATCAAATTACATCCACGAATATCAGAATTATCAAAACGTCCCAATACCTCAAAAGAGTTGTTGGGATTTTTTTTGCCTAAATCCTGCGTTGCGATAAAAGAGCAGGAATTGATGTTGGCTAGGTCGATAACGTTGATGCCACCCGTTTTTCCGTCTTTCACGTAAGTGAGAGCATCTTCGGGATCACGAACCAAAATATGCATCCATGAAGGACATTCAAAAACACCTTCACCTAATGAATATGCTTGTCCCAAAAGCTCGGTCATACCATATTCTGAATGAATCGCAGTTACACCAAAACCTTTGCAAAGTATTTCATGTAGCTCTTCACGAATCATTTCTTTGCGTTTGCCTTTCATTCCGCCCGTTTCCATAATGATGGTGTTTTGGAGGTTGAATTGATGCTTTTCAATCAAATCTAATAAAGCATAGGTTACGCCAATCAAAATGACATTTTGACCCGATTCGTCAAGCGTAGTTAGTTTTTTGATTAGATCGTCGTGATTGTGCAAATAAAACCCGCTTTCAGGCTGATTGGTGAGTTTTATTAGGTCTTCGACCATGTAGATTAACGAAGAGCCATCGCGCTCAAGATAAGACGGCAAAAGCGCTAAAACAACATAATCTTGAATGTTGCCATAAAATTGCGAGAATCCATTACGGTAACTTTCTTCGTAAAGCGAAACATCGGTAACCAAATGTTTACTACTGATCATGCCAGTCGTGCCGCTGCTGCTAAAAGTAACTTCTGCAGGATGGGTATTTGAAACTACTTCATGACTTTTGAAAAACTGAATCGGCAAAAAAGGAATTTGTTCTAAAGATTTTACCTGCTGTGGATTTACTTTCAAAAAGTCACAAAAGTCACGATATGCCAAATTATTCTCGTACTGAAAACGAAACACTTTTAGTGCTATTTTTTCAAATTGTTTCTGACTCGAAATGGTAAATATATCGTGGGCTGTTATCAAGACTTTTTTTGTGCAAAGATATTGTTTTTTAGTCGTTGCCCCGAAAAGTCTTTTAAAATATATAAAGTAGGATTACTGTAAGTCCAAAAAAAAGCTCCAACGAAAGGTGGAGCTTTAAGGATGTTTTTTTATCGAACGATTAACTTTCGGGTCGCTGATGCATTTTCTTCACTAATTTTAATGATGTAAATGCCGGGAGTTAACTCCGAAATGTTTAATTCTCTTGAACCTAGATGTGTTTGAAGTATTTTTTTTCCTAAAATATCAAATATGATAATCTCTTTTTCTAAATCATTTTTAGAAGTAATGTATACTTTTCCGTTAGTGACTGGATTAGGATACAAGCTCAGTCCCTCAATGGTTGTACCGTCTTGAGTTTTTGCTAATTGTTTGCCCTCTTGAGCAGAAGCGCTCACGGTAAAGAAAAAAGCCAATAAGAATGTAATATAAAAGTAGTTTTTTACCATCGCATGATTTTATTATAGTAAATATACAAAAAAAATTACAAAAATTACACCAAAAAAAAACATCCTAAAAATTTAGGATGTTTTTAACATTTTATGTGTGAGGATTATAACTTCTCTAGTAAGTTTACACCATCAACAATTGCCCATGCTCCTGCAGTTAAAGTAGCTCCAGTTGCTGTTGTGCTTGTTGTGAAGTTTGCTGTTGGAAAAGCTACTGTAAAACCTGTAGCTCCTGTACCAGTTAAAGCGGTAGCAGCATCAACAACTTTTACGTTTAGCATTTTGATTTTACCACCAGAAACTTGATTTGTGTTTGTAGCAGCTTCTTGAATTCTAACAGCAACAGCACCTGTTGAAGTATATCCAGAAATTACAACATTTGAATATTCTCCGTTACCTTCTTTTTTAAATTGAATTGCATCAATTTCTGTTGGGTTTCCAGCTTCAGTAACTGTTCCAGCAGCTCTTCTTAAAGTAATGTTAGATACTTTAGGGAAGAAAGCGTTGTTTACACTTTTTGCTTCGATTTCCATTCCAAAATTTCCAGCACCTGTTTGGTATGCAAACCAGTTAGTGTTTGCTTGACCTTGCCATCCATCTTGCCAGTCAAAAGAGTCATCTGTGTTTCCGTATGAGATTAAGTTTTTAGCACTTACAGTTCCACCGTAAAATTCAAAACCATCATCAGCACCTTTGTAAGCTACTAAATTTTCTAAAACTGTTCCTGAACCTACTGCGTAGAATGAGAAACCATTCATTTCTGAATTTCCGTCAAGGATTTTCTTTCCAGCATATTCTACACGTACATATTTTAATGAACCACTATTGTCATCAGCTTTTGCTCCTCCGTAAATGATGTTTGTTCCGTCTTCAGAAGTTGCAGTTGTAATTGGTGTTCCGTCAGCAGTTTTTCCTGAAACAATTGGAGCATCACCAAACATGATGATTCCACCCCATGAACCTGCAGTTTTAGATTTCTCTGTAAAAACAACTGGTTCTGCAGCAGTACCAGTGATGATTAATTTACCACCTTTTTCTACTAATAATGCATCTGTACCGTTTGCTACATCAGCAGTAATAGTTGATCCAGCATCAAAAGTTAAAGTAGCACCACTTTTAACTCTTACTGTACCACTCAATGTATATGTTCCTTTTATAAAAGTTTTAGAAACAGTAATGTCTCCTGTAATTTCTCCTGAACCAGTCGCTGGAGGTGTTACAGTATCTTCGTCGCTAGAAGAGCAACTTGCTAGAATCAAGCTCAAAAAAGTAAGACTTAAGGCTAATTTTTTCATTTTTTAATGATTTTAAATTATAGTTTTGTTTGTGTTATTATGTTGTTTCAAAAGTAGTACCGTACTTTCGAAATTTGGTTAGCTAATTGTTATCAAAGTATTATATAACAATCAACCTCATGTAAATTTTATGTTATGTGTTTAAACAAAAAAAAGAGCCGTGAAGCTCTTTTTTGTTTTCTAATTCATTCAATTAAAACGTATATCCAAGGTTTACCGAGAATCCAACTCCTCTTTTGTAATCACGAACAATTAATGATTCTTCGGTGATGTTGATTGTACTGTTTTTTCCTAATTCTTTTCTGTAGTATGGATTCAGTAAATTTTCAGCAGCAAACTTTAATTCGATGTTTTTTGAAAGGTTACTTGTCCAGACAAAATCTAATTTGCTAAATGATTTTTCGTAAATGTGATCAATTCCTGATGAACCAACTGCAAAGATTCTGTCTCCATATACATTGTAAACCAATGTCATAGTGTTCTTCCAGTCATTATTCAAAGTAAAATCATATTTCAAATCGGTATTAATCATCCAGTTTGAAGCTCCTTGAAGTTTACGGTTTTTACTGTTTTCTAATTCGTTTCCTTGTTTTGTCAAGTCGATTTTTACATCGGTACTCATCAAAGAGGTATTAAAACCAAAAGTAAAGTTGGATAATGATTCGCTTATTCTATTCAATGACAAAATCATTTCGATCTCTGCACCATAAAGAACAGCCTCTTCAGAGTTTTTGAAAGTTGTAATTTGCCCACCGCTATTTGCCGTTGGTTTGAAAACTCTTTCGATAGGATTCTCAATTAATTTTCCGAAAGCTCCAATTGCGAACAATTCTTTGCTGTTTGGAAACAATTCATATTTAAAATCAGCATTGTAATTATTGCTGTTTAATAAATTTTGGTTACCACTTTCTGAAGTTGCATCGGCATTGATGTAGTTAATAGGTAATAACTCCATTGCAACTGGTCTTGTGATGGTTTTACTCAAAGATGCACGAAGATTGCTCTTTTCATTTAAAGCATATTTAGTATTTAGAGATGGAAGCAAATCCAAGCTTTCGTCTGTTTTTTTGCGGTAAGCACTTCCAAAAGGATCACCTTGCTCTCTGTATTTGATTTCACGAGTAGAATTTTCAGCTCTTAATCCTGCGTTCAAATCCCATTTTTCGCCAAATGTCCAGTATAAATTAAAATATCCAGCATTTACAAACTGATTCAATTTTACTTTGTAATCTCCATTAGACTCTTCTTGTACATAAACGATTCCGTTATTAATGTCATCGTTTATCTGAGAGCTGATAGTATTTAAATTAGCCGTATAATTTTTGTCGATATTTCTTCTTCCGGAAAAGAAACGGTAAGTAGACTGCATATCATTTAGATAATTGTTGTACCCAATAGACAAGTTGTTTTGTTTTTCTTTATCTCCGAATTTTAAATTATACTCTGCCAATGCTGAGAAATAAAAGTTTCCGTTTACATCAAGATACTGACGGTTTAAGTTGTTTCCGCCATACGACATGTTAATTTCGGTATCATTGATTTTTTGACCTGTGATGAATTTTCTGTCCGGTTGTTGAAAACCTGTTTTTACAAAAGACCCCCCCGCTTTTATCGTCTGTTTTCCGTCTTCTGTCAATTTATAATCTCCAAATAATTGAGTGTTCCAATACCTAGATTCTTCAAATTGATTTAATCGGATAAGATTGTTGGTGATATTTGTCAAACTGTTGGTGTATCCTAACTGATCTTGAATTTTACTTTCTGTAGCTTGAATAAACAGAGTTGTAAAGTTTAAATTCAATCGGTTGGTTTTGTATTTTAAACCTGCTAAACCAGAAAAAGTAGTTTGATAAGAATATTGTGTATTGTATAAATTGTTGTCGTAGTTACCTTGTCCAAGGTTAAAAGTTCTGTCTACACCTTCTCTAAAAATATATTTGTTATCAAAGTTGAAAGACATGATGTAACTAATATTTCTTTCTTTTTCAAGGTTGAATTTTTGTGAATGTAAAAATCCGATACTTGAGTTTAAAGGGCTTGCAGTTTGGTTAACATCCCAGTTTTTATCTCCGTAAGCACTTTGGTATTCGTCTGGAGATAATCTTTTTCCATTCGGTACAGAACCAAAAACACTTGGTCTTTCTCTATCATTTCCGATAAGTCCAAAAGTACCTTTTGTAGTGTCGGCATCATCAGAAAGTAAGAATTTTTTAAGATTGTTGTTGGTTGTGTATCCAAAACCAACATTCAATTTTGTGATGTTTTTTGGTTGAGTAGTTTCGATATTTACTGTTCCTCCAGCAAAATCTCCAGAGATATTTGGGTTGAATGTTTTGTAGATATTCAAAACTCCAACAATATCAGTAGGAAATAAATCAAGAGGGATGATTTTCTTAAAAGGGCTGTTTGATGGTGTTTGCAAATCATTAACCAATAAATTGTTGTATCGGTCTTCAAGTCCTCTAATAAATAAACCTCTTCCGTCAACTTTGGTAATTCCGGTTACTTTTGTCAAACCTTCTTCGACATCGCTAACGCCTTTACGTGACATTTCCTGTGCTCCGATACTTTGTTTAATAACCACCGCATTTTTTTGATCTAATAATAATGCAGTTTCTTTTTCTCTACTAGTTGTGTTTTTTACTACTACATCCTTTAAGGTATAACCTCCCGAAGAAAGAGTTTGATTGACTGTGATCGTTTCGTTTGCTTTAACTGTAACTAAAGTTTCAATAGATTCATATCCTATAAAACTAAATATAACAGTATAATCTCCTGGATTTACGGTCAATGAATATTTTCCGTCAATATCAGTATTAGTGCTGATGTTTGTGCCTTTAATCAATACATTTGCAAAAGGCAGAGCTTGATTGTTCGCTTCTTTGTCGGTTAAAACTCCAGAAATCGTACCTTTGGTTTGTGCTATCGAAATGGCGCAAATAAATAATGTAATAAATAGAAATTTTAAGTTGAATTTCATTACTGTGTTGTGTTTAATTTATTTTGGTGCAAAGGAATACACGCAGTGTAAAGTTCGTGTTAGCTACTTGTTATGTTTTTGTGTCTAATAGTTTATCAAATTGTTACCAAATTAAATTACGGTTAACACCAATTTTTAAGGCTATTTTTATTAGTATATTTACGCTCATTAAGAAATACCATCGAATATATAATGAAGAAAATTTGATGTAAATGCTTCAATTTTTGCTATTTATGAAAAAAACACAAACAAAAATTTTACTAGTCGACGATGAACCGGATATCCTAGAAATTGTAGGCTACAACCTTGCTCAGGAAGGGTATCAGATTATTACAGCTTCAAACGGAAAAGAGGCAATTGCAAAGGCTCAGAAAGAATTACCGGAACTTATTATCATGGATGTCATGATGGCCGAAATGGACGGGATGGAAGCTTGTGAACACATTAGAAAAATTCCAGAATTAAATAACGTTATCATAACATTCTTAACAGCAAGAAGCGAAGATTACTCGCAAGTGGCTGGTTTTGATGCCGGTGCAGATGATTATATTACAAAACCTATCAAACCAAAATTATTGGTTAGCAAAGTGAAGGCTTTGTTAAGAAGGTTAAAAGAACAAGAAGTTGTTAGCGATACGCTAAATGTAGGCGGAATCGAGATTAATCGCGAAGAATACAAGATCATCAAAGGGAATGTAGAAATTGCATTGCCAAGAAAAGAGTTCGAATTGTTTTACCTACTGGCCTCAAAACCAGGTAAAGTTTTTAAGAGAGATGAAATTCTCGATAAAGTTTGGGGCAATGAAGTTGTAGTAGGCGGAAGAACAATCGACGTACATATCAGAAAGTTACGCGAAAAAATAGGCGAAGACCTTTTTAAAACCATCAAAGGTGTAGGATATAAATTTGAAGTTTAGTTTTTTCAAACCGCTAAGATTTTCAGATACTAAGTTGTTCTTAGTGTAATTTTAGTTAAGATGTAAACTAATTCAAATTGTTTTAAAAACATTCAATACATTTAAACCATATAATAAATTAAAGTTCAGTGTATGCTGTAATTTTTAGTTTATTATATGGTTTTTGAGTTCAGCTTAATTTTTCGTAATCCCTTAATGGTCAATTATTTTAATTTCAAATGAAAATTAATTTTAAAAAAACATACAAATTTGCTATAAAATCGGCATTGTATATCAGTCTTTTTGGTACAGGATTTGTGACAATACTGATGTACTTGTTCTATAAAAATAGCTTAAAACATCAGGTGGCTTTTGCATTAATTTTCATGATATCCATTTATGTTTTCTCTTTTTTGGTATTACAATATCGTGTAGAAAGATTTATTTATCGAAGAGTAAAAAAAATCTACGATGAGGTTTCATTACTAGAAACGACAACGCTTATCAATCAGCCGATCACGACGGATATGGAAACGCTTTCACGCGAAGTGAAAAAATTTGCTACCGATAAAAAGCTCGAGATCGAAATGCTCGAAATTCGGGAGCAATATCGAAGAGAGTTTCTGGGGAACGTTTCGCATGAATTAAAAACACCGCTTTTTACTGTTCAGGGATATGTTTCGACTTTGCTCGATGGTGCAATGGATGATAAAAATATTCGAAAAAAATATTTAAAACGTGCCGAAAAAGGAGTTGAACGCCTGATTTATATCGTTGAAGATCTGGATATGATTACCAAACTCGAGTCGGGAGATCTGGATCTGATGATTACGGATTTTGATATTCACGAACTGATTGCGAATGTTTTCGATTTATTAGAAATGAAGGCCGACAAGAAGAAAATCAAATTACAGTTTGAAAGCAAAAATATAAAATCGGTTATTGTTCGGGGCGATAAAGACAGAATTCAGCAAGTGCTTGAAAACCTGATTGTAAATTCTATAAAGTATGGTAAAGACGGCGGTTTGACCGAAGTTGGTATCGTAAATTTGACAAAGAAAAAAGTGCTTATTCGTATTAGTGATAATGGCGAAGGGGTAGAGAAACAAAATATTCCCAGACTTTTTGAACGTTTTTACCGGGTGGATAAAAGCGGAACCCGATCTGAAGGTGGTTCTGGTTTAGGTCTGGCTATTGTGAAACATATTATTGAAGCTCATAAAGAAAAAGTGTATGTAGAAAGTGAATTCGGAATTGGGTCTGAATTTTCTTTTACACTCGAAAAAGCACACAAAACTATAAAATCTGAAAGTTAAATAATTTTAGGATTGATGCTCTAAAAAGTCTTACTTTTTGGTTTTTAACATAAATCTGAAGTTTATAACGATCAGGAAACAATTAATTTTCATTATCATAACACCTTGTTAACACTATCTTAACATTGGTGATACATCTTTGCATCTTAATTTTAAGTGCTTTAGAAAAAAGAATTAATGAAAAGAAAAATAATTGCAATTTTATTGTTAATTTCTGGTGTCGCTACTGCACAGGATATTAAAAAAGAAGAGATAAAAAAGGAAGTGATTCGTATTTTAGACTCTATTAATAAAGCAAAGCTTCCTCAAACAGAATCTGGTGTTACAGATACAGAACATTGGTATGACAGAATTTCATTGCGAGGTTATGTGCAAATACGATACAATGGTTTGTTTTCTACCAATGATAAAGTTTCTTGCGATCAGTGTGATAAATCCTGGGGAACAACCTCTACAGCACCAGATGCAAAAGCCAATAATGGTCTTTTTATACGACGTGCACGATTAATTTTTTCAGGGCAGGTGCACCCAAATGTGTTTTTCTACTTTCAACCTGATTTTGCCAGTTCGCCTTCTTCCGGGATTAATAATTTTGTTCAGATTCGAGATATCTATTTTGATGTTTCTTTTGATAAAAAAAGAGAATATCGTGTGCGCATCGGACAAAGCAAGATTCCATTTGGTTTCGAAAACATGCAATCGAGTTCGCAGCGTTTGACTTTAGACAGAGCCGACGGAATCAATAGCGCGATACTAAACGAGCGTGATTTGGGAGTGATTTTTTATTGGGCACCGAGTCAAATCAGGGGTCGTTTTGAGATGTTGGTCAAAGAGGGTTACAAAGGTTCGGGCGATTACGGCGTTTTTGCTTTTGGTGTCTACAATGGTCAATCTTCCAATAAATTAGACAGTAACAGAGATTTGAATATTGTATCCAGAATTTCTTATCCTTTTGTTATTGGAAATCAAATTATCGAACCAGGAATTCAGGCCTACAAAGGAAAGTGGGCGTTTTCCGGCGAAATTTCTTCTGGTGTTACCGTTAATAATCCTCAGTATGCGAAAGACGAAAGGATAGGAGCAACCTTTGTTTTGTATCCTAAGCCTTTTGGTGTTCAGACCGAATATAATATTGGTAAAGGTCCTCGATACAATCCAGAAACCAATACGGTTGATGATGCAAGTTTAAACGGAGGTTATGTTTTATTAAATTATAAATGGGATTTGCCCAGAAAGCAAGTGTTGTACCCTTTTGCAAAATTTCAGTATTATGACGGCGGAAAAAAATACGAAAAAGACGCCAGAAGCTATGTGGTTAGAGATTATGAATTTGGACTGGAATGGCAACCAATAAAAGCATTAGAGCTTACAGCAGAATACGTTATTGCCGACAGAACTTTTGAAGACAGCGCACTTCCAGTCAACAGGCAGCAAGGAAACTTACTGCGTTTGCAGGCTCAGTTTAATTTCTAAAATTACACTTATTTCTCAAAAATAAAGAATAAAGAATCCCAATCAATAGTCTCTTTAAATTGAGAAAGACCTTTAAACGATTTTACTTTTGAAAGTTCTTCGATCTTAAAGTCGTCTTGCGTGGCGTATGGTACCAAGTTTTCGTCCTGAAGTTTTTGCGCCAAATAGACTTGCTCGTATTGTCCCGGTGTCGGAATAAAAAACGCCTTTTTTTCGAGCATCGCCAAATCCATCACCGTGGTGTATCCGGAGCGGCACAAGACCAAATCACTTTCGTTAAAGGTTTGCTCCAACTGTTTTGTATTCATAAAATTGTAATACGTGACATGATCTACCTGAAGTTTGGTTTGGTTTTTTTCTACAACACCTTTTATAAAAACAACGTTGCCGTCATAACGCAAAACTTCTTTTTGCAATTTCTCTTCCAGTAAAGTGCGTTGCGGTTCCGGCCCGGAAAGTATGATCATCAAATCGTATACTTTTGGCGTTTCTTTTTTACGCATTCTGCTCAAAGGGCCAATGTATTTTAGATTGAGATGATTGGTGGTAAGGTGACCCAATTCTCCTGTTAGATTTATTTTTTTATCCGTATCTGGAATCCAGCATTCCTGGTATTTTTTTATGATATGCTGATGCATTTTACTTGTAAACCAAGTCGTATTTCCTGTCATCACATTCAATTGATGCGTAATAAAAACAGAAGGTACTTTTCGGCTAAAAACCCCCAGTCGATTGTCTGAAATGATACCGTCAATACCGTGTTTTTTAACCCACGAATTGATCATTTTTTTTTCGTCAAGAATCGCCGTGATCATTTTAGGCAAACTTTTAATGAGTTTCCATTTAAAATTTTTACCGTTTTTAGCGTATTCAATATGATACGAAGGCAATTCTAAGGTTTCAACGTATGGAAATTCTTTACGTAACAAAGCCAAAGCAACGCCATCGGAAGCAATTATCGGAATAAAATTATTCTCTTGAAGGGCTTTTATTATAGGGATACATCTTGTTGCGTGTCCTAATCCCCAGTTCAATGGAGCAATCAAAATAGTTTTATTGGCAGAATATTCAATGCTCATATATGGCGCTTTTTCAAACGAAGATAAAGAAATACTCTTTTTGTATTATTTCGCAGACATTACCAAATCATTAAGTCTAGTGTTTTTTGGGGTCATTCACTTGTTAAAATAAAACCGTATGTTGCTTAATCGAAGAGTATTCAAACAAAAAAGAGTTAAACTTTTTTTAGAAATTTAACTCTTCTTTAAAAGCAAAAAATGCTTTATTATTCCTGAATGTATGTTTTGTTTCCGTTTTTATTAATGTAATATTTACCACCTCTGGGACCAGTATACACTTTTTTACCATTGTATTCCCCTGTAATTTTATCGGCTACTTTTGGTGCTTTTTCGTTGGTCTCTTTCAGTGTTTTTATAGAAGTTTTAGCACTTGCTTTTTTGGCGGTAGTCGCTTCTTTTTTGGCTGTTTTGGCTGCTGCATCAGCTTTTATGCTTTCCGTTTTAGCTGTTGATTTAGCAGCTTTTGCGGTTTCGCTTTTTGTCTTTGCAGCTTCTTTTTTTGCTTTTGTGGCAGCTTCAGTAGCATCGTTTGACGCTTTTTCGGCTTTTGCTGTTTCTTTTTTTGCTTTTGTTGCAGCGGATTTTGCTTCTTTTTTCTCTTTAGCCGCTTTTTTCTCCTCGGCAGTTTTTGTAGCCGATTTTTCTTTTAATGCGGCTTTTTCAGTTGCTGTCTTCGTAGCTGTTTTTTTCTTTCTAGCGGCAGTTTCCGTTTTACTTTGGGTTGTCTTAGCGGTCTCTTGTGCATAGAAATTACTGGATAGCACGGCTATAAAAAAAAGTAATATTAGTTTTTTCATGAGATTTTGGTGTTAGAATTTCAATCTAAATTACTAAAATTATAGCAATGTTATTATAAAAGTGTTAAAAATACGCACGAAGTTGAACGTTGCCGGTGTGGACGGTGGCACCCGTTTCACTTTTTCGCCCCTGATAGTTGAGGTTTATATCCAGGAATTGTGTTATGTTTTTCTGTAGCAGTAACTTCCAAACCAAATTTTGTCCCGATTGAAGGCCTTCCAACATCTGAAATCCTACTGATGAAAATTCATTTCCTTCAAATCTATTTTCGTAAAAAGAAAATTCTCCATTGACAGTAATTTTTTTATCACCGGCATACGAAAAGGAAGTTCCAAGCCGATTTTGCGACAAGGTTTCAAAATTTCCGATCCTGTTTTTTTTGTTCTGTAATTCATAAAAGAAATCCAAACTAGTATTTTTTGAAAACAAATAACTAATTTTTGGCGCAAGCTGATATCCTTCTAACTGATAATTTCTCTCAACGAAATCTTCCGAAATTAATTCGTTCTGAATCGTTTTGGCAAATAAATTAAACAACCAGCTTTTTTGATACAAATGGGTGTACTGCATTTGATGTGAGTAATTTTTGACTTCTTGCGAACCAACCGAAAGTAAATTTTTTCCTTTGTTAATGAGATACGAGTAGGTCACAGAATGTCGCTGTTTGCCACGATTGTAGAACAAACTGTTTCTAAAACTTGAGTTCAGTCCTAATATGTTTTCTTCGGATGAACTAAAAGGATTCAGCTCAAAGTTGTCGCCGTTACTTTTTATTTTTCGATCTAAAATAAACGAAGTTTGATTGTAAAAATAAGAAGCAATCTTCTTGAAACCCTTTTCGTTTTGCCATTGCAACGGATTCAGAGTAACCGACTGTGAAAACTTATTTTGATTGGTTTTGATGTAAATCTGGTTGGGTAAAAAGATACGAATAAATTTTGCCTGATCAGGAAATGGTGCTATCTCAAACTCGTTAACTTCTTGAATATTATTACCATTATAGTCGTTCCACGCGTAAACTCCCTGCCCGGCAGGAACTTCTACATAACTGTATTCTTGCTGTGCGATGGTTCCCGAACTGGTTTCATACGCCACACCGGTTTGAATAAATTGATTAAAAAATCGATCATTATATAAAATTCTCGAGTTTAATGAAGGTTCTCTTTTGCGAGAGGCATCGGTAAAATCTAAATTGCGATAACTGGCATAAACCGCCAAATCGGTCTTTTTGTTCTGGATCAATTTAGAGCGTAAAAGAAACGTTTGGGAGTTGCTCACATGCTGCAACAAGCCGTTTTGTAAACTGTCATTTTTTCTTCGCAGATAGCCCAATTCTACAAAAACTTTGGTGCTGTCGCCACGACCGATAAAGCTTCCAAATTCTGAAAATTTTTGGCTCAAGGCCGAAAACTGATCCAAAACATTGTCCTTTTCCTGATTGTCCTCTAGCTGAAAGCTTCCGCCAATCCAGTTTTTGGAAAAATGATATTTGGCTTTAGTATGGTTTCTAAAGAATTTTGAAGCCGAAATTGTCGCATCACTAGTCATAAAACTGCCTTGGTTTTCGATCGTCCAATTTTTTAATTTAAACAAAGCATTCGCAGTATGTCTCGATCCCGAATAGCTTTGGCTAAAATCTAATTTTTCAAATTGATAAGTAAACAAACCAATATTTGAGGTTTCTTTTTTTGAAAACAAATCAAAATTTAAACCCGAAACCAACAGACTCTGATTGCCCAAAAGTGTGGTGTTTAGATTCCAATCTCTATTAAATTCAATATTGTATAAACGTTCGACAGATTTAAAATCTTCCTGTACAAATTGATAATTGGCAAAGGCGTCTAAAGTCCAGTCTCGGGTAAAAAGCCGTTTTTTGATATTCGTTTTAAAGGCGATTCCGTCATTATTGGCATCATCATTATTCGAGAATAGATTTTTGTCGTTATTACTGATTCCAATTTCAAAATCTATTACGGTTTTTTCGTCAGGATTGTATTTTCCTAAAAATGTAGCTACCTGAATTTTGGTCGGTGCAACAAGTTGTACAATTGGCTCGTAGTTTCCTTGCGGAATACCGTTTAACGGTACAATATATTCATAAATTCTCTCGACAGAATTACTGTTTTGAATGCGGTAATTTCCAACATTTGCCCCAACCAGACTAAATTTTACATTGTACAAAACATCGGTGGAGTTGTTTGAATATTCAAAAACTTCGATACCATTTATAATTGTTTTTTTGTATAAATTTTTATTTTCAGAATACGTGTCCTCAAATGCAGATGGGGCTTTCATTAAGTTAAAATCATCACCCGCCTGACTCAAAATTTGAACTTGTTCTGTAGAAAGATTTTGTTGTAAAGGCTGGTTTTTCAAATCATTTTCAGAATACAAATAACCGCCAAAACTCCAGCTTTTATTAGTATGCGTTGCACCTGCGTACGTTACAAATCTGTTGTAATTTCTATCCGAATATTGGTATTCTACATTGATTCGCATTTCAGATGTAATGGTATAAAGCGAGGTAAAAATAATTTCGCCTGCATTATAATCGATCACATAATCATTGTTTTCCCCACGTTTTAGCAAGACTCCATTGACGTACACACGCTCAGACCCCGAAATGACCAAAACGTACAATTCGCCATTTTGCCCTTTTAGCTTATAAGGTCCCTGATTGCCTTCTTGTCCCGTAAAAGTACTTTTTGCATATTGTCCTTTTACCAGCGCAACCGAAGCAAAAATATTGGTCTTACTATTTTCGGTGTCAAAGTCAAAACTGGCGGCGATTCCTTGTACTTTTTTATTAAAGCTTAAAAATTGTGTTTTTCTATTTTCTAAAAAAACATCTCCCGCCCGAATGGTCCAGTCATCGCTAAACAATTCCATGAAAATATTATCAAATTGGTCAAGCTTTTGCGAATAACCACCATTTTGCAGCGGAATATTATTGTCCTGAAGCGAGGCTCTTAAACTAACTTTGTCGGATAGTTTTCCGGTGATCTGCAAGTCCAAATTGGAGTTTAAAACTGTATTTTGGTTATTTCCAATCGTGACACCACGCGTAATACTTCCAGAAGTGCTGAGTCCGTCAAAGGGCACGAATTTTTTAGTAGTGGTATTTTCAATTTTATATAATTTGTCTGTGGTGACATCATTACTCACGACCTGACTCTCGTTATACAAACTATATTCTTTGGTCAGGAAATTTGGGTAATTGACATAATTTACAATTAAAGTATCGCCGACAGGTGCAAAATTTTCGTTTAAAATTAAATCGCCTTTAGCGAAATCTATTTTGTAAAAAGTCGAATCAATGGGTTCGTTTTTAGTATTTAAAAGTTGAAAAAAACTCGAATTGATACTGAATTTTTCTAAGTGAATAGTGTCTTTCGTGACCAGTATTTTTTTTGTTTTATACTGCGAGTTGGTTTCCTGCGCCTGAAGCCCAGAAGAAAAAACAAACGCTATCAAAAAAAGTAATTTTTTCAACATAAAGACTTTAACTGCAAAAAGTCAAAAGTAGTATTTAATACTGGGAAAATGAAAAGGCGATTTACTAAAACAAAAAAGCTTCACTTTTGGGTGAAACTTTTTAAGAGTATTTTTTTTAACTATAAAAAACTAATTTGCTTCCTTTGTAAAACTACCTGCATGTTTTCTTGGCTTACTTGCTTTAGTGAAGCTTCTTTGTTTTCTCCAACAGTTCGAGTGACTTTTTATTGATGTCGTGCACTTGATTACCATAATCAAGAAAAATATAAAAAATAGTCTGATGCATTTACAAGATAAAATAATGCTTAGAAAGGTGGTCTTAATAGAATCAGTAAATACAAATTCAGATAGTGTTGATTAGCAAAGATTAATGGCTTTTTAGACCGAACTCACGTTAAATAATTAAAACCTCAAATCAAATCTGAGGTTTTAATTTTTGATAAGAATATCTGACTATATGCTGATCTGTAGCCTATTTATCATTAGGATCTTTTGCCTTAGGCACATCATTCCATCCCTCTGGTTTAATATCCTTAGGTTTAGGTGGAGGAGTAACGGATGTATCAGAAGCAGGAGTGTCATCTTTAACCTTGTCAGAAGTTTCTCTGGCTTTACTCATAACTCCTGCACCCGGATCGACTACTGACGAAGGATTACTCATTGATTGTTCTACACTATTACTAGATAGTTTAATATCAGAAGTTACCGAACTGATGAAATTGAATATAATATTGGATTGTGGAGATGTTTCTCTCACAATTTTCGGATCTTGTTGTACAGCTTCTTCGGGTTTAAATGGATCATGAGGAGGAATACTGATTGATTCATTTTCTTTTTTTGGTATGAATCCAGAAATTTCTCCTTCTGCTTTGCTTCCACCAGCAGATGTACTGCGGGTAAAATTGAATATATCTTGAAATGCCATATTGTTGTTTTAAATTAGTTATATGATTTTACAAATTATGAGGACGCTCTGTTCCAAATTTTTGACTATTATCTCTATTAAGCGTTTTGGTGTCGAAAATAGTATGGTTTACATCCAGAGCGGATACTGTTTCTGCTATTCCTTTTGCTCTGTATAGTTTATTTCTCGCTACAAGCTCTAAATAAGATATACTAACAGGAATTACTTTAGATGGAGTAAAATAATTAGTACTAGCAAGTGGTGGACCATTTCCATCTGCAATAGGAAGAACTAATTCATCATAATTCAATGCAATATATCCATCAAACGTAATGGGTACTTCGTAAGTAAATTGCTTCACCTGACGCCTTTGTGTTGCAGCGGTCTCAACACGTGAGTTAGCAGGAATAGTTCCTGAAACATTAGAACTTGATGTCCATGATGTTGTTACTGTACCAGAAATCGTACCGGTCAAAGAAAGCCCTAGTTCTGCATATAACTCTCCGCGACCAAGGGCATAACCTGATCCTGTGAAACTTTCTCTGTTTGAATTGGTTGAAGTAGGAGTAGTTGTTGCCGTGACAGCTGATTGATTTGCGACAGAAGATATAGTTTCGGTTCCTACGTTGTCTCTATGATTATGTAAATCATTGGTTTGCGTGATGGTATTGCTTATGTTTTTTGCTAAACTATTAGACAAACTCTCTGTCAAAACCGTCTCTATAGTTTTTGATATTTGTCCTTGCAATTCCCCAGCAATTTTTCCTCCAAAAGTACCACTTCCTGTAGCTGATAAAGCCCAATTGATTGTATTACTTATAGTAAATTGAATCGTATCAGAAAACGTACGTGCTTCATTCGATCTATTATCATAGATTCTAGTAGACATTACATCCGCAGTTGGTTGAATGATATTTGACCTTTCTTCAAACAAGGGAGCTCCAATTTCAAAATAAGACATCCATCCTCTTTGTGCTGCGTTTGGATCAGGGAAATTACCAAATTTTTGATCGTTTATAGATACTCCTACAGGCCATAACGGGATTTGCTGATTTTTACCATCCAGAACAGCGGTTCCTTTTTGATCGACTTTAACTCTTCTTAAGTCAGCTACTTTTTTATTCAAAAAACTCTGAATTAATTCAGCCGTTATTCCTAACTCTTCCATGTTTGTAACTGTGATGATGCGACGTTTCGCAGGGTCAACAGTGTAAGTTGTTATTTGTGCCATATTTTAAAATTATGATTTGATATAATTATATTTATTCCTTACAAAGCAAGAAATTGATTGTCTATTTACTAGTTACTTTACATCCCGTTGTTTACTAGTTAACCCATTTTCTAAATTTTTCATTTGATTTAATTTTTTTAGTTTTTTCATAATTGTAAATATTTAAGTTGTTAAAAATTATTTTGATAAAAGTAATTATTTGTAGGAATTTAGCTTATCTTGCAAACGAGTATTACTACCCTAAATCCGCATAATATGAGATGCTACTAATTTTAGTAACAATAGGTACGATAAAATATGAATCGAATTATTGGTAATAGATTAAAGTTCTTACGAAGAAATAAAGGTATGTCCCAAGAGCAAGTGGCAGATTATCTGCATGTCTCACAATCGGCTTACGCCAGAATGGAAAGTGGAGAAAGTCATTCTTGGGCAATTCATTTTAAAGAAATATGTAGATTGTTTGCTGTTTCTCCTGAAGAATTGGTTAAGGTGGAAAGAGTATTAAAAGAGGAAAATCTTAACCCGGATTTAATTTCTGTAAAATTAATTGAGCAGTATGAACAACGTATAATTGAACTGAAAGAAACAATAGAAAATTTGAAAGACAAAAAAAGGTAAAAACAAAAAAGGCTTCACTTTTTGGGTGAAACCTTTTAAGAGTAATTTTTTTAACCAAAAAAACTAATTTACTTCCTTTGTAACCACCTGCATGGTTTCGCGGCTTACTTGTTTTAGTAAAACTTCTTTGTTTTCTTCGACAGTTTGAGCGGCTTGTTCGTTGAAATGACGAATCGTATAAAGCGTCACATTTTCGCTATACTCTACTTTGAATTTTTTTGAAAGTATGGCATTCAATTCGTTAAAATTACCAAATTTATCTTCTACGCAAACAGAAAAACTGATCGCCGAGTTTTGAATTAAATTTACTTTTAGTTTGAATTGGTGAAACAATCCAAAAATCTCGCTGATATTTTCTTCCATAATAAAAGAAAAATCGATAGACGAAAGCGAAATCAAAAGTTGCTCTCTTTTTACAATAAAACACGGTAAAGAAGGCTCCAAATCTACTCCTTTAGAAACGCAAGTCCCTTTTAGTAACGGATTAATAAACGATTTTACGTATAACGGAATTTCCTTCTTTTGCAACGGCTGCAAGGTCTTTGGATGAATAACGGTTGCGCCGTAAAACGCTAATTCTATAGCTTCACGATACGAAATTTGATTAAGCAAACTTGCATTTTCAAAATAGCGCGGATCGGCATTCATCACACCGGGAACATCTTTCCAGATGGTTACACTTTCGGCATTTAAGCAATAAGCAAAAATTCCGGCTGTATAATCAGAGCCTTCACGACCTAAAGTTGTGGTGAAATTATTTTCGTCAGCACCCAAAAATCCTTGTGTAATGTTTAAGGTTTTGCGAGGCACATTTTTGCTGATGTTTTTTTGAGTCGCATCCCAATCTACTTCGGCATCACGGTAGTTTGAATCGGTTTTTATGAATTCGCGAACATCCAGCCAGTGCGTTTGAATGCCTTTAAAATTCATAAAATGACTCAAAATAGTGGTCGAAATTAGTTCTCCAAAACTTACAACTTGGTCGTAGACAAAATTATAATTGGGAGATTTATTGTGTGCTAAAAAATATTCCAAGTCTGAGAATTGTGCCGTAACAGCTGTAAAAACAGCGTGTTTCTCATCTTCAAATAAGTCTAATAATATCTGATTGTGATATTTTTTTATTTCCTGCACGGATGAATTAAGCTCTGATGATTTATCAAAATAATTTTTGATCACCACTTCAAGTGCGTTGGTGGTTTTTCCCATAGCTGAGACAACCAAAATAACATCCTCGTAACCTACTTTTTGCAAAACGTCATATACGTTTTTTATTCCTTCAGCATCTTTTACCGATGCTCCTCCAAATTTAAATACTCTCATTATTAATTTTAGATTTTTAATTTTAGATTTCAGATTGAATGAAATCAACTATTCTTTATAATTCCTGCCACAGATTATTTGGATTAAAATGATCTTAAAATCTTTGTCGATTCGTGACAAAAGAACTTTTAATACTTAAATATTTAGCAAACATTTTTTTTACAATTTTTCTAAGTAAGAATCGATTCCCGCTTGGTCCATTTGTACAACTGCCCAGTCGTCCAGAATTTTGGCACCCGAATTTTTATAAAAATTTACTGCCGGAGTGTTCCAATCGAGTACATTCCACTCAACTCTTCTCACGTTGTCTCTTTTTCCTTGTTTCATAATTTCGGTGTAAAGAGCAGATCCTAAACCGGTTCCGCGCATTTTTTCTTTCACAATCAAATCTTCAAGATGTATGGTTTTTCCTTTCCAGGTCGAGTAGCGGTAGTAATAAAGAGCGATTCCAACAATTTCTGAATCGACTTCGGCAACAAATACCTGAAACAATGGTTTTTCTCCAAAACCGTCGCGTATCAAATCTTCTGCTGTTATTACAACGGCATCAGGTTCTTTTTCGAATATCGCCAACTCCTTTATTAATCCTAAAACAGAACTCATGTCCTCAGGATTTCCTTTTCTAATATTCATATATTCTTATTTTTAATCAATTATTAGCAAAAAAAGCATCGTTTTGGGGTCAACTTTTTCTTTTTATTTAGCAAATATACATTAGTAACAAACTAACTAAATAATTTTTAAATCATTGTCACAAAAAAAACGATATTTGTGACGTCAAAAAAACTACAACGATATAGTGTAATGGAAGAACGCAATACAACATTAGGTGAGTTTATCATCGAGAATCAAAAAGCATTTCAATATTCATCGGGAGAACTTTCTCGTATTATTAATTCGATACGTTTGGCGGCCAAAGTCGTAAACTATAAAGTAAACAAAGCAGGTCTGGTTGATATTATTGGAGCAGCCGGAGAACAAAATATTCAGGGAGAAGATCAACAAAAATTAGACGTGTATGCTAATGAAGTTTTTATTCAGACTTTAATCAACAGAGAAATTGTGTGCGGAATTGCCTCTGAAGAGAATGACGATTTTATTACGGTACAGGGAAGCGATAACAGTCACAACAATAAATATGTAATTTTGATGGATCCTCTGGACGGTTCTTCAAATATTGATGTCAATGTTTCTGTGGGAACAATTTTCTCGGTTTTTAGAAGAATTACGCCTATTGGAACTCCCGTGACGAGTGAGGATTTCCTGCAACCCGGAATCAATCAGGTGGCAGCGGGATATGTAATTTACGGAACTTCAACCATGTTAGTGTACACAACGGGTCATGGTGTAAACGGATTTACGCTAAACCCGGCGATCGGAACATTTTATCTGTCACACCCGAATATGAAATTTCCGCCTGACGGAAAAATCTATTCAGTCAATGAAGGTAATTATGTGCATTTTCCGCAAGGAGTAAAAAACTACATCAAATATTGCCAGCGCGAAGAAGACGACAGACCTTACACATCAAGATATATTGGAAGTTTGGTTGCCGATTTTCATCGAAATATGATCAAGGGCGGAATTTATCTTTATCCGACAAGTTCGAAAGCGCCAAACGGAAAGCTGCGTTTGTTGTACGAATGCAATCCGATTGCTTTTATTGCAGAGCAGGCAGGAGGAAAAGCAACGGATGGTTTTGGCAGAATTATGGAAATCCAGCCAACCGAGCTTCATCAGCGTGTTCCTTTTTTCTGCGGAAATCTGAATATGGTCGAAAAAGCCGAAGAATTTATGGCTGCTGAAGCTTAAATATAAAAACCCGATAAATTGAACTGCCCCCAAAAAGTTAGACACTATTTGGGGGCATTTTTATGGAAAAAAGAGGAAAATATGATTATGAGTTTAAGCTTGGCTGTATAAATAAAGTTTTAAAAAACAACATTTCAGTTTATTCAGTT
>NZ_JAGFBV010000112.1 GCF_017948595.1 Flavobacterium geliluteum | reverse complement strand
TCTTTGAGAATACAAAAGACAAAATCATTGGTTTTGCAAAATTAGCCAAATGGCATGAAAAAGTAAATCAATCTGGGTTTAAGTCTTTCGGTACAATCTCTCGTACCATTATGAATCATTATCAAACGATATTGAACTATTTTGACAACAGAAGTACTAATGCTTCTGCAGAATCATTCAATGCTAAAATAAAAGCATTCA
>NZ_JAGFBV010000111.1 GCF_017948595.1 Flavobacterium geliluteum | reverse complement strand
CGATATTTAATCCTGATTTCCTGCAGGGCCTCTGTAGCTAGCTTTTGAACATGGAATCGGTCTGTAACGCGAGTAGCATTAGCAAAACACTTTTTAGCTATCAATCCCATGTTTCCGGCCATATCCAAAGTGATTTCTTTGACTAGATTTCGTTGTTGAAGAGGCATTTTTTCAATAACGGCAATCACTGTTTCTGCTTTAGTTCCTGCAACCATAGCCA
>NZ_JAGFBV010000110.1 GCF_017948595.1 Flavobacterium geliluteum | reverse complement strand
GGCGGTAGCCAAAACGCTAATCCCTGTAAAAACTAATTTTATGGGTAGGGGAAGTTATGCCCAATCCCGAAGCTTCAGGAGAAGGAAAACACAAGAAAACCACATTAAAAACTCCTCCAAAAAAAAAGAGGCACTATAGCCTCTTGAAATTCTTAGAATTCATTTATCGAAAAACCCATAAGGGATGGATGTAGAGCGGTTCCGTTCAACAGGAGTTTCATTGTTGGCTTTTCAAGCCCAACGA
>NZ_JAGFBV010000109.1 GCF_017948595.1 Flavobacterium geliluteum | reverse complement strand
TACTGCAGTTATGTGGGAGAGTATGTCGTCGCCTTTCTTTTTAAAACCCCTGTTTCAAACGAAACAGGGGTTTTTTGTTTATATAAAAAATCTCCAAATTTAATAAATCAAGGATCAAGACGAAAACCTGTGGAGTTATAAAAATTATGCATAAATAGTAGTGAGTCTAAAAAGGAAGTATTCCACATTCCTCACACCTCTGAATTTTGATCTGAATGCTTTTATTTTAGCATTGAATGATTCTGC
>NZ_JAGFBV010000010.1 GCF_017948595.1 Flavobacterium geliluteum | reverse complement strand
TCTAAAAAGTCTTATGATTACACGTAAAAGATACAAAAAAAGGAGCAGAAAACTTTTAGCTTCTACTCCTTTTAATTAATAATTATTCTTGAAAAAGAATTTTGAAAAGACTTTTTCAGTGCCCTCTTTTAAAATTCAGGCTTTTTATGTTTTATAGCGTAACGCTAATCTGAGATTTTACTCGTGATCGTATATCGCTGAGAGATTCATTAACCAGAAGTTTTCCGTCTCTAAAAACTTCCTTCAATTCTCCTAGTTTTTCTTCTTCCCAAGTCACATTATCTTTTAATTGATAAATGCCATCAACTAGATTGATCTGCATAAGGCCTTTTGCAGATTTTTTTGTACCATCGTCTGTAATGGGATCTTTAAAAATAGCCCTTCCTTCACCATCTACTTCACCGTAAGTTGCTTTCATGGCAAAACCAAAGGTATCTCGAGTATTGTACTGATAGGTAAACGAACCAATTCCTAAAACCACATTCGTAGAAGCAAAACCTTTTGCTTTTAGACGCTCACAAATTTGAGTGGCACGTGCGACCGTAATACTATCGCCGTAAATGGCTCCAATTTGAGGCACAAGCTCTTTATATCCCTTTGCATTAATTTCACCTCCAAAAACATTCCAAAGCAGCTCTATAACGCCTTGTTTTTCTTCTTCCGTCTTTCCGTTTGGATTTCCACAAATAATATCCACAGGATCGCCACTGTCGGGTCTGATGACAACTTTTCCTTCTCTGGCAACGATAGCCTCTTTTAAACGCGGCAGATAATCTGTTAACACTTTCCATAAATCCCAGGTGTCTGAAACTATAGATACAATTCCTTTTGGATATACTTCGGTGATTAATCTCTTGAAAGTTTCATATTCTCCTTCGGTAGTACCCATGCACATTACAGAATGTTCTGTTGCGGCTACTGAACCTGCGATTAATTCGGTATCAGAGTTTGCGTTGTAATATTCTTCAAAAAAATCAATTGCCGGAATCGTATCCGATCCTGTAAAACTAAGTAAATGTCCCGCCGCAGAAGTTACTGCCGCTTCGATTCCGCCCATTCCTCTCATCGAGAAATCATGTCCTTGCCAATTGACAAAATCAGGTACCGATGACGTTTCAGCAGCATATTTGTCTAATACTTTTCTATATTCTCTAGCAATTGTAGCCGAATTACAAGGCAGCCAAATTACCGCAGAAAGTAAGGTTTCGAAATAATTCGTCAACCAGAAAAACTCCGGAATCGTATTGTACATCGTAAACATAGGTACTCTAAGCGGAACGCTTGCGCCTTCTGGCAACGCTTTAAACACCATCGGAATGTATCCTAAATCGTGTAAATCTTCGATATGTTGGGTGCCAACCTGATTTTCACCCAAATAATTATTAATTCTTCGTGCGTATTTTTTAACCACTTCTTCTTTTGGCTGCTTGAAGAAATGAGTATCAAAATCATGAATGATATATTTTTTAATGAAATATTGCAATCCAAAAAACACCACCTCATCAAGACCTTCTATTCTTGATTTTCTAGGTGTCCAGTTAGAATATACTAAAGTCGTTTGGTTCGGGTATTGTCTTCTGTGGTCAACTTTGTAACCGTCTGTTAATAGTAGTGGGTTCATGTATTTAATTTATATTTTTTTAATTATTTATTTCTTCCTTTTTCACTTGGATAAAATGTCTGTACAACATCGCTTTGCCAAAATGCTTTTGTTTCAATATCAAGACAAGTTAATTTTCCGTAAAAACCTGCTCCGGTATCAATATTCCAAACATTACAGCCTTGCATTGGAATCTCAATATTATAATGAAGTGTTGGCGTGTGACCGATGTAAATTTCATTATAAAGCAACAATCTTTTAGGATAAGAAAGTGAATCTTTTTGGATTCTCCTATCCATCGTCAAAGCCATTTCCCAAAGCGTTCTGTCCCACGAAAAATTGCTTGCATAATGTTCTTTTTCTGGACCATGCATAGATGAAAAACCAGCGTGAATAAACAAATTATTATGTTCATCTACAAAATAATCTTTCATATTTTCAAAAAAATCAAAATGCCTCTCTTTAACTACCGAATTAATGTTCTGATAACTTTCTATGGTAGATTTTCCTCCATGTAAGAACCAGATGTCATTTACAACGCCGTTCTTTAGCCATTCGTGACACCAAACGTCATGATTTCCTCTTATAAAAATGCATTCTTGCTTTTGAGCCAAATGAATGAGAAAATCAATTACTTGCGCTGACTCACTCCAGCCATCAACATAATCTCCAAGAAAAATAAGTCTATCGTTTTCTTTAACCTCTACTTTTTCAAGTAATTGAATTAAAGCTTTTAAACCGCCGTGAATATCGCCAAAGACTAATGTTCGTTTCATGATATCGCCAATTATTTAAACTTATTCAATAACGCCAAATCCAATTTAATCAAAAAGTCTTTCCCGAATGTATCATTTTCTAATTCTTCATACAAAAACGAAGGCAGCACTTTATCACAATTTTCTTTATGACTTAAAATCGCCATACATAAAGCTGCCACAGTATCTGTATCACCACCATAACCGATACTTGTTTTCAGGCAATCGTTCATAGAAGTAGCTTCTGAAACAATTTTTATAACAGCTTGAGTTGTGGGATATCCATGCATGTCAATTGGCGAAGTGATTCTATACGTTTCATTTTCTTTTAAAGTTTCATTCAAAAAAGCAATCAAATTAGATCCATCACCTAAATTATATTTAAAATAATGAACAGCCAAAGCGATACGTTTCGCACAACTAATTCCTTCTGTTGTATGATGAGAGGTTTTTGCCTGAATTTCACAAAACTCCAGTAGTTGATCTATGTTTTTTAAATAACCAATACCATATGCGCGCATTGCAGAACCATTTCCGTTACTGCCATTATCTATTATTTTGATAAAATCAGATCCATTTTTACTCGCATCCAAAGCATTGTAAACTCTGTCTGAATACCCTCGTCTTTTGTCTCTGTGAAATACTTCGACAAACTTATCTGAAACTTTAATTTCGTTCCAATTTTCCTCTTCTAATAACAATTCTGTAATAGCTATTGCCATTTGGGTATCATCTGTATATCGTTTATAGATTTCAGTATAAAGACCGTGCTTATGATATTGTGTCAAATTGTTGTTTTGAGAAATAAAATCTAAATCTCGAAATTCAAAACCTGCACCATATGCATCGCCTATTGCTGCTTCTAGTATCATAATTATCGTTTTTGATTATTAATAATTTAATTTTGTCTTTTACCTCAATTCATCCCTAACTTCCATCAAAGCAAAACCCAAAAGATTAAGACCTTTCCATTTTTTGGGATTCAAAACATCTTTATGATCGCTCGCCATTCCGATTCCCCAAATTGGGTCAACGGGGCTTGCCTCTACTAAAACTCTATCTTTTGTATTGATTAAAAATGCTTTTAAAGCCTCATGCTGACTGAACTTATGATAATTTCCTTGTTTTACAATTTCAAATCTATTTTCTAACCAAAGTTTATCATCGTAATGTTTAACTTCTCGACCTAACTTTTTCGCCTCGGCGGGAGAATTAGCTTTAATGATTTTTTCTAAAACTTCATTGTCTTTAAACAACTCGGCTTTTTTGGCCATCATCCAATGTTCTGCTGTTTTGTAAATTATTTTATCAACTTCAAAAGAGCTCAACCACCATTGGCTAAAACAAGTTTTGGTTATGGTTCCGTCTTTGCTAGGCTGATGTCCCCAGAAAAATAAAAATTTACTTTCTGATACTATATTTTGGATCGTGTATTTCATACCAACTCATTCAATGCTATTTGAAGTACTTTTTCATCCTCAAAATCTTTAACAGAATTGGTGGTGAAGATTTTATCGAAACAATTGAGAACTTCAAAACCTTTATTGAAAATTCCGTGGCTTACGGCCAAATATAATTTACCCGCATTTTTCTTTTTTAATTCTTCGGCTAAGCCAACAAAAGTTCCACCACCATCACAAATATCATCAACAATCAAACAATCCATTCCGTTTAGATCGTCTTCATAAACCTTGAAACCAGACAATCTACCCGTTTTTACATCACGGCTTTTACTGCATTCTACGACCTCAACTCCGCCCAAAAACTCAGAAACTTTATATATTTTTTTGAGAGCACCGCCGTCAGGAGAAATCAATTTTACGTTTTCGCCAATTACTTTTAAAACTTCTTTTATGAAAGTATGATTCGGAATCACTTCGCAATTGTTGACCAAAGCTGGAGTAACTTCAGAGTGTGCATCAAAAACAAAAACTTTATTAAGTTGTAAAGCATTGATAATATCTGCATACACTTTTACAGACAACGATTCTCCTTTTATCATCACACGATCCTGTCTTGCAGCTGGAAAATAAGGAATAAACAAGTCAATTACTTGAACATCCATTCTGCGTAAGGCATCAACAGTAATACACAACAAACCCAAATCGTTGAATGAATTTAATCGGTGCGTGATGGTTACTTTTTGACTAACATCAAAATTAGGATCGATTTTAATGTGTGGTTCTCCCCCAGAAAAGGTAAAACTTTGAAATTTGATTTCTTCTTGATTAAGAAATGGAGTGAATTTTGGGTCTAAATTAAGTATCATAGTTTTTTAGTTTGCGTTAATATTACGCAAATATAGATTAATATTTTTGTTCTACAATTTATTTTGTGTAAAAATTACGCAAACTTTATTTCAAAGTGAAAACCTTTATCTAATAAAACGTTGTATTTCAATTTATTAAATCGAAATAATTTAGCGGGCCTACCACTTTTTACTGGCGAAAAATGATCTGTTTGTTCTAAAAAACCGTAACTAAGTATTTTTTTTCTAAAATTTCTGCGGTCAATTTCTTTTTCTAAAATCGTACAATATAAATTTTCAAGATCTGAAAACAAAAATTCCTGCGGAAGCAAATCAAAACCAATCGGCTCATAAGTCAGTTTTGCTTTTAATCTTTCGATGCCTTTTTCAATAATTAAATTATGATCAAATGCTAAAGTTGGAATCTCGTTTATTTTGCACCATTGCACCTTGTCGGCATCTGTATCTGCTTTTATCTCCAAATTTGAAGCATCAACTAAAGCAAAATAAGCTACTGAAATAACCCTATTTCTGGAATCTCTGTAAATATCATCGCCAAAAGTATAAAGCTGTTCCATAAAAGTTAGATGTACGTTTGTTTCTTCATGCAACTCGCGAATTACAGCCTCTTTTAATGATTCATCCTGTCGCACCAAACCACCAGGCAACGCCCAATATTTATCGGCAGATCCAAATTTTTGTTCTATTAAAAGCACGTACAAACTGTTGTTTTTATACCCAAAAACAATAGCATCTACGGCAACTCTTATATTTTGAAAATTTTCCATACTATCCTACTCATTAAAAAATTTGCCTCGAGTTACATTCTATTACCTAAAAACAATTTTAATTCTTTTCCAATACTCTCATAAAATGAGTTCAGATTATTGTTTTTAGCGGTTAATAAATAAACAAACTCCTCAGGAACGTGAAAACTATTCCAGACCAATTGCAATTTATTTTCCTTGATATATTTCCTTGCATTGCAGTTCCATGTTACTGCAATCCCTGTATTTTTAGAAAGCATTTCGAGCATTTCAGATTCAAACGGAATAATATAATTGGGCACCATTGATGGCCTTTTTTTATTAAAAGCATGCAACCAAAATAATTTTACGTACGGAATTCTCGCGTCGTGGCTGTACCATTTTTGTTCATTCAGCCATTGTTCTGTCTCAGATAAATTATCTGATTTTAGTTTCTGACGAAAATCTGTTATGTCTAAACTTGTTGGCGCTACCATTACCAATTTAATTTTTCCGACAATTTCATACATTGTATCAAACGTATCAAATCTTTTGGTTACGATGGCAAAATCGAGTTTTTTAGCATCAACGAGCGCAAAAAGAGCATCATCTTCTGCAAAGGTAAAATCGATAAAATCGAATTTAGAAATTAAGATACTTCCACAACTATTGAATAAATCCTTGGAGATGCCGACCGAAATCAATCGAACAGAATCCTCTGCTTTTGCCCTAAACCCACTTTCAACGTTTTCTAATCGATCAAGTGCGTCAATGATCAAATTATTGAGTAACTTAGCGTATTCCGTGGGTTCGACACCTTTCGATTTTCGGTTAAACAATTTATAACCAACATGCGCTTCTAACATCGCAATTTGCTGGCTAACAGCAGGCTGACTCATAAACAATTCTTTAGAAGCCACCGAAAAATTTCCATTTTTGTAGACAGACTTAAAAGTTCTGTACCATTCCAGATTTACCATGATATAGATATATTTATAACAAACATAGTTTATTTTATTTTTACTAATATCACTTTAGTCGTAAATTTGTAAAAAATTATTCACTAATGAAGAAAATAGGCTTAATCGCAATTATGACATTGATAGCTGGAAACGTTTCAGTTATGGCTCAAAAATTAAATAAAAAAGAGATGAAAAAAGTATTATTTGTTGTTACTAGTAATGATAAACTAGGCAACACGGGAGAAAAAACAGGATTTTGGTCAGAAGAATTTGCTGCACCTTATTATGAACTATTAGATAAAGGAGTCGAAATAACTATTGCATCGCCACTTGGAGGCCAGCCACCAATCGACCCTAAAAGTGCCGATCCGGCATCTGCAACCGAAGACACAAAACGTTTTGATGCCGATACAACATTACAGGAAAAATTAAAAAACACGCACAAACTTTCTACAATTGACCAAAAAGATTATGATGCTGTTTTTTATCCAGGTGGTCACGGTCCGTTATGGGACTTAGTAGAAGATAAAAATTCTATCGCTTTGATTGAAGCTTTTTACAATCATAAAAAACCTGTTGCTTTTGTATGTCATGCGCCAGCAGTTTTAAAAAATGTAAAAGTAAACGGAGAGTTTTTAGTAAAAAACAAAAAAGTTACGGGCTTTACAAATGAAGAAGAGGAAGCAGTTGGATTAACAAAAGTGGTTCCGTTTTTATTAGAAGATGCGTTGACTCAAAACGGAGCAAAATTCTCAAAAGTGGGTAATTGGCAACCTTATGCTGTTGAGGACGGATTGCTAATTACAGGACAAAATCCAGCTTCGTCTAAATTGGTAGCTGGTAAATTATTAGAACAATTAAAATAAATAAAAAGGTTCTAAGTTGCCTAGTCGCTAAGTTGCTAAGATTTGAATATCTTAAAAAAACTTAGCGACTTAGTATCAAATAAAATATTAATAAAAAAGATATCGAGTTGCCAGGATTAAAACTTAGAACCTTAGCAACTTAGTATCTCAGAAACTTAAAAAAAAATGCTAAACTTTGAATTATACAATCCGACGAATTTAATCTTCGGAAAGGGACAAATAGAAAAGCTATCTACTTTAGTGCCAAAAGATACCAAAATATTATTGGCGTATGGCGGTGGAAGTATTTTTAAAAACGGAATTCACGAGCAAGTCATCCAAAATCTAAAAGGTTTTGACATTGTAGAATTTGGCGGAATAGAGCCGAACCCACATTTTGAAACTTTAATGAAAGCTGTTGAAATTATCAGAGTCGAAAAAATCGATTTTATTCTGGCTGTAGGCGGTGGCTCTGTTATTGATGGAGTGAAATTTATTTCGGCTGCCGTTAATTTTGATGGCAATCCGATTGATATTTTGCAAAAACGCATTCTCATTAAAGAAAATGCAGTGCCTTTCGGAACCGTCTTGACTTTGCCAGCAACAGGGAGCGAGATGAATTCCGGAGCAGTCGTAACCATTCAGGCAACACAAGAAAAATTGGCTTTTGGCGGCAGCGCAATGTTTCCTAAATTCTCTATTTGCGACCCAACTGTTATTGCTTCTTTACCAAAAAGACAATTGCAAAATGGTGTTGTAGATGCTTACACGCATGTAATGGAGCAATATTTAACGTATCCGCACGAAGGTTATTTACAAGACCGCATTGCCGAAGGTATTTTGCAAACCCTAATAGAAGTAGGCCCAAAAGTGGTAGAAAACCCAACGGATTATGCGTTGGCTTCTAATTTTATGTGGAGTTGTACAATGGCACTAAACGGCTTGATTCAGAAAGGAGTTCCTTCAGACTGGGCGACACACATGATTGGTCATGAATTAACGGCTTTATACGGCATCGATCACGCCAGAACTTTGGCTATTATTGGTCCAAATTTATACCGTGTGATGTTTGAAACCAAAAAGGAAAAACTGGCACAATACGGAAGAAGAATTTTTAATCTTACAGGTTCTGATGACCAAGTGGCTCAGGAAGCTATTAACAAAACGGTTGCTTTTTTCCACACGATGGGAATGGACACCAAACTTTCTCAATACACCAACGAATACGAGAAAACAGCCGACTTTATTGTCAATCGTTTTAACGAAAGAGACTGGAAAGGTTTGGGCGAAAAACAATTGATTACTTTAGAAAAAGTAAAATCGATCGTAGAGATGAGTTATTAGAAACTTCATTTAATTATAATAAAAAAGGCGTTCTTAAAACATTTAGGAACGCCTTTTTTTTGAACACAACAAATACTCAGTAGTTGTTAAAACAATTAAAACATTAATTTACAAATACTTAAACTACAACAATTGTCTTTTTATTAAATTATTTCTTAGTCTTCAAACCACATTTACAATCTGTTTTATTTTGACTTTTTTTTTGAAATTTCGCACATTACATTTTGTATTATTACTACATTATTAAGTACTTTTGTTTTAAATTATTAAAATAATGAGCCAAAATTTAAAATTTGCAGTAATCGGAGGAGGTAGTTGGGCGACGGCAATTGTAAAAATGCTTTGTGTGAATCTGCCCGAAATTTCGTGGTATATGCGCAACGATGCTGCTATAGAGCACATTCAGAAATACAAACACAACCCAAATTATTTAAGTTCGGTAGAATTTGACACCAACAAACTTAAACTCACCAACAATATAAACGAAGCCGTAGCGTACGCAGATTATATTATTTTTGCGATTCCGTCTGCTTTTTTAAATGGCGAACTCGAGAAACTAACAGTTTCTTTGGCTGATAAAATTATTTTTTCGGCTATAAAAGGAATTGTTCCTGAAACGAGTTTAATCGTTGGCGAACATTTTCATATACAATACGACATTCCGTATTACAATATTGGGGTTATTACGGGTCCTTGTCACGCCGAAGAAGTTGCTTTAGAAAGACTGTCTTACCTGACTATTGCGTGCGGTGATCCTGATAAAGCAAAAAATGTTGCTAAATATTTGTCCGGAAACTATATCAAAGCCAAAATTTCTGATGATATTATCGGAACAGAATATGCAGCGATGCTTAAAAACATTTATGCTATTGCGGCCGGAATTGCACATGGATTGGGTTATGGCGATAATTTTCAATCGGTAATGATGAGTAATGGTATTCGCGAGATGAAGAAATTCATCAGAAAAGTACATAAAATGAAACGTAACATCAATGATTCGGCTTATTTAGGCGATTTATTGGTTACAGGTTATTCTGTGTTTTCAAGAAACAGGATGTTCGGAAACATGATTGGTAAAGGCTATACTGTAAAAAGTGCCATGATGGAGATGAGCATGGTTGCTGAAGGCTATTACGCCACTAAAAGCGCTTATAAACTCAATCAGGGCTATGGCGCCAAAACTCCGATAATCGATGCCGTATATGCCATTTTGTATGAAGGAAAAGATGCTAAATCCGTTTTTAAGAAACTAACCGAATCGTTGGATTAAGTTTTAGAAAACAGAATATAGAGTAAAGAATATAGAAAAAAGACTTTGTGTCTAAAACATAAAAAAAGGGTCAAGACAATAAAAACTGTCCTTGACTCTTTTTCTTTACTCTATATTCTTTACTCAAAAAACCTACTTCACCATCACACCTTCAACAAAGAGAATCGGTACTTCTTCTGTATTGGTTTCGTTGATTAAGTTAGACTTAAAAATAAATTTCTTATCGTACAAAGTGTTTCCGATGAAGAAAGTCACCATAAATTCGTTGTTTAAAACCAAAAGGCTTTTTTCTATCATTTCGATTTTTACTACCGAAACCGCTGGAACCTCAACAAAAGCATGACGTAATACTGATGTTTTCTTCATTTCGCCATCGATAGTTCCAAATGCTTTTGAAACCACCATGACGCTCTCCAGATTAAAATCGCTATCGTTTACGAGGTAAGCAAACCATACTTTCTCCATAAAATCATCGCTCCATTCCTGCACTGCGGCTAGAAATACGTTTTCTACTTCTGGGATTGTTATATCTTTTTTCATTTGATTTTTGATTGTCGAATAACGATTTTTGATTTCAGATTTTAAGCTGCAACTAAAACGTCATTAAGTTATTTAAAATATCATTTGTAACGGAGAGCCATAGCCCAGATGGAAGGGAAAATCCTTTTTTGGGCTATTTTTCTTAGCCAAAAAAAGATTGGAATGACAGCTGGAAATAGCTCCTTAAAACTTAAAATAGTATAATTTGATTTTTGATTTCAGAAAAATAGCTCTGAAATTAAAAGTCGAAAGTCTACTAGTTGAGACTTTCGACTTTTGACTTTCGACTTAAATTATATATTGGCTTTGAATTGCTCTAAGAAACGAACGTCGTTCTCGTAAAACATACGAATATCACCAATTTGATACAGCAACATCGCGATTCGCTCTACTCCCATTCCGAAAGCAAAACCATTGAATTCATCGGGATTGATGTCGCAATTTTTAAGTACGTTAGGATCAACCATTCCGCAACCTCCAATTTCCAACCAGCCCGTTCCTTTGGTAATACGGTAATCGGTTTCGGTTTTTAGGCCCCAATAAATATCAATTTCGGCACTTGGTTCTGTAAACGGAAAGTAAGACGGGCGCAAACGAATCTTTGATTTCCCGAACATTTCTTTGGTAAAATAAAGCAGGGTTTGTTTTAAATCGGCAAAAGACACGTCTTTGTCAATATACAATCCTTCCACTTGATGGAAAATACAATGCGAACGTGAAGAAATCGCTTCGTTACGGAACACACGGCCCGGAGAAATGGTACGGATAGGCGGTTTATTGTTCTCCATGTAACGCACCTGAACAGATGATGTATGCGTACGCAACAACACGTCTGGATTGGTTTGTATAAAAAACGTATCCTGCATATCACGCGCCGGATGGTATTCTGGCAAGTTTAAAGCGGTGAAATTATGCCAGTCGTCCTCGATTTCCGGACCTTCGGAAACATTAAAACCAATATTGGCAAAAATATCAATAATTTGATTTTTAACTATCGAAATCGGGTGACGAGAACCAATAATTACGGGTTCTGGCGCACGACTCAAATCGCCAAAAACGCCTTTTACTTCTTCTTTGCTTTCCAGTTCTTCCTGAATTACCCTTACTTTTTCTTCGGCAACAGCCTTTAAAGTATTGATCACTTGCCCGAAGTCTTTTTTCTGGTCGTTAGGAATATTTTTGAACTCAGTAAAAAGCTCTTTCAACAAACCTTTACTTCCTAAATATTTGATGCGGAACTGCTCTAAAGATTCTTTGTTTTTATCATTAAATGCTTTAGCTTCCTCTATATGTTGTTTGATCTTCTCTATCATCGGTCTTTCTTTGAAGGTGCAAATTTAGCGAAAAAAGTGAAACGTTAGAGGTGAGATGTAAGAACTATTTTTACAATCTCCTAAAAATTTCTATCTAAAATCTAAAATCTGCCTTCTGCCATTTAATCTATTAGTTGTCTTTCTAAAAAATAATTAACGATGGCTTCTTTCATCAGGACAGTTTGTTCGCCTGCTTTTAGTGGTGGCAATTCTTCTTTTGCTTTATAATGCGGCCATCCTTCTTCGTCAAAAAACTCAAATTCGTAATAACCGTAAGGTTCTAATAAACGGCAAATTGCAATGTGCATGAGGTTTAATTTTTCGTCTTTTTTAAATTCGCGATGCACTTTTCCGAGTTCCTGCACTCCGATAAGGTAAATAATAGCATCCAGATCTAAATCTTCTCCTTGCGAGAATTGATTAGACAGTATGGTAACGAGGCTTTCCCAGCGCTCTTTGAGTTGTATATCTCTAGACATGATTTTAATTTATAATGTAAGAGTTTAGATTTTAGATTGTCGCTTTGAGATGCTTCATAAGCAGAAATCTTCATTCTGAACTCTAAAATAAGATTTGCAAAGATACGGAGTTCAAATCCAAACATCTTAAAAAATTAAACACATAGAAAAAACAATTAAATTTATCTAAAAAGTTTTCAAACCTCTGAACCTTTGCTTCTCTGAATCTCTGTGCCTTAACATAATTCTTTTATATTTGCATCCTGATTAAACCAACACCGTCTATGAGTTTTTTGGATATCTTTTTGGGAGCACTTTTGGCTTTTAGTTTGTACAAAGGCATTAAAAATGGTCTTTTTATAGAAATTGCTTCTTTTGTTTCTTTGTTATTAGGAATTTATTTGGCGATAAAGTTTTCATCGTTTATGAAAGACTTCCTCATCAAACATGTTTCCTGGAATCCCGGCACCATTCAGGTCGTGGCGTTCTTTTTGGTTTTTATACTCGTTGTAGTTGCGGTTTATTTATTGGCCAAATTCTTAACCGGAATTGCCGATTTTGCTCAGCTTGGGTGGCTCAACAATCTGGGTGGTGGCTTTTTTAGAGTTTTAAAAACCATCTTGATTTTAAGTATTATTATTGCTTTATTCGAAAAAGTAAATTTCAATAACACTTTTGCCAAAAAAGAAACGCTGGATCGCTCTATTTTTTACAATCCGATCAAAAAAGTCGCGGCATTTGTGTATCCATCCATAGAAAAATGGTACGAAACATTGAAGAAAAAGCACGAAGAAAAGCCTGTTGAAGATTCAAAAAAAGCCTAATTTTTAGAATTTACAATCGTCCCAATCAACTATAATTCATCTTCATTCCAGAATCCAAAACTTTGCGCTATCTTTGCTCCTTAATAACACGCTCTAAAGCAATTGCTCTAGCGCAGGTTCATACCCAAAAATTACTAAAACTCGTTTAGAGAATTGATATATTAAAATGAAGAAGATACGTAACTTTTGCATTATTGCACACATTGACCACGGTAAAAGTACACTTGCAGACCGATTACTTGGGGCCACACAAACCGTTACCGCTCGTGAAGAGAAAGCGCAATTGCTGGACAACATGGATCTGGAGCGTGAGCGTGGAATTACCATAAAAAGTCACGCTATACAAATGGAATATACTTATAAAGGAGAAGAATATATTCTGAATTTAATTGACACTCCCGGTCACGTTGACTTTTCATACGAAGTTTCTCGTTCGATTGCCGCTTGCGAAGGCGCACTTTTGATCGTAGATGCAGCACAAAGCATTCAGGCACAAACGATTTCAAATTTATATTTGGCTTTAGAAAATGATCTGGAAATTATTCCGGTTTTGAATAAAGTAGATTTACCAAGTGCCAATCCGGAAGAAGTGAGCGACGATATTATCGATTTGCTCGGATGTAAATTAGAAGACATCATTCATGCTTCGGGAAAAACAGGTTTTGGTGTAGAAAATATTCTGGCTGCCATTATCGAAAAAATCCCACCTCCGTCAGGAAATGTTGATGAGCCATTACAAGCTTTGATTTTCGACTCGCATTACAATCCGTTTCGTGGTATTGAAGTTATCTTCCGTGTCAAAAACGGACAGATCAAAAAAGGTCAAAAAATTAAATTCATGGCCACTGGCAATGAATATTTTGCTGACGAAATCGGAACACTAAAACTAAATCAGGTTCCTAAAAATGTAATTTCTGCAGGCGATGTTGGGTATTTGATTTCCGGAATTAAAGAAGCCAAAGAGGTTAAAGTGGGCGATACGCTAACCGATGCCAAAACACCAACCACCAATATGATTACGGGTTTTGAGGATGTAAAACCAATGGTTTTTGCCGGAATTTACCCTGTTGACACCGAAGATTACGAAGATTTGCGTTCTTCTATGGAAAAACTGCAACTAAATGATGCTTCGTTGGTTTTTACTCCAGAAAGTTCTGCCGCTTTAGGATTTGGTTTCCGTTGCGGATTCTTAGGAATGCTCCACATGGAAATCATCCAGGAACGTTTAGAGCGCGAATTCGACATGACGGTAATCACCACCGTACCCAACGTTTCGTATTTGGCATACACCAAAAAAGATCCCGAAACCCCTTTTGTAGTCAACAACCCTTCAGACTTGCCTGAACCTTCGCGTTTAGACCGAGTCGAAGAGCCTTATATCAAAGCAACTATCATTACAAAAGCCGATTTCGTAGGAAACGTAATGAGTTTGTGTATCGAAAAACGTGGGTTAATCACCAATCAGACGTATTTGACAACAGAGCGTGTCGAATTGAATTTTGATATGCCTTTGGCCGAAATTGTATTCGATTTTTACGATCGTTTGAAAACAGTTTCTAAAGGGTATGCTTCTTTTGATTATTCTCCTATCGGAATGCGAACTTCAAAATTAGTAAAACTAGATGTCTTACTGAATGCACAAACCGTAGATGCGCTTTCTGCTTTGATACACGAAGACAATGCGTATAATATCGGTAAAAAAATGACCGAGAAATTACGCGAATTGATTCCGAGACAACAATTTGATATTCCGATTCAAGCTGCAATTGGAGCCAAAATTATCGCTCGCGAAACCATCAAAGCACTTCGTAAAGACGTTACCGCAAAATGTTACGGAGGAGATATTTCGCGTAAGCGTAAATTGCTTGAAAAACAGAAAAAAGGTAAAAAACGTATGAGACAGGTAGGAAACGTTGAGATTCCGCAAGAAGCTTTTATGGCTGTTTTGAAACTTAACGACTAGATTTGTTTTAGAAAATAGAATAAAGAACAAAGAATATAGATTTAACCCGATAACGAAAGTTGTTGGGTTTTTTGTTTAAGTTTAAAAAGAAAATGTTTTTAAGCACAATAACAGCAGTAAATTTTACAACAGAGCAACAAAAATTCTTTTTAGTAACAGATTATTCCAATCCTTTAGAAAATTTAAAGCGTAAATCATTTTTTCATTAACTTTGTTATTATGGAAACTATAAAATTAAATATAAATCTCAGTGTAAACCAATTGGTTGAAGCGGTTAAACAATTGTCTCCTAAAGACCGGTTGAAAATCAATGATGCGATCTGGAATGATAACATTGAAATTCCGATTGAGCACCAGGAAATAGTTTTAGAAAGAAAGGCAAAAGCCAAAACCAATCCTGAAAGGCTTTTAGACTGGGATGAAGTTTCTAAAAAGCTGTAATTTTTGAATTACTCTATAAAAATAGACATTGATGCTTTCAATGACATTCAAAATACTTCTGAATGGTACGAAATGCAATCGAAAGGTTTGGGGTTGCGTTATAAAAATCAAACCAAAAAACAGATTAATTCTTTAAAGAAAAATCCATATTTGTTCTCAATAAAATATGATGAAATAAGATGCCGAAAGATTGAAAAATTTCCGTTTCTAATTCATTACACAATTGATGACGAACTTAAAGTAGTAAACGTTTTTGCTATCTTCCATACTTCAAGAAGTCCTGAAATCTGGAAGAATCGAAATAAATAATAAGAACCCAATGACGAAAGTTGTTGGGTTTTTTGTTTGCTAGAAACTATAGCTCATTTGTAAGGAAAAATAAATATATTTGAGAAACAAATGCTCGAGAAAGACTTTGTGTTTAAACCTGATTATGGTATAGATAAGCGAAAGTTTTTTCAGGAATTAAGAAGTGTCAGACAGTTTACGGGAACACTTAAAAAGAAACTATGAAAAAATTTATACTATATTTAATATTGATTGCTGCATTTTCTTGTCAAGGAAAAAAAGATGTTGTTGACAATGGCGAGGATTTGGATGACACATTTATACAAGAAATTGGAAAAAATATATTATCCTGAAAAAATAGATACAAGACCTAAGAAAGTTGGACATCGTAATGAAAAAAAAGATTACATAATTGACATTACTAATTGTGATTCTTTAAAAGAAAACTCAACAAATCTAACATTCAACTCTAAAAATATTGCTTATTTATATAAAAAACATTTAATAAATAATCACAGAATTCCTAACAACATAATTGTAAATATCAAAAGAACAGATGGGAATAACCAAAGTTTTGAATTCGACGAAAAAGAATTAATGAAATTGGAAATTACAAAAGAGAAATCTGAATAACCGCCGATCTGCCAACAGATGCTACAACGGATTTTGGCATTTGGCTTGATGGGAAGTTGATTTTGTATTTGCGATGATTTGGCAAATTCGAGAATATGGCTTAATCTAGTCCCAAACCCGCTATAATACCAGAACGTAATACCTTATTATAAACAAAATCGCATAAAAAAAATGAAAATCACCCTATATATCATATTCGTCTTTTTATTCGCTTCATGTTCGCAAAAGATAGAAAATGAAAAAAAAGACACGTTTTCACTTAATGATGTCAATATAGCGATGATTTATAATGAAAAAATAAATGATATACCTTGTTCACTATTTAATGTCACTGACTCAATAAAAAAAAATAGAAAAATTGGAATAATATTTAAACTTGACGTAATTTATGACAATCCTCGGAAAGGAAGTAATTGTTGTGCTTTTGAGCCAGGTGTAGATGGAACTAAAGAAAGAATCAAGAAAATAAAAATAATTTTTAAAAACATTAAAAAACAAATAGACGTTACAGACAAACTATTTAACATTGAAGAATCTCAAATGCTCAACGGTTTTGAAAAATACATTCAAGGACGATTTAATGTAAATGATTTTAGTTGTGAATGTTACCAACCTAAAAATGGTAAATTAATTGAAAACCTAAAAAGAAAACATCTCGGAGGAAACCTTACTAAAAGTGATATAACAAAGAATAGAAATCATATCATAAAAAATATAGACGATTTTATCAAGTTGTATAATTCAATAGCTGGGGATGCATACAAAGGAAAATATGACAATAGAGGTTTAGATTCGGGTTGGAGTATTTCTAATAAATATTATTCTTTTTGGTTACCCGAAAATTTCAATGCCTCATTAGAAAAATTTAATAAATTAGAGCTAGAAATAGAATTATTCAATGGCAGGAAATTGAAACATATACGAATTCTTAAATAACAAGACACAAGAGCTAACATAAACAAAAAAAGATGGTGTATAAGTATCTGACATTTAGCATTTCAATAGCCATTATCTCTTGGATAGTAGGCATGACAATCAATGCCATTTTGAGAAAGACTGCTTTTTACGAAAAAAAACTATCAAATCTAAATTTTATTAAAAGCGAAAAACACAACAAAATTATCGGAATCGGACTTTTTAAATGGATTGTAACAAACACGTTTTTTAAATTCTTCAATCAAAAACTTAAACTTAAAAAGAAAATCGAAAAAACCGACCTCTACAAACTACGGAACGAAATGACCATCTCAGAAATCGACCATTTAATCGGGTTTCTTTTTGTAACTATTTTTGCATTGGTAAAACTTTTCAATTCCCAATTCTTATTTGGTTGGACAATTATGTTGGTAAATATTGCTATGAATTTATATCCATCATTATTGCAACAAGAGAACAAAAGACGGATAGACCAATTACTAAAAAGATTGAGCTAACAGCAATATGGCAGCTAAAATGCTTTTATGAAACATTTATAATTTAAATTCAGAAAATATTCGAAGAGCTAAAAACACAAATCAAAAACTAAAACATAGAAATAATGATAAAATTTGCTTACACCATACTTTATGTACAAGACGTTGAGAAAACAATTTCCTTTTACGAAAAAGCTTTCGGCTTTGCAAAGAAATTCATCACTCCAGACAACAGTTATGGCGAACTTTTAGTGGGTGAAACAACACTTTCGTTTGCTTCGGTAACGTTGGCAAGTTCAAATTTAAAAGACGGTTTTACCCAAAGCAGTTTGGCAAACAAACCATTCGGAATCGAAATTGGTTTTACAACAGACAATGTCGAAGCAACTGTAGAATTGGCAGTAAAAGCAGGCGCAACAATTCTAGAAGACCCAAAAACAAAACCTTGGGGACAAGTAGTGGCTTACATAAGAGACCTTGATGGTTTTTTGATCGAAATATGCACGCCTATGGGCTAAGAATATTAAAGACGTAAAAGCAAAAACCTTTGTATCTTTGAACCTTTGCACCTTAGAAAAAATCTTCAAAAGAAAAAAATGGACGAAACCCCAAAACGATTTGACCGAATTGTCGCCATCCTGATTCAATTACAATCCAAAAAAATTGTAAAAGCACAGGAATTGGCCGATCGTTTTGAAGTAAGTTTAAGAACCATCTACCGCGACATCCGAACTCTTGAAGCCTCAGGTGTCCCGATTTATAGCGAAGCCGGAGTGGGTTATGCCTTGATGGAAGGCTACAGATTACCACCCGTCATGTTTACCCGAGAAGAAGTAAGCAGTTTTATTGCTGCCGAAAAACTCATGCAAAAATTTACAGACACCGCCTTGGGCAATCATCACGTCTCGGCGATGTACAAACTAAAATCGGTTTTGCGCAGCACCGACAAAGATTGGCTGACCAACATCGAGTCTAAAATTGTCATGCAAGCCTCAGAACCCATGTTCAATGATCGTTCTCCCAATACATTGGCCGTTTTGTTCGAAAGCATTGCCGAAAAAAAGCAAATCCTCCTTTCGTACAAAACCCTCGAATCCGAAACTGCTACCAACAGAAACATAGAACCCGTTGGTGTTTTTCACGATCACAACAATTGGTACTTTTTTGGCTTTTGCCATTTGCGTAAAGAATATAGACAGTTTCGCACAGACCGCATTCAGGGCATTCAGAAAACAGAACATGACTTTACTCTAGAACACGACTCGCTCGAGACCTACCTCAACAAAGACCAAACCCTTCCCACCATAAAAGTTCGGATTTTAGTCTCAAAAAAAATTATCAATTACCTGCGTTACGAGCAAAAATACCACGGTTATGTTTCAGAAAAAGAAGTAGGCGAAGAGATCGAAATGACTTTTATGTCAAGCAGCATAGAAGAAGGCTTTCCTCGCTGGATCCTCATGTTTGGCGATTATGCTACCATCGTAGAACCCGAAAGTTTAAAAGAAAAAGTATTGGAATTATTGGAGAAAATTAAAAATAAATTACAATAAAAAACACCTAAAGAAAAAGCTATCTCTTTAGGTGTTTTTTTAGAATGCAAAACGGCAACAATTTATCTCTCCCAGAAAAAAGGAGGTTCAATACCTAAAGCTCTCAGGTACACATAAGCTTGCCCACGATGATGCACTTCATTATCAATAAAGTAAAGAATGTTCTGGATAACCGGAAATTCATACTGCCCAAAAAGATTAAACGTTTCATTAAAATCTTCGATGCTCAATTTTTCCCACAACTCATTGATTTGAGCTGTTGCTTCGTCCCATTTTTGAAGATATTGCGCTTTAAAAATTAATTTTTCAGGACTTTCCGTATACGGTTGCACTTCACGGCTTACAATTGCTTTTAGACCCGGACCGGCAATTGCCAGAAGTTCATCAACCAACTGAGAGAAAGGTCTCATACCTCCTATCGAAAATTCAAAAAAATCTTTCTCAGGAAACAATTCAATTAAACGACGGGTAAGGTTGCGATGACCTTGCCAATGTTTCAACAAATCTTCTGAAGTAATTACTTGCGCTGCTAATGTTTTCATGATTTTAAAGTTTTATATTTTAATACTCCAAAATTATTGAGGGTTGGTGACAACAGTTTGTCAGCAGTAAAAATATTTTTTATTACTATTTCTATTATTTATTTTTCAACCATTCAAACAAACGTTTGGCATCATTTTCTTTAAACAATTGAGTCCCTTCGTTCATTGTTGCGGCAGAACCACAGGCCACTCCCCAGCGAATCACTTCTTTCAGGTTTTTATTCTGAGACAATGCCCACACCATTCCGCCTACCATACTATCACCAGCGCCAACCGTACTTTTTTTAGCCACATTGGGCGCAGGTACATATTCATAAACCTCTTTAGTAACCAGCACTGCGCCTTGAGGCCCGAGCGAAACCACTACAATTTCGGCACCGCCTTTGGCAATAATTTTTTGTGCGGCTTCGTTTACTTCCTCCATTTCCAGTCTTTCCACTCCAATAAGTTTAGCCAGCTCTCCCACATTGGGTTTAATGAGGTACGCACCCACTTCAAGCACTTTCTGCAATGCTGCTCCAGAAGTATCTATTATTAATTTTGAATGCGACGCTTGGGCAATTTGTGCTACTTTTTGATAAAAATCATCTCCCAAACCTTCATTCAGACTTCCGCTGGCAACTAAAAACTTTGGTTTTAGATTCGAAATTGTGTCCAAAACCGCTTTACTTTCAGTTTCCGACAAACTCCCTCCTGTAAATCCAAAACGGTATTGCGAATTGGTATGATCATCTACGGCAATAAAATTTTCGCGTGTTGCAGATTTTGTTGTTATGCTTTCAAACTCAATATTTTCTTTGGATACTAAATCTTGCAACATTTCGCCCACCGCTCCGCCAGAAGTGAATACAGCCAACGAACTTCCGCCCAAGCGGGAAATAGCTTTCGAAACATTTATTCCGCCACCGCCAGCATCAAACAGAGGCGTTTGGCATCTTATTTTTTGTTCGGCAATCAATCCCGAAAAATGAGTGCTTTTATCAATAGAAGGATTCACCGTAAGGGTAACAATATCAAAGTTTTTCATCATATACTATTTTAATTCAACTTTAAAGATGCGAAAAAATCAAATCCTAAACCAAGAATGCAAAGGGATTTCTTTTAAAATTAGACAAAAACCTTTACAACTTTGTACCTTTGTCTGATAAAAACCATTTGGATTTAGAAAAATGATTGAAGATAAAAACCCACAACGTACCAGTATAGCACAATTAGGCGAGTTTGGCCTTATTGAACATTTGACCAAAAACTTTGATGTAAAACAGGCATCGACACTAAAAAGCATTGGCGATGATGCTGCTGTTCTAGATTTTAAAGATAAAAAAGTAGTCGTTTCTACCGATTTATTGATCGAAGGCGTACATTTTGACTTGGCTTATATGCCCTTAAAACATTTAGGTTACAAAGCAGTGGTGGTTAACATCTCTGACATTTGTGCCATGAATGCCAAAGCAACGCAAATAACGGTTTCTGTTGCCGTTTCTAATCGTTTCCCTCTAGAAGCCCTAGAAGAACTTTTTGAAGGCATTACGCACGCTGCAAACGAATATAAAGTAGATGTTGTTGGTGGCGACACGACCTCATCGCAAAAAGGATTGATTATTAGCATTACCGCTATTGGAGAAGCCAGCGAAGACGAGCTAGTTTACAGAAACGGCGCCAAAGCAACCGATCTTTTGGTTGTTACAGGCGATATTGGTGCTGCCTACATGGGATTACAGGTTTTAGAACGCGAAAAACAAGTTTTTCAAGTCAATCCAAACAGTCAGCCCGATTTAGATCTTTACACATATCTAATTGAACGTCAGTTAAAACCGGAAGCCCGAAAAGATGTACGCACTTTGTTGCACGCACTCGAAATAAAACCAACGTCTATGATTGATATTTCAGACGGATTGTCTTCAGAAATCATTCATTTATGCAAACAATCTAATGTGGGTTGCAATTTATACGAAGACAAATTGCCTCTGGATCCGCAATTTATTTCGACTTGCGAAGAATTTAATATTGATAGTACTACCGTTGCCATCAATGGTGGAGAAGATTACGAATTGCTGTTTACTATAGATATCAATGATTTTGATAAAATAAAAGGAAATCCAAATTTCTCGGTTATTGGTCACATGGCTCACGAAAGCGAAGGAATCAATTTGGTCACGAGAGCCAATACTCAAATTCCGCTAAAAGCAAGAGGATGGGACGCTTTAAGCGAATAAAAAAAATGCCTGAAACAAAAAACGACATCAGATAAGATGTCGTTTTTTATTTAAAAAAGTCCTTTACTTTTGGCTTCTTTCACCAGATCGACATCTTCTCCGGTTTTGATTTTTAGTAATTCTTTCAAATTAATTTTTCTGCGTTCAATTGCATTCAAAGAAATCGGAATGTATTGCGGCATTTCTTCGGTTTGAGTTCCTTTTGATAAATGAAATAATATTTGTTTATCAAACTGATCAATTTCGATCGAATTATGAGGCGACTGATTGAGCATTTTTACAACAGATTGGCTATAATACCTGTTTCCTTTCATTATTTTATCAAATGCAAAAAGAAGCTCGTCAAAAGTCAAGTCATTTTTGATAATGAGTCCACTGGGGTTAATGGTTCTGATAATCGTCTTGATTTTGAGTAATTCTGTATACATAGTGAGCAAAATAATCTTACAGTCGGGCATTTTCTTAAGAATTAATTTTGCCAAATCTTCGCCGGAAAATATTTCTTTTTCATCATAAGCGGGCATACTTATGTCAAGAAAAGCAATATCAAACTGAGGCGTTTTCGAATCTTCCAAAAGATCATAAGCAGACTTACAATCGTTGGCTTGCCAAATAAAAAACTCATACCCTTTTGGTTTGTAGCGGGTAATCGCATTTTTGTATCCTTCGATAATAAACGGATGGTCGTCTACTATTAGGATATTTCGCTGGATTAATTGCGAAATGGACGGTGGGTTTAGTTCAGCTATCATTTGTTTGTAGGTTAATTTTTTGATCTATAGGAATCTTAATCGTAATCAAGGTTCCTTCGTTTTTACTAGAATTGATGCTTACAACTCCCAAACATTCCTCGGTTCGATAAAAAATGTTTTGCAAGCCTATCCCTTTTTTTGCTTTTTTAGGGTTAAACCCAACTCCATCATCAGAAATTGAAAGCACCAAATGATTAATCTCGCTTTTAAATTCGATTGAAATTGTTGTTGCATTTGCATACTTATTACAATTCTGTAAAGCCTCCTGAATAATACGGTATAAATTGATTTTTATTGTATTACTCACCAAATCCCAATTGATATGAGAATCCATCGATATTATCAACTCCGAATTATACGTATTTCTTTGGTCTTCAAAGAGTTTTGTCAAAATAAGAATAAAGTTATTAATTAATTCTGACTTTTCCCTACTTAAGTCGTGAGAAATTTCTCTAATATCCTGTTCTATATTTTTTAACTCTGCCAAATATTTTTTTCTTTTAGGCGCAGCAAGCTCTTCGTCTATTTTATTGAGACTATCCAGGCTTATCCTAATTCCGAACATTCTGCCCAGAACACCGTCGTGTAATTCCTGTGCGACCTTTTTCTTTTCTCTAATTCTAGTAGCCTCAATCTCTTTTTGCTGAGAGATCATCAAATTATAGATATCTTCATTGGCTATTTGCTGCTGTTGTTTAAAAATAAGTTCTCGGTTTTTGGCTTGTTGTGTTTTATAAATGTAAAAAAACAGTCCAATTAGCGTACAAAAACTAAAAACATAAACCAATGTTCTGTTTTGAACTTCCAGATTTGAATTTTCGCTTTTAATTTCATTGGTTTCGTATTCAATACGAGAGAATTTTTCCCCAATGACGCGCTCGGCTTTGAGCATTTGTTCATTGAGTTTGATGTATTCCTTAGAATAGGCCGAAGCATTTTCGGGATCAACAATAGCAAGTTGCTTGAGCGCCTCAAGAGTATTGCGCAATCTATTTGAATTTCTTGACATTAAAAGTGCCTGCTTGCTATATTGTATGGCTCTTAAAGTATCTTTCTTAGAAGAAAAATATTCAGACAAATGAATTTTACTCGAAATTATTCCCGCCTTTAATCCCAAACTATCCCTAATTTTTAAAGCAGTAAAAAATTGTTCCGGTAAATCTTTATCTTCATTCAATTTGAAATTACAATAAGCAATATTATCCAGTAGAATTGCGTACAAAATAGTTTTTTCTTTAAACAGATTATTTTCTGCCAAACCTTTTTCAAAGAAAAACTTAGCTCGCCTGTAATTTCGTTTACTAAAATATACAAAACCTATATTGTTGTATGAAGTTGCCCTTAACTGTAATTCTGATGGTATCGACTTATCTTGCAACACCTCCAAAGCTTTATTCTGAAACTCTAAAGCCTTATCATATTCCTCTCTTTCATTGTACAAAAGCCCCAAAAGATTATAACATTCATACAACTGATCGTTTACATTTTTTAATCCTTTTAAGTTGCTTAGAGCCTTAAAAACGGCTATTTCACTTTCAAAAAAAATGCCTTCGTTATATTGCAAACTCGCTTTGCTCATAAAAGCTTTGGCCAGATTATAATGATCTCCAATCCTTAAATAAAGTTTTTCTGCTCTAAAATAGTGTAGAAACGCACTATCTGCAACAGACCGTGAACCGTAATAATCGCCGAGATACGTGTAGGCTTTGGCCATATTTGCAGAATCTTTGCTGCTAATAGACCGCTCCAAAACGATCTCTGTGATGTCTTTGTAGGCTTTCCAATCGCTCATATTATAATAGCGATTGGCTACTTTAAAAAGATTTACTCTATTTAAAGAATCATTATCCTGACTGATGATAACATTAAAAGCTTTCTGATTGTATTTATGCTTAAACTCGAGAGGCAAATTAATATCGTTGGCCAAAGAAAGATACGTGGAGAGGCTATCTTCGGGAGAAGTTATCTTTTCATTCGAATTATTTTTTTTGGAACAAGCCCATAAAATAAAAAATAAAAACAATAGTATTTGGTACTTATTTTTCAATTGCAGCGTTTGAGTTTAATCAAAAATACTAAAACTATGAACACAAAAAAAAAGGCTGTCAAAAAATTGACAACCTTTACTATTTTGAGGTATATTTTTTTAATCTAATTTTCTTCCGCCGCCTGTAGAACCGCCTCCATTGTCTTCAATAGCTATTAACGATTTTAGTGCAACTTCTGTGCTTTTTGACCCCACTTTCTCTACATCAAGTTTTCTAGTTACTACTGTATATCCTTCGTTAATACCAGCATCCATGATTGGGGTTGTACTTGTAACTACCTCTGGTGAAGCAAAAGAAGTTAATACCATTACTAAAGAAAATAATCCGATTGTTAAGGCTGTTTTTTTCATGATTTGAGGTTTTATTTTAGTTTTATAAATCTTTTTAAATGAGTAGCTTAGCGCTAATTCTCTGATGTAAAACTAAAACCTAAATCGAGATTTTCTTGCACAAAAATTAGCATTTGTGGTAAAATACCCCCAAATGATAGTGAATGAGTGTTAAAAACGTGTAAATATTTAATTTTTAGACCTCAATATAATTTCCTTTTGAAAATTCTGTAATAATAAGATCAACATTAGACTTATATGTTTTAGAGAAAGGAATTTTTTTAGGCGAATTTTTGATATAACAGACTGAGTTTCCGTTATGTATTCTGGCGATATAATTGATGTTGATAATATAGCTGTTATGTATTCTAACAAAAGGACTTGACAAAATAGCCTCAAAATGTTTAAGTGTCTTGAATGCAGTAATCATTTCGCCCGAATTCATATAAATATCGGTAGAGTTATTATCGGCCTGAAAATAGCAAATATCGGCTGCTCTCAGATAACGATAATCTCCATACGATTTTACACAAATTATCAATTGTTTTTCTCTTTTGACAACTGGTGATGTCATCAAAGCGGGCTCAAGACTCAATTGCATCGGATATGCTTCAAAGGCAATTTTATGCAGTTTCAAAATGGTTTTCATCACATCTACCCTGCCTAAAGGCTTTAGAATATAATCAAAAACCTGATATTGAATAGCTTCAAAAGCCTTGTCTTTTTTAGAAGTTATTATAATTATTTTAGGGATATGAATTAAAAAACGATGCAATTCGTTGATAAAAGAAAACGATAAGTGAGTTTCAGCATTTTCGGGATCAATTTCGAGAAAAATAAGTTCCGGCTGATGTTCTAAAACCAAACTAAGGCCGTCCCGATAATTCTCGCCCGCAGCCAAATAGCTAAACTCTGCAAAACCATCCAAAAGCGATTTGGTTTTTAAGATACTTTCAGCACTCTCGTCTACGATTATGTACGAATACTTTTTCAAGTTTATTGGCGTATTGATTTACGGTTTACAGTAGACTAAAAGTAGCATGATTACGATTTGAAATCATTTAAACTGTCCTATAATCGACCAAATGCAAATATAGTCGACAAAGCGCATAAATGTAATAAAATTTATGCACAAAAGTAAAGCCAAAAAAAAATCCCAAACTCCGTAACGGAATTTGGGATGTCTTGAATAGTTTTGAAAAATTACATTTTCATCAACCAGTTTTTCATCGAAACTTCATTTTCGATAATATCTTTTAGCTCGGTTATTTTAACACGATCTTGTTTCATGGTATCTCTATGGCGAATAGTAACCGTTTCGTCTTCGATAGTTTGGTGATCTACTGTGATACAAAACGGAGTTCCCAAAGCATCTTGTCTTCTGTAACGACGTCCTACAGCATCTTTCTCATCATACGCCACATTGAAATCCCATTTCAAATCATCCATGATTTTTTTAGCGATTTCTGGCAAACCGTCTTTTTTAACCAAGGGTAAAACGGCTGCTTTTGTTGGCGCCAAAACGGCCGGTAATTTTAAAACTGTTCTGGTAGAGCCGTCTTCTAAAGCTTCTTCCTGCAATGATGTTGCAAAAACAGCCAAGAACATACGGTCTAATCCTACTGAAGTTTCTACTACGTAAGGCACGTAATTCTGATTCAATTCTGCATCAAAATATTGTAATTTTCTACCCGAAAATTGCTCGTGTGCTTTTAAATCAAAATCAGTTCTTGAGTGAATTCCTTCTAATTCTTTAAAACCAAAAGGAAAATTAAACTCGATATCTGCTGCTGCATTTGCGTAATGCGCTAATTTTTCGTGATCGTGAAAACGGTAATTCTGTTTTCCAAGACCGAGAGACAAGTGCCATTTCAAACGGGTTTCTTTCCAGTGTTGGTACCATTGCATTTCATCACCTGGACGCACAAAAAATTGCATTTCCATTTGTTCAAATTCACGCATACGGAAAATAAATTGTCTTGCAACAATCTCATTTCTAAACGCTTTACCTGTTTGTGCAATTCCAAAAGGAACCTTCATACGACCCGATTTTTGCACGTTTAAGAAATTTACAAAAATACCCTGTGCCGTTTCCGGACGCAAATACAAATCCATTGCAGAATCTGCAGAAGCACCAAGTTTGGTTCCGAACATTAAGTTGAATTGCTTTACATCGGTCCAGTTTCTTGAACCCGTTTCAGGATCTGCAATTTCGAGTTCTTCAATTAAAGCTTTAACATCAGCCAAATCTTCGTTTCCTAAAGATCGGGCTAATCTTTCCAGAATTTCTCTTTCTTTTGCAAGGTATTCAACAACACGCGCATTAGTCGTGATAAATTCCTGCTCATTAAAGGCATCACCAAAACGTTCTTTTGCTTTTTCGATTTCTTTTTTTGCTTTTACATTAAGCTTTTCAGCATAATCTTCAACCAAAACGTCTGCTCTATATCTTTTTTTAGAATCTTTATTATCAATTAACGGATCATTGAAAGCATCAACGTGGCCTGAAGCTTTCCAGGTTGTTGGATGCATCAATATTGCAGCATCAAGGCCAACAATATTTTCATTCATCTGAACCATTGATTTCCACCAATATTCACGGATATTCTTTTTTAACTCGACGCCATTTTGTGCATAATCATACACTGCACTCAATCCATCGTATACTTCGCTTGACGGAAAAATAAATCCGTACTCTTTTGCGTGCGAAACCACATTCTTAAATATATCTTCTTGTTTTGCCATAGTGATGCAAAAATATAAAAAGTACGTTTAAAAAAAAGAAAAATAATAAAGTTTGAAGGCGTGATTTTTGTATTTTTGTAACTAAATTCTTCTTATTTGTGTTTAAATATATTATTGACCTGTTTTTTCCTAAAGTTTGTGCCGGATGCCGCACACTTTTGACGACCAATGAAATAGTGTTTTGCAGCCATTGTCGTCATGAAATGCCATTGACTCAATATCATTTGGATCCTGAAAACGAAGCGGTAAAAAAATTTTATGGTAAAATAGAAATCCAGCATGCATCTGCTTTTTTGTATTTTAATAAAAAAGGAATCGTTCAGGAACTCATTCACAACTTAAAATACAAAGGCATGGAAGAAATCGGAACAGTTTTAGGAAATTGGTATGGCGAAGATTTAAAACTTGCCCACGCAGAAACTCCTTTTGATATGATTATTCCGGTTCCGTTACATCAAAAAAAGCGAAAAGAAAGAGGCTACAACCAAGTCACTACTTTTGGAAAAGCGTTATCTGATGCCTTAAAAATAAAATACGATGATTCGATTTTATATCGAAAAAAATATTCAAAAACACAGTCTAAGAAAAACCTTTTAGGAAGATCCAGAACATAGAAAATATTTTTGATGTGATTTTGAAGGCAGAAAACCACGACAAACATTTTTTGATCATAGACGACGTAATCACGACTGGCGCCACTCTTGAAGCCTGCTCGAGAGCACTGCTAAAAATTCCCGGAGCCAAAATTAGTATCGCCTGCATGGCAATAGCTCATTAAAAAAATTTAATTGACAATTATTTTTTTGACTGTTTTTTTATCTCCCTCGAGGACAGTTACGAGATACACACCAGCATTAGTAATTGGCATTTGAATCTCCTGACTAAAAACAGAAGTACGTTCAAAAGTCTTTTCGTACAGCTTTTTGCCCAAAATATCGTGCACAAAAATTTTAACTTCGTTAATAGAGTCACTCGAAAACTGAACAGTGAAATTTCCTTTATTAGGATTTGGATAAAGCACAAAATTGATATTATCTATTTCTTTTGTTCCCAAAGTATACGTCTGATCGCAAATATTTAGAGAAACGGCATTTATTGTACCCGATGTTCCCGATACAAGATCACGAACTCTAAAAGTCCAGGTTCCCTGAAGATTTTCTCCCGTAAAAACACCCAAAGATTCAAAAGGAAGTACTGTTTGAGATGTTGCCACAGTACAATCTAAAGCTGTTCCGGAATCATCAAATTGCATTAAGAAATTCTGATTCGTACTTGCCGCACATGTTTTATAAAGTAGTTTTACTACCGTTCCTTGCGGACTTACCATTTGAAACTCTAAATCAGACAGGCTGGCGTGCGTAACATTTACTGAAACATTTACATCTGAAATTTTTTGTGCAGATGCAGGAACAGTAATGGTCCTTACAGTAAAATTGTTGCTGTTTGGAATCGAAAATGAGTTTCCAAAACTATACGAATTACAATTTGTTACAGAAGTATACCCGACAGAAAACGGTTTGCCATTTACCGCATAATAAATATTGGCTGTTGGCTCGATTAAAATCCTGCAATTGGTTGCTTTTACATCTGCGGGAACCGTTATTACTTCTGAGCCATCATTTGGAGTATTAGAAGCCAAAACGGTAGAAAAAGTCAGTCCACCATCGGTAGAAAGCTTAATATTTACTGATGAAGAACCTGCTAAAGTCGTCGTGTTGTTTACCGCCCAAGTTACTAACTGCTGGCTTGAATTTGCCCAGCTAATATTGTCTGTGTTTTGGGATGTAACCGCAAATGGTCCCGTTGACGGATTGACGGTTACCAACATCAAATCGGTATTGGTTTGCGCAGTACCTTGTGCGGCATTATCACGGCCGGTAAGCGTAAAACGCATTGTTTTGGCAATTAAGGAAACAGACTCCCAAGGAGTGCTCAACCTGTTTTGCACAACAGAACTAAGGCTTGGCATATATCTAACAGGCGTATTTGTTGGCGCAAAAGAGCGAAACATGGGCCCATCTGGCTTGGTAAGATACGTTCTGCTGTTGTCTGCAGAAGTGGTAGTAGCCGAATCATTTTGTTCCCAACAATACGTAATTGTATCACCTTCGGGATCAGAACCTGTGCCTGTAAGCACAAAAGCAGTTTCTTTCGGAATCGTATAGTCCGCACCAGCGTTGATAACGGGAGGATTGTTAGCAATACTGGTGCTAACAGGACAACTTTTGGTTGCCAAATTATCTTGTATTTGCAAAATACTAGCGTACGCAAAATAATCGTCTGAAGCCCCTTGAACATCATAATCATCGGTAATTCCGGCGTAAGCCATAATTGTAGAACCACTTCCGGGCTCTACATTTACATCTGTCCGCTCAGAACCATCAAAAGAAAAAGTATGATTGCCACCTAATTGGTGCCCCATTTCGTGAGCCACATAATCGATATCAAAAGTATCACCTTGTGGTTTTGCATCCGAAGGCGAGGTGTAAGCACTACCTTTTGCATTTGGAAAAGAAGCTGTAGGATCAACACAAACGCAACCAATACAACCGGAATTTCCGCCGCCGCCAGAACCGCCAAATAAATGACCAATATCATACGCGCTGTTTCCAATAAAATTGGTTAATGTGGTCTGTACCTCATTATTCCATGCACCATTTGCACCAGAAGAAGCATTTGAATAAGGATCAGAAGAAGCAGTAGTAAAAATTACAGCATCATTATTAGCAATTAAAATCAAGTTTAAAGCCAAATCTTTATTAAAAATTCCGTTTACCCGGGTCATTGTAGCATTCATACCAGCCAAAGCTCCTGCTTTTGTTCCGCCATAATACTGAGCATATTCGCCAGTACATGACAACGCCAATCGCAACGTCTTAAAAACTTTATTATTTGCAGTGGTTTTTGCAGTGCTTGTTTTCTTTGAAATCGAATTGAAACTATCAACTGTTGAGCAAATCAAAGCAGATTTAGAAAAATTAGTATCTTTTGAAGTAAAAACTACATATTGAGACTGATCAGCAATATTGTTTTCTATAAATTCATTATTTTCAGTAGCACGAATTACCATTGTTTGCAAACCCAGTGGCGACATACTAAAATTAATTTTTGCATTTTTATCATCTATTCCGACACCTGCATAAGCTCTAATATCGGGATATTTTGCTTGTAATTCCGGGGCAAAATTTGACGCTTCCCAAACCATAAAACGCTCTAAAACTCCGTGAGCATTAGGAAAAGTAACTACCGTAGTAATTTTATCATCTTTTAAAGCAAAAGTGGCGGCTAATTTTTCCTTCAAAAATGTATCATTCAGTTTATAATACAGCTTTCTATCGTCTGTGTCAGATTGACCTTTGGCCGTTGCAACACTTCCGCCAACCCTTTGCCAAAGCTCATTGTTTTGAGCCTGAAGTTGCGTAAAATTGAAAATAACTAAAACAAAGAGTAACGCTTTTTTCATAACCGAAAAATTATAATTGATCAAAAATAAACGAATTAAATTAAATTCAAATAGATATACGACGTTTAATACGATTTTGTCGACGAGTTCTTCATTTTTTTTTAAAATTAAATTAAAATAGCAAAAATCAATTCGGGTTATTATTAGATTTAAAATAGATAGTATAAATTTGCAACATCTTAAATAACTTGCTTTGAAGCTCTTTCATTCTATAAACGACTTTCGGTCAACCAAGAAAACAATTTTAACTCTTGGCACCTTTGATGGCGTACATATTGGCCATAAAAAAATCTTAGAACGAATCACTCAAAATACCGAAAACGGCAAGTACGAAAGCCTGGTTCTTACTTTTTTTCCGCATCCGCGAATGGTTTTGCAGGACAAATCAGAGATCAGACTTCTTAATACGATAACCGAAAAAACCAAACTTCTGGAGCAAACCGGAATCGAAAACCTTGTTATTCATCCGTTTGATGAAAGTTTTTCCAGACTAACCGCCGAAGAATTTGTACATTCTATTTTGGTAGATCAATTTCACATTCATAAAATAATTATTGGTTACGACCATCGTTTTGGCCGAAACAGAACTGCCAATATTGATAATTTAATCGCTTTTGGAGTAGAATATGGTTTTGAAGTCGAGCAAATTTCGGCACAGGAAATTCAAGATGTTTCGGTGAGTTCTACCAAAATCCGCACCGCTTTACAAGAAGGCAATATGGCTTTGGCCAATGATTATCTCGGATATCAGTACTTTTTTTCGGGCGAGGTGGTAAAAGGAAAACAACTGGGCAGAACGATTGGTTTCCCGACAGCCAACATCAAAATTGAAGAAGATTACAAACTAATTCCTAAAAATGGTGTTTATGTGGTAAAAGCAATTGTAGACCAAAAAGAGATTTTTGGAATGATGAACATTGGCTTTAACCCCACGGTAGACGGACAAAAGCAAACCATCGAAGTACATCTTTTTGATTTTAATGACACTATTTACGGCAAAAAAATCGAAGTTTCATTGTTACAATATCTTCGGGAAGAGCAAAAATTCGACTCGGTTGAGCAACTAAAAGAGCAGTTAAATCAGGACAAAATCGCAGCTTTAGACTTTGTAAGTCAAGTCTAAAGAACTTCAAATCGTACTTTTCTTTATTTTTAAATCATTGTAGCTATTTTTTTAGTAAATTTGACATAGACAGCTCTATGTCAAATCTTTACTATTAACTTCTTTAAAAAATAACCACTATGAAACTACCTAAAGAAATCCTCAATGGCTTTTTAATTTTCCTCGGAATTGGCCTTTATTTTTTATTAATGAATGTATTGGGCCTTGCCGATTTGTTTTACCTGCGTACCTTAAACGTGTTTTTTATCTTTTGGGGAGTCAATAAAACATTACAAATGAACCTTCTTGAAGGAGAAACCAATTTTGTATCGAATGCTGTATCGGCAATGGCAACTTCTGTAGTTGGCGTTTCGATGAGCGTGTTAGGTCTCTTGATTTACAGTTATGCTCGAGGCGGAGATGCTTATGTAAAATCGCTTTCGGAAACCTTTTTATTTGGCGGAGATCCTTCTGTAACCGCTTATTGCATCTGCTTGTTTTTTGAAGGAATTGCTTCCTCAGTAATTGTGACAATGATGCTCATGCTGTATTGGAATAACAAATACGCTGCCGATTAATTTTCTAAAATAAAAATAGCTTTTAAGCACTTTAAAATCATAAAAAATACAATTTTATGATTTTAAAGTGTTTCTTTTTTAAAAATAACTAACAAATATTTATTTAAGAAATTCACGATTGGTTGATTAGAACAATTTGACTACTTTTGAAGCATCAAAAAAATGTATCAATGAGCATTAGAAAACACAATTGGACCAAAGACGAAATAATCGCCATATATAATAAACCCTTGATGGATTTGCTGTATGAAGCAGCCACAATTCACAGAGAAAAACATGACCCGAATGTGGTTCAGGTTTCTACTTTATTATCCATCAAAACGGGAGGCTGCCCTGAAGACTGTGGTTATTGTCCGCAGGCAGCACGTTACAATACTGGAGTAGAAGGAAATGACTTGATGAGCGTGAGTCAGGTAAAAGCACAAGCTTTGCGTGCAAAATCTAGCGGATCTTCTCGTGTTTGTATGGGAGCTGCCTGGAGAAACGTAAAAGACGGGGAAGAATTTGACCAAGTTCTAGAGATGGTTCGTACCATAAACAAACTAGACATGGAAGTTTGTTGTACTTTAGGTATGATTACCGAAAATCAGGCGCAACGTTTGGCAGAAGCAGGTTTGTATGCGTATAATCACAACTTAGATACTTCTGAAGAATATTATAAAGATGTTATTTCGACACGCGGTTTTGAAGACCGTTTGCAAACTATAGAAAATGTTCGTAAAACCAATGTTACGGTTTGTAGCGGAGGAATTATCGGCATGGGAGAAAGTATCGAAGACAGAGCAGGAATGCTTGTGGCACTTTCTACCTTAAATCCACAACCAGAATCAGTGCCGATCAATGCATTAGTTGCCGTTGAAGGAACTCCGATGGAAGAAGAAAAACCAGTTGAAATCTGGGAAATGATTCGTATGGTTGCCACCACGAGAATTGTAATGCCAGATACTCAGGTACGTTTGTCTGCAGGAAGAACAAACATGAGCAGAGAAGGTCAGGCAATGTGTTTCTTTGCGGGTGCCAATTCTATTTTTGCCGGAGACAAATTATTAACCACTCCCAATCCTGATGTGCAGGAAGACATGAAAATGTTTGAAATGTTAGGATTGATTCCACAAAAACCTTTTACCAAAGTTTCGCAGCCACAAACTGTAGAAGCTGAGGATTCTCAATTCGCTCCATTGGGCGAAAAACCAAAATGGTCCCGACCAGGGCATACAATCGAAAGAAACCTTGAAGCTTCTGGAAAAACAAAAGCTTAAAAAATACTTTTACTATTAACAAAAATGCTTTTGACTCGTATCAAAAGCATTTTTTTTGATTTAAATATAAAAATAAAAAGGATTGATATTCCGTCAGAATACTATTTTTTGTGTCTGTATTTTACCTCCTTCTTTTTTTATTTTAAAAATTAAAACTTGATTTCTAGGCTTCAGATTAGAAACAACAACCTTGTTTTGGTTGGTTTGTTGTTCGAAAATCAATCTTCCTAACCCATCATACACGAGAATTTTTTGAATATTGAAATCGAAAGATTCTACAATAATTTCTTTTTGAGATTGATAAATAATTAAAGTATTTTTCGTTTTTTCAAACGTATTTATAGCCAAAGTTTTCTCTGCAAACCGCAATACAAAACGGTCGTTAAAAATTCCTTTTTGAGAGACAAAAGTGTATGGTTTTTCTTTTAGATTGCAAATAACATTTAGTTTTTTGTCTTGCAGATACACACTTTTCTTTTCAAAAAAAGCATCTTTTTGATCTAAAGTAATCGTAAAATTTTCTTCGACAGATGTTTGATAGCCTAACGGAATCACATCTGAAGTTTCAAATGGAAGACCTCTCGCCTGAATAACGAAATTCTTCCCTTCATTAATGCTGTAAAAATCAACAAAAGCATTGGTATTAGCGCTTGGCTCATCATATTTTCCGTCATAACCATTAGAAGCATCTGAGGCATATCCTAACAAAATTTGTTTGAAAGCACCTTTATTGCTGTCCAAATTAAGCCATATTCTCCTCTTTTCAGAAGTTGCTTTGTTCGGTTTTGAGGTTTTAAAAAATTGATTGTTTTGATCGGCTGCTGCTATTCGCATACTATTATCAAAAAAGACAGTTCCATTAGCCATTGCAGTAACCAAAAAAGACTGGCCTGATACAACTTTACCATTCGGAATTTCCCCACCAGATTGCGCTTTGATTCCGCCCAGCGCATTATAAGCCGCATAATCATCAGAAGAGTAAACATAAAACTTTCCGTTTGGTGCAATTCCCGTATTGTGGGTCCAAAATTTTATCGTTCCGCCTAAAAAAGCATTTTTTTGAAGAAAAACATCTGCATCAATTGCCGAAGGATAAGGATTTCCTACCAGATATTTTTTACCCTCAGAAACTGTCTCTCCATTGATTGTGCCGTTGTTGGGAACCCCTTTAAAAACGGCTGTATAGGTTTGAGCCTCTGTAGTTGAATAACTTTGCGGACCTCTTATGGCGTAACCAATTGCGTTTTTCATACTACTTTCTTTATCTTCGTAAATCCATTTGCCGCTAAAAGAGAGCAATTTATCAGGAAGAGTTTCTGGCGAAACATCCCCAAGTTTAAAGTCATGCACCGGTGACGACCAATAGGTATAATCAAGCCTGCGAATGGGTGGTGTAATTCGCTTGAGATGTACCATTCCTGTATTAGTTATATCATTATCCGACTGATAAAGAGAAGCCGAATTTTCTAAAACTAAAGTTCCGGCACCTGTATAATTATAGGTTAATGATAGAGAATTATCAGCCAGAAGCGTGACTATTTTTCCTGAATCTATAGCGCAACTGCAAGCGTTTGTGGTCGTGAGAGAAGCATAATCATCTTCAAAATAAAGTTCCTTCCCCGCAGACGGAAAACCACGTGACCATGAGTTATGGCTCCACGTCGTACCATCTGTACACAGATACAATCGGGCAATTCTATGTTTTGCACTACCAGAGACAGAGTTAAAATTGCCTCCAATCAATAATTTTTGATTGGTGGTCAAAGTCATCGCAAAAAGAGTACTATTCAAATAAGACTCAAAAGCAGTATCGCGCGCTCCCGTAGACAATGTCCTTAAAATTCGGAACGATTGCACTCCGTTAAACGTTCCTGAAAAAGTACCTCCAACCAAGATTCGATCATTTGGCTGTATCAAAATTGCCCTGACATCCCCTTTACTAAAACCAGAGCCTGACTCAAAACTTAAGTCTAAATTTCCGTTGGGTAATAATCGTGTAATCCGTTTTTGAAGCACTCCTTTATAGGTTAAAAAAGAGCCTCCCACTATTATTTTGTCATCCGATTGAAAAGCAATAGCATACACATTTTTATCAAAACCAGCACCAACCGCAAAATCTGTATCGATCGTACCATCTGCATTTAAACGTACAATATGCGGAGACAAAACCCCATTAAAAGTAGAAAACCTGCCTCCTGCTAAAATTTTTCCATCCTGTTGAATAGCTATTACATCAATAATAGCATCTGCTCCTAAGCCTGTATTAAAACTTGTATCTGTACTGCCATCAGGCATCAACCGCACAATTCTGCCTACGGTCTGATTATTAAACTTGGTAAAATTTCCAGCCACAATGATTTTTTGATCGGGCTGAATCGCCAGTGCATATACGATACTATTGGCTGCGGTACCGGTATCAAACGTAGCATCAAAATCTCCGTTAGGCAAAATCCTAGCCAGCCTGCTGCACAAATTGCCATTATAAGTTGTAAAATTACCCGCTATTATAATTTTACCATCCTTTTGTTGAACAGCGTTTCTAATCGTATTATTGGCTCCGCTGTTACCAACATTAAAATTAGAATCTGAAGAACCATCTTCTAAAAGACGCGCAATTCTGGATGACGGATGATTATTAAACTTTGAAAAGCTACCAAAAACCATACATTCTTCATTTTCCAAAGGGAGAATTTTTAAAACCGAATTATCAAAACCAACTCCGGGAGTTAGAAATCCGACATCAAGAACGCCTCCAGAATCGATTTTTGCTAATCTACCCTGATTCTGACCTTCAAAAGCAGAAAACGAGCCACCAACAAACCAAAAATCATCTGCTGACTTCGCCAAAGTTAAAACAGACGAAGAAGCGGGACCAGCACCGATATCAAAATCAGATTTTAATGTCCCGTCAGGATTTAAAAATACCAATCTATTGACCGCAATACCTTTATATGATCCCGTAAAAGCACCTCCAACCATAATATTTCCGTTGTCGTCAATTTTCACGGTATACAAAGTATCATCACCAAAACCAGAACCCGACTGAAAACCTGAATCAATCATACCATCCGGAAGGAGTCGAACCATTCTGTTGACAGCAACTCCATTATAATGCAAAAAAGTACCCACGACAACTATTTTTCCATCCGTTTGCAAATCAAAAGCTGTTACTTTATTATCAAAACCATCTCCGATATTGAAACCATCATCAATGCTTCCGTCTTGATTTAAGCGAACCATACTGTTTTTATTCTGATTGTTAAATTTGGTGAAAGTTCCGGCCAGAATTATTTTGCCATCGGGCTGAATAATTACTTTTTCGATCAATGAATTGGCTCCTACTCCTGTCGAAAAAGAAGCATCCAGAGTTCCGTCCGGTAAAATTTTAGCGATGCGAGAAGCAGTACTGTCTCCAAATTTTGTAAAACTACCCACTACAATTGCGCTTCCGTCTGGATACAAGTCAATGTCGTAAACGATATTATTTAGACCTGAAGCGGTAGAAAAAGCCGCATCTAAAGAACCATCCTGATTAAGTCGCACCAATCGATTGACGGAATTTCCAGAGAATGCCGTAAAAGAACCACCAACGATAATTTTGCCATTGGGTTGAATTGCAATCGCATATACTTTATTGTTGAAATTTCCGTTTAGATTAAAGCCAGTATCTATTTCTCCATCAGGATTTATCCTTTGCAGATAAGGAAATGACCCTCCGTTAAAATTTAAAAAATCTCCACCAACAATCAAATTCCCATCTGCCTGCAACGCTATTGCTCTCACGGTATTATCAAAACCATCCCCAATCAAACCATTATCATAAGTGTTAAATGTAGGATCTATTTTGCCTTGTTGTGCCTGAGTACTTTTTGAAAAAAGACAACAGGCAAAAACAGCCACAACCACTAATTTTTTCATCTACTACATGTTTTTATTTCATTAAATTTAACAAGTGTAAACTTTCAAATTTAAAATTTAAAAAGCAATACCCACATTTAGTGATATTTATGTAAAGGATAAAAAAAATCCACTTGCTTTTGGCAAGTGGATTTTTGAATGTACAATTATGTTTTAGAAAACAATCTTTTTAGTAGTTTCAAAATCATTGTCTAAGACTACTTTAACAAGCAACATTTGATTGCTTGATGGTAGTCGCTCGATGGATAATGAAAGATCTTTAACCTTCGTTTTTTCATACAATAACTTTCCTGAGATATCATAAACATAAACCGTTTTGATGTTCTCAGAAGCGCTCGAAACTTTGATTACCTGATCTTTTACCGAAACCACAACACCTGTCTGATCTGCCTCAAAATCTCCTGTACCCAACGTTTTGTTGGTGTATTTAAGTGCAAATCTTTCTTTGAAAGTTCCTTTAGCAGTAGTAAAAGTATAGGCTGATTCTTTTAAATCATGTACAACATTTAATACTTTGTCTTCTAAATACACATTTTGAGAATCCAAATCACCTTCTGTATGATCGATTGCAATAGTAAAACTGCCATCGATAGTCGATTTGTATCCTAATGGTACAATATCGTTGGAAGCTAACGGATACGCACGACCTTGGATCGCCAAACTTTTGTTGTCGCTTAAGCTATAAAAATCTGCAAGCGTGTTGGCGTTGCTGGTTGTTCCGTCGTATTTATCTTCGTAACTGTTGCTGGCTCCATCAACATAACCAATTAAAGCTTGTTTAAAAACACCACTTCGGTTACTAAAATTAAGCCAAACTTTGGCATCTGTATTATTTTTACCCGTTTTGAAAAATTGCGAATTATTACCGGTATCTGCTTTACGCATTCCGTTATTAAAAACAATTTGCGATGGGCTCTCTCCTGCTCTTACTTTTACCATTATCGCTTGTCCAGCAGCAATATAACCATTTGGTATTGCACCACCCGATTGCGCTGCAGTACCACCTGTAGCGTTGCAAGAAGCATAATCTGTTGAGGTATAAATATACCATGAGCCTGATGGCGAGATATTAGTGTTGTGTGTCCAGAATCTAACAGTTCCCTCTAAAAACGGGTTGGCGGCTAAGAAATCTGTTATTTTTATCGCTGAGGGATAAGGATTACCCACAACATAACTTTTTGCTGCAATTACCGATTCGCCGGTTACAGGACCGTTGTTTGGAATTCCTGTAAATCTGGCTACAAACGACACTCGGTTAGTATCGTGAAACGATTGTGGTCCACGAATAACATAACCTTTTCCTGGCAGCATCACATTGGCATTATTCTCATAAAACCATTTTGAATTCGCTCCATCAAAAGTCAAAAACTTATCACCCAAAGTCTCTGGTGAGAATCCCACCATTGTTTGGCCTGTAACGGGTGACCCGTAATAGGTATAATCAAAACGATTGATCAGCGTGTTACGCTCATAGACAATATTACCTGTGTTCTGAACATTGGTAGTTTGCATCAAACTTGATTGATCTTTGAAGTTTAAAGTACCTGCCGAAACTTTCAAAGCATTAACGAGCGTTAATACATTAGGCCCTGCTATGTTTACCGTTCCTGAATTTACCTGACATGAACAGCCTAATAAATTGGTTGATGAAGTATAACTTCCATTAAAAACAATATTCACATCCTCACTATTTGGAGCGCCATGATCCCAACTTGAACCATTCCAAGTCGTGCTCAATAACGCTTTTACTTCTATCGAAATAACATTAGAAGCTCCGCTGTTACCACAACCTGAAACCGCTACAACACGGTAATAATACGTTTTTAATGCCGTTAACCCTGTAGCGACATACGTCGTCACATTACCAACATTAAGATTATTATATCCTGATACCGGGATTGTAAAAGCATTATCCTCGGCTATTGTCAGTACATAACTCGTAGCATTAACAACACTTGACCAATTGGCCGTAAAACCATTACAATTTGGCGAAGTGGCCGCTGTGGCTAATGGAGCTCCCGTTACAACAATAGTAGCAACATTAGAATAAGCAACTGTACAACCGTTGCTTTGCACAACAGCTCTGTAATAGGTTGTCGCACTTAAATTTGTTACTGTTAATGTAGTAGTTGTATTGGCAATTGGAGTTCCAGCTGTTGCAAAATTATCTGTTGAAGACTCCCATCGTATCACTGATCCTACGTTTCCAGACAGACTAAACGTAGTAGAACTAGTTGTTGCTGCATGACACGTTGAGCTTCCTACTACAAGAGTACCGTTGGTTACTAAACCAAGAGTTCCTCCTACACTAACCGGATAAGTCGTTATTGATACCACATTACTTACATTGAAAGTGCAGCTAAAACCAGGAGAATTAGTTGCATTTACAGTGGCTATTCGTCTGTAGTATCTCACTATATTACTGCTTGTATTATTTGTTATAGCAGCAGGATCATACGTTCTCAATGTCCCGTTGACAGTAATATCTGTATAGGTAACATTATCCGTAGAAACTTGCCATTGAAAATTAACATACGGGTGCTCCATATTACCATCTTGCTCATTGTATTGCAAAGATCCATTTATTAATGCAGGATCTCCACCACTACAAAAATTCACAGTTGCGGGTGCCGTGATAGTATTTGATGCAGCATTAAAAGGCTGAATATCAAATTCTGTAACATTAGCCCCACCATTTTCATAATAGTCAAACACCAAATTTGCGTTGGCAGTTAGATTTACCAGAATATAGTTGTACGTTGTAGAACCTTGCTCTACCCATCGGTCAAAAACCTTGTTGGTTGGCGTTGTGGTTCCACTTGGATCAACAAAAAGTCGTACTCCGTCATCACCTGTAATTCTAATAACATAACAACCAGGCGTTTTTGCCGATTGCATTCTATAACGCACCGCAAAACCTTCTGCATAAATAGAAGCTCTTTGTACACCATTTGAAAGAACCGGAATACAAGCGGCATCACCTCCGAAATTGGCACTAAAAGATTCTGTTAGTCCAGCGGTGTAATAACCCATATAATTTGCATTTGTAAACGGTGCCGGTGCAATTCCTCCTGCATTGTAAATATGTCCGATCCAAGAACCTACTCCAGAAGCAATTTGCGAATCCTGAGTATTCCCGATACTATTCTGAACCAATGTCATTGTACCAGTGCCAGTTCCTCCACAATTACTTGACAACGCAACTCTTACCTGACCCGAGAAATTAGCAGTCCAAGTAATAGAAGTTCCGCTGGCACCTGTTGCATTCACTGGGGGACTAAAATTTCTATTTGAAGTATCCAACAAAGTTAAATTTTCATTAGATCCAAATATATTTGGAACAGAAAAAGTATAATTAAAACCATTTATTACATTAACCAAAGCATACTGACCCGCAGCAACAGACAGCGTCTGAGTATCTGTATTGTCTTTACAGAAAGTAATTACACCACCAGCCTGAGCAGTAGGAGTTGGAGGCGTAAATCTGAAAACTTGCCCGTTTGCTGGCTTCGCAGATATATTACTAGTAAATACATTCGCTTGTGCAGTAGCAGTATTCGTTCCATTATTTAATGTCAAATAAGTATCATTAGCATCATAAATACCAATTGTTGCTGAACCACTAGTTATAGCATTTGCTCCTCCTGTGTAGCGATATTCAATAACATTTGTGGTTTCGTACAACCAAATTTGAAAAGAAATAACATCAGGATTTGATTGAAAATTCCATCTTTGCTGATACCATTCTACTTTAAAAACCCTATTCGGTGCCGTACCCGTAACTTCATAATGAGGTCGGGTCACATTTCTTAAATCATCCCATAAAGGCATTAGTATAGGCTTGGAAGTTGAAGCATTAGCAACAACATTCTCATAATCTTGGGTTCCTGTAACAGACGAAGAACCAAAAGTCAACCAACCGTTACTTGAAACCTTAACTTGCGAATAATCAGCACCACCAAATCGAAAAGAAAAAGGAAGTGTGACTGCACCAGAAATAGCATCGTCATCATCATTATTTGGAAATCCTGGGAAATTGGTTCCTGTAAAATGGGCGTAGGTTACGTTAGTTGTAGTGAGGCAATAACTACTGGCTGACTGTCCGTAATTGCTAAAAAAAACAAAAAACAGCAGTGTAGAAAAAAGTAATTTTTTTATCATATCATAACATTTAAAAGTACAACAATTATGATCTTAAAAAGGGACCGTTTTTTTATGACCACATAGCGAAATTTTTGTTAAAAATATAAATTATTATCAACATAAAGTCAAAAAATAAAAATTTTGTCAGTGCAAACCGATAAGCTACGTTAAATTTTAATAAATAATAAGTTATTACCTTCAATAAATTGATCTTATAAAACTTTTCTTAAGCTAAAAATCCTACACAAAAAACACCTCATAAACAACCAGTTGCATTTGATAAGTATCTAAAATTTTACACAAAAAAAACCCACTTGACTTAACAAGTGAGTTTTTGATTTTATTTTAAAAAAAATTTATTTTTTTTAGAAAATAATCTTCCTTGACGTTTCGTAATTGTTCTCTAAAATAACTTTTACCAACAAAACCTGATTTTCAGACTGCAGACTTTCTATAGATAATGAAGCATTATCGACTCTATTATTTTCGTAAAGTAAACTACCCGAAATATCGTAAACAAAAACAGTTTTTAGATTTTCTGATTCGCTGGCCAACTGAATGATTTTATTATTTACGGCAACTACAACCTCATTTTTATCTGCCTCAAAATCATGTGTCCCCAGAGATTTGTCACTATACTTTAAAACAAATCTTTCTTTAAACGTTCCTTGTAATGTAAAAAACGTGTAAGGGCTTCGTTTTAGATTATGAAAAACATTCAGTAATTTATCGTGCAGAAATACATTAACATCTGCCGTGTTTCCTTCTGTATGATCAATGGCTATAGCAAAACTACCCGTTATAGCAGATCTATAACCCAATGTCACGGCATGTTCAGCAGTCCAGGGTAAAGCAAGTCCTTGTATCACCAAATTTTTTCCGTCACAAATACTGTAAAAATCCGCATACGGATTGGCGTCCATCGTGGTTCCGTCATAGCTATCTTCATAACCATTGGTCGCCCCTGGAACATATCCAATCAATATTTGTTTAAAAATTCCGTCAGGATGAGTAAAATTCAACCAAATTTTTACTTCTGGATTCTGTGTTACTGAAGAATTAAAAAATACTGAACTATCATTTGCATCAACCTTTGGCTTATCATTAAAAACAATAGGACAAGCGTTTATTCCTTCTTTTTGTTTTAATGCTTTCTCAGCTGGAATACAACCATTCGAAAATCTATCTTTAATTTTTGATACACCGCATCCGGCTTCGTACAATGGAATACCATCAGAATGAAAATAATATGATGACAAACTACTTCGGTGTGACATATCCGTTGAATTTCCTGTTGCTACGCTCGAACGGTAGGTAGAAGCATTAGCAAAGGAAGTTAGCAGTACCAAAATGGCACAAAATAATCTACGATAATTTTGTTTTAGCACCATAAAAATTTGAGGAAGAACAAAGCGTTGCATTAAGAACGCAGAACGGAGGGGGGCTTTTTTGCTCATAATATTAATTTTGGTTAGGTTCAATCTTGATAAAAACCTTCTAATCTTTAGTCAGAAGCTAGAATAAAAACACAAATAGAGCACAAAAACGACATTCAAAATTTCAATTATCTCTCAAAATCAAGATAACTTCTTCTTTAAAAAACAAAAGATACCAATCGCGGCATACTTCTTTCATAAAATCAATAAACGAAAATGATACAATTTGTTTATGCTTCAAATTTTACATAAGTACATGCAGAAAATTCAAACAGCAACAAAACAAGGCAATTAACACATCTTTACTTTATTAATAATAAAAATAAAGTTAAACAAAAAATTTAAAACAAACAATACAAAATTTACTATTTTTTAATATAAATTTTGCCTTATTCAAAACCCTATTGACTTCACAAGGGAGCTTTTGATTGAATTCTTAAAATTTATTCGTTTTTTAGAAAATAATCTTTCTTGAGGTTTGGTAATTGTTTCTTAAAATAACTTTTACCACCAAAACCTGATTACCAAATGGCAAATTTTCTATAGTTAATGAAGTAGTATCAATTTTATTTTTTTCGTAAAGCAACTTTCCGGAAATGTCATAAACAAAAACATTTTTTAAATTATCTAATACACTCGCTAAGTGAATTGTTTTGTTTTTTACTGTGATTACAACTTTATTTTGATCTGCTTTAAAATCTCCTGTTCCTAATGAGTTGTCAATATACTTCAAGGCAAATCTTTCTTTAAATGTTCCTTGCAATGTGGCAAACACATAAGGAGTTAATTTTAGATTATGAAAAACATTAAGCAATTTATCATGCAGAAACACATTAACATTCTCGACATTCCCTTCTGTGTGATCAATGCTTATTGCAAAAGTGCCCACTATAGCAGATCTATAACCTAATACTACAACATCATCCTCCGTCCAGGGTAAAGAACGTCCTTGTATCACCAAATTTTTTCCATCACATATACTATAAAAATCCGCATACGGATTGGCGTCCAAGGTAGTTCCGTCATAGCTATCTTCATAACCGTTGGTCGCTCCTGGCACATATCCTATTAATAATTGCTTGAAAATACCTTCAGGATGCGTAAAATTCAACCAGATTTTTACTTCGGGGTCAGCCTTTTTCTTCTTTAATATCTCAGATTGTACGCATGCAATAAAGGGATTTGGCATCACTATTCCAGATTCTGCTCTTGTACATTCGAGATTATAAGATGAATCATTATGATAATAAAAACAACATGATAAACTACTATGGTTACGTTTACAAAACAAGAAGGTACCGCCATTTAGTTTATCCATTTTCATTGTTTTGAATGTAAATTGATTACAATAATAAAATCCTTTAGTAAAAATTTCGGCATCCTTAAAATTATCTATCATAATATCAGACGATACATCTGCGAAATTTCCTGTTGCTACACGCGAATAATAAGTCGCAGCATTGGTATAGGAAGCTATTAGCAATAAAGTGACACAAAATAATTTACAGTAATTTGATTTTTGCACCATCGAAACATAAGAAAGGAAGAATCGCTCCAATAAAAATTGGGCATTAAAAAGTGATTTTTTGTGCATGATAAGAGTTTTAAATTACAATTCAATCTTGGCAAAAAAGTCTTTTAAAAGGCGAGTATCTTCTAAACGGGTAGAAGTTGAAATAACAACATTAATTTGGGCATAAACAGAACATAATGAATTCGTGCTATACCTGTATTCAGGACAACACTTTTTAATGGTAATAAAAAAGACGAAAAGAGGTACTGATGGTGGCGTACTTCTTTTACAAAAATCAATAAGTAGAAATTATAAATTGCACTTATCAGTTGTCATGTTTACATAATCGCGAACTGGGGCTTCACGTAAAATATGTAAGAAATGCAGAAAATTAGCTTGTAGGCAAGTATTTTATATGCATCTGATAGTAAATCTAACCAAATAATTAAAGCTAAACAATACCCACATTTAGTGATTCTTTCTCTTGAAATTTAAAATTTTAACATAAAAAAACCCACTCGTTAATTCGAGTGGGTTTGTCATTTATTAAGGTCTGTTTTTAGAAAGCTATCTTTTTAGTAGTTTCAAAATCATTGTCTAAGACTACTTTGACAAGCAGCATTTGATTGCTTGATGGTAGACGCTCGATCGATAATGAAAGATCGTTAACCTTCATTTTTTCAAACAATAACTTTCCTGAAATATCATAAACATAAACCGTTTTGATGTTTTCTGAAGCGCTCGAAACTTTGATTACCTGATCTTTTACCGAAACCACAACACCTGTCTGATCGGCCTCAAAATCTCCTGTACCCAACGTTTTGTTAGTGTATTTAAGTGCAAATCTTTCTTTGAAAGTTCCTTTGGCAGTAGTAAAAGTATACGCTGATTCTTTTAAATCATGCACAACATTTAGCACTTTGTCTTCTAAATACACATTTTGAGAATCCAAATCACCTTCTGTATGATCGATTGCAATAGTAAAACTGCCATCGATAGTCGATTTGTACCCTAATGGCACAACATCATTAGAAGCTAACGGATACGCACGACCTTGGATCGCCAAACTTTTGTTGTCGCTTAAGCTATAAAAATCTGCAACCGTGTTGGCGTTGCTGGTTGTTCCGTCGTATTTATCTTCGTAACTGTTGCTGGCTCCATCAACATAACCAATTAAAGCTTGTTTAAAAACACCACTTGGGTTACTAAAATTAAGCCAAACTTTGGCCTCTGTATTGGTTTTTGAAGTTTTGAAAAATTGCGAATTATTACCCGGATTATCCTTACGCATTCCGTTATTGAAAACAATTTGCGATGGACTCTCTCCTGCTCTTACTTTTACCATTATCGCTTGTCCGGCAGCAATGTAACCATTTGGAGCAACTCCTCCTGATTGTGCTGCTGTACCACCTGTAGCGTTGCAAGAAGCATAATCTGTTGAGGTATAAACATACAATGAGCCGGATGGCGAGATATTGGTATTGTGTGTCCAGAATCTAACAGTTCCCTCTAAAAACGGGTTGGCGGCTAAGAAATCTGTTATTTTTATCGCTGAGGGATAAGGATTACCCACAACATAACTTTTTGCTGCAATTACCGATTCGCCGGTTACAGGACCATTGTTTGGAATTCCTGTAAATCTGGCTACAAACAAAGATCGGTTGGTATCGTGAAAAGATTGTGGTCCACGAATAACATAACCTTTTCCTGGTAGCATCACATTGGCATTATTCTCATAAAACCATTTTGAATTCGCTCCGTCAAAAGTCAAAAACTTATCACCCAAAGTCTCTGGTGAGAATCCCACCATTGTTTGACCTGTAACAGGTGACCCATAATAGGTATAATCAAAACGATTGATCAGCGTGTTACGCTCATAAACAATATTTCCTGTGTTCTGAACATCAGTAGTTTGTACTAAAGTAGATTTGTCTTTGAATATTAAAGTACCTGCCGAAACTTTCAAGGCATTAACTAACTTTAATATGTCACCGTTGATTATGTTTACCGTTCCTGAATTTACCTGACATGAACAGCCTGACAAATCACCCGAAGAATCATAATTGCCATTAAAAATAATGTTTACATTTGGATTCTTTGGAGCACTATTATCCCAGCTTGTCCCATTCCAAGTCGTGCTCAATAATGCTTTTACTTCTATCGAAATAACATTAGAAGCTGCACTGTTGCCACAACCTGAAACCGCTACAACACGGTAATAATACGTTTTTAATGCCGTTAACCCTGTAGCGACATACGTCGTCACATTACCAACATTAAGATTATTATATCCTGATACCGGCATTGTAAAAGCATTATCCTCGGCTATTGTCAGTACATAACTCGTAGCATTAACAACACTCGACCAATTCGCCGTAAAACCATTACAATTTGGCGAAGTGGCCGCTGTGGCTAATGGAGCCGCTCCCGAAACATTAATAGTACCCGTTGCGAAAACTGTAGGACCACAACTACCTATTAATGGAATACTATAATTATAAGTCCCTCCAACAGTTGGCGTTCCGCTTATTGTAATTGTGTTTGTCGCCCAAGATGCTGTGACTCCCGCAGGTAACCCTGATGCTGTACCAATTCCTGTTGCTCCCGCTGTAGTATGTGTAATTGTTGTCATTGGAGTTCCAGCACAAACATTTGGAGTCGATGAAGCAGCACCAACACTTGTATTAGGCTGAACAGTTATAGATGCAGCGTTTGAAAAAGCAGCAGGACAACTACCACTTTGTACTACAGCTCTAAAATAAGTCGTCGCAGTTAGATTTCCAATTGCAGCACCTGTTAAGGTTGCAGTTGTATTTGCTATTGTTGTCGGAGATAAAAAACCAGGATTATTTGCCATTTCCCATCTAACAATTGTTCCGCTATAGCTACTTAAAGTTAAAGTAGTAGGCTGAGTACCTGAACAGATTGTTTGTGAAGGAGAAACTGTCCCTCCAGAATCCCCAACAGTTATTAAAACTGCCGATGAAAAAGCCGTACAATAAGACCCTGATTGAATTTGAACTACCGCTCTGAAATAAGTACTAGAAGTTAAATTTCCAATAGTAGCTCCTGTCAAAGTTGATGTTGTATTATTGATGGTTACAGGTGATGAAAAAGCCGCGTTACTTGATTTTTCCCATCTGATAATTGTTCCTGTATTGCCACTCAAAGTTAACGTAGCAGGCTGAGTACCTGAACATATTGTCTGTGCTAAAGCTACTGTACCGCCTACAGGCCCTGTAGTAGAAAAAGTGATAGTATTAGAGTTACCCGTTACACCACAACTATTATAAGCTCTTACTCTATAATATAAGGTTCCACCCGGTAATCCACCAACAAAAACATTTGATGCAGAATAAGCTATATTGAAATTATTATATCCGGAAACAAAATTTGTAAAAGCATTGTCTGTTGCGATGTCTAAATAATAACCCGTTGCATTTGTTACAGTCGACCAATTGGCTACAACTGCCTCACATTGGGCAGAAGTTGCCGCACTTGCTACTGGCGCAGATGCAGGAGCTGGATTACTAACATTTACATAAAAGTAAGCTTGGTTCGTACTAGTACCACAACCATTTACTGCAGCAACAGAAATATTACCGCTTTGAGATGAATTTCCAGTAGTAACTGTAACACTTGTTGTTCCTTGACCTGACGTAATAGACCATCCTGTAGGAACTGTCCAAACGTAACTTGTGGCATTGGCTACTGCAGCTATAGAATATACCTGACTTGTCAATGCTGGACATTGTGGAGTAACGCCTGAAATAGCACCCGGTGTCGCTGGAACTGCTGTATTTACTGTTACAACAACTGTTGCAGAAGTTGCGCTCGGACAAACACCACTAGTCACTACAGCTCTGTAATAACGAGTTGACGTTAAAGCACCCATTTGTGCACTAGTCAAAGTATTTGAGTTTCCACCAATATTCGAAAAAGTAGAATTATTAGTAGATACCTGCCACTGAATATTTCCTGTGTTACCGGTTAAAGTAATATTTGCTGGTTGTGATCCTGAACAAATTGATTGATTGGCAGATACTGTTCCCGCTACACTTGTTGCATTTACTACAACAGTAGTAACGTTTGAATTTACTGTATTACAAGTACTTCCACCACTCTGAACAACTGCTCTAAATTGTGTATTAACAGTCAAAGGGCAAGAAGTATATGTTGGAGTTGTATTATTAATTACTGTAATAGTAGCAAAACTATTCGAAGAAGATTCCCATCGTACAATATTTCCTGTATATCCTCCCAAAGTCAATAAACCACTTGTACTACCAGAACAAATAGTTGTTCCTCCGGTTACTGTTCCGCCAACAGCAGCTGTTGCTGTTGTTATAGCAATACTACTTGAAGGATAAGAACAAGCCGAAGCATTTGTCCCTGACATCACTCTTCTGTAATAAAGAGTTGTGTTAGCCGTAGGAGTTGTTGCAGGAACCGTATAATTTTCTGCTGTTGCTCCAGCAATATCTGTAAAATTAGTATTATCAGTCGAAGATTGCCATTGGAATCTTATAGAAGGATTTGTTGATGACCCTACGTATGCTATTGCAGAACCATCAAGTACTGTAGTTGTTCCTGAGCAACGAGTAATAGGACCTGTAGTAACAATTGTGTTTACTGTAGGATCAACTGGTCTCATGCTAAAATTAGAAACATTAGAACCATTTTTTTCGTAGTACTCAAATACTAACTTACTGCTTCCTGTTAAATTAACCAAAACGTTCTGGTAAGTAGTGGAGCTTTGTTGGGACCAGGCATCAAAAACTTTTACGCCGTCAACATATAATCTCACACCATCATCTCCTGTTACAGTAACCATATAACATCCTACCAAAGTAGAAGTCATTCTGTAGCGCACGGCAAAAGTATCTGTTCTTACCGTTTGTCCTGTTCCTCCAGCTGTAAAAGCAAAACAATTATCAGAACTACCGTATGACTGAGAAAAAGACGTTGTAGTTCCGGTAACCGTGTTTGCCTGAGTAAAAGAACCTAAATAATTAGCAAAAGCATTTGCATCAGAAGGGGGCACAGCCACAGTAGAATTAGAAAAATCATACACATGACCAATCCATGAATTTGTACCTTCTGCGGTTTGAGAATCAGAAGAATTACTTCCTCCTGTGTAAGCTGCAGTAATGGTTACTGGACTATTATTAGAAGAATTGCCACAGTTCGCATTATCATTAAATTGAACACGCACTTCACCTGTGTAAGTGGCTGTCCAGTTAAGTGTAACTCCCGTGTTATTGGCACTTGCGTTACCTTGTACAATAAAATCCCCTGCTGCATCATAGAGAGTAAGACGCTTAATAAAACCATAATCGGTAGCCGAAGTGGTAAAAGTATACGTTAAACCTTGAATAACATTTACACGAACATGCTGACGTAAATCAACATTAGTAAAATTTACTAATGCAACATTGGTAGCAGAATTTTCTCTGTTGTAACAAATAGACTGTATTGTCCCGGATTGTCTACTGTTTCCACCATAACCACATTGTGATTGTACATTTTGGCTAATAAAAATAATTAAAACGGCACTAAAAAGTAATTTTTTAAACATATAACAAAAGATATTAAACTTAACTTTATCGTTGATCACACCAGTTACGTAAAAAACAATATTGTGGTTTTCAAAATTGTTTTTTTTCTAACAACTGATCTTATCGGTAAATTTGGGAACGATTATTTTATACCAAAAAGGAATAAAATATTCCTTAATTTTGGACACAAAATTATGACAATAATGCAGGTTTACAATATCTTAGATATCGATTTGACAAAAAATACGTATAAAAAAAGGTTTTGTGCGACAAATTCATAAAATTTTATGATTTGTTCGCAAAAAAAGAAAGAAAATACAGATGAACGAAATAAACACACCTAAAGAAGCCTTACAAAAATTAGAGCGCTTCTGTGCCTATCAGGAAAGGTGCCATAATGAAGTTGTAAGTAAATTATTAAGTTTGAAAATGACGACCGCCGAAATCGATTTGATTGTAGTTCAGCTCATTGAAAATAATTTTCTTAACGAAACTCGTTTTGCCTGTACCTTCGCCAGAGGAAAACATCGCATCAAAAAATGGGGAAAAATTAGAATCACAAGTGAGCTGAAAGCAAGGCATATTTCTTCCTATAATATCAACTTGGCGCTAAAAGAAATTACACCCGAGGAATATTATACTACATTTGAGAATATTGCAGAACGTTGCTGGAATAATTTAACAGAAACCAATCTATTAAAAAAAAGAAAAAAATTCTGCGACTACCTGCTTCGTCGAGGATACGAAAGTAATTTGGTTTACGAAAAACTAAAAGAATTAGAAACTAAGGCCTAACAACAAATCTCAAAGCTTAAAATTGAGATTTGTGCTATAAAAATTATGCTTTTTCGACGAGGACACTCACGGCATTTCCACCAAAACCGACCGCGTTGATCAGTATTTTTTTGATTTCCTTGTGTTGTTTTTGCGCTTTCGCGAAAGGAACATCGACAAATTTATTGTGTTCCATCATCAAAAGAGCCAATTCAAGACTTAACATTCCGGATGCGCCAAAAGTGTGACCGATCTTCCATTTATTTGTAGTCAGAAGTGGCAAATGAGCTCCAAAAACTTTTTCTATAGCTCGTAATTCTGTCAAATCTCCTTTTATAGTACCTGGAGCATGCATTACAATTACATCAATATTTTCGGGACTTTCATCCTTCAAAGCCATTTTCATCGATTTTTGAAAACAAGTAGCTTCCGCCGAAATCGAGATGTTATGCTCCAAAATTTCAGTAGCATAACCTACAGCCGAAATATACGCAATCGCATTTTCTTTTTCGCCAGCCTCCAAACAGCAAACCGAAGCACCTTCTCCCAGAATCATCGTGTTTTGCGTTTTTTCGAAATCAAAAGCTAGGTTTGGCCACAAATCCTTCGCCTGATCAAGTCGCGAATAAATCTTTAAAGCGCGCATTTGGGCAATGGTAAAATCGGTCAATGGAGCTTCACTTCCGCCTACCAAAAACTTATCGGCCATGCCTGATTTTAACCAAGCTACACCATTTAACAAGGCATGAAGTGCTGTAGAACACGTAATAGAATGTGAGATTTCTGGACCTGTACTTTGTAAATCATGCGCAATCCAAGAGGAGATATTCCCTAAAGTAGTGGTCGGAGAAGCCAAAGTTTGTGCTTTTCCTGTGTCAATATATTCTTTATAATGTTTTTCGAATAAATCTGTAGCTCCTCGCGAAGAACCAATATTAATTCCAAAAACCGCATCCTCTTTCCAGCCTGCATCCTGAACTGCTTTTCGCGAAGCCGCTAAAGCAAATAAAACAGAATCATCCAGAAATTTATATTTTGCATCAGATTCCCGCAGTTTTGCCACAATCTCTTTCGACTCAGCATCTAATGAAGCCACCGAAGTTTCTTGTTGATCTAAAAACTGAGTTGAAAAACAATGCTGATTATCGAGGTACTTTTTCCAAACACTTTCAGAATTATTTCCCAGAGGAGAAAGAGAAGAAAAAGCAGTTATGGCAATTTTTGTTGAATTCAAAATAATGTATTTTGCCGCAAAGTTCGCAAAAGTTTATTTTTATACCTAATTAAAACCACATAACTAATAAGGTGTTTTGGCACAATCATTTCTGTATTTGCCAAAACACCTTAATTATTTATTTCCAAAAAAAATTACACCATTTCGATCGCTTCCTCAATGGTTGCATATACTTTTTGAAGTTGTTCTTCAGTCATTACATAAGGCGGTAAAATGTAGACAATATTTCCAACTGGACGCAAAACAACACCTTTTTCAATAAAGAAATTATACAATTTCGTTCGCATCGATCCGTAGTAACTTTCTGTTGTGTCCGATTTTATTTCAACAGCAAAAATAACACCTAAAGTTCTGGCAGTAATTACCTTAGGGTGATTTTCTATTTTCTTTTGAAATAGTAAATGACTTGCATTTATCCTTTTGATATTGGCTTGCATTTCTGGTGTTTGCAACAAACCGATACTGGCCAAAGCAGCTGCGCAACCTGTTGGATTCCCTGTAAAAGTGTGTCCATGAAACAAGGCTTTATTGATATCATCATCATAAAAAGCCTCAAAAACAGCCGAAGTAAAAGTAGTAATCGCCATCGGGATTGTTCCGCCCGTCAAGGCTTTCGATAAACAAATCATGTGTGGTTCTTCAGAAACATAATCCATTGCGAAGGTTTTTCCTGTTTTACCAAAACCTGTCATCACTTCGTCTGCAATCGTCAACACATTATTTTCCTTGCAAATCCTGATCAGTTTTGCTAACGCTTCGGGTTCGTACATGACCATTCCTGCAGCTCCTTGCACCAAAGGTTCAAAAATAAACCCAGCACAATTATGACTTTTAATTACATTTTCTAAAGCCTCAAAACTCTCTTGCTCTTGTCCTTTTACAGGAACCGGAATTCTCACCACATCAATAAACATCCCTTGAAAAGCCTGCGTGTAAAACGAAATTCCGCTTGCCGCCATTGCCGCAAATGTATCTCCGTGAAAAGCGTTTTCAAAAGCAATGATCGTAGTTCGCTTTTCATTTTTATTGAAAAAATACTGTAAAGCTACTTTTATCGCCACTTCGACCGCTGTAGAACCATTGTCTGAAAAAAATATTTTTTGTTGGTTTTTAGGAAGAATTTCGAGCAATTTTTCGGCCACTTTTATTGCGGGCTCATGCGTAAAACCTCCAAACAAAACATGTTCCAGAGTAGTCAATTGTTTATAAATCGCGTCCGCGATAAATTTATTGCTATGCCCAAAAGGGTTCACCCACCACGAGGCAATGGCATCGATATATTCTTTGCCATTCTCGTCCCAAAGCAAAGCGCCTTCTCCTCTAGAAATAACGATTGGAGTTTGTGCAGTTTTGTGTTGTGTATAAGGATGCCAAAGGTATTGGCTGTCTTTTTCCTGTAAAGTCATACTGTGAAAATGTTTTTTGTTAAATGTGAGATGTAGTCAGTTTTACTTATTACAAATTACATTTTACAATTCTAATAAGTTGTTCCTAAACAAATCGGCGTATTCCCGAATTACATTTTGATCAAAATAAGGTTCTTCGTCAATTCTTCCGATATTTTTAACACCCGTTCTATTCAAAATCAAACTTTCTGTTGCTTTATTTTCGCTTCCGCTGAAAATAATTCCGGCCACTTCAAAACCTCGGTTCTGAATGGCTTCAATGGTTAACAAAGTATGATTGATGCTTCCTAAATAATGTCTGGAAACAACAATGACTTTATAATCGGGCTGAATCAAATCGATAATAGAATCATTTTCGTTAAGCGGAACAAAAATTCCGCCAGCACCTTCAATCACCAAATAATTGGATGTTTTGGGCTCCTGAATTTGTTTCAAATCAATAATAATGCCATCAATTTCTGCTGCAAAATGGGGACTCGCAGGCGTATTCAACTGATAGGCATTTGGAAAAAATTGAGATTTAGCATTTGAAACTTGAGCTTTTACTTTATGACTGTCTGAATTATCTAAATCTCCCGCCTGAACGGGTTTCCAATAATCTGCTTCCAAAGCTTCTACAATAATAGCAGAAGCAACTGTTTTACCAACATCGGTAGAAATTCCTGTTACAAATATTTTCATCTTTTTATTTTAATACGTTGCAAAAATACCAATAAAACAAGAAACCCATCATTACGATGGGCTGCTTTTTTTACTCTTCTTTTAATTGATCTATTACTTTTTTTATTTCTTTGGCGTACTTGCCATAAAAAAAATGAACCCACCATTCTAAAACCAGACCCATAAAAAGAATCGTGAAGACCACCACAGAAAAAACACTTATTATCTCTGCATTACTGAATTGTAGCATACTAAAATTTGCCGATTTTGATGCTTTATAATAAACAAAAACCACCAAAAATAAAACCAGAAAAGGCGTCAGGGCAAAACCAAACGTTTTGTACAATTCCATATTCAGTCGAATATCAAAATAAGTCTCATACAAATTGTCTTTTGTTTTTAAAGCCGTATTGTTTAATCGTTTATAAAAGAAATAAAGCTTTAGCAAATAATACACACAAACTGCCGTAAACATACCAAAAAGCAAGAAGAAAGGCATTATGAATTTTTGCTCAAAATGAAAAATATAAGGTACAAATCCGATCAAGATGACCGAGATCGCTTGGTAAATTAATTCATTTTTTAAGTTTTTTCTAATTTTATCTAAAGGCGTATTGGCCGATTGTATTTTTTCTAAATTATCCGGAAGAATGATATTTTCTGTCTTTTCATTGTTCCATGCGTTTTGTATATCGTTAAAATCCATATCCTTGATTTTTTATAATTTCTTTTAATTTTTCTTTTGCTCTGTTTAATTTTACTCTCGCATTCCCTTCAGAAATACCTAAGTTATCGCCAATTTCTTTGTGTGAAAATCCTTCTAACTGATAAAAAATAATCGCTTTATCAATTTTCTCCAATTTCTGAACCGCTTTATAAAAATGATCGATCTGACTTTCTTTTATATGTGAATCGCCTTCGTCGTCTTTTATATTCTCAGAGGTGATTTCGTATTTATCGACTTTGCGTTTTTCTTTTTTCAAAAAAACAATAGCAGTATTTACGGCGACTCGGTACATCCAGGTCGAAAATTGACTTTCGTTCCTGAAAGAATCATAGGATTTCCAGAGCTGACAGACAATCTCCTGAAACAAGTCTTGCTGGTCGTCATGATTATCCATATACATTTTAGAAACTTTATACAAAATTCCTTTATGCTTTTCTATTCGCGTTAAAAACTCTTGTTCTTTTTCTTTCAAAACTTCGCTATTTCGTTACTGGTTTAACGGTATATCCTGCTTTTCTCAACAAATTAATTATTCCTTCTTCACCAGCCAAATGCGCTGCTCCTACTGCAAAAAATGTGGGTTGCTTTTTCATCAATTCAGGCATTTGCGTCACCCAATTACGATTGCGACCGTTGAGCATTTTATCTTTTGTTTTTTCACTCATCAGCTTTTCGCCAGTCGTATTTATATAAATCAAATCAATATTTTCTTTTTTATAATTATCTACCAGAACTGCCGCTTCGTCTGGAGTTGCCTCACTTAACATGGTCAGCATTTCATCGTTTGTGTAGGCATTTTCAAGAATTTCAAACTGAGACTTAATCGTTTCTAAACCGCCAATTTGATGATTTTGTTTTTTAGCCAATTCTATAAATTCCATTTCGTACAATTTGATATCGCTGCAACCAAAAGATTTTATAAAAATTAAACTCATCACGGTTGTTAAGCTAAAACTATTTACTTGTTGCACCGACATTCCAGTAGTTTTTTTCAAAATCAAATCCAATTTTGACAATTGTTCCGGAGTTAATATTTTATCCAAAGGTTCTTTTCCCATTGCCATTTGTTGCATTGCTGTAATCTCGTTAGGATCTGATAAATTAATTTCTAGTACTAATTTCTCAGAAGCTTCGAATGCTTTTTTTGCTTTTTCAGAAAGAAAATAATCCGCGCCACAAATCATGTGAATTGTTCCGTACAAATACGATGGTTTTGACAACCCGTTTCCAGAAACCTCCCATAAAAGCGAATTTTCAAGTTTTGGAGATTTTGTTTGTGCTTGAGTTCCTGCGCTAAAAATAATTAGAAACGCAGCTGTTACCGATTTAAATAAATTTTTCATACTGTTTTTGATTGATGTTTATAGATTGATTTGATGATTAAAACTCCATTATTTTTTGCTGCATTGCTGTCTTTTTGAAGACGCTAAAGTTGCCGCAAACAAACAACAAACTACTACAAATAAAGTAGAATACGGTTTGCCGTGTACAAAATGACTTATTAATGAATAGCTGATTTGCATGGACGATAAAAATAGTAATACGATACAAATAATGGTTTTGACTAAAGATGTTTTGGTTTTCATAACGCTTTTGATTTATTTGATTACGACTCGTAAGTAAACAATCAATCAAAACGTTACAAAAAAATATTGTTTTTTTTTAATTGCCAGCAAAGACGGGATTTTACAAAGGTTTAAAAAATAAACATCTGTAAAAGTGGTTATGCTTTTATTCTGATATTTTAGAAAAACGCATCTAAAACACAAAGTCTCTCAGCAACTCTAAAACCTGAAAAATCTCTTTTTCTGAATTATAACTATGAATACAAAAGCGAAGTCTTTCCTGCCCCTCGGGAACAGTTGGCGATAAAATTGGTTTTACATCAAAACCTTTTTGACGAAGTTGTTGCGCTATTTGCTTTACTCTTTCATTTCCTGGAATAATCGCAGACTGGATGGCCGATTTGCTTCGGACAAAGATTGGTTTTAGACCTAAAAGATTTTTTTGCTGATTAAAAAAAACAATGTTATTGCGCAGTTTATCAATCGTTTCTTTTTCTTCTGCTAATTGTTGATAAACCGTCAAAATGGTAGCTACCGCATGCGGAGACAGTCCGGTAGTGTAGATAAAACTTCGGGCAAAGTTGACCAAATATTCTTTAAGTGCGGTACTTCCTAAAATAGCTGCTCCGTGACAACCCAAGCCTTTACCGAAAGTCATAATTCGGGCAAAAATTCGATCCTGAACATTTAAATATTGCGCAAGACCCTCGCCTTTTTCTCCAAAAACTCCCAACGTATGAGCTTCATCTACTACTAAATAACAATTGTATTTATCTGAGAGCAAAACCAATTCTTCCAGATTTGGGCAATCGCCATCCATAGAAAAAACGGTCTCAGTTACAATATAAATAATTGTTGGAATTTGGGTTTTGGAAGATCGAAATTTAATTATTAGCCGTTCTAAATCTTCAAAATCATTGTGGTTGAATTTGTATGATTTGGCATTCGATAAAACAATTCCGTCACGAATAGAAGCATGACTTAACTCATCATACAAAATAACATCGTTTCGTTGCGGTACAGCACTAAAAAACCCAACATTGGCATCATAGCCCGAATTAAAAATTAGAGCCGATTCTGCCTCATGAAATTGCGCAATAAAATTCTCGGTAATTGGATATAAAGAATGATTACCAGAAATTAATCGTGAACCCGTTGCTCCGTTTTGAGCAATGTCTTTTTCTATCAGATACTGATGGGTTTGTTTGAAAATAGTTTCTGATTTTGAAAACCCGATATAATCATTAGACGTAAAATCGATTAGATTATTTTGGCTAGGCAATTGCCTTAGCGCATTGCTTTGTTTACGATTTTCCAGTTTCTGATTGAGATTTTCGGGTAATTTCATAAAGGCAAAGTTATGAAATTAAGACTAAATTTCTGGTGTGCTCTGATTTTTAGCCCAGATGGGAGCGGCATCCTTTGCCTGCCTTCTTTAGGCAAGCAAAGATATAGTGGACAGCTGGAATAGCTCCTGAAACAAAAAAGCCAAACATCACTACTTGTCTTTTTAATTTATTTTGAAATTGTCTTTCTCAATCCATTTAAAATTTCCTTTCTCAGTAGCATCTAGGATATCGATATCTAGTTTATTTGAAAGATCTAGACAAAATTGATAAGCCATTTGTTTGGTTTCAAAACTACACATTTTATAATGCCTGTTTTTAACATACCAGAGATTCGTTGCATATTCTCCCCACTTATCTACGAAAAAAGAAACGTACTCAAACTCTGTTACTTTAGAATTTACATCATAGGAAAATGGCCCAACAACATATCTTGTTATGATAATACTGTCTGTCACGTTTATAATAATATCTTTTGTTGCAGAAAAAAGTAATCCATAACCTAAACAGAAACCACCAACAGAAACAACAGAAGTTAGGAGCTTGATAAAAAGAACGAAAGAAGCACCTAAATAAAGAACGTAAATCAAGATCCCTAACAAATAAATAAAAACACCATAAAAGACAGCAGCTAAAGCTAACTCGAACCAGCTTCTTTTCTTTTCTAATATTGAAACTTCTTGTTTTTTATTATTTTCCATATTTCAAAAATAAAAAAAAGCCAAACATCACTGTCTGGCTTTTTAATTTATTTTGAAATTGTCTTAGTCGGCTAAAACAATTACTTTGTTGTCTTTCATTTCGATAGTACCTGATGCAATCTCTAATGTGTAGGTTTGCTCATTTACTTTCGTGAATTTACCCGCTACTTCTTTAGAAAAATTAAAGCTGGACGCTACAACTTTTACAGTTCCTTTTTCTAAAATAGAAACAATCGGAGCGTGATTATTCAAAATTTGAAAGCTTCCATCAACTCCAGGTAAGGTAACCGAAGTTACTTCCCCTGAAAATAATTTTGCTTCTGGTGATACTATTTCTAAAATCATATTTTTTGAGTTAGAAGTTATTTGTTAAAGGTTAGAAGTTTCAGACAAAACGTCTAACATCTAACCTCTCACTTTTAACTTATATATTATGCTTCTGCCAACATTTTTTCTCCAGCTTCGATAGCATCTTGGATAGAACCTTTCAAGTTGAAAGCTGATTCTGGAAGGTGATCTAACTCACCATCGATAATCATGTTGAATCCTTTGATAGTATCTTTGATATCAACCAAAACTCCAGGAATACCTGTAAATTGCTCCGCTACGTGGAAAGGCTGAGACAAGAAACGTTGTACACGACGTGCTCTTGATACAGAAAGTTTATCTTCTTCAGATAACTCTTCCATACCTAGAATCGCGATAATATCTTGTAACTGTTTGTATTTTTGAAGAATCTCTTTTACTCTTTGTGCACAATCGTAGTGCTCGTTTCCTAAAATTTGAGGAGTCAAAATTCTTGAAGTAGAATCTAACGGGTCAACCGCTGGATAAATACCTAGCTCAGCAATTTTACGAGACAATACTGTTGTTGCATCTAAGTGAGCAAACGTTGTTGCTGGCGCCGGGTCAGTTAAATCATCCGCAGGAACGTAAACCGCTTGTACAGATGTAATAGATCCTTTGTTTGTAGAAGTGATACGCTCTTGCATAGCTCCCATCTCTGTTGCCAAAGTTGGTTGGTATCCTACTGCAGAAGGCATACGTCCTAAAAGTGCTGATACCTCAGAACCTGCTTGTGTAAAACGGAAGATATTATCAACGAAAAATAATACGTCTTTACCTTGATCCGTTCCTGCTCCATCACGGAAATACTCAGCGATAGACAATCCTGAAAGTGCCACACGAGCACGAGCTCCAGGAGGCTCATTCATTTGTCCGAAAACGAAAGTAGCTTTAGACTCTCTCATTCCTGGCATATCTACTTTAGACAAATCCCATCCTCCATTTTCCATAGAGTGCATGAAATCGTCACCGTATTTAATAATTCCTGACTCTAACATCTCACGAAGCAAGTCATTTCCTTCACGTGTTCTTTCACCTACTCCTGCGAATACTGAAAGTCCACCGTGACCTTTTGCGATATTGTTGATCAACTCCTGAATCAATACTGTTTTACCAACACCTGCACCACCAAACAATCCAATTTTACCTCCTTTTGCGTAAGGCTCGATCAAATCGATTACTTTGATACCTGTGAATAAAACTTCTGATGAAGTTGATAAATCTTCAAATTTAGGAGCTTGTCTGTGAATAGACAAACCGTTCTCTCCTGTTTTTGGCAAGTTTCCTAAACCATCAATTGCATCTCCAATTACATTGAATAATCTTCCATATACATCTGGACCGATTGGCATTTGGATTGGATTACCCGTTCCAACTACTTCATATCCTCTTGACAAACCATCTGTAGAGTCCATAGAAATGGTACGAACAGTGTTTTCACCAATGTGAGATTGTACTTCAAGAACTAATAACGTTCCGTCTTTTTTAGTGATTTCTAGTGAATCATAAATTTTTGGAAGTTCAACATCTTTTCCGTTGAAAACTACGTCAACTACTGGTCCAATGATTTGAGCAACTTTTCCTATTACTTTTGACATTACTTATGTGTTTATTAAATAGCTATTTAGGTTTATCGAAAATACCTCTTTTTTCAGAGCGCAAAGATAAATTTTTAAAATATAAAATCAATATTTTTTATAAAAAAAATACTGCGATTTTGTTTGATTCCTAAAAGTCAGCCTTTAAATGGTTAAATTGATAATTTTATGCCATTAAAAAAGCCACTACATTATCTTTTTTAATGAGTGGCTTTTTTATTGGTTATTTATATTTAATTGATTGTTTTTGGATACTGAATTGGATATACTCCCAAATCTACACGTCTAAGAGTCGACTGAAATTGAGTATTGATAGCATCAATAAATATATTAGCAATCAGACCATATCCTCTGGCACTTGGATGAATTCCGTCAAGAGAAAAAGCACCACCTGTAACATACGTTGCTGACAATGTATAATTTCCAAAACTAATCCCGCCATTAGACAATTGCGCCATAATTGGTCGTGTATCTACAAACGCTAGTCCTTTTGCTTTTGCTACAGCTTCGATAGTAGCATTGTATGCATCTGTAGCTACTTTGATTTCTGTTATTTCAGATTGAATCAAAACGTCTTTGTCCTGCAACGGAAATGTAATTCCAAATTTATCCAAAGGTGCTGGCGGAGCAATTCCCAGACCAGAATTAGCAGCCGTTGGTGCCGTACCAATCACTGTTCTGGTTGGCAAAACAACATAATCTTTAAAAGTACCATCAGATGTTTGTTTTGTTTGTCTTGCCTGACCAAAAACCTGACCATAAAAAGCAGCAGTTTGAGCACCTAATGTTGGTGTAAAAGCCGCTGTTAATTGTGCAGACAAATTGGTCAAAGTCTCATCTTTAATCAACAAAGGATTGGCTGCAGTCTCAGAAAGCAAATTGATTCTGTCACCTGCTCCAAAAGCAGTCAAAGCTTGTTTTAGCGGACCGTATAATTGTGCATTTAAAGCTTTTATAGTTGCAACTCCAACAGTAGCGTTTCCGTTCCCTAACAAACTTGATGTAAGTGGGTTATAAGGAACCGTTACAAAATAAGGCAGTGTATTAATATAAGGCAAATTGGCCACTACACCTTTTGCTCCATTAGCTGTTAAGCCCGTTACCAAAGTGTTGTAAACATTTGCAAAAACCGTTGGATCTGTAATATCGTTACCTCCGTAAGTTGCAGGATTTAGGTTTCCTTTTTGATCCTTTCCTATTCCTCCTGAAGAAGCATAACCCAAAACATCATTTCCACCTATCCATAGAGAGAAAAAAGTAGGAGTTTGCACCACTGCATCAGCAAGTACCGTTGTTGAAGGCGAACTTGAGAAACGTGCGAAATAAGGGTTTGCAGTTCCTGTTGCTACACCAGCAACATTACCATAACCAGGAGTAACCAAATGATAACTTTTTGCTCCCGGAACACTCAAGTTATTAAAAGTTCCTGTAAGATGAACACCAACTTCAGTGGTTGGTTTATCTGTTAATGCCACCGGAGCCGATCCATTAAAATACAAACGAGGACCTGCTATAACATTTCCGCCCAACAATAGACCTCCAATATTATCACTCATAAAAGGAATTGTAAAAGCACCTCCGCCAGCAGCTGCAAATTGCTGCGATAGAATAGTTGTATAAGCTCCTTCCTGACCTTTTTTGAAAAGTGCACCATCACTATATCCTGCCGCAAAAGAGTCACCAAGCGCTACATATTTTGTAAATACTGCCGTACCGGGAACAACCGGAACCTCTGCCGGAGCAGCATTATCATCATCATTGTTACATGCTACAAAGGTTAAGGAAACCAGCAATAGCCATTTTATATTTTTTATCATGATTTTTTAATTTAAAATTAGTACTTCTTTTTCATTCGTCCTGACAAACTCAAGAACTCAATTTTCCATGTATTATGGATTGATTGTCCAAGAAGCAAACCATTGCTGACCAATTGCTCCCGCACCAATTACCTGAAGATAATCTGAACCGAAAAGATTCGTTGCTCCTACTTTAACAACTGATTTTAATTTTGGAAAAGCATAATTTATCTGAGCATCAAGAACCGTATTTTCTGGAATCATACCATCTCCAAAAGAAGATTGCCATAAATATTCTGTGTTCCATCTTACATTTAGATTAAAACCTAAGTTCTTAGTTACTTTAGAATTTCCTAAAGAAGCTTTAACTCTATGTTTAGGCGTATTAAATCCAGCAATAAAACTAGGATCTTCTGTCTGATCAAAATCAAATTGTGCATAGTTATAATTTACCCCTAACTCAAAATCTTTGTATACTTTCTTTGCCAAACCAACACCAAAACCTAATGATGAAATATTAGCAGTTGTATTAGTATATACCTGATAAACTCTTCTATCGCCAAATCTTATAGCAGCATAAGTTTTTTGAACTTCTGGATCTGCAGCATTGGTTCCAACTGTACCGTAGTATGGTGAAATTACTCTCGAAGTATTCATGAAATCATTATAAATATTGTAGTAAGCATTCAAATCGATTGACAAATCATTTTGAACAACTGAGCGATAACCAATTTCAAAAGCCTGTACTTGTTCCGGCTTAACCAAACCAACATTGGCAACCTTAAGATCTGCAGGATTTGCAGACAGGCTAAATGCCTGAACCGAGGTCAAAGTATAAGCGTTACGATACGCATTCTGACCTGATAAATTTACCGTAGCAGGAGATCCTAAAGCTTGACCTGCAGCACTCACTGGTTTTGTTTCTGTAAATCGATCTAAATTTTCAGGAGCAGAACCAATTAAAGCAAACGGTCCTAAATCTAAACCAATATATTGATCCTGAGTAGTTGGATTACGGAAACCTGTTTGATAGGATACTCTAAAATTATGTCTTTTTGCCTCACCTCCTGAGTATACAAATGAAACTCTTGGTGATATATTTCCATCAAAATTCTGGCTTTTATCATAACGAAGAGATCCTGTAAACTTCAATCTGTCGTCTAAGAATTTTTTTTGTAATTGTGTGTAAGCACCGTATTCTTTATAATCAATTGGACCATCAAAGTCAGTAAAAATAGTTCCTTCAGAATCCATGATGTATTTTCTCCAAGAACCACCTACCTGAATTTCAGCAAACTTAATTAGGTCTTTAAAATTATAATTTAAATCTGAATGATATAATTTTGAGTGATCAATAAATTTTGCCCCTTGTGTTAAATCCGGATTTGCCAACACAGTAGTAAGCGCTTGTTTAAACTGAGCAGAACCCGGCTCAAACCTCGCAGAACCTGTTGGTGTTGGGATAAAAGAAATAGCCGCAGGAAGCACATTATAATCTGCAAAATTTCTAGCGATAGCAGCTGATTGATTTGCATTTGTACCCATAACCGCTCCTGATAATTGGTAAGCAGTTGCATAATTGGTAAACCATTCCTGATCTGATTTTGCAGCTCTGTTAACATTCCATGCAGCAAATCTCATGTCGTACGAATTTCCAGCATCTTCATCTGTAGCATAGAATCTGGCAAAAAAGTTTTTCCCTTTTACTTCCACTTTTGCTTGTTGCATCATAAAATCTTTCAAGGCATATCTGTTAGCTCCTTGATAAATTGTACTTCCCAAACCAATTTTATATTGCAAAATAATTTCGGTTTCATCTGCAAAAGGTCTGATATGTGCAGAGAAATCGGCTTTTATATTTTTTACTTTATTGTCTGTCAAATCTTGTTCGCGATATCCAGTTCTACTTACTTGACCCACATTCGGAATAAAAGTAGTCACCTCGTCTCCGTAAAGATTCAAACCATCATAATTTTGATTTGTTTCACGGCTTACACCTCCAGCTGTCATACTTCTATTATCAGCAGCGATCCACTCTGTCGCTTCCAAGTAAGTAAAATTTCCTTTTAAAGCGAAGTGTTTTGTAAATGCTTTTGCTGCTCTAATTCCAAAGTCATTATAATCATTTCTGCCAGCAGCGTTTTGATTCGTCTGCCCGTATTTATAATAAACACTGATACCTTCGTTGGTAAAAGGACTTTTACTATTCATAAACAAAATTCCATTGAAAGCATTTGCACCATAAAGCGCTGAAGATGCACCTGGCAGAAGTTCGACATTTGCAACATCAATATCAGAAATACCAATTAGATTTCCTAACACGAAGTTTAAGGCTGGCGATGAGTTGTCCATTCCGTCAACCAATTGCATAAAACGAGTGTTGGCAACAGATGCGAAACCACGCGTATTGATAGACTTAAACGAAATACTACTGGTATTAAAATGCACCTCTTTTAAGTTTTCTAACCCATCATAAAAAGTGGCAGCAGTCGTGTTCTTAATTTCCTGAATTCCCATTCTTTCAATAGTAACAGGAGATTCTATCACTCTCTCTGGAGTTCTTGATGCCGAAACAACAATTTCATCCAATTTAGTTTCCTCATCTTTTAGCACCACATTGACTTTTTGATCAGCCGAAGTGACATTGATGATCTTAGATTCAAATCCTACCGCCGAAACCTTAATAGCAAAAGGTGGTTTAGACGTTGTTTTTAAAGCAAAAGTACCGTCAAAATCAGTAGAAGCACCACTTGTACTGCCTACAACATTTACATTGGCACCAGGAATAGATTGGTTGTTACTATCGGTAACGGAACCCGTAATTGTAGTCTGTGCGAAAGAAAATCCACAGAAAAACAAAGACATAATTAGTAAATAAACTCTCATTGGATTTGTTTTTGGTTAGTTTAGATAGCCAAAATAACAAATAATTTTCATATTACTAAAAAAAGGTTAAAAAAAATTAATTATAAATATATTTTTAGCAAGTATTTTAAGTATTCCTCATAACGATTTATTAAATTAATAACAATAACCGTACATTTAAAATGAGAGATACTATGCATACATATAAATTTTAAGAAAAAAAATGAATATTTCTTAAAAATACATAGTTCATAAAAATAAATTGACAATATAAAAAAACGAGACCTAAATCTCGTTTTTTTAACATTTTTACCAAATTTAAAGGGTTAAGGCTTTTTTAAAATTCAATTTTAATACCGATTTGATTACCGCTCGCCACCAAAGTTGTTTTGTACGCAGGCTGATTATTTTCGGCCAAACCATCATTGTATTTGGTCAAAGCCGATTTGACTTTTCTGGCATAACCAATCTTGACAGGAATAGAACCCAAAATCATTGCACCGCCAATAATAGCAGCAGTAAAACTAGTACGCTCTGCTTGTACAGAAGGATAATAACCATTACCGGGGTAGGTAGTCACATATTTCTCATCTTTTGTCAATCCAACTAATAAATTGGCAACCACAAGTGCCGAGCCACCATACAGCAGTACATTGCCCCATGTTTTCTTATTTCTTCCCGCATTATACAATGACAGCGCTTCGTTGTTATTTGCCATCAGAGCCCGAACTTCCATCGGATTGATTTTTTTGTTCTCTGCATTATAGACGTTTCCGCCTGTTCTATAAGTAAGCTGTTGAGAGAAGCCGGTTGCAGTTATTATTAGGAAAACTGCTGTGATAATTTTTTTCATAAACGTAAATTAAATGATAAGATTAGAAATAGCTCAAGCAAATAAACATCATAATTTATAGATTTGAAATTTATTTCAAAAAAAAGTTAAACAAAAAAAGCGAGACCTGGATCTCGCTTTTTTTAACACTATATAAATTTTATTGTATTATTCTACAGTTACGGATTTTGCCAAATTACGTGGCTGATCTACGTTACAACCGCGCATTACAGCGATGTAATACGAAAGCAATTGCAAAGGTATTGTAGTAATTAATGGTGATAAGGCATCTGAAGTTTCCGGAATTTCGATTACATAATCTGCCAATTCACGAACTTGGGTATCTCCTTTGGTAACCACCGCAATGATTTTACCGCTTCTCGATTTTATCTCCTGAATGTTACTTACAATTTTATCGTAATGCCCTTGTTTAGGAGCAATAACAATAACCGGCATGTGCTCATCAATAAGTGCAATCGGACCATGTTTCATCTCTGCTGCAGGATAACCTTCAGCATGAATATAAGAGATTTCTTTTAGTTTTAAAGCACCTTCTAGTGCTACCGGAAAATTATAACCTCGACCTAAATACAGACAATTTGGAGCATCTTTAAAGGCCGCAGCAATTTCTTTTGCTCTGTCATTGGTTTCTAATGCCTCAGCTACTTTTTCAGGAATTATTTCTAATTCTTGCAAATAAGTATGAAAATCAGTATTTGATAAAGTGCCTTTTGCTTTTCCTAAACGTAAAGCAATCATCGTTAAAACAGTGATTTGCGTTGTAAATGCTTTAGTCGAAGCTACTCCAATTTCGGGACCAGCATGTGTGTAAGCACCTGCATGAGTTTCTCTAGAAATAGAAGAACCTACAACATTACAAACACCAAAAACGAAAGCTCCGTTTTCTTTTGCCAATTTGATAGCCGCCATAGTATCCGCAGTTTCTCCAGATTGAGAAATAGCAATCACCACATCGTCTTTATTGATAATTGGGTTTCTGTATCTAAATTCTGAAGCATATTCTACTTCTACAGGGATGCGGGCGAACTCTTCAAAAATATATTCTGCCACTAATCCTGCGTGCCATGAAGTACCACAAGCTACGATAACAATTCGTTTAGCGTTTAAAAATTTTTCTAAATTATCCTCAACACCTGCCATCTGAACGATTCCTTTATTCGCATTAAGTCTACCTCTGTAGGTATCTTTAATGACACTTGGCTGTTCGTAAATTTCTTTTAGCATGAAATGGTCGTAACCGCCTTTTTCAATTTGCTCCAGATTCATTTGAAGTTCCTGAATATAAGGATCTACCAAAGAATCATCTTTTATTTTTCTAATTTTAAGAGGCTTATGCAATCTTATATTTGCCATCTCACCATCTTCAAGATAAATAGCATTTGAAGTATATTCGATAAACGGAGAAGCATCAGAGGCAATAAAATATTCACCTTCGCCAACACCTATCGCTAATGGGCTACCCAATCTTGCAGCAACCAATTCGTTAGGATTTTTTTTATCAAAAACCGCTATCGCATAAGCACCAACGACTTGATTTAATGCAATTTGAACTGCTTTACCTAATTTTATATTTTCTTTCTTTTGAACTTCTTCGATCAGATTTACTAAAACTTCTGTATCGGTATCTGAATGAAAAACATAACCTCTTTTGATTAATTCTTCTTTAAGAGGAGCGTAATTTTCGATAATACCATTGTGAATAATAGCCAACTCACCAGAATTAGAAAGATGTGGATGTGAGTTTACATCGTTTGGAACTCCGTGTGTAGCCCAACGAGTATGTCCAATACCAATATTTCCGTTGGTAGTAAAACCATTTTTTGCTTTAGCTTCAAGGTCTACTACCTTACCTTTTGTTTTACAGATTTTAATTCCAGATTCGGCATCATATAGCATCACACCAGCACTGTCATATCCTCTGTACTCAAGTCGCTTCAATCCTTTGATTACAATAGGATAAGCCTCTCTATGCCCAATATATCCAACAATTCCACACATATATTTTTATTAATTTGGTTTTGTATAGTAAACTTGAAGTTTTACTTTTTTATCTGCCGAAGCAGCAGTTCCTCCAAATAGTACTGTTCCTGTCTGACTCATTACAGATGTTCTTGGAACTTCTTTAAAATTACTATTGTTGATCGTTTTAGGATCCATTTTACTGGAAGCAACAATGGTAATATCATCCGTTACAACCAAACCTAACTTTACAGCTACTGCTTTGTCATTTTTGATCAAATTACGAATATAACTTGTTAAACGAATTTTATACGTTTTACCTTTTTTGGTAGTAGCATCCAAATTGATGATACCATCATAAATATACTTTGCTCTGCGGGTATCTCCTGTTAAACTAGTAGTACCATCAGCAATATAATCTACAATAGGGGTATTATTGGTGGCATCGTACAAATAAACCCTTAACGGCTCATCTACGCCTTTCATTTTGTCAGAATCGATAGTAAAAACCAGATTTGCCTCATTAACCATCCAACCTTTGACTTTAATATCTGCCAACTGAGTTGCAAAATCATTAAGCTCAATGATCGCCATAGAACCCTGACCTCCTTTTAGATATAATTTATCATCAGCCACAACATCGTTCTGTGTAGCATCCAAATAGTCAGGCGTTACATTGCTTTCTTCCTGCAAACTAACCGTATTACCTGTTAGATTCAGAACCAAAGTTTTATTTTCTTTTACATTTTCATCATCTGTAGTAATAGCTGTTTTGGCTTTATAAAAAACGGTGATTTTACCTTTTTTAAAGTCCATCATCGCCGCATTACTATTGCTGGAACCGGATTTTTCTACTTTAAAATACAATCCTCTAAAATAATTTTTAAAAAGATCTGCATTTGCCAAATTCGAAGCTTTTGAAGCATCAAGAAGTTTGGTTTTAAAAAATTCTCTGTTAAGATGTAAACGCATTTCCGGAGGAAATCTTTTCTTCGTTTCTACTTTTGTGGTAGCATCTACTGTTTTTTCAACTATTTCTTTACTGCTAAAGAAAAACTCATCATTCTCCAGTTTATTAGAACTGTCGTTTAAGAGTGTTCCTTTTTGACCGTCAAAATCAACATTTTGATTGGTATAGTACAACTGACTTGTTTGCACACTGCCACTAGGATCAAGATCTCTCATGTAATAACCTGACTCATAAACGCTCAGTTTTAATTTTCCGTCGGCAGGACCAAAAACAGAATCCAATACATAAGTAGAATTACCTGTTTCAGAATTTATGACCGTTTTACTTGAAAGAACAAAGTAAGGAATATTAATAGTAACGCTATCAACTTCGACACCTTCGCCAATCGTTGGCGCATATTCTGACAATGCGACCTGAGTATTAAAATTAGCCGTTGTTGTTCCAAAAACAGCATTATCATAAATACCCAAAGGATTTGTATTTAAATTATTAGAAGCTACTGGAGTAACTTTCTGATTGTAAGCGTTAACATCGTAATTTTCTGGTTCCAAACCAAAATGATTATCACCGATTAAAGTATCTCCGATCTCAATAAAATCCTTATCGCAAGAATAGAAAACAGCAACCGTGGCAACTAATAGAAGTTTCTTAATAAAAGAAGTATTATACATGTTTAATAATAAAGTTAAAATTTAAAGCCCCATACTCTTGTAGAAATTTGTATACGCCTCGGCGAATGCATCTTTCGTGGCGAAAGGTAAAAAAGGTTTTCCTGAAGATTCTATAAATTTTGTTAAACTTGGCGATACATTTTCAGAGGCTATAATCACAGCATCAGAATGTAATATGCTCGCTTTAAGGATATTTTCGTAATTAGGCACTTCCAAATCAGCAACTGCATCATGCGGCACACCGTCAAATTTTACCTTATTGATCATTTCTAAATCCAGATTTTCATCAAAAGATTGTCCATAAACAGAAGTAACAATTTTCGTTTCAGAGAACAATGCTTCATTTTTATAGTAATGTTTCATGTAAATAGGCAACATCGAAGCCAACCAACCATGTACATGTATAATATCCGGAACCCAGTTGAGTTTTTTTACTGTCTCTACCACTCCTTTTGCAAAAAATATGGCTCTTTCGTCATTATCAGGATACAAAACGCCTTCTTCGTCTGCAAAAGTTGCTTTTCTCTTAAAATATTCATCATTATCAATAAAATAAACCTGAATTCTTTCTTTCGGAATCGAAGCTACTTTGATAATCAATGGCATATCCAAGTCATTTACTACCAAATTCATCCCTGAAAGTCTGATTACTTCGTGTAATTGATGTCTTCTTTCGTTAATATTTCCGTATCTTGGCATGAAAATTCTTATTTGTCCGCCTTGATCATTGATCATCTTTGGAACGTCATAAGACATTAAAGAAACTTCATTTTCAGCCAAATATGGCACGACTTCAGATGATACATATAATATCCTCTTATCTTTCATAATAGTATTTTACTTAATTTTTGGTAATAAAAACGTTGCAAAATTACAAAAATTTATGCAGTTATTAACTAATATATTATGTTTGCACTAAATTTTAATAATACCCTCATGCATATTTTCTACGGTAAAGTAGCCTTGATAGCTTATTTAAAAACTATCAAAACCGCAAATTCAACTATTGGGTTTGTACCAACAATGGGCGCTTTACACCAAGGTCATCTGGCTTTAATGCAACGCTCAATCAAAGAAAATGACGATACTGTGGTGAGTATTTTTGTAAATCCAACGCAATTTAACAATCCTGAAGATTTAGAAAAATATCCCCGAACGCTGGAAGAAGACGTAAAAAAAATGCGTAATCTGAGTGATAAAATCATCCTTTATGCTCCTTCTGTCGAGGATATTTACGAAGGACACACGGTTTCTCAGGATTTTGATTTTGATGGTTTAGAAAATCAAATGGAAGGAAAATTCAGACCCGGACATTTTAATGGCGTGGGTACCATAGTAAAACGTTTGTTTGAAATTGTAACACCAACGAACGCTTATTTTGGCGAAAAAGACTTTCAGCAATTGCAAATTGTTAAAAAAATGGTCGAAAAGAACCACATGCCAGTACATGTTGTAGGCTGTCCTATTTTTAGAGAAGACAACCAATTGGCAATGAGTTCCCGAAACGAGCGCCTGACTTCTGAAGAAAGAAAAAAAGCTTCGATTATCTACAAAACCCTTTTGCAAGCCCAGGAAATATTCGCAAAAGAAAGCCCAGAAGCGACCATTGAGTTTGTACAAAATGCATTCAAAGACAACGAAATGTTTGAGTTGGAATATTTTGTAATAGCTGATGAATCGACATTATTACCTATCGATCATAAAAGTAAAGACAAAAAGTACCGTGCATTTATAGCTGTATTTGTTAATTCTATAAGGTTGATTGATACCATTTCATTAAATTAATTTACCTTTGCACCATGCAAATTCAAGTTTTAAAATCAAAAATTCATCGTGTAAAAGTAACGGGAGCCGATTTAAATTATATTGGCAGTATTACTATTGACGAAACTTTACTGGAAGCCTCTAACATTATTGAAGGTGAAAAAGTATCTATTGTAAACATTAATAATGGTGAACGCTTTGAAACGTATGCTATAAAAGGCCAGAAAAATTCAGGCGAAATTACCCTGAACGGACCTGCTGCCAGAAAAGTACAGAAAGACGACATTATTATCATCATTTCTTATGCAACTTTGGATTTTGAAGAAGCCAAAACCTTCAAACCATGGATTGTTTTCCCTAATGAAAACGATAATTCGTTAACGTAAATTCTCTTTTACACATATAATATCCTTTATTCGTCAAAATTATTTTTGATCGAATGACGTTTTGTTTGTCTTAAATTTCACGGCTTTTTTAAATCACATTGTTATCAAAAAGCAAATAAAGTATTATATTGGTACCTTATTTTAATACTTTTTAATTTACTGAAATGCCTCAAATCATGAAAAAAGTTTACCTTTTGCTTGCCTTAATTTCGGTTTCGGTTTTCGCACAGAAAAAATTTGACAATATTAAATCTGAAAAACTGGGAACAGAGAGAAGAATAACCATCGGACTTCCCGCTTCTTACGAATCAAATCCAACAAAAAAATACCCTGTTTTATATTTGTTAGACGGTGATTATCTTTTTGACCCCTTTTCAGGGAATTTAAGTTACGGTTCGTACTGGGATGATTTGCCGGAAATGATCATTATCGGGATTCATCAAAACAAAGAAGAAGAGCGTTATGATGACACTACAATCGACGAAATCACGGGGTTGCCGTTTGAAAAAGGTGCTCAGTTTTTTGAATTTGTCGGCGCAGAATTAATTCCGTATATCGAAAAAAAATACCGCACAACTCCTTTCAGAATCGTTGCCGGACACGATACTACCGCTAGTTTTATCAATTTTTATTTGTACAAAGAGCAGCCAATCTTTAACGCCTACATTTGCTTTAGCCCAGAACTTGCCCCAAAAATGGAAGTTAGGATTCCGGAAAAGTTTGCCAAAATTACAGAACCTGTTTTTTATTACATTTCTGTTGCCGATGGCGATAACAAAAAGCTAAAAGAACCTATAGAAAAATTAGACAGCAATATTAAAATCGCAAATAATCCGTTAGTTAATTACAAGTACGATGTATTTAAAAACACAACGCATTATACACAGGTTTTACATGCAATTCCGAGCGCTTTGTATCAAATTTTTGAAGCCTATCGTCCGATAAATTCAGAGGAATACAATAATAAAATTGTGGTGCTTCAATCTGGATTCGCCGATTATTTAGAAAATAAATATGCCGTAATGTCTAAAATGATGGGTATTGAAGTTCCTGTTAGGATGAGTGATTTTAAAGTAATTGAAAATTTAATTTTAAAAAACAAAGCTTACGACGAATTAGGAAAAATGGCCGAAATTGCCAATGTTACCTACCCGAAAGCAATGTTGGGCGAATACGAATTAGGATTGATGTACGAAAAAATGGACGACCCGAAAAGAGCGTCTAAAAAATATCAAAACGCTTCTCAAATGGAACCAATTGGTGATTTGAATAAAGATTTGATGTATGAAAAAATCGATCAAATGAATACACTTGCAAAAAAAACCAAATAATGTCTAAAGTAAAAACTTCCTTTTTTTGTCAGAATTGCGGCACTCAATACGCCAAATGGCAAGGACAATGCAATGCCTGCAAAGAATGGAATACGATTGCCGAAGAAATTATCCAAAAGCAAGAAAAAGTCGCTTGGAAAAGCGAACCAACTTCCAGCAGTAAAGCGCCACGCCCATTAAAAATCAACGAAATCGATTCGACGCAGGAAGTACGAATGGATACAACCGATGGCGAATTGAATCGTGTTCTTGGTGGTGGAATCGTTCCGGGATCTTTGACTCTTTTGGGCGGTGAACCCGGCATTGGAAAAAGCACACTTTTACTGCAGATTTCATTAAAATTGCCTTATAAAACGCTTTATGTTTCTGGTGAAGAAAGCCAGAAACAAATTAAGATGCGTGCCGAAAGAATCACGCCCAATAGCGACAATTGTTATATTTTGACGGAAACAAAAACGCAAAATATTTTCAAGCAAATTGAAGCCATTCAGCCCGAGATAGTCATCATCGACTCAATCCAGACCTTACACACGGATTATATAGAATCTACCGCCGGAAGTATTTCGCAGATTAGGGAAACTACTGCCGAGTTGATCAAATTTGCCAAAGAAACCAATATCCCAGTTATTTTAATTGGACATATTACCAAAGACGGCAACATCGCCGGCCCGAAAATTCTGGAGCACATGGTGGATACTGTTTTACAATTTGAAGGCGACAGAAATCACGTGTACCGCATTCTGCGATCGCTAAAAAACCGTTTTGGCTCAACAGCCGAACTCGGAATTTACGAAATGTTAGGCAGTGGTTTGCGGGAAGTTTCGAACCCATCCGAAATATTGATTTCACACAAAGACGAAGAAATGTCCGGAACTGCAATTGCCACAACTATGGAGGGCATGCGCCCGTTGATGATCGAAATACAATCTCTGGTGAGCACGGCAGTTTACGGAACACCACAACGAAGCACAACAGGTTACAACGCCAAAAGGCTGAACATGATTTTGGCGGTTTTAGAAAAAAGAGCCGGATTTCGTTTAGGTGCAAAAGATGTGTTTCTAAATGTTACTGGCGGAATTTCAGTAGATGATCCCGCAATTGACTTAGCGGTTGTCGCTGCCATATTATCGTCCAACGAAGACATTCCGGTAACCAAAGGATTCTGTTTTGCGGGAGAAGTAGGTTTATCGGGAGAAATTCGCCCTGTAAACCGTGTCGATCAGCGCATTCAGGAAGCTGAAAAACTCGGATTCAACACCATATTTGTATCCAAATACAACAAAATTGCATTAAAAAATACAGGAATCAAAATAGAACTTGTTAACAAAATTGAAGACGTCGCCAGTATCCTTTTTGCGTAGTTTTTACAAAACCTTCTTTATGAAATTTCCAAAACAAAAAATAATAAAAGCACTTTCAATACTTACCTTAGTATTGGTAGTGCTTTTTTTAGGATTTTACTTTTTTCGAAATTCGCTTTTAAAACAAGCCATTGCCAAAGTCACCCACAAAATGAGCGTGGACTATGATAGTGTTTTCTCTGTAGAATCGGCTTCTTTTGAGGGATTATCCGGCATAAAACTAACCGATGTGGTTCTCGTTCCCCGAAATGCGGACACACTTTTTAATATCAAAAAAATAGAAACCACTATCAATTTATCCAGTTTACTGGTTGGCGATGTCCAGATCGGCACTTTGAAAGTAAATGACGGTTACGTACAATTGGTCAAAAAAGGAAAAGTACGCAATTTTGATGCTTTTCTAAAAAAAGATACCACTGAAAAAGACACCAACGAAAAAAGAAAATACGCAACAATTGCTTACCGAATTATTTCGAAACTACTAAATCTCGTTCCTACCGACATGAAACTGGAACGTTTGAATTTTAAAATTAATGACAATGGCAAAACAGCCTCAATTGCGATTAATAGACTTGTTTTAAACAACAAACAGCTCGAAACAACTCTACATGTTCAGAGCAAGGATTTTGACCAGCGCTGGAACATAAAAGGCTTTGCCGACCCTCGTAATAAAAAAGCCGATATTCGCTTTTTTAATGTAGATACCGGAGCGATTAAAGTGCCGTATCTGGATGAAAGATACAATTTGAAAGCCAGCTTCGATTCTATACGACTGAATGTTGAAAACATTGAAAAAGACGGAAGCGAACTTCACATTGATGGCTTTACTTCTATTGCAAATCTTAAAATCAACCATCCCAAAATTGCCAGCAAAGATGTAATCATCAAAAATGCGCGTTTTGATTATCGCTTTTTATTAGGCGATGATTTTATTTCGATCGACAGCACTTCGTCTATGACGCTAAACAAAATAAAAGTGCTTCCTTATGTTTCGTACAATACCGAATCGGATACGGTTTATACTTTAAAAGTCGACATTCCAAAAATGCAGGCCCAAGATTTTATTGTTTCGCTGCCGGACGGTTTGTTTACACATTTTCAAGGCATGCAAGCTACTGGTAATTTTAATTATAAATTAGACTTTAAATTCAATAAAAACAAACCCAACACATTGGTTTTTGACAGCAAACTGAACAAAGAAAATCTAAAAATCACGAAATACGGCGAGGCAAATCTTAACAAATTAAACGGCGAATTTGTGTATCGCGCCATCATACAAAATGTCTTACAAAGACCGGTTTTGGTCGGCAATGCAAATCCAAATTACACTCCTTTGGATCAAATTTCGCCTTATTTGCGCAAATGCGTACTAACGACAGAAGACCCTTCGTTTTTCTCACATCGCGGCTTTATCAATGAAGCTTTTAAACAGTCAATTCTAAAAAATATTCGAACCAAAAAATTCTCTCGTGGCGCTAGTACGATCAGTATGCAATTGATCAAAAATGTATTTTTGACGCGAGAAAAAACACTTTCGCGTAAGCTGGAAGAAATTTTACTCGTATATATTTTAGAAAACAATCGCGTGGTAAGCAAGGAAAGAATGCTCGAAGTGTATTTTAATATTATCGAATGGGGGCCTAATGTTTATGGAATTGGCGAAGCAAGTCATTTTTATTTCCAGAAAAGTCCGGCAGATTTGAGTTTGAATGAATGTTTGTTCCTGGCGACGATTATTCCGAAACCACGGAAATTCATGTATCAGTTTAACGATCAGGGAAATTTGAAAGACTACGCAATAAAGAACCAAAAGTTTTTAAGCAGCTTAATGTTACGTCGTGGCGTTTTGATTCCCGAAGATACTGTTTTTCAATCGCCGGTTTATGTTTCTGGAAATGCACGATCGTTATTGCGCATTAAAACCTTAGACTCAACAGCAATTCCGGTAGATTCTTTGTCAACCGATAACGAGTTTGATCTTTAGATTTTATAATCATTTATCGTAATTCAGCAAATTTTCAGTACTTAAAAAATAGTGATGCTTTATTTAATTTTTGAAAGTATCGGCAAAAGAAAATAATTCGCAAAGCGAAAATTTTAAAAACAAATTCCACTAATTATCACAACATTCAGTGACAAATTAGTGGAATTTTCAATTATTCTAAAATTAAAATTATGGTGCCGGATCCGGAATAATAGCTTGAACAGCATCAATTTCGGCTAGGATCTCCTCAGAAAGTGTGACATCAATTGTATCGATATTTTCTTTTAATTGTTCTAAGGTCGTAGCACCAATGATGGCGCTGGTAAGAAATGGCTGTTGCAATACAAAACCCATTGCGAGCTCTGTAAGCGTCAGACCGTGTTTTTGAGCAATTTCATTGTACAAACGAGTTGCTTGTGTGCATTGCTCGCTGTTGTAGCGTGTGTATTGCGGAAAAAGATTGATTCTAGCGTTTGGATGCTGTTCTCCTGTCAAGAATTTACCTGTCAAAACACCGAAAGCTAAAGGAGAATACGCTAGTAAACCCAAATTTTCATGAAGCGCTACTTCTGAAGAACCTACTTCGAAAAGACGATTTAATAACGAATACGGATTTTGAACAGTTTTAATTCGTGGCAGATTCTGGTATTTACTTTCTTCCAGAAAACGCATCATTCCCCAAGCATTTTCATTAGAAACACCAATATGTTTTATTTTTCCTTCTTTGATTAACCCATCGAAAGTTTCCAGAACGGCTCTAAAATTATCTTCCCACTCATCGTCCTGAACTTTAAAAGCACGTTGCCCGAAAGTATTGGTTTTACGCTCTGGCCAATGCATTTGATACAAATCGATGTAATCTGTCTGCAGTCTTTTTAAGCTATTTTCTAAAGCAAATTTGATACTTGCAGGCGAGAAATCCAGTTTTTCGCGCATGTACCCAAAATTGGCGTTTGGCCCTGCGATTTTAGATGCCAAAACCACTTTGTCACGATTGCCTGATTTTTTAAACCAGGTTCCTATAATTTTTTCGGTGCTTCCGTAAGTAGCTTCACTTGCCGGAACCGAGTACATTTCGGCGGTATCAAAAAAATTCACACCTCTTTCAAGGGCATAATCCATTTGGGCGTGACCTTCAGCTTCAGAATTTTGTTGACCAAAAGTCATGGTACCAAGGCAAATTTTACTAACTTTTATATCGGTATGAGGTAAAATGGTGTATTTCATTTTTTTTAAGGTTCAAAGTTCCAAAGGCTCAAAGGTACAAAGTGCTTTGGCAATGAGAAACAATATAAAAGTTAAAAAAGTTACAAAAGTTTTTTTTAGAATAGTGCAAAAATGTAAAGATTCAGAGAGACAAAGGGTAAAAAAAGGCTCAAAGTAAAAACTTTGAGCCTTTGTCGCTTTGAACCTTTGTCCCTCTAAAAGAACTTAGTTTATACTATTCAACATTTCAGCAATTTCATCCAATCTTGGTGTTAAGATGATTTCGATTCTACGGTTTTTAGCTTTTCCTTCTGGAGTTGCGTTGCTGGCAAGAGGAGAATATTCGCTACGTCCTGCGGCCGTAAGTTTTTGTTTGTTGATTTTTTTGTTTTCGGCTAAAATATTTACAATTGCAGTAGCTCTTTTGGTCGATAAATCCCAGTTGTCTGCTATAGGTCCTGAACCTGCATACGGATCATCATCTGTGTGACCTTCTATCAATACCGACAAATCTGGATTGTCACCTAAAACTTTTGCAAGCTCTACAACCGCTTTTCTACCTTCGGTACCAACGGCCCAACTTCCTGAATTGAAAAGCAATTTGTTTTCCATAGAAACATATACTTTTCCGTTTTTCTGTTCTACGGTAAGACCTTTTCCTTCAAAACCATTTAAAGCTTTAGAAAGCGTTTCTTTTAGTTTGCGCATTGCAGCTTCTTTTGCTGCAATCATGGCTTCTAATTCGTTTAAGCGGTTGGCGGTTTTATCTAAACGGGCTTGTTCTTCGGCCAGTTTTTTTGATTTTGCTTCTAATTGAGCCAACAAATCACGGTTTTTAGCCATATTGCTTTCTAAGGCATCGTTGCTGTTTTTTTCGAGTGCTTTGTACGAATCTTCTAAAACTTTGTATTTTTTTTGCTCTGCAAGTAAATCTGCTTTTTGTTTGGCAAGATCTGCTTTTGTAGCGTTTAAATCTTTGTTCAGGCTATCGCGATCTAGTTCTAATTGATTTTTTGCCTTTTGCAATTCGGCATTTTCATCGGCAACGGCGCGGTTTTCTTTCTTTAAATCTGAATATTTGGTTTCCAGATCGTTGTATATTTTCTTGGATACACATGAAGTTGTGGATAAGGCTAAAAGTAGCAATCCGATCGAAGCTTTTTTTATCATTTGATTTTAGTTTTTATTTGGGGCTTGATTAATAATTTAAAATGTCATGTTTGCAAAAGTGCCCTAGCCCTGATGGTAGCGGCATCCTTTTTGTTTTTTCTTTAAAAACAAAAAGATATAGTGAACAGCAGGAAATAGCTCCTGAAATTTAATATCGGGCAACTTTTTAATGCCCTTTCGAAACATTTTTTAGCAATAACAGTACCAAAGTTACTCAATTTCTACCAGAACCGGGCAATGATCTGAGTGCATCGCATCTGGTAAGATAACGGCACGTTTGAGTTTATGTTGCAATGAATCGCTCACTAAATTGTAATCGATACGCCAGCCTTTGTTGTTTCCGCGGGCTCCGGCACGATAACTCCACCACGAATAATGGTGAGGCTCTTTGTTGAAATGACGAAAACTATCGACAAAACCTGACTTCATAAAACCGTCTAACCAGGCACGTTCCTGAGGCAAAAATCCTGAAACGGTTTTGTTGCGAACGGGATCGTGAATATCGATTGCCTCGTGGCAAATATTGTAATCGCCGCAAATGATCAGGTTTGGAATGGTGATTTTTAGTTCGTTGATGTAGGTTTGAAAATCATCCATAAACATAAATTTATGGTCCAGACGCTCTATGTTAGTCCCAGAAGGTAAATACAAACTCATAACCGAAAATGCATCAAAATCGACACGAAGGTTACGCCCTTCAAAATCCATGTGCTGAATTCCGGTTCCGAAAACGACATTGTTGGGTTTTATTTTAGACAAAATAGCTACTCCACTGTAGCCTTTTTTGGTCGCAGGATAATAGTATTGATATGGATAACCAGCAGCAGTAATTGCCTCTACGGGAATCTGATCCTGTGTGGCTTTTATTTCCTGAAGGCAAATAACATCAGGGCTAGCATGTTGCAACCAGTCGATGAATCCTTTGGCGATCGCAGCGCGTATTCCGTTAACATTATAAGAAATAATTTTCATTTCGGCTTTTTTTTAAGAATTTCAAAAGTAATAAAAAAGTGTAAAGTTTGTGTTCGAAACGACGAAAAGTAGAGTTTTTTGTTATCTTTGTTCGCTGCTCTAATAAATTAAAAATAGTACATGGGTTTAGTTACCGCGAAAGAAGTTGCAAAAGCGATAAATGTTGATAAGTACGGAGTTTTAGGTACTTTTTCAGGCTGGATGCTTATGAAGGTACTTAAGATATCTACCCTTAATAAAATATACGACCACAACAAACATTTAGAAGACGTAGCTTTTTTAAATGGGGTTCTGGATGAATTGCAAATTAAGTTTGAAATTCCTGAAGAAGATCTGAAACGCTTGCCTAAAGAAGGTGCTTATATTACTATTTCGAATCATCCACTGGGAGGAATCGATGGTATATTACTTTTGAAATTAATGCTCGAAAGAGAACCCAATTTCAAGATTATCGCCAACTTTTTATTGCACCGCATTGTTCCGCTCAAGAAATACATCATGCCTGTAAATCCTTTTGAAAATCATAAGGATGCCAAATCAAGTGTGGTGGGAATCAAAGAAACCCTGCGCCATTTAAGTGATGGCAAACCTTTAGGGATTTTTCCAGCCGGTGAAGTTTCGACGTACAGAGACGGAAAATTGGTCGTGGACAAACCTTGGGAAGAAGGCGCTTTGAAATTAATTCGCAAAGCGAAAGTTCCTGTTGTACCGATTTATTTTCATGCCAAAAACAGCCGATTATTTTACTGGTTATCAAAGATTGATGATACGCTTCGTACCGCAAAACTACCCTCAGAACTGCTTACGCAAAAAGACCGTGTGATCAAGGTACGTATTGGGAAACCTATTTCTGTAAACGAGCAAAACGAGTTTGAAACGTTTGAAGATTACTCGGAATTTTTAAGAAAAAAAACCTACATGCTTGCCAATCCTTTCGAAAAGGAAAGCAAATTACTGGATGCTGCAAGTCTTAAAATACCAAAAGCACCAAAGAAAATCGTGACACCGGCAAGCGAATCTGACATGATAGACGAGGTAAACTCGCTGCGTAACAGTGATTGTCGTTTGTTACAAAGCAAAAATTACGAAGTGTTTTTTGCAAGCGCAAAATCGGTTCCAAATATCTTACATGAAATTGGTCGTCTTCGCGAAATTACTTTCCGTGAAGTAGGCGAAGGAACCAACGAATCGATTGACTTAGATAAATTTGATCAATATTATCACCACATGTTTTTGTGGGATGATGAAACCAAAAAAATAGCCGGAGCCTACCGCATGGGATTAGGTTCTGAAATCTATCCAAAATACGGAATTGAAGGTTTTTACTTGAATGATCTTTTTAGATTCGAGCCCGAATTGCACGATATGATGCACAAATCTATCGAAATGGGCCGTGCCTTTATCGTAAAAGAGTACCAGCAAAAACCAATGCCGCTGTTTTTATTATGGAAAGGAATCATTCATACCACATTGCGTTATCCTGAACACAAATACCTGTTAGGCGGCGTGAGCATTAGCAATCAGTTTTCTGATTTCTCTAAATCGCTAATGATTGAATTTATGAAATCTAACTATTACGATCCTTATATTGCCCAATACATTCATCCTAAGAAAGCATACAAAGTAAAACTGAAAGACGCCGATAAAGATTTTATTTTTGATGAAGCCGAATCTGACTTGAATAAATTTGATAAAATCATTGACGAATTAGAACCAGGAAATTTACGTTTGCCTGTACTGATTAAGAAATACATCAAGCAAAATGCACGTGTGGTAGCTTTTAACGTTGATCCGCTGTTTAACAACGCCATCGATGGCTTGATGTACATCAGGATCGCAGATATCCCGGAAAGCACTATGAAACCTGTTATTGAAGAATTTCAAATAGAGCTGGAACGCAAATTATCTGATAAAGAAGATATTATTTAAGATTTGATATAAAAAGAAAAAGCCTTTTCATTAATTTGAAAAGGCTTTTTTTATGTTTTAGAACCAAGGTTTTTTACCAACTTGATAGGTTTGATAAAAATCATCATCACTCTTCGTCAAATATATTATACCTTCAATAAATCCAACTATTCCTGCTGCTCCACAAGTCACAACACTCAGGACGATTTGAATAATTCCTTCTTTAGTATATCCTAAAATAAACTTATGAATCCCTAAGTATCCGAAAATGATACCTAAAACTCCAGCTAAAACTTTTTTGTTTTCTGGTTTTACAGTTTGTGGAGCATTCCACGTTTCTTCTGGTTTTGTGTTTTCCATTATATATGATTTAAATTATTGTACTTCAACACTTCCTATTTCACTAATTTGATCGGTTTCATTTTTAGGATCTGGTCCATATTGATTTGATCCTGCATCTCCCTCAGTACAAAATAAAATTAGAATCCAAATAGGACCAACTAATGGAATGAAAGAAACAAAATAAAACCAACCGCTTTTGTTAACATCATGCAATCTCCTAGCGACAACACCCAAGGAAGGAATTAGAGTTGCTAATGTATACAACAAGAAAAAAGCATATCCTACAATAACTCCCGTGATTCCATCACCAAATAGACGACCTATTGCTCCACCTAAAATTATTAATGCAACAGAAATTAATGCATTAGCAAGTACAAAATACCAATATTCGCTTCTTCTTGCACGTCCTTTAAAGTTTGCGTAGTTTTCAAAAACCACCTTCTTGTACCATTCAATCATAATTAATAAATTAGTTAGTTAATCCCTACTCTTATGGATTTTCGGTTACTCCTTTTTTTAAAATTTTGTTAAAATTCGGAAACAATATTAAAAAAAAATAACTTTAAAAACTAATTCAAATCTTTACTTTTTGAGAAAAAACCTGTTATTATTAACCAAACAAATCTATACAAGTTATAAGTCCTTATTTTTAGTGACTTTACTTCGAATATAATTTTTTAATTTTATCTACGATCACCTGAGCAAGACGTTCGTGACTTTCAAAAGTCCATCCTGCAATATGTGGCGTTAGCAAAACATTTTTGGCCTCTAACAAATACTGAAAAGCTTCGGGAGTATTTTTATCCTGAAAAAGTGTTTCAAAAGACAGCTTCTCGTACTCTAAAACATCCAAGCCAGCCCCTAAGACCTTTTTCGACTTCATCGCAACTACTAAATCTGCTGTGACTATGTTTTTTCCTCGAGATGTATTGATGATCCAGAATGGCTTTTTAAACGCATTTATAAACACACTGTTGACCATTTTATCTGTTTCTGGTGTCCAAGGAAGGTGCAAGCTCAAAACATCGGTTTTTTGCTGTAATTCTTCCAAGGTAACTTGCCTTGCATTTTCGTCACCTACATTTTCCAGAATATCGTAACATAAAACTTCTGCTTCAAAGCCTCGTAGTTTTTTGGCGAAAGCCTTCCCCATGTTTCCGTAACCAATAATGCCTACAGTTTTCCCGTCTAATTCGTGACCGCGATTGCTTTCGCGATTCCATTGTCCCGATTTTATTTCGGCGTCAGCCTGATTCAAATTATTAAAAAGAGACAAAATAACCCCTAGTGAGTGTTCTGCAACAGCGTTGCGATTACCTTCTGGAGCCGCAATTAAATGTATTCCTTTGGCCTTGGCATACTCACAATCGATACTTTCTAAACCTGCGCCAACTCTGGCAATAAACTGCAAATTGGGTGCCTTGTCGAGGAAGGTTTTATCAATTTTAAAACGGCTGCGAATAACGATTCCATTGTACACGTGAATTATATTTTCAATTTCTTCTTTTGAAGATTTAAAATCTGCGTGATTTTCAAAACCCGCTTCTTCTAGTTGATTCCAAAGAACAGGATGATTGCTGTCGATATGTAAAATTTTGATGCTCATTATTTAAAATTTAGAAACACAAAAATACAGTATATTCTTTGGTTATAAAGCAACGTTAGTTTGTATTTGAGGCAAAAGAAAGTCAATTTGTTTTTTATCGATCGCAATTTATTTAACTTTGAAAAACTGCGCCCTTTTTGGGTATTTTAAACTTTTTGAAACGCATTTTTAACTCCAAAAACAATTTTCCAACTTTATGAATTCGATACTTAAACTTGCTTACTTCTCATCTTTTGTTGTATTTGTTGCAAGCTGTACTCACAAAAAGACCGAACCTACTGCGATAAAAAATGTTAAAAAGGACACTACAACCCTTCTTTACAAAAAAAATATCGAATCTATTGCAGGATTGTACACCACAGCAACTGAAGATGATTGCCATATCTCTATTGCCTTAACTACCACTCAAAATGGTTATTTGTATACGCTAAAAACCAATTCAAGAAATGTTACGGGCAAAGCTAAAATAACTATCTCTGAATCCGGTGAAAAATATATTGTCCTGGAAGGCATAAAATGGGACGAATATGAAGGTGATATCAGCAATGAAGAAGATAGTACAACAACTCGCGAACTTGAAATTCCGATAGGAATCGAGGCAAGTTGTGTACAAGACACGCTCACGATTCAGAACTATGGGAATGCTATGAATTATTATACCAAACTTGCCGAATGCGGTGCCAAATATATTCAATTGGTTAAAAAATAAAATTCCAAATCCCAACTTATCAAAATTAGAATTTGGAATTTACAATATCGAAAAAATCTAAAATTATCCTTTAATCTGTTTCAAAGAAGTCTTGATTCCTTTGATTAATGAAGAACTGAAACCATTGTGCTCCATTTCGTTCAAACCAACAATGGTGCAGCCTTGTGGCGTAGTTACGCGGTCAATTAACTGCTCAGGATGTACTTTTTCTTCCAACAGCATTTTGGCGGCACCTTTTACCGTTTGTGCTGCGATGGCCAAAGCCGTTTGAGAGTCGAAACCAATTTCGATTCCAGCCTGCATCGAAGCTCTAATGTAACGTAAGGCATAAGCAGTACCGCAAGCGCCTAAAACCGTTGCCGCATCCATTAATTTTTCGTCAATAACTGGAGCTGTTCCTAAATCCTGAAACAAATCAACGATCGGTAAGGCTTTTTCTTTATCCTTTTCAGGGAAAGAAATACACGTGGCCGATTCACCAAATTGCGCTGCGATATTAGGCATAATCCGAATTACAGGGAACTCATCATTTGTTTTGGATTGCAACATTTCTAAAGACAATCCACTTACGGCTGAAGCAATTGTTTTACCTTTAATAACAGGCAAAATTTCAGCAAAAACGGTATCTACCTGATATGGTTTTATGGTCAAAATCACCACATCTGCTTCCTGAATATTGTGTTTATTATCCGACGAAACCGTAATTCCATACTCTGACAAATATTGAATACTTGTTGTGTTTCTTCTTGTTACGGTAACTTGATTATTTTTTGAGAACTTAGCAATTCCCAACGCAATGGAAACGCCTAGATTCCCTCCGCCTATAATATGTATTTTCATTCTTGGTAATTTTTTGGTTGGTTAATAGCATTATTTGTTGAACTGTTTAATTGCTAAACTGTTTAATCGATTAAACGCATAAACAGTTTAACGATTAACCGAATCTTAAAATCCCAAAATCAATTTGGCTACTCCAAAATAGAGCATAATACCAAAAACATCGTTGGTTGTTGTAATAAAGGGACCCGTGGCAATTGCAGGATCTATTTTGTTTTTATGCAAAAAAAGCGGCACCAAAGTTCCTAAAGTCGCCGCAAATAAAATCACCACAATCATGGAGATCGAAATCGCAAATCCCACCAAATATTGTTGGTACATGACAGAGTGATAGCCCAGCAATAATAGTGAAATAATAGATCCCGAGATCATCGATACGGTAATTTCTTTAGTAAAATAACCTCGACTAAATTCTTTCAAGGTTCCGTTTGCCAAACCTTGCACGACAATCGCAGAAGCCTGAACACCAATGTTTCCGGCAGTCGCCGAAAGTAAAGGCACAAAAATAATCAATGTAGAATGGATTTTAAAAACGCTCTCATTGCCTTTTAGAACAAACGAAGCCACAATCTCGATCACCATACCAATCAAAAGCCAAGGCAAACGTGCTTTGGTTAATTCGAGAACACTATCGTTTGACTCAACATCCTGAGTAATACCGGCCGCTAATTGATAATCTTTATCCGCTTCGTCTTTGATCACATCCAGAATATCATCAATGGTAATTCTACCTACCAAGCGCCCCAATTCATCTACCACAGGAATAGCTTCCAAATCGTATTTTTGCATGATTCTCGCTACCTCAACATCTTCGGTATCGACGTTGACAAAGTTTAATTTTCGAATATAAATATCACTGATTTGTGTTTTGGTCGAAGTGGTGAGCAAATCTTTGAGCGACAATCTTCCTTTAAGGCGGTTTTCATCATCTATTACATAAATCGAATGGACTCGTGACACGTTTTCGGCCTGAATGCGCATTTCTTTCACGCAAGTGAGAACATTCCAGTTCTCGTTTACTTTCACGAGCTCTTTACCCATCAAACCACCGGCAGAATTTTCGTCATAACGCAATAATTCGACAATGTCTTTTGCGTGTTCAACGTCAATCAACTCCGAGATTACTTCGGCTTTGATTTCCTGAGAAAGCTCTGCGATAATATCGGCAGCATCATTGGTTTCCAGCTCATCAAGCTCTTCGGCAATTTCTTTTGGAGATAATCGGCTTAAAATATTTTCACGCAAATCATCTTCCAGTTCCAGAAGAATCTCGGCCGTTTTATCACTATCTAAAACCTTAAAAATATAGGTAGCTTCATCAAAATCCAGTTCGTCCAAGATTTCAGCGATATCTGCATGGTGTAAATCGTTTAATAAAACCTCAAGTTCTTTGTCGTTTTTATTAACAATATGCTCTTCTAACTGGTGTAGTAATTCTTTACTAACTTTGAACTCCATCGGCTTCTATTTTTTGAGTCAAAACAATAAATTCGTCTACGCTCAATTGCTCGGGACGCTTATCAAAGATAATGTCTTCTCGCAATTTATCTGATAAATTTAATGTTTTCAAACTGTTACGTAATGTTTTTCGTCTTTGCTGAAAAGCTGTTTTTACAACAGTAAAAAACAATCTTTCACCACAAGGAAGGCTATAATCTTCCTTTCGGGTCATTTTCATCACACCCGATTTTACCTTGGGCGGAGGAATAAACACATTTTCGTCAACCGTAAACAAATACTCTGTATCATAGAAAGCCTGGGCCAAAACAGATAAAATTCCGTATGCCTTAGAACCCTTTTTCTCGCAGATTCTCTCGGCCACTTCTTTCTGAAACATGCCCGAAAACTCCGGAATCTGATGTTTAAATTCTAAAGTTCTAAAAACAATTTGTGTAGAAATATTGTACGGAAAATTTCCGATTATCGCAAATTGTTTGTTTTCGTAAACCTCGTTTATATTGTATTTCAGGAAATCCTGAGAGATAATTTTGTCTTTTAATTTCGGATAATTTTCACCCAAATACACCACAGATTCCGTATCAATCTCAATCACGTGTGTATTAATGGGCTTATCCAGCAAATATTTAGTCAACACACCCATTCCCGGTCCTATTTCTAAAACCTCATTATATCCTTTTAAACTCAAGGTATCTGCAATTGCTTTTGCGATACTTTCGTCTTTCAAGAAATGTTGTCCTAAATGTTTTTTTGCTTTTACTTTTTCCATTTTATCTTTTTGTTTTGCCTCAAAAGGCACGAAACTTTTATTTTTTCCTTATCTGAAAGACTCGGAGGCAAAAAAGTTGTATTCTTTATTTATTTCTGTCAATTACAGTCAGAAAATTGTCTTTATTTTTATTCACTTTATTTTTGACAGGAAACTGATTCACACGTTCCATTAACCGAAGGAAACTATAGATTCTTTCTACCTTAGACAACTTCAAAAAATCTTCTTGTTGTCTTTTGTTACTTTCTTGTTTGGTTTGAAATCGAATTTCCATCATCATCTACTTTATTGAATATATTATCCTAATTTTAAACTAAATACTAGAATTAATGCTCAGAAATAACCTCTAATTCGGTTCTGAAAGAAAGCATTTTATCGGCAAACAATTCCAAAGCTTCCTGACGGAATTTTGGTGCATCTTCTAAATAATATTGTTCTAATGTTGCTTTACTATCAGTAAAATATTGCACCGAATAAGTAACGCCACCCATCTCTTCTTCAATCAAAACCTTAACGATTCTAGCCGAAGAAAACTTTTGTGTTGCTAAAATTTCGGGTATGTGCTTTTCCTGCATCCATTTTAACCATTGGTCATGAACGCTTTCATGTATATTGGTGGTAACGTTGTAAATTATCATGTTTCTTGATTTTAGATTTTAGACTTTAGATTTTAGATTCTTGTAGAAATCTGAAATCTAAAGTCTAAAATCTGAATTATAAATTCGTATCTCCCCGCAATTGGCGGTATTTTTTTCTCGCCTCAACAAAATAAATACTATCTTGATGATTGAAGATAATCTTCTCATAAAGCAGTTTTGCCTTTTCGATATCTTTCAGCTTTTCATTATAAATCTCTGCCGAAAAGAACAACGCTTCATCTACATAAATGCCGTCGCTATGGTTGTCTATTATTTGCTGATACTGGCTTAAAGCCAAATTATAATCGACTATGCTCTCGTATATATTTCCTAAACGCAACAATGTTACTGTTTCTATTTCCTGTCCTTTAAAAGCCTTTAAAATACTTTGAAACTGCGCAATCGCCTCTTCTTTTTTATTTTGATATCTTAAAAAATCACCTTTTGCAAATTGCTTCAAAGCGGTTTGTGTCGAATCGGCAACAGTATTATCGTTGATGAGTAAAAAATACTCGAGCGCATCATTAGCAATCAATTGCGTATTGGCCGATTTTAGTACTTTAAACTGACTGAGCGCCCACTCAAAATCGGTCTTAAAATAACTTGTTTTTGCTGCTTTCAAACTGGCTTCCTGCGCCACAACATCATTCTTTAAATCCAATTGAATTTGCGAATAATAAATCAGCGCCTGATTGAACTTTTCTTCCAAAAGGAGAATATCTGCCAACTCCATTTTGACATCCGCTTTCTGATACTCGTTTATATTCAGTTCTAATGCTTTTTTTACTACGGCTTTACCTTCTTCAATCTTCTTTAAATTAAAAGCCAGAAAATGTGCCTGAATCAACTGCAAAGATAAGGTAAATGGAGTTATTTCGTAGGTTTTGAGTAATTGTTCTAACTCAGCATTAATAACAGGATAATCTTTGGGTTGTGCTTTGTCTATTTTGATCTGCATCAAATGGGCATTGGTATCAACCAGTAAATCCAAATCCTTGGTATTTAAGAGAATAAAATTCAGAATCTCTTCGGCAGTATCGGTATCGTCTTCATTCAACGCAAACTGACTCAGATTGACAATACTCATGAGCGATTCGCCTTCTCTTTTGTAAATAGCCTTTTCCTGAATGAATGCTTTGCCGAACTCTTTTTGCTGCACATAAAACCAGCTCAGATAATGATTCCAGAAAACATCCTGCTCTTTTTGCGTTTTCAGGATTAAGGCTTTTCTCATGGCATCTTTAAAGGCCGTTGCATCGGTCTCGCCATTCATGAAACGAGCCAATTGCGCCTGAATCAAATTGGAGTTTTGTGGATTTGCAAACGATTCGGTCAATAGAATATCGATCATTTTATCGGTTTTACCCAATTGACCGTACAACATTCCGATTTGAAAATTAAAATTATAATTCGGCTGCAGTCCCATTGCGGTTTCGTAAGCCTTCAACGCATATTCGAGCAACACCTTTTTCTCAAAGGAATTACTGATACCGTATACATCATTCGGACTCGTTTTTATTTTTTCTATAGCCTGTTCGTAGTAATTCTTAGCTTTAGCATCGTTTTTCTGCAGTTGAAAGTTATAACCCAATTCTACCAGAAAAACACCTTGTTTGTAACGGCTATAACGACTTTGAATTGCTTTCTCGGCCACATCAAACTGTTGCAATTGCTGGTAGCAATCTACTATTCTAAGAAAATATTGTGTATTGGATGGCGAAGTGTTCAACAACTGCTCGTAGCTAATTTTTGCTTTTTCAAAATCACCTTTGTCATAGTAATATTGCGCCAGTTGCTCGTTTTGAGAAAAAGCAAAAGACGACCACAACAAAACGATATAGATACAGATGTTTTTCATACTTCGGTTTTTTTAAGTTGTGGTTCAATTGGTTTTCAGTCTGAATTAGCCTGACTAAAATTATGATTTTAAAGGTATTCTTTTATGGCTTTAGATTTCCAGGCGATGAGTGCCAAACCCAATATAATAAAAGGAATGCTTAATATTTGTCCCATGTTTATGAGCATATCATTTTCAAAACTTTCCTGATTTTCTTTAAAAAATTCAATTATAAATCGGGCCAAAAACAATAACGCCAAGAAACATCCAAAAATAAATCCTTGGGCATTTTTGATCTTCTCTATTTTATACAATGAAAATAAAATGCCGCAAATAAGCAAATACGCAAAGGCTTCATACAACTGCGTGGGATGCCTCGGAATCAGATCATCTCTCTGAAAAACCACTCCCCAACTTCCGTTGGTTGGTTTTCCGTAGATTTCAGAATTCATAAAATTACCCAATCGTATAAAAGCTCCCGTAACTGGAACGGCAACAGCCATTCTATCAAGCAATCCAAAAATAGCAACTTTAAATTTTCGACAATACAAAACAAGCGCAATCAAAACGCCTATCGTACCTCCGTGACTGGCAAGACCTTGAAAACCAACAAATTTATACACCCCACCAATCTTCTCAATCGGCAAAAGAATTTCTATCGGATGTTTAAAAAAATAATCTGGCTCATAAAAAAGACAATGTCCTAATCTGGCACCTAAAATAGTTCCGACAATTACATAAATCAGCAAACTATCGAGGTTTTCGAGCGAAAGATTTTCCCTTTTATAAATTGTTCTTACGATGTAGTACCCAAGCAAAAGTCCGCAGGCAAAAAGCGCTCCGTAATATTTTAGAGGAAAACTATCTGTTATCCAGAAAATAACAGGATCGACATTCCAGTTTAAAACTCCGTTCATCTTGGTTTATTTTTATTGAAGTTCTTAGTTAAATTAACAAACCTAACAGATTTTAAAAACCTGTTAGGTGTAGCTTTAAGAACTGTAAAAGTTAATTTATAATATCAAATCCGCAGTAAGGGCGTAAAACTTCTGGAATTACGATGCCTTCCGGCGTTTGGTAATTCTCTAAAATTCCGGCCAAAACTCTTGGCAACGCCAATGAACTTCCGTTGAGTGTGTGCGCCAATTGATTTTTACCGTCTTTGTCTTTAAAACGCAACTTCAAGCGATTGGCCTGAAATGTCTCAAAATTAGACACCGAACTAATCTCTAACCAACGATCCTGTGCTGTAGAAAACACCTCAAAATCATACGTCAAAGCCGATGTAAAACCCATATCGCCACCACAAAGGCGTAAAACGCGGTACGGTAATTTCAACTCATTCAAGATATCTTTCACGTGTTCAACCATTCCGTCAAGGGCTTCATAAGACTTATCAGGATGTTCTACACGTACAATTTCTACTTTATCAAATTGGTGCAAACGGTTTAAACCACGCACATGCGCTCCATAAGAACCTGCTTCACGACGGAAACATGGCGTGTAAGCGGTATATAAAACAGGCAATTCAGCTTCGGTTAATAAAACGTCACGGAATAAATTGGTAACTGGAACCTCAGCAGTCGGAATCAAATACAAATCATCAATTGTAGAATGGTACATTTGTCCTTCTTTATCTGGCAATTGTCCTGTTCCGTAACCAGAAGCTTCGTTGACCAAATGCGGTACTTGAACTTCATTATAGCCTGCAGCAGTATTTTTGTCCAGAAAGTAATTGATCAAAGCACGTTGCAAACGCGCTCCTTTTCCTTTGTAAACTGGGAATCCTGCACCTGTAATTTTTACACCCAACTCAAAATCGATAATATCGTATTTCTTTACCAGTTCCCAGTGCGGCTGGGCACCTTCGTGCAAAACCGGAATAGCACCTTCCTCAAAAACATTCAGGTTATCGTCTGGTGTTTTTCCTTCCGGTACAATATCAGCAGGAAGATTGGGTAAAGTGTATAATTTATGGGTCAATTCGGTTGCCAAAGCTTCTGCTTTTTCGCCCAACTCTTTGCTTTTTTCTTTTAATGAAACGGTTTTTTCTTTTAAGATTGCGGCTTTTGATTTCTCTCCCGCTTTCATTAATTCGCCTATATCTTTGGATAATTTATTAGATTCTGATAAAGTATTGTCTAACTCCACTTGTGTAGCACGACGGTTTTCGTCTAATTGCACCACTTCTTCTACAACACTTTTAGCATCGATATTTCGTTTTGCTAAAGCCTTGATTACTTTCTCCTGATTCTCTCTAATAAATGCGATTTGTAACATAGCTTGGTTTTTATAACTAATATTTTTATATAAAGGAAGCAAATTTAAGGAAATGTTTGCTAAGAATACGACAAAGTTTTAGTGTGAAATGTATTTTGTAAGATGTAAAACAGTAGTTTCACAAAGTTGAACTACTATTACACAGCGATTGACCATTTATTAAAGTTTAGATTTCTCACCAAAAGGCAAAAAAACAGCCACAGATTAGAAAGATTAATAAGATTATTTAAATCGGTGTGAATCTTTTTAATCTGTGGCAAAATGTAAAACAGTAGTTTCAAAAGTTGAACTACTATTACACAGCGATTGACTATTCATTAGAATTTATATTTCTCACCAAAAGGCAAAAGAAACAGCCACAGATTAGAAAGATTAAAAGGATTATTTAAATCGGTGTGAATCTTTTTAATCTGTGGAAAAATGTAAAACAGCAGTTTCACAAAGTTGGACTACTATTACACAGCGATTGGCTATTCATTAGAATTTATATTTCTCACCAAAAGGCAAAAAAACAGCCACAGATTAGAAAGATTAAAATGATTATTTAAATCAGTTTGAATGTTTTAATCTGTGGCAAAATGTAAAACAGTAGTTTCACAAAGTTGGGCTACTATTACACAGCGATTGGCTATTCATTAGAGTTTATATTTCTGACCAAAAGGCAAAAGAAACAGCCACAGATTAGAAAGATTAAAAGGATTATTTAAATCGGTGTGAATCTTTTTAATCTGTGGAAAAATGTAAAACAGCAGTTTCACAAAGTTGAACTACTATTACACAACGATTGGCTATTCATTAGAATTTATATTTCTAGTAAAAAGGTAAAAGAAACAGCCACAGATTAGAAAGAATAAAAGGATTATTTAAATCGGTGTGAATCTTTTTAATCTGTGGCAAAATGTAAAACAGTAGTTTCACAAAGTTGGGCTACTATTACACAGCGATTGGCTATTCATTAGAGTTTATATTTCTGACAAAAAGGCAAAAGAAACAGCCACAGATTAGAAAGATTAAAAGGATTATTTAAATCGGTTTGAATGTTTTAATCTGTGGAAAAATGTAAAACAGCAGTTTCACAAAGTTGGGCTACTATTACAAATCGAATGACTATTCATTAGAATTTATATTTCTCACCAAAAGGCAAAAGAAACAGCCACAGATTTGAAAGATTAAAAGGACTATTTAAATCGGTGTGAAAGTTTTTATCTGTGGAAAAATGTAAAACAGCAGTTTCACAAAGTTGGGCTACTATTACACAACGATTGGCTATTCATTAGAGTTTATATTTCTAACCAAAAGGCAAAAGAAACAGCCATAGATTAGAAAGATTATAATGATTTTTTAAATCGGTGTGAATCTTTTTAATCTGTGGCAAAAAACCAAACCCTTTGTACCTCTGCACCTCTGCACCTCTGTACCTTAGTACCTTAGTACCTCAGAAGCTTAAAAAAAACCTACTCCCTCTTAATCTCGTGCCCCACAAATTCCTTTAAGGCAGCAAACATATCATCTACCGAAAGTACTTCGGTGTCAGGGTGCGATTTCAGGAAGTGGGCATTTAAGGTAACGAGATTCTCTTCTAATTCGAAAAAAGTATCGTTGTTTAATAAATCCCTGGTTGGGTTTACGCCTTCGAGTTTCCCTTTTAAGAATTTGTCAATTTTTACACTACTGAGCAAGCGCACTCGCTTGGCCTGGGTTTGAAATAATTCCAGATGTTTTTCGGCACCAATGAGTGCCAGACCTTCTTCGATCAATTCATTCAACTCTTTGTTCCAACGGGAATTATAAACAAATTGCGAAAAATTGCCTTCGGTATATTGAGACGTATAATAATCTAAATAATAACTCATCAAAGCATCCTCGTGAATCAGATCGTCGTCTATTTTTTCCTCGCGCATGAGATTAATCACCGAAATATTTGAATTGACAACGTCTTGCGGGTTTTCACTGTTTCCTGCCGTCTCTGAAATTATTATTCTTCCAAATTCCATATCCTTTTGTATTTAAATTTTGTATTGCAAATTTCAATTAAATAATCATACCATCATCACCTTTTGTTTGGTATTAATAGCATTTTATATTTAGAATAAAATCTCTGACTTTTATCTACAAAAAAACGGGAAGTACTTAAAAGCACTTCCCGTTTGAAACATCCTAATGCAAATCAGGACGATGGTTTATTAGCTAATATTACTTATGATATACAGCAATAATACCATTAGCATCTTTCAATTTTAACTCTTTCAGCGTAAGGTTTACGATATCAGAAGTTTTTGTAACGCCATCAATAACAACTGTTAAGTTATTATGAGATCTCGAATAAATTCCTGATGCTGTTGTAAGGGCACAAGCACTTACGGTAGAATCATAATCTCCTGTAATCGCTGTGTTATCTATCTTAAGATTAAGGTAATCTCTGTCACATCCGCTAGTGTTTTGCGGTGCATCAATTAATGTTTCTACACCATTGATGGTGGTTCCTACCTGCACAATCTCCCATTTCCCTTCAATAGGAGCCAATGTTTCTCCTTCGTTGTCATCATTACTGCAAGATGTGGCGAATAATCCGATGCTTAGTGCTAAGGCGAGTACGATACGTTTAGTGTTCATGTCTAATTTTTTTAAATTAATTTGTTTGATTTGTATGCGATTATAATACGGCTAAATTACTCTCGATACCTGTCAGAAATGTTACACAAAATCGAGTATCATTTACATAATTACAGGGATTGTGCCCATTAATTTCGGGGAGTTGTAACCAAAGCAGTGGTAGCAGTCTCTTTCTGTAAAGATTAAATTATTCATAAACAAATACTTATCCTTTGAACGCTTTAAAATAAATATTATAATTTCGGTTAATTCTTACAAGTAATTTTTTATATTTAAAAATTAATTCTTAATGTACAACCGATAATTTTTAGAAATCATGTCAATAGAAAATCTAAACGCCGTGCATTATACGGCAGAAGAAAAAAACACCTCGATTAGCAGTCTTACGACCTTAGAAAACACTTTAAATAGTAAATTCAAGAATCTTTCGCCAGAAGAAAGAGTACGATTTGGGAGCGTTCACGAGCAAAACAAACTTTTTGTAAACAAAGTAAAAGACTTTAGACACAGTCAGGCAGGATTAAGCAGCCCCGATGTAGATTGGGCAGCGTTTCAGGAAGATGTAGCTTCGCGAGAATACTTGCAAAGTATGATTGCCCGTCTGGAAAGCCTGACCCAGAGCCTAAAAAACAACAAAATACTGCACGACTACGATTGCTACCACATGGCACTCACCGATTATGATTACACCAAATACAAAGTGAACACCAAACAAGCAGGTTATGAAGTAAAAATAAAAGAATTATCTCAGTTTTTTACCCGAAGCAAAAGCGCACCCACCCCAATCAAGCCAGAAGAACCTACCGAATAAACCATCTGAACCCCATACAAGACCTCTTGAAAGCCAAACTTCAAGAGGTTTTTTTATGCCAAACCGTTAGGACAAGAATAGCAAAGCTTACAAAACCATCCAATGGGGTTCTGGCAAGCATCGTTGCGGTTGCGACAAACATCAGTGGGGTTACAACAAGCATTAATGGGGTTACAACAAGCATCGATTAGGTTACCATAAACATCATTGGCGTTCAGACAAGCATCAATTGGGTTTAGACAAACATCGATAAAGCTATAGCAAACATCATTAGGGTTCTGACAAGCATCGATGGGGTTTTGACAAGCATCATTGAGGTTCAGAACCTCAAATTTTAGGTCTGGAACCCCAATCATAGGGTTCGGAACCGGAACGTTGGGGTCTGGAACCGCATCAATGGGGTTCGGAACCCCAAATTTTAGGTTCGGAACCCCGTCGTTGGGGTTGAGAACCCCACAACTTCTATTCAGAACCCCATGAGATAGGTTCAGAACCCCACTGTTGTATCATTCGATACCAATTGTGGCTGTTAAAACATAACTGCTCGTATGCAAAACTCCTTTTATGAAGTTTAAAGAAGCAGTATTCAAAGAAACAACCTCTCTGGGTTCTGGTTTTCTTTCTAATAATGATAATCAGATTAGACCTAACAGGTTTTAAAACCTGTTAGGTCTGCCAAAGATTAAAGGTTCAATGCTTACTTCCCATTCAATACTAAAAATATAACATCCAGACCTTTTAGTACTATATCAAAAGATTTAGATATTCAGTCGCTTGCTTACAAGCTACCGCAAAAAAAATGGCCAGAATTTCTTCTGACCATTTTTTGCTTTTCAGCGGTATTTCTTTTTTATAATGGTATGCCTACGACTCTACCTCTTCTACTTCTGCATCGGTATCAATGTCAATATCATCAAAGCTTTCGCCCATTACTACCACAGGTTCTGGCTTGGATGCTTTTATGGCATTGAATCTTTCTAGTTGCTCGGTTTCGCCTTCTTCTCCACTAAAATAAGGAAAAACATCCATAATCGGAGACTCCGAAATGGCAGGGATACTGTATTCTCCCATCGTGTTTTTCATGACCTCAAGTGTATTATCAAAAGCTTCTCTCACATCATTGGCCTGCACGAGCATGTACATATTCGATTTGCGTTCTTTACCACTTTCTTCGTCATAGGCCAGCAACGAAATTTTGGACTTGAACCAACGGTCGGCATTCTCAAAAGGATGGATCTCGGCGTAATTGGCTACTTTGATATTGGTGATTTTAAATTCTTCACTGATATAAGCGGCCATTTCTTCGTTGATGCGGCTTTCGGCTTCGGTATACGATACGGCATCTACCAAATACGGTTCTGTTAGCACCTTTTGTCCACCGGTTTCATCTGTTTTTCTATATTTTACTTTGCATTCGTACCAAGTTGCGCTCATCTTTATTTATTTTTAAGGATGCCAAAGATAGATTTTACAGCAAAAATAACCCTATGATTATCCAAATAGATATTCACAATTTCTATCAAAGCAAAGAGTAGGCGATTACTAGCTTGCATTTGTGGTTTAAAACCTTCTTTTGTCCAAAACAATACACTGATTGTAAAAAATGTAACATAATGATAGCGTTGTCTTGACCTTAGAAAAACAATAAAAACACATTTTTTTAAGCTTCAGTTGCCAAACAAGTAGTAACTTTATTCGCTCAAAAGATCAAATATAAAAAGTTACGCAATGCAAAAAAGAACACTATTAGAATATTATGTACTAGATGTATTCTCGAATACCAGTTACAAAGGCAATCCTTTGGCGGTTGTTTTTACCGAAGGCAACCTGGCATTAGAGGTGTATCAGAATATTGCCAGGGAATTTGGTTATTCTGAAACTTCTTTTATTTATTACTCTTATGAACATAAGGCATTGCGCGTGCGTTCGTTTACTTCTGTAGGCATCGAGATTGATGGTGCAGGACACAATTTACTGGGTGCCGTTTGTGGTGCGTTGCTCAAAAAGATGCCCATCTTTGCGCAACAACAAGAGCACAATCATTTTGTGATCATGAAAAATGACCCAACGCCATTGACCGTAAAATTTGATCCCATTACCAATGATCCTATCGTGCAAATGCATCAAAAACCTGCTATTATCAAGCAGGAAATACCAACTTATAAAATTGCGGTGGCACTTGGTCTGAAGATTGAAGACCTGGACAGCAACGATTATGTCCCGACGATAGTAAAAACAGAGGTGGCACATATTATGGTACCGATAAAAAATAGCCAGTTGCTTAACGACTGTTTACCTGACAACAAGCTTTTGATCGAAATTTCGAAAGAATATCAGTTTGAAGGATTTTATTGTTTTGCGATCACCAAAGAAGATGAGGATCACATTGCCGAAGCGCGCTTTTTTAATCCGTCAATAGGTGTCAATGAAGATCCTGCAACCGGCACCGCAGCCGGCCCGTTGATTGGTTATCTGACACAAAAAAAATATGCCAAGCCTAATAAAGAATATAAAATTTTGCAAGGTGTAAAACTAAAACACCCCTCGATTATAGAAGTCCTTAACCGAGATTATGATATTTTGGTGGGAGGTTCGTCTGTCATCACGATGCAGGGCGAATTGTATGTCTAAAATAAAGAAGCTGCATTGGTAAAATGCAGCTTCTTTGTTATCTAATCAATCGAAGCAGAAAAAAATCTCTTAGTTTTTAATCTCTTTTTCTAGTATAAGCGGTTTGGGCTCAGGCGGAATTCGTTTCTTTAAGAATAAAATTTGCCCCAAATGACTTGACTGATGCTCCATTACATGAAACCAGCAATATTGATTGGTCCAGTCATAACTTTTTTGAACTTCTACAAACCAATTGTCATCACGTTTCTTGAGTTCGGCAATAGTAGTTGCTCTTACCTCGTTATAAATATCGAGATAATACTGCACACTATGCCCTTTAAATTCGTCTCTTCCTCCCTGCTCCAAGTTCAAAGCCGTGTTCCACTTTTTCTTTTCTTCTTCATTAAAACCTCTGTTTTCAAAAGTAAAGACCTGATAATATTTTTCGGCGGCAGCCAAATGCATGATTAAAGCTCCAATTCGGTTTGCTTGTGCATCATGCAGGTAATCGATTTCATACGGACTCATATTTTTGACTGTTCTCTCTACACGATCTTTAAGATCTTCAAGCATCGAGATCATGTCGGCAATTTTTGGCGATGCTCCTTCTACATTGCCAATTCTTCCGTCTTGTTTGGCTTTGATGCCTGTTCCTTCGATCAATAAAGCATAACTACCATCTGCACTCGATTTATCCGAAGTCACTTTATATTCTTTGACTTTAACTATTTTATCTTTAGTAGTTCCGAAACTCCATTTCGGAATGTCTCCGTTTTTTACAGGTGTTTCAAAGCTTGAATTTAAAATCGTCAAAGGTTCAAAAACTCCTTTATCATTTTCTATAAGTACCACAAATTTATCAAAGTAAAACTTTCCGTTAAACAAACACAATCCGCCAAAACTTAACGATTTGCTGTTTTGATCAATAGTGCCTTCTACCGTGTACGATTGCCACTCTTTTGCTTTAACTGGCCTGTCGCCCATATTGTCAAAGAAACCGTCTTCTTCATTTTTAGTATCTACTCTCGCCCAAACTCCTGCCCAGGCAAGCGGTTCATTGGTTTCTACTTTGACAGAAGCAATGACTTTAAATTTTTTCTTTACAGAAGATTGAATGTCTATCGTTTGATTGAAAGACGTCCAATCACTTGAAATTACCTTTTGCGTCTGGGCCCAAACCGAAACAAAACTGAAACACAGCAATAGCATCACTACTTTTCTCATTTCTTATAATTTTAAAATTTTTCGTAAATATAATATTGTTTTTTTAACGAAAAAACTTATTATTATTTAATAATCATTTCGAAAGAAGCATAAAAAAAGCCACATTAAAAATGCAGCTTCTTTGTTATATTATGAAAAACGATTTTTATTAGTTCGTCTTCATCGGAGGCAAATCAAACGCGATAGAATCGTGTTCGAAGTTATTGCGGTGTCCGCCATCGCAAAAAGGTTTGTTGGCCGATAATCCGCAACGGCATAGACCTAATGCAGCTCTTCCTTGCAGTCCGTAAACGTTTCCTTCTGGATCCATGATTTCGAAATCGCCTTCTATTTTGATCGATCCGTTTTTATTGATGATAAGTTTTGTCTTGCTCATAATGTTTCTTTGTTTTTTACTTGGCAAAGGTTGCAAATAAATTGGGAAGATTTTGTTTGAAAGGCTAGTTTAAATTGGTTCTATTTAGAAAAACGTCTTTCAATTCTAATTTTATTGATTATCTGGTAGGTTGTCTTTTATTTTCTGATTCATTTGGGCGACTAAAGCTTTCAAACGCAAGGCACTTTCTTTTTTTTCTTCCTGAAGTTTAGCCTTTTTTCGATTGAGTAATTTCGTGTGTAAAGCTTTGTTTTTTGTGTTTTTTTCGGGTCCTTTTGCCATGATTTTCAACAGTAATGATTGCGTTTGCAAATATAGCGGTTTTGTTGTTTTATGTCACTAAGTGTAGCTGAGAGGTTTTGGAAACTTGTCAGGTTTTAAAACAAACAATCTTGTCCTTCCGAGGAACGAGGAATCTTGGTTAGTAACTCGACAATTTTGGACATTTGTTGTGTGCGCTTCTTGCGAAGATTCCTCGTTCCTCGGAAGGACAAACAACACGACAAACACTCTTATGAAAAGGAGTGTCCTAGCCCCGATAGAAGTGAAAATCCTTTTTGTTTTTTCTTTAAAAACAAAAAGATTGCAACGGATAGCGGGATTAGCTCCTGAAAAAACGTACCATAATTCGCCAAGAAACAAACAATCTTGTCATTCCGAGGAACGAGGAATCTCCGTTAGTAACTCGACAATTTTTGACATTTGTTGTGTTCCCTTTTCGCGAAGATTCCTCGTTCCTCGGAATGACAAACCGGGAGGGGTTTCTTGTGCAAATTTCTCGTTCCTCGGAAGGACAAACAACACGACAAACACTCTTATGAAAAGGAGTCTCCTAGCCCCGATAGCAGTGAAAATCCTTTTTGTTTTTTCTTTAAAAACAAAAAGATTGCAACGGATAGCGGGATTAGCTCCTGAAAAAACCTACGTCGAAGCATCGGGACTCAATTCTATTGCTTATTTTTGCACTCAATAAAATTGAGTTATGATACAGAATCCTAAAAGATATACTATTACAGCAGCATTGCCTTACACCAACGGACCTATTCATATTGGGCATTTGGCGGGGGTTTACGTGCCTGCAGATATCTATTCGAGATATTTACGTTTGCAAGGAAAAGATGTTGCGTTTATTTGCGGAAGCGACGAACACGGAGTTGCAATTTCGATGAAAGCAAAAAAAGAAGGAGTAACGCCACAAGAAATTATTGATAAATATGACGGAATTATTCGCAAATCGTTTATTGATTTCGGTATTTCGTTTGATAATTATTCTCGAACTTCGGCTAAGATACATCATGATACGGCTTCAGAATTCTTTAGAACATTATATGATAACGGAGATTTTATTGAAGAAATAACCGAACAATTGTATGATGCGAAAGCAGATCAGTTTTTGGCCGATCGTTTTGTGGTAGGAACGTGTCCGAAATGTGGCAACGAAGAAGCGTACGGAGATCAGTGCGAAAAATGCGGATCGACTTTGAATGCGACCGATTTGATCAATCCGAAATCGACGATTACGGGAGAAGTACCGATCTTAAAATCGACCAAACACTGGTTTTTGCCTCTTGACAGATACACTGATTTCCTGACAGAATGGATTTTAGTTGGACATAAAAACGACTGGAAACCGAATGTATACGGACAAGTAAAATCTTGGGTTGATGGCGGTCTGGAACCTCGTGCGGTAACGCGTGACCTTGACTGGGGAATTGATGTTCCGGTTGAAGGTGCCGAAGGCAAGAAATTATATGTTTGGTTTGATGCGCCAATTGGGTACATCTCTTCTACAAAAGAATGGGCGCTGCGCGAAGGAAAAGATTGGGAGCCGTACTGGAAAGATGAAGATACCAAACTGGTACACTTTATCGGGAAAGACAATATTGTTTTTCACTGTATCATTTTTCCTGCGATGCTAAAAGCCGAAGGAAGCTATATTTTGCCCGACAATGTGCCTGCAAATGAGTTTTTGAATTTGGAAGGAAACAAACTTTCGACTTCTAAAAACTGGGCAGTTTGGCTGCACGAATATTTAGAAGATTTTCCGGAGAAACAGGATGTTTTGCGTTATGCGTTAACATCAAACGCGCCGGAAACTAAGGATAATGATTTTACCTGGAAAGATTTTCAGGCGAGAAACAACAACGAATTGGTGGCTGTTTTTGGCAATTTTATTAATCGTGTCGTGGTTTTGACCAATAAATATTACGAAGGATTTGTGCCAACACCGAATGAATTATCTGAGGTTGACGAAAATACTTTGGCAGAATTAAAAGCGTATCCAGCCGTGATTTCGAGTTCGGTTGAGCGTTATAGATTTCGTGAAGCTTTGGGCGAATTGATGAATGTGGCTCGTTTAGGAAACAAATATTTGGCAGACGAAGAACCTTGGAAAGTGATTAAAGACAATCCGGAGCGCGTAAAAACCCAAATGTATGTGGCGTTGCAAATCGCTGCTGCGTTGAGCGTTTTGGCTGAGCCGTTTTTGCCTTTTACTGCGACTAAATTGTCCAAAATCTTAAAAAATGAAGGCAAACTGAAATGGAATGATGTTACTGATACTTCAGAATTGATTCTGGATGGTCACCAAATTGGCGAAGCAGAGTTGCTTTTTGCAAAAATAGAAGACGAAGAAATACAAAAACAAATAGATAAATTGGAAGCTACAAAAACCGCCAATATTGCCGAAAACAAAAAAGCAGAACCACAGAAAGACTTGATTCAGTATGAGGATTTTGCCAAAATGGATTTACGTGTGGGAACTATCATCGAAGCCGAAAAAATGCATAAAGCCAACAAACTTCTGGTACTAAAAATCGACACCGGAATTGATGTTCGCACAATCGTTTCAGGTATTGCCGAAAGTTTTTCTCCAGAAGAAATCATTGGTAAACGTGTTACGGTTCTGGTCAACTTAGCGCCAAGAGCGTTACGGGGAGTTGAAAGCCAAGGAATGATCCTGATGACAACCAATGCCGAAGGCAAACTGGTTTTTGTAAACCCAGATGCTGATGCACCGAATGGTGAAACGATAAATTAAGGTTTAATTCTTATATAAAATTGCGTGAATTGATTAATATTATTAATTGATTCACGTTTTTTGTTTTTAAATCATTCGCTTTGTGAGTTATATTTGAAAAATAACACAAGGTCAAAAAACACAAAAATGAAACTCACCAAACCAAGATTAGCCTTAATCTGCGGGATACTTTGTATTTCGATTTTTCCGATATTGATAAAACTTCGTTTGGCTCCGGGATTGATTTCGGCTTTTTATCGAATGACTTTTGCGGTGATTTTACTTTTGCCTTATGTGCTTCTGACCAAAAATTTTACACTTCCAAAACCAAAAATCATATTGCTGGCAGCACTTTGCGGCATCTTATTTTCTTCGGATGTTGCCGTTTGGAATATTGCAATTCAAGATTCTACCGCAACTCAGGCTTCGCTACTGACCAATTTAGCGCCCGTGTGGGTTGGGATCGGTTCGTTTTTCTTTTTGAAAGTAAGACCTGCCGTCAATTTCTGGATCGGGACTATTGTTTCTTTATTTGGAATGATCACTTTGGTAGGTTTTGGCTTTTTTATAGAAATGAATTTTAATCAAGCGTTTCTGTTTGCCATTTTATCGGGTATTTTGTATTCGATATATCTTTTGGTGAGCAAAAAAGTAGTTTCAGAAACAGATGTCTTGTCTTTTATGACAATCAGTTTGCTCACTTCGAGTCTCTATTTAGGAATTCTTTGTTATGCCTTAAACGAACCTTTTACAGGATTTTCAAACACGGGCTGGCTAGTCTTAGTGCTTCAGGCAATCATTTGTCAGCTGTGCGCCTGGATTTCGATCAGTTACGCAACACAACACATGCGCGCGACAAGAGTTTCGCTAAGTTTATTGAGTCAGGCTGTAATTACCTCGATTTTGGCTTGGTTGTTTTTGGAAGAACAAATAACTTTACAGATGATTTTTGGCGGAATGATTTTGCTTTTCGGAATAAGAATTACGTTTTACGATAAAACCATTTCTTTAAAGACGTTATTCTATAAAAATTAGGATTGAAAGTTTGCACACGAATTTACCCAGATTGATTGTAATTCCTGATAAAAGTTTCACGCAGATTTTGCAGATTAAGCGGATCTTTTTTGGAAAATCTTTAAAATTATTTAATCTGTGGCAAAAAATTAATGCAATGCGTAAATTCGTGGCGAAAAAGATTCCACGGAAATTGAGCAGATTAAGCAGCTTTTTTTGAGAAATCTTTGAAATCATCTTAATCTGTGGTGAAAAAATTCGTGTAATTCGTGGCAAAAAACCTGAAACAAAAAAACTTGAAACAAAAACATTATGTTACATAAAAACAAAATACCCCACTTAAAAGTAATTGCATTTGATGCCGATGACACTTTGTTTGTAAACGAACCTTACTTTCAGGAAACCGAACATAAATTTTGTGCTTTGATGGAAGATTATTTGTCACATCAAGGCATTTCACAGGAATTATTTAAAATCGAAATCGAAAATTTATCTCTGTACGGATATGGAATCAAAGGATATATTTTGTCAATGATTGAAGCGGCAATGAATATTTCGAACAATACAATTCCGCTTGAAGTCATTGCAAAAATCATTCAATACGGAAAAGAATTACTCGAAAAACCGATCGAACTTTTAGATGGCGTTGAAGAAACTTTGCAAGCTCTGCACGGAAAATACAAATTGGTTGTTGCCACAAAAGGCGACTTAAAAGATCAGCAAAGTAAATTACATCGTTCTGGTTTGGGGCATTATTTTCATCATATCGAGGTGATGTCTGACAAGCAGCAAATTGATTATAAAAAACTACTTGGCCGTTTAGACATTCAGGCGCACGAATTTTTGATGATTGGCAACTCGCTTAAATCAGATGTTTTACCCGTTTTAGAAATCGGCGGTTATGCGGTTCACATTCCGTTTCACACCACTTGGGAACACGAAAAAATAAGTCATAAAGTAGAGCACGAACATTTTAGCTCTTTCGAAAAAATCACTGAAGTCCTGAACAATTTGAAGTAATGAAAACAATTTTAGATTTAGAAAACTGGAACAGAAAAGAGCATTTTAAGCATTTCAGCCAAATGGAAGAGCCTTTTTTTGGCGCAACCGTAACCATTGATTGTACAACGGCTTATCAAAACGCAAAAAAACTCAACACCTCATTTTTTATTTATTATTTGCACAAAACTTTGGTAGCGGTAAATACTATTGAAAATTTTAAATACCGAATTTCTGATGATAAAATTTACATCAACGGACGTGTTGATGCTTCGGCCACCATTGGTCGTGAAGACGGAACTTTTGGTTTTTCTTTAATGGAATACCATCCTGATTTTAAAATTTTCGAACAAAATGCTTTGGCCGAAATTGAACGTATTCAGAATACAACAGGAATTTTTACGCGCGAGTTTAAAGACGATAACGTGATTCATTTTTCTGCTATTCCGTGGTTAAATTTTACTTCGCTTTCTCATGCAAGAAGTTTTACTTATCCTGATAGTTGTCCGAAAATTTCGTTTGGAAAAATGATAAGCTCCGATAACGGAAAAAGATCAATCGCCATGTCTGTACATGTGCATCACGGTTTGATGGATGGTTTACATGTGGGGAAATTTGTCGATTGTTTTCAGGATTTGATGAATCATCCGTTAGAAAAATAAATGTTAAAATTATGGAATGATTTTTGAACCTCAAACGTTATGAAAAAATCTTTAATCTTCTTGCTACTTCTTTACAAATCAGCATTTTTTGGTCAAACTGTCTTGACTTCTCATGCTTTAGATCTAAAAAAATCAGCAAAGAATATTCAGATTTTAAATGCCGAAAATTTACTCACGCACGAGGTGTTTGTATTTGCTGCTTATGACCAAAATATTACTATTTTAAAATACAATAGTGCTTTATTTCTAACGGACCAATATACAGGACCGCTTGTCAATTTGGAGAATAAAGAATTGATTGCTTCGAGTTTTAGCGAAGATGGAAACCCCAGTCTTTATTGGACTTCGAGAGATTTTAAAGAAATTATAGTGATCAAATATTATTTAGAAACCAAAACGTACAAAGCTTTAAAATTTGGCTTTCCGTCTGAAAGTCAGTATGTCGTGGCGACTTTTCAAGATAATAATTTGTTTTACATCCTTTCTAAACCTATCTCAGAACAGACTTTAGCGGTTTACACTTTTAAAAATGGAATGGTTGAAGAAAAAATATTTGACTTTTCTCTGTTCAAATTTCAAAATAAAAACACCAGTTTCCTTCCTTTCACCGAGTTGATTAAACAAAATCCTATTGAAAAAATGGAGGTCAAGGACTACAATCCTCTGTACAAAAGCACCGCAAAAAGCAAAGTTTACCTGCAGGAGAACAAGATGGTATTGACCTTAGATCAAAACCCAAAGCAAACGCAAGTTTTTGAGATTAATTTAGATAACCATACTCTTAATGAAAAGATCTTCCTGCAGCCTAATACCAAAAAACCACTGCGATCCTCTAATTCTTTTTTAGCAGAAAACAAACTATTTCAAGTCACTGCAAATAAAGAAGAACTGCTGTTTGATGTAAAAGATTATGGTTCTGGTTTAAGTATAAAAAGCATTCATGTTGCAAAAAACGACACGATTCGTTTCAAAAACTCTCCTTTATTGATTCAAAGAGAATATGGAAAACCGGGTGAAATCAAAAAAACAGCTAAATTTTTACACTATCTTTCAAATTTGGATATTGGTTTATCCATTTTCAAAAATAAAAAGAACACTTTGATCACTCTCGGAGGAACACCAAAAAGTGAAAATCTCGATTATTATGCGCAAAATTTTGGTCAATATGATGATGAATTTGGTCAAATATTTTCGCCTATTACTTTTTATCCCAACGTGCATACCGAAACTGTTTTCTTTGAAAGTGCTTTAAACAAAAACTTTGAGTTCAGCAGTGGCGAGCCTTCTCCTTTGGCTGTAGATAAAATTTCTTATTTCTTAAATCAGCATCAGGAAGCGGCTTTCGCCAATGTCATTCCGTTTAAAGATTACTTTATTTTGGGTTATTATGATCAAACCTCCAAAGAATATATTTTGCGTAAATTTAAAGATGGTTTTAATTGATAAAACGAGTAAGTTCTGAAATCATTGATTTCATGAATGCCTAATTTTATTGAGAATTGATCCAAATATGCTGTGTTTTCTTTGTTTCGAAAAACGGTTTGGATTATTTTTTTTAACTTTACAAAAAAGACACAATTATGTTATCAAAAAATATTGAAGCCGCTTTAAATAAGCAAATTCGCATCGAGGCAGAATCTTCGCAAACTTATCTTTCTATGGCTTGTTGGGCTGAAGTACATGGTTTAGAAGGAATTGCACAATTTATGTATACTCAATCTGACGAAGAACGTGAGCACATGCTTAAATTAATAAAATATGTAAACGAACGTGGCGGACATGCTCAAATTACAGATTTGAAAGCGCCAAAAACGAGTTATTCAACTTTCAAAGAAATGTTTGAAGCCCTTTATGCACATGAAATTTTTGTTTCGGAATCTATTAACGAATTGGTGCATATCACTTTTGAAGAAAAAGATTATGCGACTCACAATTTCTTGCAATGGTATGTTGCCGAACAAATTGAAGAAGAAGCTACGGCCAAATCTATCTTAGACAAAATTAACTTAATTGGTGACGACAAAGGCGGTCTTTACTTGTTTGATCGTGATATTCAGCAGTTAGCAGTAACAAGCTCAATCGCCATTAATCCTAAATAAAAAAGTTAAAGTTTATTTAGAATATATAAAAATAAGATATTTATTTTATCTTTGTCTCAGTTTTATAATTCCAGTATAAAGTGAGCAAGAAAGAAAAAGATAAGGACAAGAAAAAGGATAAAAAGAAGAAGAAAAACAAAGACATCCTTGACAACATTAAGAAGCTTGAAAACTGCAAGTCAACTTGTTGTGAAAAATTTAAAAAGAGCGAGAAAAAACGTTGCTCCAGATGTCCTATGTTTGACTTACTAAAAAATATAGCGTAAAAAGACCTTCAATTATGAAGGTTTTTTTATGCACAAATCATAAGCTTTCCATTTTATAAAAAACAAATTAACATCCCAAAAAGCAAATATTTCAATTTATGAAAAATGCTAGCATCGTACCTAAATCTAGTCTCGATTTTTTGTCACAACTTAAAGAAAACAATAATAAAGTCTGGTTTGATGCCAATAAATCCAACTACCAAACCGAGCTAAATTATATACAGACTTTTGCGGATGATTTACTTAAAGAGCTTTCTAAAACAGATGTTTTGGAAACGGCTTCGGGCAAAAAAAGTGTGTACAGAATTTATCGTGATATTCGTTTTTCTAAAGACAAAACTCCTTTTAAAACCTTTTGGGGAGGCAGTTTTACCAGAGCAACAAAAGAAAGACGTGGCGGATACTATTTTCATTTGGAAGCTGGAAACAGTTTTCTTGCGGGAGGTTTTTGGGGTCCCAATGCTGCCGATTTAAAAAGAATAAGAGCTGAATTTGGACACGATCCTAAACCAATGCGAAAGATACTGGAGGCTAAATCATTTGTTAGCACTTTTGGAAACTTGCAAGGCGAGCAGCTTAAAACAGCGCCAAAGGGTTTTGATGTGCAACACGAAGCGATAGATTTACTGCGCTACAAACAGTTTTTGGTCATTAAACGCTTTACCGATGAAGAAGTATTGGCCCATAATTTTGTGGAACAGGCCACAGAAACATTTCAAAAAATGCGTCCTTTTTTTGATTATATGAGCGAAATACTTACAACAGATATTAACGGTGCTTCTGTTTTATAAATTTATCATTAATTCAAACCCAAAAAAAGCGACTGATTTTGCCAACCAGTCGCTTTTTAATAAAATACTTTGTACTCGCTATTTACCCATCAGTAAAATTTCATTTATTACGACTTCGGTCACATAACGTTTTTCTCCATTTTTATCGTCGTAACTTCTGTGGGTAAGTTTCCCTTCAACGGCAATTTCTTTTCCTTTTACCACATATTTTTCGATTATTTCGGCAGTTTTACCCCACGCAGTTACGCGATGCCACTCGGTTTGCTCTACTTTCTCTCCTTTTTCATTGGTATATTTTTCATTAGTCGCAATGGTCAAGTGAGCCAGTTTTCTACCGTTCTCTAATGTTTTGATTTCTGGTTCGTTTCCTACGTTTCCAATCAATTGTACTTTGTTTCTTAATGTGTTCATGGCGTATATTCTTTTTTAAAGTTGTTATAAAATGAATTCGTTTATCAAATTCAACAAGGCAAAATTGCAGCAACTTTCCAAAATTATTCGGTTACAAAGTATTTACTTTCGACTATAACTATTTGTAAACGTTTGCAAATGGGATTAATTTTTAGTATATTTGAGATAAATCTTACATTATGCAAACCGAAATTAATAAAGTTGAATTACGAAATTTAAAATTAGACGACTACAAGGAACTCAAAAACTCAATGATAGAATCCTATCCAGTAATGGCGAATTCGTATTGGAAAGAATCAGATATCGAAAATTTACTCTCTATTTTTCCTGAAGGTCAACTGGTGATTTTGGTAGACGGAAAAGTAGTAGGTTCTGCTTTGTCATTGATCCTTCCAGAAAAATTAGTAGATAAAAAACACAATTACAGACAAATTATTGGCAATTATACTTTTTCAACTCACAATCCCGATGGAGAAATCCTGTACGGAATAGATGTTTTTATTCACCCCAATTATCGTGGTTTGCGTTTAGGACGCCGTTTGTATGATGTTCGTAAAGAATTGTGCGAGCAATTGAATCTGAAAGCGATTGTTTTTGCAGGTAGAATTCCGAATTATGCAAAACATTCTAAAAAACTTACTCCAAAAAATTATATAGAAAAAGTCAAGCACAAAGAATTGCATGACCCAGTACTTTCTTTTCAGCTGAGCAATGATTTTCATGTTTTACGAATCATAAAAAACTATTTGGAAGGTGATGAAGAATCTAAAGAATTTGCGGTACTTCTGGAGTGGAACAACGTTTATTATGATGAAAGTCCAAAATTGATTAATCTTGAAAAAAGTGTAATCCGCCTGGGATTGATTCAGTGGCAAATGCGTCAGCTCAATAATATCGAAGCCCTTTTTGAGCAATCTGAATTTTTTATCGATGTTGTGTCTGGTTACGGAGCCGATTTTGCCTTATTTCCGGAACTTTTTATTGCGCCTTTAATGGCCGATTACAACCATCTTTCTGAAGCCGAAGCCATTCGAGAACTCGCTCGCCACTCTGACCCAATTAGAAAGCGCTTTCAGGAATTTGCTATTTCGTACAACATCAATATTATTACGGGAAGTATGCCGTATCTCGACAACGGAAATCTGTACAACGTTGGTTTTTTATGCAAAAGAGACGGAACCTCAGAAATGTATACCAAAATTCACATCACACCCAACGAAGTGCAACATTGGGGCATGAAAGGCGGCTCAGAATTTAAAACATTTGATACCGATTGCGGTAAAATTGGTATTTTGATTTGCTACGATGTTGAGTTTCCTGAGCTTTCGCGAATTATGGCTAACGAAGGAATGAATATTTTGTTTGTTCCTTTTTTAACAGATACTCAAAATGCGTATACGCGCGTCAAACATTGCTCGCAGGCACGTGCGATAGAAAACGAATGTTATGTGGCGATTGCCGGCTGTGTTGGTAATCTGCCAAAAGTAAACAATATGGATATTCAGTATGCACAAGCGTCTGTTTTTACGCCTTCGGATTTTGCTTTTCCAAGTAATGGCATCAAAGCCGAAGCGACACCTAATACCGAAATGACACTGATTGTTGATGTCGATTTGAATTTACTAAAACAACTTCACGAGCACGGAAGCGTTCGGATTTTGAAAGACCGCCGAAATGATTTGTATGAAATTAGAAAAATAAATCCGTAATCATTTATCAAATTACAAGCAGAATGAGATAGAATTCATCATTTGAAATTTAAATTGTTTTTTAGTTTTAAAAATAGAACATCATGAAAACCTGCCTTGAATGTAGTGATAAAATTGTGGGTAGAGAGGACAAGAAATTTTGTTCTGACAGCTGCCGAAATGCTTACAACAACAAAATAAATAAAGACAGTAATAATTTTATGCGAAATGTAAATAACAAATTGCGTAAAAATTACCGTATTTTGTCTGAACTAAACACAGAAGGAAAATCTAAGTCAACAAAAGATAAAATGTTGCACAAAGGTTTCGATTTTGATTTTTTTACTAATATATTGCAGACTAAAACAGGAAACACCTACTATTTCCTGTATGATCAAGGCTATCGCGCCTTGGAAAATGATTATTATATGCTTGTTAAAAAAGAAATTTAGCCCCCAAATATCCCATGAAAAAAAATTACAATTCCATAACAGCTTTTATCTGCATTCTGGCGATTCTGGGTGTTATTTATGCGTCAATGATGCCGCAATTTATCACTAAAGACGAAGAAGCTTTGGCAGAATTCTCGACCGAAAGAGCCTTCGAACAGGTCAGAATCATTGCCCAAAAACCACATTATGTTGGCTCGACCAATCACGAGTTGGTGGCTAACTACCTAAAATTAGAGCTCAACAGAATTGGTCTTGAGACTAGTACTCAGGAAGGATTTACCTTAAATGACAGAGGTCTATTGGTAAAATCGAAAAACATTTTAGCTCGAATAAAAGGAACCAATAATTCTAAAGCGCTATTATTACTTTCGCACTATGACAGTGCTCCACACTCTTTTTCTAAAGGAGCCAGCGATGATGCTTCGGGAGTTGCAACAATTTTAGAGGGAGTTCGCGCATTTTTATACAGCAAACAACCGCATAAAAACGATATTATCATTCTTTTTTCAGATGCAGAAGAATTAGGTCTAAATGGCGCTGCGCTTTTTGTTAACGAACATCCGTGGGCAAAAGAGGTTGGTCTCGTACTCAATTTTGAAGCCCGAGGCTCTTCTGGACCAAGTTATATGTTAATGGAGACCAATCAGGGGAATCAGGGACTTATTCAGGAATTTAAAAAAGCAAAAACAACCTATCCTGTATCCAACTCATTGATGTACAGTATTTATAAAATGCTCCCTAATGATACCGATTTGACCGTTTTTAGAGAACAAGGCAACATTCAAGGATTCAATTTTGCCTTTATCGACAGTCATTTCAATTATCACACACAACAAGATGATATCCAGCATTTAAGCAAAACTACACTTAAACATCAGGGTACTTATTTGATGCCTTTACTGAAGTATTTTTCTAATATCGATCTTAACCAAACCGTTACAACAGAAGATAACGTCTATTTTAACATTCCGTTTTCGTTTGTTACCTATCCGTTTACATGGGTTTTCCCGATGACTTTGATTGCATTAGGATTGCTGATTCTTTTTATTTTTATAGGAAAAGCAAAACGTGTCCTAACATTTAGCGAAATGTTCAGAGGTTTTGTACCGCTTATCGGGTCGGTGATTGTTGCTGGTTTTGTTACTTTTTTGGGATGGAAAATTTTCCTTGAAATCTACCCGCAATACAATGATCTGTTAAACGGATTTACATATAACGGTCACGCATACATTGGCGGATTTGTAGCCTTGAGTCTCGCTATTTGCTTTGCTTTTTATCACAATTTTTCGGAAGCAAAAGTGACTATGAACCATTATGTAGCACCTTTATTGCTTTGGATTATCGTAAATGCCTTTCTGGCCAACAGCTTGACAGGAGCCGGATTTTTGATTATTCCTGTTTATTTTGGACTCGTTTTATTCGGAATTTATGTCCTGACCCAAGGTTCTAGTTTAGGACTGAATTTAATTTTCAGTATTCCGGCATTAATCATTATTGTGCCCTTTATTCAAATGTTTCCGGTAGGTTTAGGATTGAAAGTTCTTTTTGGAAGCGCTGTTCTTACCGTTTTGGCATTCGGATTATTACTGCCTGTTTTCGGGTCGTTTGCCAGAAAAGGAGCTTTGACATTGTTTTTCTTTACTATTGCAATCTCTTGTTTTGTATATGCAGGATATCATTCTGATTACCAGTATGGAAAAGCCAAATCCAACAGTTTGTTATACGTGTACAATGCAGACAATGATGCTGCTGTCTGGACCACTTACGATGTCAATCTTGACGATTGGACCAAAACCTACTTAGGGCAAAACTCTCAAAAAGCAGTGGGTTTAAACAAATTGCCCATCTACAGCAAATACAATTCCGGCTTTACTTACAGTGCTATTGCGCCAAAAGTAGCCGTGCCAAAACCAACAATTCTTTTTCTTAGAGACAGCCTTGTCGGTAGTCGCCGTCACATGAAAATTCAAATTAAACCCAACAGAAAAGTAAATCGTTACGATATTTTTGCCAATCTCAAAATGACTTTCTACAATTTCAAAGCCAATGGTGTTAAGACTTATGGTGAAAAAGGAAATGTTCTAAAACGAGACGGGATGAAGATGATCACTTATTATGTAGTAAAAAACGAACCTCTTACATTAGAATTCACGATCAATAACTCATCCATTTTTGATATGGATTTAATAGAAAGTTCTTTCGATCTTATGACCAATCCACTGTTTAAGATTGCCCCAAGAAGCGACTGGATGATGCCAACGCCATTTGTGCTCAATGATGCCGTTTTAATTCAGCAAAAAATCAAAAGACAAACGCAGGCACCAGTAAAACCAATTGCAGTTCTTCCTGCAAAAGAAACTGTTGCGCCTGCAAAAGATAGTTTAACAACAAGCGTTAAACCGGAATAAAAATGAGTCAAGTAAGTATTTTAGGTTGTGGTTGGCTGGGTTTGCCATTGGCGAAAAGACTCATTCAGGAAGGTTATTCTGTAAAAGGATCTACTACTTCTGAAAACAAACTTTCTGTTTTAGAAAATGCAGGAATACATCCTTTTTTGGTGGCGCTTGAAAGCGAAAGTGTTTCAGGCGCTATAGAGGATTTTTTAGCACAAAGCGAAATACTGATTATCGATATTCCGCCCAAATTACGCGGAAGCAATGTAGATTCTACAACTACTGAAAAGAAAATATTTGTAGAAAAAATCAAAAACCTGATTCCTTTTATTGAACAATCAAGTGTAAAAAAAGTACTTTTTGTAAGTTCAACCTCTGTTTATGGCAACGAAAATAGTGTGATTACAGAAGAAACTAATGCGAATCCGGAAACAGAAAGCGGCAAACAATTGCTTTTGGCCGAAAGTATTTTACAACAAAATCAAGACTTTCAAACCACTATTTTGCGCTTCGGTGGATTAATTGGTGAAGACCGACATCCCGTGAAATTTTTGGCTGGTAAAGAAAACCTCGAAAATCCGGATGCCCCCGTAAATCTCATTCATCAAAAAGATTGCATTGGAGTCCTTTTAGAAATTATTAAACTGGAAAAATGGAATGAAATTTTCAACGCCGTTGCACCCTTTCATCCCACAAGAGAAGAATATTACACTCAAAAAGCAAAAGAACAAAACTTGATTTTACCGAAATTTAGTGCTGAAAAAACGAATATAAAAAAGGTAATTTCTAGTGAAAAAACCGAACGTGTTTTAAATTATAACTTTAAAATGGACGATTATTAAATCGTATAAGTTAATTTAAATGAAGCTTTAGAAATTTTACACCCTACAGTCCTTAAATTTCTTCAATCATTTAAATGTAGAAAGCAAAAAAACTTTACGAACTTTGCTCAAGAACTCTTTTCTTTGAAGTTAAATTATGGAAACAGCCTATATCACTTCGCCTTTAGGAATCACCAAAATCATGGGAGATCAAGACGGTATTGCTGTCATTTCAGTTTCAGATGTAGGCGAAAACGAGGTTTCAGTGGTAATTCCAGAAATTCTAAAAGAAGCCGTTTTACAGCTTCAGGAGTATTTTGAAGGCAAAAGAACCAACTTCAATTTAAAATTAAATCCGAAAGGCACAGAATTTCAGCAAAAGGTATGGAAATCACTATTAGAAATTCCCTTTGGAAAAACCATAAGTTACAGCGATCAAACCAAAAAATTGGGTGATTTAAAAGCGATTCGGGCGGTGGCATCGGCCAATGGCAAAAATCCGTTATGGATCGTGGTTCCGTGTCATCGGGTAATTGGAACAAACGGTTCACTCACAGGTTATGCTGGTGGTTTACATCGTAAAAAATGGTTATTGGAGCACGAAAACCCTAGTACACAACAAAGTTTGTTTTCATAATAATGTAAAAAAGAAACGAAACTTTTTATAAAATATAATCTTTTTCTTATTTTAAGTGAAATTTGTTTATATTTATAAAACAAACAATCTCACAAGTCTAAACATTTAAGACGCCTCAGCAATGATTGAAAAAATAAACCTCAACAATATTTTATTTCTCGATATAGAAACCGTTCCGGAAGAAGAGAATTTTAATTCGCTTGACGCCGAGATGCAATCGCTTTGGGATCATAAAACACAATACCAGCGAAAAGACGCATTTTCTCCCGAAGAATTTTATGAACGTGCCGGCATTTGGGCAGAATTTGGCAAAATTATTTGTATTTCTGTAGGCTATTTTACGATAAAAGGTGACATTCGAAACTTTCGGGTAACCTCTTTTTTCGGAGACGAAAAGAAAATTTTAAAAGATTTTAATAATTTACTGAGCAACCATTTCAATCAGCCACAGCATCTTTTGTGCGGGCATAACGCTAAGGAATTCGACATTCCTTTTTTGGCGCGACGCATGATCATCAATCAAATTGCCATTCCAGACAAACTGAATCTCTTTGGAAAAAAACCATGGGAAATTGCACATCTGGATACTTTAGAATTATGGAAATTTGGCGATTATAAGCATTTTACCTCATTAAAATTATTAACCAAAATCCTCGGAATCCCTTCTCCAAAAGGCGATATCGACGGCAGTCAAGTAGCGCATGTTTTTTATGTAGAAAAAGACATTGACCGAATTGTGACCTATTGCGAAAAAGATACTATTGCCGTAGCCCAAATTTTTCTTCGTTTGCGACGCGAAGATTTACTGATTGATGAGGAAATTATTCATGTTTAATTTTTAGAGGTAAAGCGACAAAGTTACAGAGGCGCAAAGTTTTAGATTATAAAATTTAAATATTTTAGAAATGACGCATCGGGAAATTTCACATCAAAGGCTTCTTTCACAAAAGCTTTTAGAAACCAGTTCAAGTTCTCCACAAGAAATTGTTCATCATTTAGGTGCCATGCAAGCTCAGGATTATTCAATGGCAAAATGGGCGATTGGTTCTCGATGTGATGCAACTGAAAAAGAGATTGAAGAAACTATAAATTCAGGAGAAATTATTCGTACCCATATTCTACGACCAACCTGGCACTTTGTTTCTGCCGATGATATTTATTGGATGTTGGATGTTTCTGGACCACAAGTCAAACGTATTATTCTTGCTGAAACCAAAAAATACGGTTATGATGAAAAGGAGTTTGACAAGATTAATTCAAGAATTGAAAAAATGCTGGCCGGAAATAATCATTTAACCCGTGATGAAATCATTCAAGAACTTAATGTTAAAAAGGTTACGAGTGAATATTTTTTAAGTCCGGTTCTTATCATGATGTATGCGGAACTAGACGGTTTAGTCTGCAGCGGAAAAACGCGAGGAAAACAAATGACTTATGCATTACTCGAAGAGCGAGTTTCAAAACCAAAATCCAAACTAACCAAAGAAGAAGGCTTAACAAAATTAGCTCTGAAATACTTCGAAAGCCACGGCCCTGCTACGCTTCATGACTTTTCATGGTGGTCTGGTTTTCCAACAACAATTTGTAAACAAACCATTAATGCAATTGAATTGCAATTAAATTCAGTTGAAATTGATGGTCAAAAATATTGGTTTGGAAAAGATTATTCTCTTAAAAACAACTTCCGCGAAAGCGTACGCTTTATCCCGGCATTTGATGAGATTTTAATTTCGTATAAAACACGAGAAGTTTCTATTTTACTTGAACATCAATCGATGGCTTTCACCAACAATGGCATTTTCAAACCGGTTATTCTTGAAAACGGTAAAGTTATCGGAACCTGGAAAAGAACCCTCAAAAAAGATCACGCTAAAATAGAAACGCAATTTTTTAATGAAACCGAAAGTCACAAAAAAGCAATTCTGTTTGAAGGTATTAAAGCTTTTGAAAACTATCTCGAAACCAAAATTCTTATCGAATAAATCGGTTTTTTGCTAAAACAGTATGGTTTTAAATACTTTCTTCTCGTCTACACACTAAATTCTTTGTGCATTTTATTGTGAAATAATTACATTTACAAAAAAAACAGCATTATGGTATTAAGCAGATTTTGGCTAACTATCTTTATTTCGTCGATCATCTTTATTATGATCACTTTGTTTACTGCAAATACTTATACAATTGATTCTGTATTGAATGGTAAAAAAGATGATCCTATTCTGGTTTCAGAAAAATACGCTGAACAGCTTCCTGCTTTTATAAGAGACAGCATCAAAAAAGCACCGGATCAAACGATGATTATCAATCGTAATACGCTAAATGCCGATACGACCTATGTTTATAAAAACAAAACAGTAAAAATTTACAGCGGACTTCAAAAATCTGATGGTTTATTACCAACCTGCAAATCTACTTTGATTGATTTAATTTTGCCTCTTATTGCCTATTTGGCTTTTTTCTGCGGATTAATGGAACTTTTAATCATTTCCGGAGCATCAGGAAAATTAGCTAAAGGATTGAGTCCTGTTTTTGTAAAAGTGTTTCCGAGCATCCCAAAAAACCATCCTTCTATCTCGTATATGACTTTAAACTTTGCTGCTAATTTCTTAGGATTAGATTCGGCTGCAACTCCATTTGGTCTTAAAGCGATGGAAAGTTTACAAGAAATAAATCCCGAAAAAGACAAAGCCAGCGACGCGCAGATTATGTTTATGTGTCTCCACGCTTCTGGTTTAACCTTAATAGCGACTTCTATTATCGGTTACCGCGCAGCAGCAGGCGCAAGTAATCCTGCTGATGTAATGCTTCCTTGTATTATTACTTCGTTTATCGGTACAATTGCGGCTTTCCTAATTGTGGGAATCAAACAAAAAATCAATTTCAAGAGTGCTTCTTTAGTTATTGCTTTAATGGTTTTAATTGCGGCAATCATTGGTTTGCTTATGTATGTAAATCATCTAGATTTGATAGGAAAAAATTATTTCACCACAAATTTATCTGCGTTGATATTACTTGTCATAATAGTTTTTACGCTGGTGTTTTCATTTTTAAACGAAAAGAAATTTAAGGACGCAGAAACCACCGTTTTTGATGCCTTCGTAGTAGGAGCCAATAATGGAGTTAAAACCGGCGTTACCATTTTCCCTTATGTTTTAGGAATGTTAGTAGCAATTTCTCTTTTTAGAAATAGTGGTTTGTTTGAAATTATTAGTGATGGGATTGCCTTTATTTTCTCGAATATGGGAGTCAACAAACAAATTACCGATGCACTTCCCGTAGCCATGCTTCGTCCTTTTAGTTCTGCAGGTTCACGAGGATTTTTGATTGATTCTATGAATACTTTTGGCGCCGATTCTTTGACAGGAAGATTGAGCAGTATTTTTCAATGCAGTGCCGAAAGTACTTTTTATGTGATCGCCGTTTACTTTGGCTCTGTCAACATCAAAAATACCCGTTATGCTTTAGGAACGATGCTTTTGGTAGATGTAATTTGTGTTATTACCGCTATTTTTGTGGCGAGTTGGTTTTTTTAAATTTCATTTTATCAAATAATAAACAAGAAGTATGTTTAAAAGATTTTTTAGTAAAAAAAAGGAAGTTGATATTATCGAAAACATCTCATCTGAGGAAAAAAATCAATTTACTGAAGAAGTGGAGACTAACGTAGAAGTTGAAACCGAAGAAAAGAAAGAAGAAAACAAATTCGAACCCAATAAAATTGACTGGTTAATAAACGATTCTATCCTGACTTTTATGCCTCGTGAATTGTACATGCATTATTGGGACAACAATACCGAAAAAAATCTGCAAGATCCGTCATGGCAAAATCAAAGTGTTTATTTTTGGAATAACAGCGAACCATTTGAGAGAAAATCTTTGCCCGAGTTTTTTGAAAATTTTGAAAAGAAATTATTTGTTTTTCATGAGGTTCCTGACTACATTTCATTGGTATCTGCAAAAGCAATTCCGTGGTTTGGAATGCCGGGCGAAGGAGATAAATTCTGTCTTAGATACGATGACCAACCAATAACGCTGGAAGAAGCTCATAAATTGAACATTATAAAGTATGTTGAAATCATAGAATTAAACTACGAAAATCTGGGCGTCCTAAACGATCGTGACAACTATTGTTTCCTAATTGATCCCAAAGAAGTTACATTCGAAAATCAGCTTTTTTACTTAAATGGAGAAAAAATTTCGTTAGCAGAACTCTATCAAAAAAAGAAACTACTGGTTTTATCAGTACAATAAATAACATCGATATACATTCATGAAAATACAAGCACTTTTTGTTTTATTGTTTTTAATTGGTTGTCAAAAACCAAAATCTGAACCACAAATAACAAATACAACACCCGAAAACAAAACTCAAACCGTGAGCATTGTTGAAGAAAAGTTCTTAAAAACAGATACGATTTCCATTTCAGATGATGGAGAAACATCAAAGGAAAATTATATCCTCGCGCATCTTCTAGATCAAAAAGCAGACAAAGACAGTGTTGTTACCGCAAGATACCGACTTGATTTTTATCTGAATAAAACCAAAACTGCCGATTCAAAAATTACCATTAAAGGAATTGAAAAAGGATCAGAATGGGGAGCAAAATACGGATTGGCTTCAGTTGAAATGCCTAAAAAATCACCTTTCATTCAAATTAGTTTTGGATATCCCGCTTGTGGTTATACATCTAATAATTATCTTTATTATCTAAAAAACAACCACTTACAGTTGGTCCATGAATGGAATGTCATCTCAGATAGCGGTTGGGGAACCTGGGTTAGGTTTGAAAACTCAACTTCAAAAACCAATACCGAATCTTTTTATTGCAAGACTGTTTCATTTGAACCTGAAAATGACAATGACGAAATAGGAACGGTAACTTATTCCGACTCGATTGTCTTTCGCTTAAGCGGAAATCATTGGAAAAAGCAATTACTTTCAGCAAAAGACAAAGTCTACTTTGAGAAAAAGATTCCGTTTAATGAGTTTCACGATCTGGATTAAAGCCTGAAAAACAGTTGTAATTCAAATTCTTTCTTAGGTAAATAATTTTTAACTTTGTAAAAAACAAAGCAATGATTGATTTTATATACCAAGATCCTTATCCTATTTTAAAGGATGAAACACAATATCGCAAAATCACTTCTGATTTTGTGAAAGTAGCACAATTTGGAGAACGAGAAATTCTTACTGTCGACCCAAAAGGGTTAGAATTATTGGCCGAAGAAGCGTTAAACGATGTTTCGTTTATGCTAAGAACTACACATTTGCAAAAATTACGAAAGATTCTTGATGATCCAGAAGCCACAGACAATGACCGTTTTGTAGCTTACAATTTATTGCAAAACGCATCTGTTGCCGCCGAAGGTCAGCTACCAAGCTGTCAGGACACAGGAACAGCGATTGTAATGGCCAAAAAAGGAGAAAACATCTTTACGGGTGTAGATGATGCAGAATGGCTAAGCAAAGGGATTTTTAATACGTACCAAAAACGCAATCTACGTTATTCGCAAATTGTTCCGATTTCGATGTTTGAAGAAAAAAATTCAGGTTCGAATCTTCCGGCACAAATTGATATTTATGCTAAAAAAGGCGCCTCTTACGAATTTTTATTCATGGCAAAAGGCGGTGGTTCTGCCAACAAAACCTACTTATACCAGCAAACAAAATCATTATTGAATGAAAAATCATTGGATGCATTCATTCGAACAAAAATAAAAGACTTAGGAACCTCTGCATGTCCACCTTATCATTTGGCTTTGGTCATTGGCGGCACTTCGGCGGAAGCCAATTTAAGCGCCGTTAAAAAAGCATCTGCGGGCTATTACGACCACTTGCCTACTTCGGGAAATATGTCGGGTCAAGCATTTCGCGATTTAGAATGGGAAGAAAAAGTTCAGAAAATCTGTCAGGAGAGTGCTATTGGTGCTCAGTTTGGCGGAAAATATTTTACGCATGACGTACGTGTGATTCGTTTGCCACGTCACGCTGCTTCTTGTCCGGTTGGATTAGGCGTTTCGTGTTCTGCCGATAGAAATATTAAAGCAAAAATTACCAAAGACGGAATTTTTGTGGAGCAATTAGAAGTAAATCCAAAGCAGTTTTTACCAGAAACTGCACCACATTTAGAAGCGCCAGTTGAAATTGATTTGAATATGCCAATGGCAGATATGCTGGCAAAATTATCTCAATATCCGATCAAAACACGTTTGAAACTCAACGGAACCGTAATTGTGGCTCGTGATATTGCACATGCTAAAATCATGGAATTACTTGAAGCGGGCAAACCGATGCCAGAATATTTTAAAAATCACCCTATTTATTACGCTGGACCGGCAAAAACACCAGAAGGAATGGCTTCGGGAAGTTTTGGCCCTACCACCGCAGGACGTATGGATGTTTATGTAGATGAATTCCAGAAACATGGTGGAAGTATGATCATGCTAGCCAAAGGAAACCGTACCAAACAAGTGACCGATGCGTGTCATAAATACGGCGGATTCTATTTAGGTTCAATTGGAGGTCCTGCAGCGATTTTGGCACAAGACAATATCTTAAAAGTAGAAGTCGTTGATTTTGAAGAATTAGGAATGGAAGCCGTTCGAAAAATCACCGTAAAAGACTTCCCTGCTTTTATCATTACCGATAATAAAGGAAATGATTTCTTTGAGAATTTATAGTTTTTAAGGACCTAAGATACTGAGTGTCTAAGTTTCTAAGAGCAACAAAAACCGCCTAATTAGGCGGTTTTCTTTTTTAGTAAACATTCACTTTTTACAGATCACATTTTACTTCTTACTTCTTAACAAACTTCTTAACGATTTTCTTTCCACCTTTATTTAATTCAATAAAATAAATACCTGAAGTTAATTTACTAACATCTACAGGACTTTCTGTCAATGTTCCAACAGCTAATTGTTGCCCTAAAGTGTTCATGATTTTAAAAGTTGAACCTTTTGCTTCTCCAAGAGAAACATTTAAACTTGTTACTACGGGATTTGGATAAATCGTCACTTTTGAATCATCTGTTACTTTCCCTATTTCAGAAGTTACTAGTTCCTGAACTACAGCAGATCCTGCCACGATATTTATCGTATAATCTTCTACCTGACCATAAGAAAAAGTCTCACAAGCAGTTGGAATCGCATTGTATTTCATAGAAATTCTAACCCGTGTAGTACCCAAACTTGCCGTAGCGGGTATCGTAAAACTTCCTGAAACTGGAGTTGTTTTAGAAGCTGTTCTTGTCCAGACAGTTTCGCCAGAATCACTAAAATCGCCATCTTTATTATAATCGATAAAAACTGCATACGCTTCGTTATAGATGGTAGAAGTCCATGTTGGTGTAATAGTAATGGTATTGGCCACTCCTTGCGTTAAATTAGTACTAATAGCAGTAAAATTTTCGTAACCCGCTGTTCCTGTTGAAGTATTGTTAATAGTTCCCAGAACAACTTTTCCGATTCTTTCGTCTGCAGTACTATTTCCTTGTGAAGTACAATAAGTAATAGTCGTTGCAAGAGTAGTTATATTTACAGCAGTACTAGACGCCGAAACATTTCCTGCCGCATCTTTTGCTTTTACAGAAAAACTATAGGCTGTTAATGGAGTCAAACCTGTTACAGTATAGCTGGTAGTCGTAGCACTTCCTTTTAGTGTTGTTCCTTGGTAAATATCGTAACCCGTTACTGCCACATTATCAGTTGCTGCAGTCCAGGATAAATTTGTTGTTGATCCTGTTGTACCGCTTGCAATTAAATTTGTTGGTGTTGTTGGTGCCGTAGTATCAGAAGATCCTACGTATGCCGCACCTACGCCTACTGCATAAAAAGCATTTGTAGTAGCGATTACTTCAGGAGAACCCGCTCCATACAAATCAATTGCAGATTGTATTCCAGAAGTTCTAGCATTGGCATAAGTTGAATTAGAAGTCAAATAAACACTTTCTAAACGATACGCAATTTGGGCAGCTTTTTCAATTGTGATTCCAGTTACGTTATACGCATTTCCGATATCATTGGTTCCTGATTTTCCAACAGATAAAATATAAAACCAGTGATTTAATACCCCCGAATTGGTATGAACACCACAATAATCATTATTGCTAGTTGGCGTACAATTTACATTTATCCAATACGTTCCGCCATAGGTATCAGGTTGTCCCTCAGAATTTGGATCGCTCATAGAACGCAAAGCCAAATGTCCCGATCTTCTTTCTATGTCTTCCCCAACCAACCAGGTGGATTTAGTAGGAGCCGCACGATACTCAATGCAAGCACCCCAAATATCAGAGAAAGCTTCATTCATCGCACCCGATTCTTTTTGGTACGCCAAATTAGCCGTATACGTACAAACCGCATGACCAATTTCGTGACCCGCAACATCCATTGCTGTCAAAATATCAAAACCGCCTGTTCCTGTACCGTCACCATACGTCATAACACTTCCGTTCCAGAATGCATTATTATTGTTTGGATAACCTGCCGCAACCAAGTTATAATGCACATAACTTCTAATTTTTGCTCCTGCACCATCAAAACTATTTCTACCATGTACCGCCGACCAGTAATCATAAGTCATTTCGGCTCCCCAGTGTGCATCCAGTGCACCATTGTCTTTATTAGTATTATTGTACTCGGCAGCCGTCCAGTTATTATCGGCATCTGTAAAATTGGTTGTGGGATAAGTTGCTGTTCGAGCCGAATTATACGTCTGAACTCCGTTTCCACGAGTAACATCTGATAAAATATAAGAAGAACCACTCAATGTAGTTTGTATAGTTTGCGTACCGCTGTAACGAGTCGCTGCATTTGCTGCAACAATAGTATTTTCAAAAATCGAATTATCGATTTTGGCCGCAACATTTCCAGATGCAGCACCGCCATGGCTATATTGTCCTAAATGTTTGATAGTGGCATTATAAAACAAAACTTCACCTGTTTCGGCGTCTATATAAAGATCACCACGACTTAACGGATTGGTTGCATAAATATCAAATTTGTAAGCCAAACGCACATGATCCCTTTTTCTTAATTGACCTTGTTCCTCCATAGCCGGCAACAAAACCAATTCTCCTTTTGGTTTCTCATAATCCATTGCAGTAGCATCTGATGGTGTTTCCCACAGATATTGTTTTGCTCCTGTATGCACAATTGCTTTATCAAAAGCAGCTTTATTTGACAATTTTGGAGTTGTTTTTACATTTTCCAATGCATAAAACTCTCCATTCATAGCAACTAACTTTCCTTGTTTCGAATGTAATGTATAATTGGCAAATTCTACTTTAACTCCTTGCTCATACAACTGAAATTTTTCATGAGTAAAGCCTTCCTTATCGGTTTCTGTTTTAATTTTTGAAAAAGATTGATTGTCTTTTAAGCCCAATTGCTCTTTAAAAACAGTGTTAAAATCTTTGTCTTTATAATCCGATTTATCACTAAAAGTGATCAAACTTGGTTGTCCGTTCTCGGATAAATTTTTGAGATCAACCCGTTTGTCGGTCACCACCTGCGAAAATGCAGAAAAGGAAAAAGTTAAAACAACTGCTGTTGTAATAATTTTGGGTAATTTTCTTTCCATAATACTTATTGGTTTTAAAATTGTTAAATAGATTACAAATAAAATAGTAAAAGTAAGTAAATACTTTATTTAAGGATAAAAGTATTTAATTTTAAGTAATTGGTCGGTAAAATTTGTCTTTAATCGATAAAATGCAACTGTTTTTATCTTAAACTCATTTTTACGAAGTAAATCGCAATAATTTGACAATAAAAATAGCGAAAAAGCAATTATAGTATTAATTTTCAATTATTTGTAATAGTACAAATGCTCAATTTTTGAGTTGGGAAGAATCTAAAAGCTCACAAACTCTTAAATTTGTCCTATAAAAAAAGCCAGCTCTATTACAGAGGGCACTGAAAAAGTCTTTTCAAAATTCTTTTTCAAGAATAATTATTAATTAAAAGGAGTAGAAGCTAAAAGTTTTCTGCTCCTTTTTTTGTATCTTTTACGTGTAATCATAAGACTTTTTAGA
>NZ_JAGFBV010000108.1 GCF_017948595.1 Flavobacterium geliluteum | reverse complement strand
GGCGGTAGCCAAAACGCTAATCCCTGTAAAAACTAATTTTATGGGTAGGGGAAGTTATGCCCAATCCCGAAGCTTCAGGAGAAGGAAAACACAAGAAAACCACATTAAAAACTCCTCCAAAAAAAAAAGAGGCACTATAGCCTCTTGAAATTCTTAGAATTCATTTATCGAAAAACCCATAAGGGATGGATGTAGAGCGGTTCCGTTCAACAGGAGTTTCATTGTTGGCTTTTCAAGCCCAACGAA
>NZ_JAGFBV010000107.1 GCF_017948595.1 Flavobacterium geliluteum | reverse complement strand
GCGTTTCTTTAGTTTACTTCTCCAGCCATTAAGAAGCATCAATTTAGCAACTTTCCTTTTGGATATTTTATATCCTTTTCTTTTTAACTGTTCTGCTATTCTAGGACTTCCATAAGTTTGACTGCTTAGATCAAAAACTTCTTTTATTAAGTCTGTAAATAGACTATTTTCTATAGATCTATTAGAAGGACCACCGCTGAACCATCTATAATAACTACTACGGCTTACTTTTAAAACGCTGCACATCTTTT
>NZ_JAGFBV010000106.1 GCF_017948595.1 Flavobacterium geliluteum | reverse complement strand
CCTCTGAATTTTGATCTGAATGCTTTTATTTTAGCATTGAATGATTCTGCAGAAGCATTAGTACTTCTGTTATCAAAATAGTTCAATATGGTTTGATAATGATTCATAATGGTACGAGAGATTGTACGGATCAACACGAAAACCTGTGGAGTTATAAAAATTATGCATAAATAGTAGTGAGTCTAAAAAGGAAGTATTCCACATTCCTCACACCTCTGAATTTTGATCTGAATGCTTTTATTTTAGCATTGA
>NZ_JAGFBV010000105.1 GCF_017948595.1 Flavobacterium geliluteum | reverse complement strand
GTAACTTAATCGTACTGCTGATGATTTAAACTCAGCACTGTAAACTCGTTTTTTCATAATTCTAAGATATTTATTTTTATTTAAACAGTCTTAAAATTTATGTCCCAGTAAATGTAGCAACTCCAAAGCAGTCAAACTTATGGAAGTCCTAGAATAGCAGAACAGTTAAAAAGAAAAGGATATAAAATATCCAAAAGGAAAGTTGCTAAATTGATGCTTCTTAATGGCTGGAGAAGTAAACTAAAGAAACGC
>NZ_JAGFBV010000104.1 GCF_017948595.1 Flavobacterium geliluteum | reverse complement strand
CAGAATCATTCAATGCTAAAATAAAAGCATTCAGATCAAAATTCAGAGGTGTGAGGAATGTGGAATACTTCCTTTTTAGACTCACTACTATTTATGCATAATTTTTATAACTCCACAGGTTTTCGTGGATCAACACATATTGTTGTGGGGAAATATTAAAATCTAGATATTTGTATTTTCAAATTATACCCTAATGCAAGATTCTTTTATCGATATCCTTAAGTTGTTACTGCCTGAGATACTAGTAGACTA
>NZ_JAGFBV010000103.1 GCF_017948595.1 Flavobacterium geliluteum | reverse complement strand
ATTCAATGCTAAAATAAAAGCATTCAGATCAAAATTCAGAGGTGTTAGAAATGTAGAATACTTCCTTTTTAGACTCACTACTATTTATGCATAATTTTTATCACTCCACAGGTTTTCGTCTTGATGGGATACAATCTAACTCAAGAGCTCCGTGGTATCTTCGAGAATACAAAAGATAAAATCATTGGTTTTGCAAAATTGGCCAAATGGCATGAAAAAGTAAATCAATCCGGGTTTAAGTCTTTCGGTACAA
>NZ_JAGFBV010000102.1 GCF_017948595.1 Flavobacterium geliluteum | reverse complement strand
ATTAAACCTCTACAGAACCGATAATATTAAAATAGTTGCTGATTATGAAAGCTAAACAAGGACAAAGTTTTTGTGATCTGGTCATTCAAGAGACGGGAGATATTGGAAACGCATTTGCAATGGCTTTGCAAAATGGTTTATCTATAACTGATAGCTTAACCATTGGCCAGGAGATAATACCGGCAGGAAAAGAAAATAAATCTATTTCGGAAATATGGAGCGAAAACAATTTACCAGCTACAGCAATAACAAACA
>NZ_JAGFBV010000101.1 GCF_017948595.1 Flavobacterium geliluteum | reverse complement strand
GTTTCGTGGTGGGATTATTGCGGCCCTATTTTGGTTAATAGTTATCCAACGTATTTCGAACAATTACCAAAGCTTATCGAAAAGATTAACCAGGAGAAACGATCATCAAAGAATTATGTATTATTCCTTGGTTCTAACAACACAGAAAGTAACCAACAGCCATGCTTAAGTTTGATTCAGTTTCAAATCACTAACGGTAAGTTGATAATTAGCGCGTATCAGCGTAGTTCTGATGCAAACTTAGGCTTACCCTCC
>NZ_JAGFBV010000100.1 GCF_017948595.1 Flavobacterium geliluteum | reverse complement strand
TATTCGTGATGGTGTGATTCGCTATAGCAGTTCTTTGCCTTATGCATCCGTTCATAATGAAGGCGGTGAAATTATAGTAACCCAAAAAATGAAGTCTTATTTCTGGGCGATGTATTACAAAGCCCTGAGCGGAATAACAACTAAGAAAAGTGGAGCTGAAAGCAAAAGCAAAAAAAACTTAAACCTAAATGCTGAGGCTGAAAAGTGGAAAAGCCTGGCATTAATGAAAATAGGCCATAAAATAAAAGTTGAAAA
>NZ_JAGFBV010000099.1 GCF_017948595.1 Flavobacterium geliluteum | reverse complement strand
TATTCGTGATGGTGTGATTCGCTATAGCAGTTCTTTGCCTTATGCATCCGTTCATAATGAAGGCGGTGAAATTATAGTAACCCAAAAAATGAAGTCTTATTTCTGGGCGATGTATTACAAAGCCCTGGGCGGAATAACAACTAAGAAAAGTGGAGCTGAAAGCAAAAGCAAAAAAAACTTAAACCTAAATGCTGAGGCTGAAAAGTGGAAAAGCCTGGCATTAATGAAAATAGGCCATAAAATAAAAGTTGAAAA